>NZ_JAEDOU010000009.1:0-136591 GCF_017872515.1 Ruegeria sp. HKCCE3926 | reverse complement strand
GTTTTTCGAACCGTGAGTCACGCAACCCCGCTGAAATCAATGGGTCCTGACCCTAATTGACAGGATGACGACCAAGGTTTCGTTAAATCCTCACTATGCGATGAAACCTCCTGAAGTTTTATAGAACAAACTTGCAATCGTGACCTCAAGCGTAGTCACTTAAGAGTGACTGCTGGAGGAAACCGATGAAGTCATGGACTATAGTTCTTTGTGCCTGCTGCACGCTTGTTCTCGTCGCTTGCGCTCCTAAAGTTCGCATTTATGAAAAAACGGTAACGACTTCGTTACCCGCTGCCACAACCACTGAATTGGCTCTAGCAGCCAATCGGCTGGGAGATCCCAAAGACGGCCGTTCAGGCGTCAAATTAATCAGTGACGGTGAGCAAGCTCTGGTGTCACGACTTTTGTTGGCTGCTGCGGCTGAGCGAACGATTGACGCTCAATACTACCTTTTGCACAACGACCCGACAGGTCACCTTTTTGCGGCTAGCCTTTTGCAGGCTGCGGATCGAGGCGTGCGGGTGCGGCTGCTGTTGGATGACATAGATACATCCGGTTATGACGCGATGACAGCCGCGTTGGATCACCATGAGAATATTGAAATCCGCCTGTTCAATCCTTTCTGGCGTGACCAAGGCCTAGTCGTTGCCGGACTAACGGATTTCAAACGCATCAATCGCAGAATGCATAACAAGTCGATGACCGCAGACAACGTGTTCACGATTGTAGGCGGTCGAAATATCGGGGCCGAATACTTTCTGGCACGGGAAGAAATGAACTATGCAGATTTGGACGTATTAGCCGTCGGTCCCGTCGTGAATGAAGTATCGCAGAGCTTTGACGCATACTGGAACAGTGAATTCGCTGTTCCGGCCCGCGTGGTTGTCGGGGAACCCGAAGACTTCACACTTAGCGAAGCGAGAAACAGGTTGAGTGAATTGGTAGAGGAAGCAAAACAAACCCGGTACGGCGCGGCCCTGAGAAAATCGGCGAGGGAAAACTTTGCAGACGGCGCGCTGTCACTAGATTGGGTGCCCGCAAAACTCTACGTCGATCCACCTTCCAAGGCCGCGGGGCTTGAGAACTCAGGTCCAATTCTTGCGTCGCAACTGTTGCCGTATTTCGAAAGCGCTGAAAGTGAGGTGAATATCGTTTCTGCTTACTTCGTGCCACGCAACAATGGCGTGAGGTGGTTGAACGAACTAGAAAACCGCGGTGTCGACGTCAAAGTCGTAACCAACTCACTGGCTTCAAACGATGTCGCACCAGTCTACGCGCACTACGCAAAGAAACGCCGAGCATTGCTGCGTAGCGGGGTTGAGCTTTATGAATTGCGGCCGGACGCCTATCAGGTCCAACGTCGTGGTATTAACTGGGCTCAGTCTCGGTCTGGCCTGCATTCTAAAGCGTTTGCTGTGGACGACCGGTATCTGTTCATCGGTTCGTTCAATTGGGACCCTCGCTCGGTCAACATCAATACAGAAATGGGCATTTTGATCGACTCGCCAGCTCTGACCATTCAAACCTTAGGCGCTTTGGACGAAGCACTGTCGGCATATACCTATCGCGTGACGCTGGAGGAGGCAGGGCAGCTAAAATGGAGCACACGGGACGCAGATGGCAAAGTCCTCGAATATAGCTCAGAACCGACGGGTTCTGCCTGGGATCACATAGTCGCCGGCTTTCTAGGTATTCTGCCCATCGGTTCTCAGCTTTAGAGTTTTTGAAGAGGGCTTGGGACACACATCAAACTTGTTCTGGCCTTTTCCAATGTGCACTCGGTGCAAATCCTCGCGCGTATTCACGACGATGATAAATCTGAACTGGAAGCGCAGAGGGAAATGACCCATCACACATCGGATTGATCGCTCACCTGATACCTTTCATAAGATGAACGCGTTTTGGAATTCTCAGTGTTCAATGCGCCTTGTTCTGCCCGTAACCAATAGTGGCATAGGTCGCTAAACCATTTATGGTCCGTCCAGTTAAGGGAATTGTCCGCGCGCAGTCTTTGGCATGCATTGGCTTCCCAATCGACGCAAAATAGGATCGCCAATGAACACACAAACAGTCACTCCCATCTGTGCGTTTGATATAGTAGCGGGCCAAGCAGTCCCTGTCTCTTCAGATTGGCCAGAACCCTTCGCAAGGCAGCAAAACGGCTACCGCTGGATTCATTTCGACCTCGCCGACAGCGGCTTGAGGCAATGGGCATCCGAACAACTGCCAAACATAGCCGCGCAAGCATTGCTTCAATCCGAAACGCGACCACGATGTGATCTGCACGAGGATGGCATCATCCTGAACCTACGCGGCGTTAACTTGAACCCTGACGCGTCTCCGGAGGATATGGTTTCACTAAGGCTCTGGGCCACAGAAAGAACTATCGTATCTGCCCGTGTGCGCAAAGTCTGGGCAGCAGACAATTTTCGTCTAAGAGCCGAAAGCGGTTCGGGGCCGGAAAGTGTCGGTGCATTTTTGGCAGAACTTGCTGCGGGGCTCACAAAGCGGATTGAGGCTGTTTCCCTTGAACTTGAAGACGAGACAGACTCTCTCGAAGAGGTTGGACTTTCAGGAAATGAAATCAAACCAGAGAGCATTGCGCGATTGCGGCAAACGGTGATCAAACTTCGGCGCTATATCAGCCCGCAACGCGATGCGCTCGACGCTTTGTCCTCATTGAAAAGTAGCGTAATTCACAGCGACGCATCCGTATTGGTCAATGAAACCGCGAACCGCACTCGCCGTACACTTGAGGAACTGGACGCAAGTCGGGATCGCTTGACTGCCCTTCAGGAGCAAATGGACGCCGAACACGCGAATGCGCTTGCTCGAAACGGCTATCTCTTGTCTGTCGTGGCCGCGATCTTTCTGCCACTTGGATTTCTGACTGGTCTATTTGGCGTGAATGTTGCTGGCATGCCCGGCTTGAGTGCGCCCTTTGCGTTTTGGGCGCTGACACTGGCGTCGGTTGCCATCGGAATTGCACTTTACGTCGTATTCAAACTCTCGAAGTGGTTGTAGCGAAAGTAGATTGCCAAAGGTTGACCAAACTGCTGTACAGAAAGCCTTGATCACCTTCGCCAAATCGCTATTGCGAGCAAAATAGCTTCTCATTTCTCAGTTTGACATTAGGCTAGACCCGATGTTCCGACAGCTCTTACCGATATCAGCGTTACTTCTTGGTTCAGGGCTTCTTCTGTTCGCAGGTGGTGTCCATGGTCTGATACTTCCCGTTCGTGGCTCTTTCGAGGGTTTTTCCGCCAGCTCTCTGGGCCTTTTGGGAACGGGGTGGGCAGTTGGCTATGTTGCAGGATGCCTTGTTGCACCAAGGCTTGTTGGAGCAGTAGGACATATTCGAACCTTCGGCGTAATGTGTGCTCTTGCCGCCGTAACGATCCTTTTCCAGGCTGTGGTAGTAGAATCGTGGGCTTGGATACCGTCGCGCGCAGTTTCAGGATTTTGTTTTGCTGGCGCGGCAATGATCGTCGAGTCCTGGCTCAACGATAAGGTTGAACCCAATACGCGTGGTACAGTCTTTGGCGTCTACACGATGGTTAACCTGGGTGCGGTGACAGCCGGTCAGATGGCTATCTCACTGGGAGATGCAACAGGTTTCATCTTCTTTGCCATTGGTGCGATGGTCTATTGTTTGGCGCTTATACCAACAGCCCTGTCAACCTCTGAGTCGCCCGCACCCCTGACATCTGTGCGTCTCGACCTGCCGGCGTTGTGGCGAAACTCACCAGTTGCGGTTGCCGCGGTCTTTCTTGTTGGCATTTCAAATGCAGCATTTGGGACGCTTGCTGCGGTGTATGCGGATCGCGTCGGGCTATCACTTACTGCAATTGCTTTGTTCGCGAGTATTCCGGTTTTAGCCGGAGCCTTTGCGCAAGTCCCGATTGGTTTTGCAAGTGATCGAATGGACCGGCGTAAAGTCTTGCTGTTTACAGCGGGTGTGGCTCTCGCTTCGGACCTGGCTTTCGTCCTTCTTGCGCCGGAGTCGCGCGTCATGAACCTTGCTTTGGTCGGGATGTTCGGCGCTGCAATTTTTGCGATGTATCCAATCATCGTTGCGCACGCGAACGACCATGCTACGCCGGGCACCTCGATTCAGGTTTCAGGTGGGTTGCTGATGGTCTACGGGCTGGGATCGATTGTCGGGCCGCTGATAGCAGGTGTAGCAATGACTGGATTAGGGCCACAGGGCCTGTTCATGACAACTGTGGCAGCGCATTGCCTCATGATTGTATTTACGTTCTGGCGGATTATGGCCAAGTCAGCCGTACCTGAAAGTGACAAGACCGCATTTCGCGTCAGCGCTCCGGCAAGGGTGGTTACGCCTGAAACTGCCGTCCTTGCTGTCGGTGAAGATGAGGCAATTTCGCTTGCTGACGCCGAGAGCGGGCTGGGCGCCAGCCCCGATGTGAAGGATAGTCTGGCGCCAAGAACTAATTCTGAAGACAGCCCTTCCTAGTCGTCCCCAATGTGTTCGCGGCGCGCTAGGCTGGTCAACTACCGGCGCGAAGGTGAGAATTGAACATCACCTTAATCAAAAATGGTTTTCGCGCGGGGCTCTGTGAATGTTCCTGTCATTCATCCACAACACGAAACTCGCCGGAAGGCGCATCAGTCGGTGGTTCTTCAAACTCATTGGAAATCAGACCGCGACGGATGAGTTCTCGAATGGCGGCCGCTCTGGAGGGCAGTCTGTTCTCGAACCGCCAATCATCGATGACTTTAAGCTCTTCGAGGTCGAGCATCAGTTGCAGTTTTTCGGTGCGCTTTGGTGGTCGATTTTGATCAGACACTGGCATGACCTCAGTAGCTTACGTCAGTTACTCCAAGCATGTATGGCATTGGGCCTGCGTGTCTACATCAATATTGGCATGTGGGGCAGGATACCCAGGATCATGAAGCACCCCATGATGCGTCGGATACCCATAATAAGTATATGTTTTTATTTGTAATTTTTTGTGTCCCCCTTAGTTTTTACTCCATAAGCAACGAAACGGAGTGAATATGATACAGCAAGTATTGAAGTCTGAAGTTCAGGAAGAAACGAACGATACAGGCATCGACAAAAATGCGTGGATCGCCAACGCGGTGACGGAAATACTGGCCGATACAATGATCCTGATGGTGAAAACCCAAGGCACACATTGGAACGTTGTGGGCCCACTATTCCTGCCGATCCATGAGCTGACAGAGCGTCAGTATCGTGACCTGTTCGAGGCCGCTGATGAATTGGCCGAGCGTGTGCGCGCGTTGGGTCAGGTGGCACCGATTTCGTTCACTGACATGGTTAGTCAGGCAAAGTTGACCGAAGAAGAGATGGTCAAAGATGCGGAGGGCATGATCAAACAATTGGTTGCAGACCACGAAGCGATTGCCCGGAACCTGCGTGAGACTGCCGCGACCGCCGCCCGTTATGGCGATGGGGCTACAGAGGATCTGATGAACGCCAGGATGGCGAAGCATGAAGAAGCAGTCTGGATGCTCAAGGCGATTGTTGCGGCCTAGTGGGCGGCTCCCGTCGATCTGAACCACAGTTTGCGAAGAAAGGAAAAACGATGACACGCGTTGGGTACGAGAAAAAGGCACAGCTGCAACTGGATAGTTGGAATGCCCAGATTGATGTTCTTGAAGCCAAGCTGAAAGTGGCGGAAGCGGATGCCAAGATCGAGCTCGAGGAACAACTCAGCATGCTCTACAAGGTAAGGTCTGACGCAGAAGCTCAGCTGAAAGAGTTGAAGTCGACCAGCGACGAGGCCTGGGAAGACGTCAAAGAGGGCTACGAGGCTGCATGGAATGACATGCAGAGTGCTTTGAAAAAAGCGGCCGACCGGTTCGCGTAAAGCAGGGTTCGTCAAGAAAGCGCGTGTTGTGAATGGGGACTGGAATGCAAACACCCAGAGAATTAGTGAGATACTTTCGCGGGTTCCTAACCATCCCTGCTGCCATAAGTCTTTCAGGGCTTTTGGTGGCTGGGATTGTCTTCAAGACCGAGCAAGCGCTCGTACGTTGGGGTTGGTCCGCTTCCGATTGGCTCAGCGTTTCCAATCGCACTGCGAGCGATGTACTGAGCGCAATCTCGGCAGCATCCATGTCCGCGTTGGTCATGGTCTATTCCATTGTTCTGCTGGTCTACACTTTGGCAGCAGGATCTATTGGCCCCAGGCTCTTGCAGCGTTTTGGCGAAGACAGGGTAAACCAGGTTGCAGTCGGTTCACTTGGAGCAACGTTTTTATACAGCTTGATGATCTTGTGGTTGGTACGCGATGACACATCAGTGAACCTAGCCGTGGTGGTTGGCATAATCTATTCGATCGTCTCAGTTCTATTGCTGCTGCTCTTCGTCCATACAGTATCGACGCGCGTAACCATTGATCAGGAGGCGGCGCGGATTTCTGAAGCCTTGGATCGCCAAGTGAGCACCGCGATCGAAAACAGTGCAGATATTCCATCCTCAGAGGCAATTTCTGAGGAGGGAGACAAGCGCCCGGTCCCGGCTTCGGGCACCGGATATGTGAACTCGATCAACACCGAAGAACTGGTGCATGCGGCCAAACAAGCAGGAGCAGTCGTCGTTTTTGATGTGCAGCCTGGTGACTTTATGGTTCCATCGGACATTTTGGCCAATGTTTATGGTGATATTGATGAGAATCTCAATGATCTGGTGCCGGCGGCAGCTCCGTTGATCCCCGCGCGAGACCCTAACGGAGATATCCGTTTTTCTGTCCATCTTCTCGTTGAAATCGCACTTCGGGCATTGTCGCCGGGTGTCAACGACACGTTCACCGCAATAGTCTGCATCGACCGTCTGTCGGCCTCTCTGGCCCGTGCGTGGTCGTCCAAGCTCTGCACGGGTGTGTATCGAGATGACGACGGAGCCGTGCGGGTGGTTTACCCATCCATCACGGCAGAGTCGTTGTTTAACGACTCGATGCCAGCTCTAAGACGCGCCGCTCGGGGCAATGGCCTCGTGACGGCCGCCCTTATTCGAGCTTTGGTGCGCATTGCTGAAGCGGCTCCAGAAAAGAAAGCGCGGGCTGTTGTAGATGAACTATCCGCAGTCAGAGATGAGACCCGAGAAAGCGATATGCTGGAGCGCGATATTGATAAGTTTTGTGGTCAAATCGAAACTGCAATTAAAAGGGTTTAGTCAACCGTCCTGGACATTTGCAGTCCAGCTCGGCTCTTTCGCAAACACTGTTCCCACCTGTCAGATCAAGCGTCGTTTTGGTAGCGCGTGCTCAAAATGACAGGAGCAAACCATGACGATCTCATTCAAGGGCGCGCATTTTCCGAAAGAGGGGATTTTGTATGCTGTTTTCTTCTATCTCTGATACGGTGTTCATACCGGGATCTGGAAGAAATCATGGCGGAACGTGGCGTTGAACTGGATCACGCACCTCTGAACCGATGGGTGAACCAATATGCCGGTCTTGTAGCGGATGCGTCGCGGTACAAAAAGCGCCGCTGATCGTTCATGGCGCATGGATGAAACCTATGTGAAAGTGAAGGGTGAGTGGGTTTATCTCTATCGGGCCATCAACAAACACGGCAAGACCCTGGACCTCATGCTATCTAAGCGCCGCAATAAGGCCGCTGCGACAGAGTTTTTCTCTTGGGCGCTTGAGGTGAACGGTTTGCCACGGAAGATTGTCATCGACAAAAGCGGGCCAACACTGCCGGTATCAAAGCAATCAACAAAATGCTGAAAAGGTTTTGGCTGCCCGATCCCAATCGAGATGATCAGGCGGAAGTGTTTGAATAACATCGTGGAACAGGACCATCGAGTCATCAAACGTCGCATCAGGCCCATGTTGGGTTTCAGGTCTTTCTCTTCAGCTGCATCTGCCCTAGCCGGCATCGAACTGGTTAACATGATCCGCAAGGATCAATTCACGCCCGAAACCTGCCCGGTTCAGCAGGTTGCTCAGCTGGTGGGCTTAACGGATCGTTATTCCCATCCAGGCGGATTTAAAAGAATTTTGCGAGAGTCCCGTATCCCGGATAGAATGCGCGTCACTTTGAGAGGGGCTGAATGCGGTATCTGTTGTTGCAAGTATTGGCGATTGTCGCTTTTGCAGGCGCGCTTTGTGCAGAAAAGAGCGATTATATCGAACTTGCACAGAGAGGATGGGGGTATGAGCTGCGGTCCACGATGCTGGGGCGCGACATGGCGATCCCCGTTCACATCAATGGCCGCGATCAGGCCGGTGCAGCCCTGTGCCTGGTTGGTGAAAAACCGCATCCGCAAACGCTTGTCGTTCTTGATACTTTTCGGGCGTTGCTGAAACACAGCTTCGGCCACCCGACACCCATGCGCTACGCAGGCCCATCTGCGCGCGATTGTGGAACCGGTCGAACCGTGGTTTTGCGATTGTATTCCGGGTACCCTCCCAATCGGGACCTTTCGTCAGATATCGACTGGCTCAGTGAACTCCACCAGCTTGGTTTGCCTGCGGGTCGAAACTATGTGGTGACATCACCGGCGATGGCACAGACCTTTTTTGGATATCGGGGGCAGGGGACCCATATTGTGGTCAAACAACCGGCGCATGATCAAACCAGCAAGCTGGAAAGCGATTTTCACAAATCGATCCTGCTGGAAGAGCTGTTTCAGTCCTTCACCTTTGGCATGGACATCCTGCTATATGACAAATCGTCAGGGTTCTTGTCGAAATTGCAGGAAACGCCGGTAAACTTGCAGCGCCTGCCTTGGAGTTCGCACGACTTCATGCGCGCATTGCTGGATTCGAACCCAAGCGGTCTTTGTGCGTTTGACATCTTCATGATGCATGCTGTCGCGCAATCCCCGGTGGATCAAACCATAGACCCCGGCTTTATCGAATACATTGATGCCCAATATGACCGGCTATGGGCGCAGGCAGACGAAACCCTGGCCAATCCCAGATTTGCAGCCCTTTTTGATGAAGGCTGCACCAATTCGGTTCGTGTGCCCAGGTAATACCATCTGACGTGTTTTATCGGGCGGGTGACTCCGGGTAGCCTGAGCGCAGGCAATGCGCCCTCAGAGGCTATGGGAGGACATATGGATACGAGGCCTGAAAACCCGCCACGCGCCATTGCGGGATTGTCCGCGTATCTGTCGCAGGGGCTTATCGGTCACGCGCATCTGGTGGACTCTCTTTTGATCGCGCTGCTGGAAGGTGGTCATCTTCTTGTAGAAGGTCCGCCCGGGCTGGCGAAGACACGGGCGGTCAAATGGCTGTCAAACGCTGTCGAGGGCGGCTTTGCCCGTATTCAATGCACACCTGACCTGATGCCCTCTGATCTGACCGGAACACCGGTTTACCAGCCTCAGGAAGGCCGCTTTGAGTTTGTTCCGGGGCCGGTGTTTCACACTCTGGTGCTGGTTGACGAGATCAACCGCGCGCCGCCAAAGGTGCAGTCTGCCTTGTTGGAGGCCATGGCAGAACACCAGGTTACGGTTGGCAATGAAACATACGCCCTGCCGGATCCCTTTCTGGTCGTGGCGACCCAGAACCCCATTGAACATGACGGGACCTTTCCCTTGCCCGAGGCGCAATTGGACAGGTTTCTGCTGCATGTCGTACTGACATTGCCGGATCTGGAAACGGAACGTGAGATTCTTGATCTGGTCATCGCCGAAACCCGGAATGGGCCTCAGGACGCGCAGCGGATGACGCTTGAAGAGCTGAAGATTGCCCGCACCGAAGCGCAGTCGGTTCACGTCGCGCCAGAATTGCGGGACTATATCGTACGGCTTGTGCTTGCCACCCGTGAAGGTCCGTTTTCCGAATATATTGAACACGCAGTCTCGCCGCGCGGGTCATTGGCCCTGGCCTCGGCATCGCGCGCGCGCGCCTATCTGCGGGGCCGGGATTTCGCCCTGCCTGAAGATGTCGCCGCTGTTGCGCCCGATGCGCTGGCCCACCGCATGGTGCTGACCTGGAGAGCCGTTGCAGATGGGAAAAAGCCGCGCGAGTTGGTGGCCGACATTCTGAATGCGGTCGAGCCGCTGTGACGGGCGTGCTGGCACATGCGGGGGTTCGCCTGACGACCGAGGCCTTGATTGCATTGCGGCATATCGCATTGACCGACCGCGGCAACCCGACAATGACGGCCCTGCCCGGAGGATTTCTGACCCGAAAGCGCGGGCAGGGCGTCGAGGTTGCTGATGTACGCGAATATGTGGACGGGGATGACATTCGTCATTTGGATCGCGGAACGACCGCCCGCACGGGGCGTATGCATATCCGGCAGTTTCAGGAGGAACAGGACCGCGTCGCCCTGTTGGTTGCGGATTTTCGTGCACCGATGTTCTGGGGCATCCAGCGGGCGTTTCTGTCAGTCGCTGCCGCCGAAGCCTTGACCCTGATCGGATGGTTCATGGTTGAAAGCGGCGGGCGTGTCGGTCTATTGGCGCTTACCCCCGGCGCACCCGTCATCGTCCCGTTGCGAGGGAAAACGCGCGGAATGCTGGATGTGATCGGTGGCCTGGTTCAGGCTCATGCGCGCAGTCTGACCGCGCTGCAAAAAGGTGAGGATGAAAGCTGGACGCTGGAACAGGCACTTGCCGGCGTTGAGCGCCTGACGCCGACGGGCGCCGAGATTATCATCGCGTCTGGCTTTGATCAGCAGGGAGAGGGCTTTTCGGACGTGCTGGACCGGCTCAATCATCGCCGCACCCCCAGACTGCTGCTTGTGACTGAAAGCAAAGCGCATGAGATGCCAAGAGGCTGGTATCCGATCCGCCTTTCAGATGGGCGGCAAAAGCGGGTCTATCTGGCCCGGGCAGAGCCTGCCGGCGAACTTGCGTTTCAGAAGGTGGCAACACATCCTGCGCTTGTCCTGAATGCCAGTGACCCGGTCGAACAAACCTCTCGTCGCATTTCGTCGGTTTTCGCGGCAAGATATGTGGCATGAGTGAGAAAGCACTCTCTGAAGCCACGATGCTGGCCAGCCTGCGGGATATCCATTTGCCCGCCGAGGCCGCAGGTGGGGCGGTTGCGGAATTCGCGGCTGTTCTTGGTATCGCGGCGCTGGCTTCGGTCGGCTGTGTCGCCATCTTGCGGTTGCTGAGTGTCAAGACCGCAGCAAACAGGCGGCCGGATCCACCGGATCGATCTGTTGAACAACCGGGGTGGTCCGTGGATCGCCGCAGGGTGGCTCTATTGCACAAACTGCGCGCTCAGAATCCGACGCGTTATGCAGAGTTGACGGGTGATCTTTATCGACCCGGTGGTGAACCGGATCTGGCGACCCTGCAAAAGGAGGTCGCTAGTCGTGTTTGAGCTTGCTGACCCCTGGATCTTGTTAGCGCTGCCATTGCCTCTTGTCATCACACGTTTGGTCAAGCCGCGGCCGGTTTTCGAGCGGGGGTTCCCAGTTCCGGACCGCATAGGCGGAATGCTTATGGCGGCCAGCCCACAGGCTCAGGCCAGGACCCGGACTTTGGCGGACCTCCTGATTTTGTGGATCATTTGGGGGCTCATGATTTTTGCACTGTCCGGTCCGCGCCAACTGCAACCCGTCAGCGCCCTGAAAGTGTCCGGACGGGACCTTGCGATTGTTCTGGATCTTTCGGGATCGATGGTGCGGGAGGATTTTTATCTCGATGGGCGCCAGATCACCCGTTTGCAGGCGGTGACACGCGTTGGATCCGAGTTCGCCCGACGCCGCGCCGGCGACCGGGTGGCCTTGATTGTTTTCGGGTCCGAAGCCTATTTCGCCACGCCTTTCACTTTCGATACCGAGGCTGTCGCGCGACGGATCCAAGAGGCCACGATCGGTATCTCGGGCCGTGCGACAAACATATCCGATGGTCTGGGCCTTGCTTTGAAGCGCCTGGCCAACAGCCAGGCGGTGTCGCGGGTCGTCATTCTGTTGTCGGATGGAGTGAACAACGCGGGCGCCACGAACCCCGGTGGCGTGGCCGAACTGGCGGCCGAGATGGGGGTGCGGGTCCATACGATTGCTCTGGGCCCGAAAGACCTGCAAAGCGCCGAACCTGGTGAGCGCGGCGTCGTCGATGCGACAACCCTGCGCGCCATTGCCGAAATTTCAGGCGGCGAAGCGTTTCGCGTCAAAACCACCGATGATCTTGTCGACGTGACTCAGGCCTTGGATCGGCTGGAAGCGACGGACAGCGCGGGCCTTACGGCCGAGGTCTACCGATCATTCTGGACCTGGCCCGCAGCAATGGCGGCCGCACTTGCCCTGTTGGCGGCGTGGAGGCAAGCGTGATGATTGAGCTGGATGTCACTTTACTCAGACCGGTCTGGGGGCTTTTGCTGCCTGTCATCTGCGGGGCAGGGTGGTGGTTGCTTTCCCGTGCCGGAGGGTTCGGAGCCTGGGACAAGATCACCGACCCGCAGCTTGTCCAGGCGATGGCCGCGATCGGCCGGATCGAAGGCGGCTCCTTCCCGCTCAAACCCGCTGCCTTGCTTCTGACCGCCGGGATCGTCGCGATTGCCCTGACCGGCCCGGCAATCGAACGGCGCGACGCGCAGACCTATCGCAATCTGGATGGCGTATTGTTCCTTGTGGATGCATCTGACAGCGTGGCGGAAGGCGACCGCTGGCCGCAACTGCTGAGCATGGGGCGTTTGGGTGTCAGTGCGCTTGGGTCCCGCCCCGGCGGCATCATCGTTTACGCGGGCGATGCCTATGTCGCCACGGATATGACCACCGATCACCGCCAATTGGGTCAAACGCTGTCGCTCATCGATGGACAGACCGTTCCGGACAAGGGATCGCGACCCGAACGCGCGCTGGCTTTGGCTTTGCAGCGGATGGAAGGGGCGGGCATCCTGGCCGGGGACGTCGTCCTGTTCACTGACGGGGACGGGCTGGGATCACCCTCATTGCAGCGGGTCGCATTGCTTGCTGCACGAGGGGTGCGCGTGTCCTTGGTGTCGGCTCACCGCACGACTGCGCAAATCCAAACCCACGCCGCGCTCGGCGGTGGCGCTGTCTTCACTTTGGACCAGTCAGATGATCTGGCCAATTGGCTGGCAGATGATGCCGCAACCCGCTTGATACGGGCGGACTATCCGGTGCTGTTCTGGCATGATCTGGGGCGGTATTTGTTGTATTTCGCATTGCTCCCCCTGCTGTTTTTGTTCTGGAGGGAAGGGGCATGAGGTGGTTCGCGATTGCAGGTGCCACTTGTATTGCCGTTGCCTTTGCGCTGGGCGGCGCTGCCCCTTTCGGCCGCGTCGCATTGGCAATCGGTCTGTATCCAATGGCTGCAAAACTGTTTTCCGACCCTGACTGGCAAGGTGTTGCCTTCTACCGTGCGGGCGTTTTTGACAAAGCAGCCAGTGCTTTCGAGCACGCCGGGAACCAGTACAACCTCGGCAATGCTTACGCCCGGACCGGCCAATTGGCCGCTGCGCTGGAAGCCTATGATCAGGCCATGGCCAGGGGAAACCTGGATGCCCAGGCGAATTTCGATGTGCTGGCCGCCTATTACGCAGGGCAGCAGATCACCCCAGAGGCGTTGAGCCTTTTCCCCGAACGGAAATCCGGCCCCAAGGCCGACAGTTTTGTCGCGCGCGGGAATGCGCGGGCGGCGGGAACCGGCAGTGAGGTCACGAACGCGAACACGATGCTGGGACTGGCGGAATTGGACAGTCGCGGGCAACTGGGCGTGCGCCGCATCTTTGATGACAAGTTCATGGTTGCCGATCTGCGCTGGCTCAATCAGCTTTCCGATGTTCCGGGTGAGTTCATGGCGGCACGGATAGCACACGAACACAAGCGCCGGGAAAAGCTTGGTCTTTCGCCTCCGGAAGCGGAGAACCCGGAATGAAGTGGCTGTTTCTGCTTCTTATTGCACTTCCGATGCAGGTTTTGGCGCAGTCGAAAACAGTGCTGCCCTCCGAGGCGTTGATCGAAGTTGCCATCGAAGACAATGCCCCGGTTCCGTTCACCCAAGAGATGGTGCTGTTGACGATCCGGGGTGTCTATCGTCGGCACATCACGCGCGAAGAGCTGATCCAACCCCGCCTGGATGGGTTCAGCTGGGCGCAACTGGGCCCGGACAGCTGGTCGGAGCAAAGGATCAATGGCCGGAAATACAAAGTGTTCACCCGACGAATGGCGATCTATCCTGTCGAGGCAGGCAAGCTTACAATTGGTCCGTTTGTGCACAGGTTGACCCTGACAGACGAAAATGACGACTGGTTCGAACACGAGATTCAATCAGAGCCGCTGACCATTCAGGTGGCGCAAGCCCCGGCCACCAAGGAGTGGTGGTTTCCGGTTCGCAAATTGCAGATTTCGGATCAGTGGTCGAATGCGCCGGATCAACTTGCGCCGGGTGAGGGGGTCTTGCGCGTCATTCGACTGGAAGCTCTGGGCGCGACGCCCGAGATGATCCCGCCCATGCCCGAGTTGACTTCGCCTTCGGCCCTGATCTTCCCGCATCCTGAGAAACGGCTTGTCGAACTGACCCCGGAAGGGCCGGTCACCCATGCGTTCTGGCGCTGGACCATACGCCCTTCAAACGACACATCCGGCATCGTTGAACCCTTACAATTCAGTTACTTTGATACCGTGGCCCGTGAAACCCGAGAGGTCGTCATCTCACCACAACGCATTGCCTATGGCACGGCCATCGAAGACGTAAACCTTGGCGGCGCAGAGGCAGATGCGCCAGCAGCAACGCTGTTGGGTTGGCCAATGGCCGCAACCGCCATTGTAGTTTTTTTGGCCGGTTTGGGGTTTGGAATGTCCGGTCACAAACTGGCCGTTTCAAGGGCACTGCGTCGCTTTGGGGTTTTTGATCCGTTGGCCCGGGAATTGCGACGCAGTGCCAGGGCTGGTCGCGCAGACAGGCTGCGGCAAGCGGCTTCTGCCGTCCTGCGCCGCGACGGCCCTTCATCCAGTCGACTCAAACACATGCAAGACTTTGACAGGCAGTATTTTGATCCCAATGCTGCGGCGCCCGATTTGAAGGCGTTTGCCAGGGTCTTCCTCGGGAACCAGACCGGCTGAGTCATCAAGCATTTGTTATCTATGGTATCTTTCGCGTGTCTCAAAATGAAACAGTTGAACTGATCGGGAAATGCTGTACCTTTCCTGTCGGAGGAGAAGCAATGCACATTGCGGGATGCCCTAAACCGGTGGACCAGGTGTCCAGCGTGCTTATCGTGGATGATCATCCGCTGTTCAGCGATGCGTTGGCCGCGGCGTTGCAGCTGAGCTTCGAGAACTGCCGAATTGAAAAAGCCAACACGCTGAAGCAGACACTTGAAATACTTGGTGCAGGCTTCAAGCCCGATCTGATCATGTTCGATCTGAAATTGCCGGACGTAACGGGTATCTCGGGTTTTCAGCAGCTACGGCAGCGCTGTCCGAATGCGCCGGTTCTGGTGATATCGTCACTGGCATCCGGAGAGTTGGTAAGATCTTTGCTGGACCACGGTGCGATGGGATTTCTGCCGAAAGATACGCCGGCGCAAACCCTGAAACACGCCATTCAGGAGATCAGCTCTGGGCGGAGATACGTACCCACCGAATACAACCGCGTCGAAGAGCTGAAGCCCTCCGAAAGCACCGTCTACCAATCCAGCCCCGAGCTTTCATCACTGACGCCGCAGCAGGTTAAAATTCTCAAGCTTATCTGCGTGGGCCAATCCAACAAACAGATTGCATATGAGCTGTCGTTGGCCGAGGCGACGGTCAAGGCACATATCACCGCTTTGCTGCGCCGCCTTGGGGTGCGCAACCGGACCCAGGCCGCTGTTCTGGTCGACTCGGTTGTCGCCAGACAGTCGCGACACGAACCGGAGGTCAAATCCTTTCTTCAACACTAGGGGGGACACATGCGGGATCTGGAGCATGAACCAAATTTCATTGCGATTGGCCGTTCCGATGATTTGGACCCGACGACCGCCGTTGAAGAAGCCTGCGCGGAAATCGACAGTCTGTCGTCCTGCTTTGTCCTGGCCTTTATTCCCAGCACTCTTGACCCGGCAGAGGTGTCATGTTGCCTGAACAGAAGACTTGCGGGTGTTCCAGTATTTGGCTGCACTACCGCAGGTCAAATCACGCGATCGGGTTATGAATCCCATGCGCTTTTGCTGTTGGCCTTTCCAAAGTCCAACTTTCGGTGTTCGTCCATTTTGTTCGAGTCGCTCAGGCCGCTCAATTCAATGGAGATCGCTGCCGCAGCGCAGCGGTTGGCCGAAAGATTCCGCCACACGGCGGGGTGGAACAGGCTGGCGCTGGTGTTTACGGATGGATTGTCCAAGCAGGAAGACTTGCTGGTTTCAACGCTGGAAACCGTTCTGGATGGATTGCCGATATTTGGCGGCTCTGCCGGGGATGGCCTTCAATATGAAGAGACGTTCGTTTTTCACGGTGGCAGCGCGCACAACAATGCTGCCGTCCTGTTGTTGATTGAAACCAACCTTGGTTTTCAGGGTATCGGTTTTGATCATTTCCTGCCCATCGGGTCAGAGATCATCATCACCGACGCCAACCCGGAAGAACGGGTGGTGTATGAGATCAACGGGGCGCCGGCAGCGCAGGAATATGCACGACTGGTCGGGTGCGCGGCCGAAGATCTTTCGCCACTGGTATTCGCAGAAAACCCGCTGCTTCTCAGACAGAACCTCAATTACTATGTACGTGCCATTCGTGAACCGATGGAGGGGGGATCCCTGTCTTTTCTAGCGGCGATCGATGACGGCCTTATCATGACACTGGGGCGCGGGAAGGAGATTATTGAAACGCTCGAAGCTGGGTTGAATGTGCGCGACAACACCGGGACGGCCCCGGATTTCATTCTTGGATTCGACTGTATTCTGCGGAAACTCGAAATCGAACAGAAGCAGTTGAGCAAACAGGTTTCGGATGTTTTGCAATCCCACCGGGTGGTTGGCTTCAACACCTACGGCGAACAGCAATCCGGCGTTCACATGAACCAGACCTTTGTAGGGGTCGCTTTCTTTGAACCCGAAAAGCGGGAACTGAGCTGATCATGCTTAATCCTGACGACCCGCCAGAGATCCAGATATCCAAACAGGCCAAGATCATTGATGCGCTGATGCGGCGCGCCAACCGTCAGAAAGATGTAGGCCCGTCCGCCTTTCTGGCGTTTCAATCGGCGATAGAGTTGCAGCAGCAGGTGATGAAGCAGAGTCGCGATCTGGAACGCGCGACCACCGAACTTGAAAGCGCCAGATACGAACGCGAACAAACCCGCAAGAGCCTCGTCAAGGCCCTGTCTTCCATGGAAGAAGGGTTTGCGCTGTTCACGGATGGTGATTTGAACCTGTGCAACGAGCTGTTTCAGGCGATCTTCCCGGATATGTCTGATGTTGTCGGGCCCGGCCTCAGCCTGGGTCGGTTTTTTCTGTTGGTGCAGAACAGTCCTGAATTCGTATCGTCCGATAATGGCATATCGAAAATGCTGGATGCGCTTGAGCGCAATTGCCATACCGGGATGGTGTCCAGCGACGTGATCGAACTGCGTAGGGATCGTTGGTATCAACTCAGCGCACAATACACGTCGCCTCAGAATGTGGTCATTCTGTTGACCGATATCACATCCGTTGTTCGCAGAAACCGTGATGAGAAAGAAACCCTTATTGACCGTCAGGAGGACTACCTTAAGGCGGTTTTCCAAAACATGAGCTCAGGCGTTTGCACGTTTTCGTCAGATACGAAGATCATGATGCACAATGCGCGGTTCCGGGAAATACTGAACCTGCCGCTATCCGTCTTGCAGGCAAATATGCCAGTGCAAACGCTTTTGGATCTGATGCGGGCGCGTGGGCTGATCAAGGCCGATGATGAACTCAGGATCGGCAAGTGGCAACACGAGCTGAAAAGCCGTGGCTGGTTGCGCAAACGTGTGCGCGACGGATCAGACCGCGTATTGGACATTCAGGTCAACCAGCTACCGGATGGTGGTTTTCTGGTCGAGCTGAAAGACGTAACGTTCGAAGCACGCGCGACCGAAACCCTGGAAAACCGGGTTATGGAACGCACGGCAGAGTTGACCCATGCCAACGCCAAGCTGGTTCAGGAATACGAAGAAAAAGCGCGGGTGGAAGAGGCGCTGCGGATCGCAAAGGAACGCGCCGAAGCTGCGGTTTCTTCCAAGACACGATTTCTTGCGGCCGCCAGCCACGACCTGCTTCAACCGATCAATGCCGCAAAACTCATGATCTCGACCCTGCTGGAGATCACGCGTGAGACAGAGCTTCATGAGATGATGGAGCGGTTGGACGGTGCGTTTGGATCTGCTGAACAACTGTTGCACTCATTGCTGGATATATCGCGGCTTGAAACCGCTGACCCGGACACGGTCTCACCCACAGAAGTTAGCCTTGCTACGATGATTGCAGGGATACAGGGCGACCAAACGCTGGTGGCCGAGAGCAAGAATGTGACGCTTGATGTGGTTCCGTGTTCGGAAATCGTGAAATCCGACCCGGTCTATCTGTTGCGCTCAATCCAGAATTTGGTCGTGAATGCCATCCAGTATACCGAACCGGGTGGTCGGGTTCTGGTGGGGTGCCGCAGGCGCGGCGACAAGGTCATTTTGCAGGTCTGGGATACGGGTATCGGTATCGCACGCAAAGACCAGGAACGCGTGTTCGAGGAATTCACTCGGGCCGAAAACGTGCCATTGGGGTCCGGCATGGGGCTGGGTTTGTCCGTCGTGGACCGCGCCTGCCGGCTGTTGGGTCACAAGCTGTCGCTGCGGTCCAAACCTGGCATTGGTTCAGTGTTCAGCATAGAAATGGACAGGGTCGAAAGTGGGCCAAGCACCATCGAACCCTTGGATCTTCTGGCCAATACGGGCGACGTGCCGTTGGATTTCATCATTCTGGTGATTGAAAACGACCGCGATGTTCTTTTTGGAACAACCCAGTGGCTGGAACAGAACGGCGCCAGTGTTCTGCCGGCTCGGTCGCCGAAGGAAGCGCTGCAATTCATAAAAGACATAGGAATGCCCCCGGATATCATTCTGGCCGACTATCAATTGGATGATGGGGAAACTGGCGTGATGGCCATTCACCGGATCCGAGAGATGACGCAGACTCAAGTTCCGGCGATTCTGATCACGGCTGATCGCAGCGAAGCGTTGCGCAAAGACGGATTGCGGCATGAAATTTCGGTTATGGCGAAACCGGTCAAGCTGCCTCGGCTGCGGTCCTTGATCTTTTGGAAGATACAGAATGCCCTGCACGCGCAAACGCTCAACACCGACAAAAGTCGGCGATGACATGGGGCGATTTGCCCATACTCTCATCCTTGGGAGGGCCAGGTTATGAGAAGGCTTCTTTGCGGCATCGCCGTTTTGTTTCTGAGTTTGAAAGCCGTTTCCGCGGCATCGGTTGATGCCGAGCAAGCCTATGATTTGCTGTTCCAAAATGGCGTTCTGGACACAATCGAACGTGACAAGGAATTGATCTATCAGCGTACCGTCACAAACCGGCTAAGACCCGATGCGGCGGAACGCGATACCGGTCTTATCTCTCTCAGTTTTTTGGATGACGGGAACGAGATGGCCCATCTGGAATTTCGCCAAGATGACAAACACCGCGCCATGGGTGTTTTTCCGGCCAGCGTCGGCAATCCGATGATCATGGTTTTCTATGAAAGCGCCATCCGGGATATGGCCGAGTCCGCCGGAGGCAGCCCGTTTTACATCCGAAACCGTATCAAGGATGCGCTGGTTCAACCTGCCGAGATCGTCGAAGGCGAGGCGGCGATTGGTGGCAGAACCATCCCCGTTCGGACCATTTTCATGCGTCCTTTCGCCGAGGATCCGAACCGCGACCGGATGCAAGGGTTCGGAGACCTGGTTCTTCGCGTCACGGTGTCAGAAGAGGTTCCGGGCTGGTATCTGAGCCTTGTGGCGGAAGCTGTTTCCGAACGTGACGGCACGGCCGTTTATCGATCGGAAATGCGGTTTGAAGGAATGCAGGAGGGTCGCGAATGAAAACGTCAGGCCAAATTCGGGAACGCAGCCGCATCACCTTTACGGCCCTGGTCGCGGGCATTCTGGCCGCGCCCATTGCAGCGTCAGCACAAAGCGTTGCGGATAGGCTCAATGACTACCCGACCGCGGCGCGCGCGGATTACGTGTTTGCATGTATGGTCACCAACGGTCAAACCCGCGAGATGCTGGATAGGTGTTCATGCTCGATCGATTTGATCGCTTCGATCCTGCCGTATGAGCATTATGAACAGGCGGAAACTGTTCTGTCTATGCGTCGGGTCGGGGGAGAGCGTATGGCGTTTTTCAAAAGCGCGGTACTGGCCGAAAACATGGTGGCTGACCTGCGCCGGGCGCAGGCAGAAGCCGAGGTTGTCTGTTTCCGATAAACGCAGGCTCGTCCGTCAGCTGGCCGCTGCTTTGGGCAGGTCTTTTTCGAACGTGTTGCCCTCGGTATCCGTTGCCTTGACCGTCAACATGGTCGAGCCGTTGTCATTGTAGGCAAAACGGAAAGCCGGGTTTTCCGAGATCGAGATGCCGCCATCCATCGTGAACAGCAACTCATCGCCCTGCCAGACTTCGATATGGTCGATGAAATGCGCGGGGATGAACAGTTGCGTCACCTGATCGCGTTGCAGGCCGGAATAGTTCGGATGGCGGATCATGATCTGAGCTTCTCGGCGTGATGTGGAAATCTGCGCCTCTTCCCCAAAGCTGCGCAGCTTCATCTTGCCCATGGACGCCAATGCGACCTCTGGGTCTTTGCTGGCCGGTGCCGAACAGCCGCCCGATGCTTTGACAAACCGGCCTGTCATATGAAGCCCGTCCGGCGTTTCAGCGATCACGCGAACATTTGAATACTGGTTCACGCGAACGCGCATCTCGAAATCCAACTGACCCATGGCCGGTGAAAAGCTGAAGACGCCGGCGATCGGGGCCGGGTTTTCGTCGATCACGACGGTGGCAGCAGAAATCTGGGCATCGGGATCAAGCTGTTTCAAAACGATCGGCACCGTTGCGGCATCATGCGCCCGGTATGGGGCGTCCAGCGAAAGCAGCGTGTCCGCGTTCCCGATCTGGGCGTCGCCCACGACATCGTATTGCAGGTCCTTCCAGGTTTCGCTGTCGACCAGCGGATTTTTGATCGGCTGCTGTGCCCATGCAGGCAGGGACAGCGCAAGAGAAAGGATCGCTGCGGGTGCTAGTGCTCTGGCCATGGTGTCTCCTCCGGCAACCGGTGGCCAAGAATGTGCCACAAAATGCGGGGAAAATACATGCCGACGAAAGGCGCGGTGGTTCGGGCAGAGATCTATGCCAATGTTCCGGTCGGAGGGCTGCCATGTTTGAAGCCGTAATTTTGCTATGCGCGCAGGTCGCGGCAGAGCCTTGCAGAGAACAACTTTTGCCGGGTTACGAAGCCCGATCCCAGGCTGAATGCGAGCAGAAGCTGAAATCAACTCCTCCGCCGCTGTCCGATCGGCGCAGCGGCGCGCCTTATTGCCAACCCATTGGCCTGGCTCTGGAATTTGAAGAAGCTGCGCCGGGTCTGTTCGTGCATCGCGGCTTGATAGCGGAACCCGACGCGGACAATCTGGGCGACGTGTCCAATATCGGGTTTGTCATTGGCCAGGAGAGTGTCGCAGTGATTGACACGGGAACGGCACCATGGATAGGCGAGGCTGTCTGGCGGGCCATTCGGGCCGAGACGGACAAGCCAGTCAGTCACGTAATTTTGACTCACATGCATCCCGATCACACATTGGGTACAGAGCCTTTGGCCCTTTCAGGTGCGCAGGTTGTTGGCCATGTGGGGCTGGAGAGAGCGTTGCTGGACCGGTTGGGCAACTATGTCGAAAGCCTGAGCGCCGCGATCGGCGAAAGCGCCTATGTGGGCATTGGGCCGATTTCCGTCGACATCGCCGTCGAAACCACGCACGAGATTGATCTGGGTGGGCGCAAACTGATCCTGCGGGCCTGGCCCCGGGCACATACCGGGAATGACTTGACCGTGATGGATGCAAACACCGGCGTCATGTTCACCGGCGATCTTGTATTTCACCGGCACACCCCGGCATTGGATGGTCAACTGATAGGCTGGCAACGCGTCTTGAAACAGTTGACCGGGCTTGAGGTCACCCAAATCGTACCGGGCCATGGTGGGCCGATCCTGGCGTGGCCTGAAGGGGCCGAGGATATGATGCGCTATTTGAACGTGCTGGAAAGCGACACACGCAAAGCAATCGACAGTGGCCAGCGGTTGGGGGATGCGGTTGAAACGATCGCTCAGGAAGAAGCAGTGCACTGGGACTTGTTTGACACCTACAACCCGCGCAATGCAACGGTCGCATTCACTGAACTCGAATGGGAATAGCCCGGTCAGCGAATGGCCCGATCCACGTTTTTCGCTTCGTTCAGATTGGCCTGATCTGCGCCTTGAACATCAGTCAGCCGCGTTGCCGTCAAATCGGCGTTCGTAAAATCGGCACCGGACAAAGTGGCTCCTGTCAGGTCAGCCCCGCCCAATGTGGCCATCGACAAATCGGCATTGGTGAAATTGGCGTTAGGCAATTTGGCAAATTCCAGATCGGCGCGGGACATTTGCGCATCAGTGAAATCCACGTCCGATCCACGAGCCGAGGACAGAACACCGCGCATAAGCCCCATGGATTGGTTGCGCATGTCGGCCGAAAAATCCGCCCCTTTGAATACCGCCCGGTTCAGATTGGCCTTGGTGAAATCGGCGGCTGTTCTGGCGTTTGTGAAATCCGTATCGCTCAGATCCGCCCGGCTGAGCTGAGTCTGGAACAGCTCGGCCCCGACAAGAGATGCGCCTGAAAGGTTGGCGCCGATCATCCAGGATTGGCTAAGAATCGCGCCGTCCAGAGTGGATCCCGACAAATTGGTGCCGTTCAATGACGTCGCCCGCAGGATTGCGTTGCTGAAATCCAACCCGGACAAGTCGAGATTGTTCAGCCAGACCCGGGTGAAATCGGCAGGGGCGTCGGCCGTTGCAGCCGCAAGCTGGGCCACGACATCGGCGCGGGTCATTTGCGCTTGGGTCATTTTGGGCAGGGTCATGTCAACGCCGCTGAGCGGGGACTGGCCCAGGGCCGAGAGGGGCGACAGCGTCAGAAAGATGATCAATACGTGTTTCATGTGTCCCTCCTTGCCCCCGAGGGCGCTGCGTCAACCCTGGTCTGAGGTCAATTGTTGCAGCATTTGCGAAATCGCGAACAGGCGCCGCTCGATGATTTGCGGCGTTTCACACAGATAGGTGATCGAGCGTTGACGGTCAGAATAGATAAGCTGATCCCAATCCAGCTGCTCTTCCAGGGCGTCAACGCGGTCATGGTCGGGCGGGTCGGAAGACAGGGCTTGGTCCATTTCCACCCTGGCCAGATCAATCTTTTCGGCCAGATCGATCTGCTTGAGCGAAAACTCTCCGATCCCCGCGATGATGTGCTTGCGCCTTTTGGACAAGGTGTCAAAGACGCGCTGGAACACCTGACCCAGAATATCCGGATCCCCATTGTACCGCGCGGCGAACTCTGCAACCTGGGGCCGAAGGTCTTCCAGTTCGATCCGCCTCAGGGCCAACAGCCCGGCGATTTCGTCGATGTCGGCAGTGTTTTTAGCGGTTTCGCCGTCAACAACCTGATACGGCCACATGAGGCCCAGCGAAAGGTCCTCGACCTTGCGCTGAATGCACGGCCATGTTGGATCGGAGAAATCCGCAGCCAAGCCAGGGCCAGCCGCACCCAGACAGGCCAGCGCCAAAACAATCAGCTTGCCGTTTGACATCACAGCTTTCCTCCACGCGGACATCATGCATGAAATGTGCGCGCGAAGTCCATTCAACCCAATACACACCATTGTCTTAATTGTTTGCACGTGGTGCTCGCCCCCATACTCGACCCAAGCTGCCGGACTGCGGTTGATTCCGGTGCCATGGGAGGACAGACGGAGATGAGAACACGCGCGGCGGTTGCTGTGGCGGCAGGCCAACCTCTGGAAATCATGGAGGTTGAGCTGGACGGCCCGAAAGCAGGTGAAGTCCTGATCGAGGTCAAGGCGACCGGTCTATGTCATACGGATGAGTTTACCCGTTCCGGAGATGACCCCGAAGGGATTTTCCCTGCAATTTTGGGCCATGAGGGTGCCGGGGTTGTTCTGGAGATCGGGGAAGGCGTTACCAGCCTAACCGTCGGCGATCACGTGATACCGCTGTACACACCCGAGTGCCGCGAATGCGAATATTGCCTGAACCCCAAGACAAACCTGTGTCAGAAAGTGCGGGCGACTCAGGGTGCCGGTCTGTTGCCGGATGGAACGACCCGGTTCAGCATGTTGGATGGCACACCGATCCACCACTACATGGGCTGTTCGACTTTTGCCAATCACACCGTGGTGCCCGAGATTGCGCTGGCCAAGGTGCGCAAGGATGCGCCGTTTGACAAGATTTGTTACATCGGCTGCGGCGTGACCACCGGCATCGGGGCCGTTATCAACACCGCCAAGGTCGAAATTGGTTCGCGTTGCGTGGTCTTTGGTCTGGGCGGGATCGGCCTGAACGTCATTCAGGGCTGTCGCATGGCGGGCTGTGATCAGATCGTTGGTGTCGACCTGAATGACGGCAAGGCCGAAATGGCGACTCATTTCGGTATGACCGATTTCGTGAACCCCTCGAACGTCAGCGGTGATATCGTGGCGCATCTGGTCGAACTGACCGGCGGCGGTGCGGATTATACCTTTGATGCGACTGGCAATGTCGGCGTGATGCGGACCGCTTTGGAATGCGCACACAAAGGTTGGGGTGAAAGCATCATCATCGGTGTGGCACCCGCTGGCGCCGAGATTTCAACGCGTCCGTTCCAGCTGGTCACCGGCCGGTCATGGCGCGGAACCGCGTTCGGCGGTGCCAAGGGCCGGACGGATGTTCCGAAGATCGTGGATTGGTACATGGCCGGGAAGATCGAGATCGACCCCATGATCACGCACAAGCTGACGCTTGATGAAATCAACCACGGCTTTGACCTGATGCACCAGGGTAAATCGATCCGCGCGGTCGTGGAGTACTGACATGGGTTTGAAAACCATCTCGCAAAACCGCAGTTTCGGAGGGGAGCAGACCGTGTACTCCCACGCGTCCGAGACCTGTGATTGCGAGATGACCTTTGCCGTCTACCTGCCGCCTCAGGCCAAATCCGGCCCGGTGCCGGTGTTGTGGTACTTGTCCGGCCTGACCTGCACCCATGAAAACGCGATGACCAAAGGCGGATTTCAGGAGGCGGCCGCGGATTACGGTGTTGCGGTTGTGTTTCCCGATACGTCCCCGCGTGGTGACAATGTTGCCGATGATGACGCCTATGATCTGGGGCAGGGGGCCGGGTTTTACGTGAACGCCACCCGGGACCCGTGGCGGGCCCATTTCAGGATGTATGACTACATCGTCGACGAACTGCGCGACATCGTACTAAAGAATTTCCCTGTGCAGGATCGTCACGGGATCACGGGCCATTCCATGGGTGGGCACGGTGCGATTACGATCGCGATACGCAACTCCGACAAATTCGGGTCTCTTTCGGCATTTGCGCCGATTGCGCACCCGACGCGGTCGGATTGGGGCCGTAAACAGCTCAGCAGCTATCTGGGTGACGACGAAAACACCTGGGTCGCGCATGACGCCACCCTGCTGCTGGAAGAGCACGGCTGGAAAGGTGACCTGCTGATTGATCAGGGCGCGGATGATCAGTTCCTTGATCTGCTCAAACCCGAAGCGTTGGCCAACATGATGGCAAAGCGCCGCCAGCCCGGACAGATCAGAATTCAGGAAGGGTATGACCATTCGTATTTCTTCGTGAACAGTTTTGCGCGCGACCATGTCGAATGGCACGCGGAACGTCTCAGCCAATGAAAATAGCAAGGAAAGATTGATAGTGATCAGAACGGTATTCGCAGCAACCTGCCTCATGCTTTCCCCCGCCTTCGCAAGTGCCGAAGGCGACCCCGAAGCGGGTGAGAAAGTCTTTCGCAAGTGCAAGGCCTGCCATGCGGTGGGCGAGGGGGCTGAAAACAAGGTGGGGCCGATGCTGAACGGCATTGTTGGACGTCAGGCCGCAACCGTAGAAGGATTTGGCTATTCACCGGTGTTGATTTCGCTGTCCGAAGAAGGGCTGGTTTGGACACCCAAAGAACTGGACGCGTTTCTGACGAAACCGCGCGACTACGCGAAGGGGATCAAGATGACCTTCGCCGGGCTGCGAAAAGAGGACGATCGGGCCAACATCATAGCATATCTTGCGACCTTTGAGGACAGCGGGTCGTAGGAGATCGCATTGCTCTCCCACCTAAGCGACCGGAAAACCGTCGGTCGGGGCGAGCATCAACAGACACCGTAATCCGACCTGGGTGAGGTGTTGCAATGCAGAGAGAGATCGCTGCACGAAAGGGAGGAGATTGAATGAAAAATCTATCGCTTTGGACCTCCGGGATTGCCATTGCACTGGCCACCACGGCCTATGCAAATGACGACCTGGTTGCCCAGATGGAGAACGCAAAACAATGGGCGATCCAGACGGGTGACTACAAAAATCAGCGCTATTCCGAACTGGATCAGATCAACGCAGACAATGTAGGTGATCTGCAAGTGGCGTGGACCTTCTCGACCGGTGTTCTGCGCGGGCACGAGGGTTCACCGCTGGTGATTGGTGACATGATGTATGTCCACACGCCGTTCCCGAACATTGTCTATGCTCTGGATCTGGCAAATGAGGGCAAAATCGTCTGGAAGTATGAGCCCAAGCAGGATCCGGACGTGATTCCGGTCATGTGCTGTGACACGGTGAACCGCGGTGTGGCTTATGCGGATGGCAAGATCTTCCTGCATCAGGCCGACACCAAGGTTGTGGCGCTTGATGCCAAGTCCGGCGATGTCGTCTGGGAAGTCCAGAATGGCGACCCGGCGATTGGTGAAACCAACACGGCCACGGTGTTGCCAATCAAGGACAAGGTCATCGTCGGTATCTCGGGTGGCGAATTCGGTGTGCGCGGGTCTGTTACGGCCTATGATATGAACTCGGGCGAGCAGGTCTGGCGGGCCTATTCCATGGGGCCGGATTCGGACATTCTTGTTGATCCGGAAAAGACCACCCATCTGGGTAAGCCGGTTGGCGCGGACTCGGGTACAAACACCTGGGAAGGCGATCAGTGGAAGATCGGCGGCGGCACCACATGGGGCTGGTATTCCGCGGATCTGGACGAGAACCTGATGTACTATGGCACCGGGAACCCGTCGACCTGGAACCCGGCGCAGCGTCCGGGCGACAACCGCTGGTCGATGACCATCATGGCGCGTGACATCGACACCGGCGTGGCAAGATGGTTCTACCAGATGACGCCGCATGACGAATGGGACTATGACGGCATCAATGAAATGATCCTTACGGAACAGGAAATTGATGGCGAGCAGCGCAAACTGCTGACCCATTTCGACCGCAACGGTCTTGGTTACACCATGGACCGCGTGACGGGTGAGCTGCTGGTGGCCGAAAAATTCGACCCGGTTGTGAACTGGACAACTGGCGTCGACATGGATCCCAACAGCGAAACCTATGGCCGCCCGGCCGTGGTTGCGCAGTATTCGACGGAACAGAACGGCGAGGACGTGAACTCGACCGGTATCTGCCCGGCGGCTTTGGGCACCAAGGACCAACAGCCTGCGGCCTATTCGCCGAAGACTCAGTTGATGTATGTGCCAACCAACCATGTCTGCATGGATTATGAGCCGTTCCGCGTGTCCTATACCGCTGGTCAGCCCTATGTGGGTGCAACTCTGGCGATGTATCCGGCACCAGACAGCCATGGTGGCATGGGCAACTTCATTGCCTGGGACAACACTGATGGAAGCATCAAGTGGTCACTGCCAGAGCAGTTCTCGGTCTGGTCGGGTGCGCTGGCGACAGCGGGTGACGTTGTCTTCTATGGAACGCTCGAAGGGTATCTGAAGGCTGTTCATGCAGAAACAGGTGAAGAACTGTACAAGTTCAAAACGCCCTCTGGCATCATCGGCAACGTGATGACGTACGAGCAAGGTGGCAAGCAGTATATCGGCATCCTGTCCGGTGTCGGTGGCTGGGCCGGTATCGGTCTGGCGGCTGGTTTGACCAACCCGAATGACGGTCTGGGCGCCGTGGGTGGCTATGCCGCACTCAGCGACTATACCGCGCTGGGCGGTCAGCTGACCGTGTTCGCATTGCCGAACTAAGCCAAAGATCTGGCCGGCGCGGTTCAATCGGGCCGCGCCGGTATTCACTTGAAAAGAAACGAGCGTTCCATGAACCATTCTGTACGTCTTCTGGCTTCAATTCTTGCATTGTGCCTTCCTGTTGCCGCGATCGCTGACAATCTGGCAGTCGCGTATTCCGAAGATGGACGGTATTACACCGAAGACGATATCCCGACATTCAACGTGGCCGAGGATGGAACCGTGGACTGGATGACATTTTCGGGCTTCCGGCGCTATCACGCGGAATGCCATGTCTGTCACGGCCCGGATGGCGAGGGCTCGACCTATGCGCCGGCTCTAAAAGAGTCTGCGTTGGAAATGGATTATTACGACTTCGTTGATGTCGTCACCAATGGCCGCCAAGTGGTGAACGCCGCTGAAAACTCGGTAATGCCGGGATTTGGCGACAACCCGAATGTGATGTGCTTTCTGGATGACATCTATGTATACTTGAAGGCTCATGGATCGGGCGCGATCCCGCGTGGCCGCCCGCCCAAGAAAGAGGCGAAATCCGACGTGATCCGCGAGGATGAAGATGCGTGTATGGGCTAAGGCCTGCCTGCCGATTTTCGGACTTTGCGTCTGGCTTTGTCAGGCAGTGCCCGTGTCGGCGCAGACGTCTGACCTGGTTTCAAGAACGGCTTTTCGCGTCTGTGCGGATCCAGCCAACTATCCCATGTCATCCGAGGATGGATCGGGATTTGAAAACAAACTGGCCGAATTGATTGCCGCAAAGCTGGAATTGCCCGTGCAATATGTCTGGTTTCCGCAGGCGACGGGCTTCATACGGAACACGCTGGCCGCTAAACGTTGCGATGTGGTGATCGGTTATGCGCAAGGTCATGAGCTGGTGCAGAACACCAACCACTACTACACGTCCGCCTATGCGCTGATCGTGCCGATGGACAGTGATCTGGTCCAGGTGAACAGGCTGAACGCTCCCCTGCTCAAAGGGAAACGGATCGGGATCGTGGCGGGTACACCACCCGCGGCTCATATGGCGCGGAACGGGCTGATCGGGCAAGCCAAGCCTTATAACCTCTTCGTTGACCGACGTGTGGAAAGCCCGGCCATCGACATGCTGGATGACCTGCAAACAGGTGAGATTGATGCGGCCATTCTTTGGGGTCCGCTGGGCGGACCACTGGTCAAGGCAGACTATCCTGATTTCAAGGTGATCCCGCTGGTCAAGGAAGAGCTGCCACCGCGCCTGTTCTATCGCATCACCATGGGCGTGCGGCAGGGTGAGAAGGTATGGCAAAGACAGCTGAATTCCCTGATCCGGCGTAACCAGGGCGAGATCAATTCGTTATTGGCCGAGGCCGGTGTTCCCTTGGTGAATGATCTGGGGACAGAGGTTCTGGACCTGTCGCAATGATGCGGGCAACGGTGGCAATTGCGTTGATCTCGACTGCCGCAATAGCGCAGACAGTACCCGAACCAAGTGATTATCGCATGGACCACTACCGCGCGCCGGTGCCGGATCAGATAACCGGCGGGACGGTCATCGGCCCGGAAGAGGCGTACGGCCTATGGCAGGAACAAAGCGTCGCGTTCATCGACGTTTTGCCGCAGCCGCCCAAACCGGCTAATCTGCCTGAAGGCACGATCTGGCGCGACAAGCCGCGCGACAGCATTCCGGGATCACTGTGGTTGCCCAATGTCGGCTACGGCGCAATTGCCGATGTTACGACAGACTATTTTCGTACCGGTCTAGAAGCCAGCACCGATGGCGATATCGACCACGGTCTCGTGTTCTTTTGTCTGGAAGATTGCTGGATGAGCTGGAATGCCGCCCGACGCGCAATCGAATGGGGATACACCAAAGTCTATTGGTTCCCGGAAGGTACCGACGGCTGGGCCTTGTGGGGCTATCCGCTGGAACGGGTAAAGCCAGCCCCGGGCCAGCCCGTTGCCGGAGGCGGCTGATCTAAAAACCCGCCAGTTTTTTGTGTAAGTGACTGACCGTGCCGTCCGTATCCGTCATGGTCACGTCAACCGCTTGCGCCCTGCTTGGAACGGAAATCCCGACCCTTGGGTTTTCGGACAGTGAAATCGACCCCGTCATCTGGACATACCCCGCGCCATCAAGATCGATATCCACGGTCTCTACATATCGCATCGGGATGAACAGCAGGGAAATCTGATCCATCTGCATTCCGGAATGCGACGGGTGATCAATGTTCAGATCCATCTTGTTGGCCCGGTTCGCCCCCAGGCTGGACAATCGTGCCCGCGTGTTCAACGCAGGGACGCGGCCCACCAGTTCGGCCTCCATCGTTCCAAGGTTTGCCAACGCCAGTTCCGGATCAGTTCCGGGAGGTGCCGCGCAAGCGCCAAGGCCCGAGGTTTTGACGAAAGTTTCCGATACCCAAAGGCGGCCATCCGTGGTTTCGGCGATGACATGCATCGGGGTCGGGCCGTTCACGCGCATGGTCACGTCGAAGTAGAAACCCGGCAATGGTTCTTCCAACTCGAACACGGCAGAAACCGGCATCGGGTTTTCGTCCAGCACCAACGTCACCTTGGCCACTTTCGTTCCCCGAGGGGCCGCAACCTGAGCCGCCAGTTGAGCCCGCGCATCATCGGGCGTGCGATAGGGGGCATCAATCGCGATGAACGCATCTCCGTTTTGCATCAGTCGGTCGCCATACAACATCGCTCGGACATTTTCCCATGCCTCGTTGGATGCCCAAACCGGAGCCGCCAGCACACAGAACAGGACTGCAATCAGATGAGAAACTTTCATGGTCGTCCTCCTTGCAGGAACCTGCCAAAGGCACGGGGCCCATCACAGGTTTCCATAGTTTCTACCACCGACAGTGCCTGCGGGTCCACGATGCTGACGGTGTTGTCGAACCAGTTTGCGATGACCAGAAGATCTTCGCCCGCCGTCGCATCAATGCCTTCGGGGTATTCTCCAACATCAACCACGCCCTCATGTTCGAGCGTCTCCAGAGATATGACGCTGAGCGTATTGGCATATTGGTTCGTGACGAACGCCCGGCCGTGGGCGAAGGCGATGCTGTAAGGGCGTTCCCCGACCGGGACCGTTGCGAGAACGGCGCCAGTTTCCGCATCGACCACGCTGACATCATTGTTGCCGACATTGCCGACGAACAGACGCCCATCCGGGTCAAAACGCAGCCCGAAGGGGCGTGATCCAACCGGGCTGCGGTGCAGAGGCTGAAGAGTGTCGGCATCGAAAACCGACACCTGGTCCGCGTCCTTGTCGGCCGACGCCAGAAAACGCCCGTCTTTCGACATCGCAATACCCGCCGGGGCGGCTCCGGTGGGCAACTCGGATTGAACTTTCAGAGTTTCACTGTCCAGCACCCACAGTCGGGCGTTGTACCAGTCCGAGACGAAAACCCGCCCGCGATCCTGATCCAGTGCGATTCCAATCGGCCCCCCTTCAAGCGTAACTTGTGCGATCGTTTCACCGGTCTCGGCAGACAAACGCCTGACCATCTTGCTGTCCGGGGACACGGTGAACAGCGTCTCATCCAGACCAACCGCCACACCCGCAGGCTTGCCAGGAAGGGGCCAGCGGGCCGTTTCCTGCATCCGCGCAAGATCCATCCGGCTTAGTTCCTCACCGTTCTGACAGGTGATGAATGCTGTCTGTGCCAGTGTCGGGCTGCCAGAGAGCGCCAAAAACAACATCAGCAGTTGGCTAACTTGCCGCACCGAACCGCTCGATCAACGCGTCGAGACCTGCCCGATAGACGCCGGTCACGGCGGCAATGGCGGCTTCGTCATTCAACTCGGCCGGAGGATCGTTGTTTGGATACCCGCGATAGAAGGCACCGCGCCATTCGATGATCGAACCACCTCCGTCGCGCGGTTTTACCGTCAGATGCGACGAATAGTTGGTGACAGGCAGCACCTCTACCGCGACCTCGCTGATCCGGTAGGAGTAGCTCATTTTTTCCGCGCTGTACTTGTACAGAATTTCATTGATCGTCGGACCGCCTTCCTGGCCAAGTGTCAGCAATCGGGTCGCATCGACCTCGTTGCCGCCGTTTCCTTCGGTCGCAAAAACAGCCGGATGCCACGACATGTCATCAAAGTTCCCGACAACGGCCCAGACTTCCTCTGGTGAGGCTGCGACCTCGGCAGTCAGCGTGACTTTCTGCCGGGTCGGCCCGTGGGCCCAAACCAGACCCGGAACCAGCAGAGCGGCGGTTGCGGCAAGAAGAAATCGTCGATGCATTCCATGTCCTCCCTGAATGCGCAGAGCGTTGGCTGACGCTGCGCGCTCGCGGCGTTTCTTCTGTCAGACCTGACGGCCGGGCGCACCTCGCCAGTCACCCGTCACATCCCCTGAAAAATCGGCGGGTGTCGCGGGAAACCGCAGCAAGATCAACCATATACGCGCATTCTTATAAAATAAGAATCGAGCTCAATGATGAAGCTGATAGGCTTTGTTTTACAACACGGCCAAAAGTATCGGTTCCGTTTTTCGGGGCGCTATGCTCCGGGTGTTTCAATCTGAACTCTGACTTTCAGGCAACGGGAGGACATCTTGAATACTCGCCTGCTGCCGCTGCTTGCGGCGCTTCTTTGGTGTGCATCCGCGATGACCGCCGCGGCGCTGGATGTGAAGGCTGCGGTGCTGCGAATCGACTATCCGTCGCTTCTGCCGATCTCGCGATATGATCTGAAACCGGACGACCTGGGGTTTGCCGGTGCCGCGCTTGGGGATGAGGATAACGGAACCACGGGCGGATTTCTGGGACATACCTACGAGACCATCACGATGGCCGTTCCGCCGGAAGAAGCTGATGCCGCAATGGACCAGATCCTTGCCGGAGGCGTGCGCCTGATCGTCCTTTTGGCCAAAGCGCCTGACATGTTGCGCCTGACGGACAAGGCGGCAGAGTCCGGGGCGCTTGTTTTCAACGTGTCTGCACCTGATGTCGATCTTCGCAACGCAAACTGCCGGGGCAACCTGCTTCATATCGCCCCGTCCCGCGCCATGAAGGCCGATGCGGTTGCACAGTTTGCCGTCTGGAAGAAATGGGGCGACTGGTTCCTGTTGGCCGGATCCAACCCCGAGGATGTCCAGCTTGCAGACGTGTATCGCCGCGCAGCCAAAAAGTTTGGCGCGAAGATTGCAGAAGATCGAACCTTTGCGGATACCGGGGGATCTCGTAGAACGGATTCCGGTCATGTCCTTGTTCAGCGCCAATTGCCATTGGACACGCAAGATGCGCGAGACCATGACGTTGTGATTGCCGCAGACGAAACTGATTATTTCGCGCGCTATCTGTCCTATCACCTTTGGACTCCGCGCCCGGTGATGGGGTCAGGCGGCTTGCGTCCGACGACGTTTCACGGCGCGCATGAGGCATGGGGCGCGACCCAGTTCCAGACCCGTTTCGAGGATCTGACAGGCCGTTATGTCCGCCCCGAAGACTACAACACCTGGCTTGCACTGCGCGTGATCGGCGAGGCCGTGACCCGCGCCAGTACGGCAGAGCCCGAAGGTGTTCGGGATTATGCTCTGTCGGACGAGTTTGAGCTTGCCGCATTCAAAGGACAGAAAGTGACATTCCGCGAATGGAACGGGCAGTTGCGTCAGCCGATCCTTCTGTATGACGGGTCGATCACTGTCAGCGTCAGTCCGCAAGAGGGGTTTCTGCACCAGGTCTCACCGCTCGATACGATGGGATTGGATCGGGCGGAATCCAGCTGTCGCGCATTTGAGTAACCGGAGGTATTGATGAAACGACTTTTGTTGACTGTTGCCTGTGCTGCGCTGACCGCGGGTCCCGTGTTTGCGGGCAAGGCTTTTGTCTCGAACGAGCGGGGCAATACGATTACCGTGGTTGATACCGAAACCTGGGAGGTGATCACCGAATTTCCAGGCGGCAACCGACCGCGCGGGATCACCGTCAGTCCGGATGGCGGCACGCTGTATGTCTGTGCCTCGGATGACAATATTATCCGAGTATTTGATACAGAGACCTATGAGGAACTTCCCAGTTTGCCCTCTGGTCCGGACCCCGAGCTTTTCATTCTCGAACCCTCGGGCAAGCGGCTCTATATCGCCAATGAGGACGACAACCTGGTGACGGTCACGGACACTGAAACCCGCACCATTCTGGCCGAGGTTCCGGTCGGCGTCGAGCCCGAGGGCATGGGGATCAGCCCCGACGCCAAGTTCGTGGTCAATACGTCCGAGACCACCAACATGGCGCATTTCATTTCCACCGAGGATTATTCTATCAAGCATAATGTCCTGGTCGACCAGCGCCCGCGCTATGCCCAGTATACAGCGGATGGAAAGCGCCTGTTCGTGACATCGGAAATCGGCGGAACCGTCACGGTCATGGATATTGCAGAAGACGGAACGCCGACGGTTGTCGGCAAGATCAGCTTCGAAGTAGCGGGCGTGCAGCCGGAATGGTTGCAGCCTGTCGGTGCCAAGGTGACATCGGATGGCAAACGCCTGTTCGTTGCTTTGGGGCCCGCAAACCGGGTTGCCGTCGTTGACGCGCAAAGTCTTGAAGTGCTGGACTATATCTTGGTGGGGCAGCGGGTCTGGCAGTTGGACTTCACACCGGACGAAAAATATCTGCTGACCACGAATGGCAATTCAAACGACATCACCATCATCGATGTCGCCTCTGAAAAGGCGATCAAATCGGTGCAGGTCGGGCAACAGCCCTGGGGTGTGGTGACCATTGACTGAAGTTCTGGGAGGGACAGGAATGAAGAAACTTATGATCGCGGCCATGGTCGCGGCGCTCGGTGGGCCGATATCGGCGGCACCTCTTTGCGATGATCTGGGATTTGCCGGGCTTCTGGCGAAATGCAACCGCGGGGAAACCATCAAGCTGACGCTTGCTTCGGGGCAACCGTTGGGTGAGGACGTGGTTCTGCAATCCGGCGCGTATTACAAGCTTGAGATCACCGCTGACGGTTCGGCGGAATTGGCCATCGAGGGGCCGTCTTTCTTTCGCGCGATCTGGATGAATGAGATCGTGATCAACAAGATCGAGATCCGTCCTATGGCGGTGGACAGCATCGAGTTTGACAAGGCCGGCGTCGCCGAATTGTCGTTTATCGCGATCAAACCCGGCAGTCATGAAATTCGCATCCCCGGTTCCACCGGTGACACGCAACGCATTACGGTGAGTATTCAGTAACGGAGAGATAACGTCATGAAAAGATTTGGAATGTTGATAACCGTCGGGCTTCTGGCGGCCCCGGTTTTCGCCGACGACATTGACGCCGAAACGGTGGCAAAGATCGAGGCCTATCTTGTCTCTGTCGAGTGTCAGATGGACCCGGATGACATCGAGGTTGAAGATGATGGTTACGATCTGGACGATGTCATCTGCAAGGGCGGCAACCAGTTCGACATCAAACTGGACAAAGACTTGAATGAAATCAGCCGAAAGGCGGAATAGCGATTAAACGGGATCGGGTCATGTTCAAACTTCTTGCCGCGGGCCTTGCATTTGCACTCAGTTCGGGGGCTTTCGCCGCCGAGACCCTGCCGACCATTCGCGCGGCCGTACTCAAGATCGGAACGGTGAATTGGGAGCTTGAGACCATTCGCCGGAACGGTCTGGATCGGAAACATGGCTTTGTCCTTGATGTTCAACCGTTTGCCGACAATGGCGCAACGCGTATCGCGGTCGAGGGGGATGAGGCTGATTTGGCGGTTGCCGACTGGATTTGGGTTGCGCGTCAAAGGGCTGCCGGCAAGGACTATGTGTTCATCCCTTATTCCAAAGCCGTGGGCGGGGTGGTTGTGCCCGCTGACAGCCCGGCAACCAGTTTGAAGGACTTGGCGGGCGGCAAGATCGGCATCGCGGGTGGACCGCTGGATAAATCCTGGCTGATCCTGCGCGCCTATGCAGCAAAGGAATACGGGATGGACTTGAAAGCCGACACCGAACAGGTGTTCGGTGCGCCGCCTCTGATCTTCAAATCTGCTTTGAACGGCGATTATGCCGGGGCGATCAATTTCTGGCATTTCCTGGCCAAGATGAAAGCGTCCGGCATGAAAGAACTGATCTCGGTTGAGGATGCCGGGCAGGCCTTGGGGCTCGACACCAATACGCCTTTGTTGGGCTATTACCTGAAAGAGAGTTTTTTGAACGAACACCCCGACCTTGCGCAAAGCCTGTTTGCCGCCAGCCGCGACGCCAAGGACCTGCTGGCCAATTCGCCCGAGGCATGGGAGGCGATCAGACCGCGCATGAACGTCAAGTCCGATGCACAATTTGAACAACTCAAGCTCGATTGGATCGCCGGTATTCCCGATCGCCGCCCGGTAGATGCGGTCGCGGCCAACAGGATGCTGGAACTTATGACCGAATTGGGCGGGGCTGAACTGGTGGGCGCTGCGACGACTGTGCCGCAGGGTCTTTTTGCTGACGTGGAATAGGATCAGATGCAAAATGCGCGCCTCACGCCGCTTTTGTCTATCGCAGGCCTTGTGGCCTTGTGGATTGTTGCGGCGTCGCTGACCGCAGACCCTCAGATACTGCCGCAACCCTGGGACCTGGTCCCCAGATTTCATCAAGAGCTTGCGTCAGGAGAGTTGCTGCGCAGCCTTGGCGCGACCCTGTCACGCGTGATCTGGGCTTTCGTGCTGGCAATGACATTGGGAACGATCATTGGCCTGGCCATGGGGCGGTCGGATGCGCTGAACCGCTGGCTTGATCCATGGCTGGTTGTCTTCCTGAACCTGCCCGCGCTGGTTCTGATCGTGCTGTGCTACCTCTGGATCGGATTGACCGAGGCTGCGGCGATCACGGCGGTTACGCTGAACAAAATCCCCAATGTCGCAACGATCCTCCGAGAGGGCGGCCGGGCGCTGAGCCCGGATCTGGATGCGTTGGCACGGGTCTACCGGATGCCGTGGCAAAGGCGACAGCGCCATGTGATCCTGCCGCAGCTTGCCCCGTTTATCGCAGCTGCCGCACGGTCCGGGCTTTCTCTGATCTGGAAAATCGTCCTCGTGGTCGAGTTTCTTGGGCGCTCATCCGGTGTCGGGTTTCAGATCCATTTGTTTTTTCAGCTGTTCGATGTGGCAATGGTGCTGGTCTACGCGTTTTCGTTCATTGCTGTCATGCTGGTTGTCGAATGGCTGGTTCTTCAACCTTTGGAGCGCAATGCTCGACGGTGGAGAACTGCATGATCAGAATTGACATCCAAAGGAAGCGCTTTGAACACCACGCCGTTCTGGGCCCCATTGCATTTGACATCGCCGCTGGGGAAACGGTCGCGCTGACCGGACCATCGGGCATCGGAAAGACGACGCTGCTGCGATTGGTGGCAGGCATTGACCCGGATTTCGAAGGCCAGATCGTGCGGCCGGATCGGCTTGCCATTGTGTTTCAGGAACCCACTTTGCTGCCATGGCGTTCGGCTTTCGATAATCTCGCCCTGATCCATGGTGACCTGTCGCAGGCTGACATTGACGCCGCGCTGTCAGACGTCGGCCTGGACGGAAAGGGGGATTTGTTTCCCGGTCAATTGTCATTGGGTCAGCAGCGCCGGCTTTCTCTGGCGCGCGCCTTTGCCGGGCAGCCTGAATTTCTGATTATGGACGAGCCTTTTGTATCACTGGATACCGAAACGGCCGAGACGATGCTGACTCTGACCGAGGACCTCATCACGCGGCATCGCCCGGCGACCCTGTTCGTGACGCATTCCAAACCCGAAGCACGGCGGCTTTCCGACCGGATCCTGACCCTGGTACCCGGGCCCAGCGGTGCGGTTCTTGGTTAGGGTCATTCCGCAGGCTCTCTCGCCGCACCGGGTGCGGTACGATATGTGAAGGGTGCATCCGATTTGGCGGCATGTTCGTTTGCCTGGTTTTGCAGGGTCTGATGGTGGGGTGATTTGATGCAAACCGGATCAGTGGCGCTTGCGTCTCCGATAACGGCCATGGCCTGACAGCGGCAGCCACCAAAATCAATGGTTTTGCGTTCGCAGGTTTTGCACGGGTCCGACATCCAATCCGTTCCGCGATAGGCATTGAACGCGCTGCCATGGAACCAGATATCCGCAAGCGGTTTGTCCTGTACCCGGTCAAATGTCAGATGCGGGATGGACTGAGCCGCATGGCAGGGCAGAACCTGACCGTCTGGCGCCACGTTCAGCCCGGTTGTCCCCCAGCCGCCCATGCATCGCTTGGGGTAGTCGTCGTGATAGTCTGCTGGAACATAATCGATGACCAGTTGCCCCTTGAGGTCTTTCCTGGCCTCGGCCACCTGTCGCGTCACCTGTTGCGCCTGTTCCCGCGTCGGCATCAACGCATCCCTGTTCCGCAAGGCCCAGCCGTGGAACTGCACTGTTGCAACTTCGATCCGCCGGGCACCCATCTCCTGTGCCAGTTCCAGCGCCCGCGGCAGTTGGTGGGCGTTGTGACGGTGCAGCACGAAGTTCAGGGTCAGCGGAAACCCGATCTTCTTGATCCATTCGACCGTTTTCATCTTGCGGTCAAACCCGCCGCGATAGCCGCCTACCTTATCCGCCATCGCGGCGTCGGTGCCCTGAAGAGAAAGCTGGATATGGTCCAGGCCGACTTCGTCCAGCTCATACAGGCGTCGCTCGGACAGGCCGATCGCCGACGTGATCAGGTTGGTGTACAACCCGGCCTCACGCGCGGCATTGACCAGCGCAACCAGATCGCGGCGGGATGCGGGTTCGCCACCGGACAGATGCAATTGCAAGACACCAAGCGCCGCCGCTTCTCTGAAAATACGTGCCCAGGTTTCGGTATCCATCTCATTGTCGAGTTTGGCCATTTCGACTGGGTTGGAGCAATAAGGGCAGGACAACGGACATCTGTGCGTCAGCTCGGCCAGCATGGCAATGGGGGGAGGGGGTTTTACCTGCATCAGATGACATCCAGAAAGCGACGGGCCCGAAGGGCATCCAGAAACCCCGAGCTGTCTTCGACAATCTGTTCTTCCGGGGCGTTGTATTTCCTGGACAGTCTCGCGGTGATCTGACCAAAGCTGCGTTGGCCGTCAACTTCGCTCAGAATCGCATGTCCGATCTGATCCAACGTCACGGCCCGTTCAGGTGCCAGCAGAACCCATTGTTCTCGCACGGAATCGAAATGGATGCGGACACCACGCGGTAGCAAGGGGACCTCCTGCGCCAACATTACGACGCCTGCCGCATCCGTAAACCGGTGTCCGGCTTCCATGCCCCCGGAGGAATTCGGGCAGGTTCGACATAGGCGCCCCACAGGGCATCCAGCTGCGACCAGAGGACATCGGTTTTGAATATCAGTGCCTTGGCTGCCGCGTCCTGTTTTTCAGCGGTGTCGGCATGATCCAATACCCATGCCAGACCAAAGGCCACATCCTTGGGGGCTTCTTTCAGGCGGTTGCGGAAATAGGCAAGCGAGCTGTCATCCGCAAAATCGTAATGCCGAAGCAGGCCTTCGATCCTGTTGGCATGAATCTTGGGAGCAAACAATTCAGTGAGTGAGGCCGCAACCGCTTCCAGCAACGACTTTTCGCGGACGTATCGCACGTAAGCGTCCACCGCAAATCTGGTGGCAGGCAATACGCCGTCGCATGAGGCGACATAGTCCGGATCCAAACCGACGGCTTCGGCCAGTCGCAACCAGCGCCGGATACCACCTTCGTTGTCTTCCGTGCCGTCATGATCTTCGATCCGCGACCGCCAGGCTCGGCGCAGCGCAGGATCTTCTACACGCGACATGAAGGCGGCGTCCTTCATCGGGATGGAATGCTGATAATAGTAGCGGTTGATCACCCAAGCCCGCACTTCGTCAGGCGTGCATTGACCACCGTGCAGGCGATGATGAAACGGATGAAGGTCGTGGTAACGCTCGGCTCCGATCCGACGAAGTCGGGCCTCGAACTCTTTGTGGCTTTGGGTCATAGCGTTATCTCCATGCCATCCTGGCCTATCGTCCAGCCTTTCGCCCTTGCCCGGGCGTTCTCGGCGCTGTCGGGGCGCAGAACCGGATTGGTGTTGTTCATGTGGATGAACACTTTCCGGCCGATTTTCATATCGGCGAAACCAGCGATCGATCCATCGGGGCCGTCCATCGACATATGGCCCATGCGCTTGCCCGTTTTCTGACCCAACCCGGCCTGCACCATTTCCGTGTCGTGCCAAAGCGTGCCGTCGAAAAACAAAAGATCGGCCTCGTCAAGTCGGGCGCGCAGCTCGGGCGTCAATGCGGCACAGCCCGGTATGTAATATGCCGTCTTCCCCTGCGCGCTCAGCGCCACTCCGACGGTTTGTTCGCCAACCAATTCGGTTTCGACATGTTCCCCTTCCAGATACAGAGGCACTTTGCCGGGCACCGAAAACAATGTTGCCTGCAAGCCGGGAACCAGATCGAACGTCTGATTCAACGAGATCGGCGCGCGAGTCACGACCGAGGCGTTCAAGGCGTCGAAAATCGGGTTCTGCGCGATGACGTCCTGAATGCTCTGGGTTGCAAACAGCGTGAATGGCTGCATCTCGCGCAGCGTCAGCAAGCCGGCCACATGGTCGATGTCACCATTTGTCACCAGCACCGATTGAATCGGCACCTCTCGCAACCCGGACGGATACAGGACAGGCGTATTGCCGATCTGCGTTCGAATATCCGGAGACGCGTTCAGGATGGCCCAGTTCTGGCCATCGGGTGAGACCGCGAGTGATGATTGCGTCTGCGCCGGGATATGTCCGCTTCGGGCCAGATTGCAGTTTTCACATCCGCAATTCCATTGCGGAAGGCCGCCGCCAGCAGCGGCCCCAAGTATTATTGCGCGCAACGTCATTTAATGTTGGCGCTTGCAGCTGATCAAATCAGGCCGCCACCGCGCTCATCGTCATGATCGGGGCCGTACATGTTGATTTCCATGCCGCATTCGATTTCGCGAATAACAGGTCTGTTCCAAGCCATATCAGGGTCCTCCTCCTAGAATGTGCTTGCGAGCAATGTGGCAGGTCTCATGCGCCCGTGCGACTCTTAATTCATAAGAAGGATTTAGACTTTGGTCGGTACTCAGGCGTCATCTGACAGTGGAGCAGTTCCCTGAAGGCAGAAGCCTTGATTGCGTATGGTTTTGATTTCAAATCCAAAATCATCCGACCCCAATTTCTTTCTCAGATATCCGATGTAGACGTCCACCACGTTTTCGTTACTGGACCCGTCCTGTGACCAGAGCGTGTCAAACAGTTCTCCTCGGGATATTGGCGATCCGGCCTTGCTGTTGAGCAGTGTGAGCAGTTCGAATTCACGTTCGGTGAGCGCAATGCGTGTCTCGCGGATCGAAAGTGTTCTGTCCCGCGACGACAGGCGCGCGGGGTCCGGGCGCTGAGACAGCACGCGTTGTTCCTGTACCTGCAACCGGGCGACAAGCTCATCAAAGCTGAACGGCTTAATGACGTAATCATCGGCCCCGGCTTCAAGCCCGGCGGCACGATGATCGACATCGGAAAGGGCAGACAACATCAATATCGGGATTCCGACCCCGGCAAGACGCGCGGCCCGGACCAGTTCGATACCACTGTCGGTTCCCAGCATGACATCGACAATCGCGCCCGAGAATACACCGCTTTTCAACCGCTCCAACCCTTGGTCGGCGCGGTTTTCAGCCTCGGCTGAGTAGCCGTGCAGCGACAGGCCCCGGACAAGGGCCGACGTGATTCTGGGGTCGTCATCTATGATCAGCAGTCTGGAGACCATTTTTCTATGCCTCCGCCAGTGGTAGTCGAATGCAGACATTTGTACCGGCATTTGATCCCAAGGCGTCTTCACGCGGAACCGGGCTTGCCACCGAAATGGTTCCTTCATGGGCCTCTATAACCCACCTGGCCAGTGCCAGCCCGACACCGAAACCCTGACTGTTTGCTGCCCCTCCTTGTACAAACCGCTCGAAGATCCGGGTTTGGGCGCCGGCGGGAATTCCGGGGCCGTTATCGGTCAGCTGTATTTGAACGCCACCATCAACCGATTGACCGGACAGCAACAACGCCTTCCCGTCCCGCGCATGTCGGATCGCATTGCGTATCAGACTGAGCAGGACCTGACGAATCCAGTTCAGGTCACAGTGCAACGAACAATCCGGGAAGTCGCCCGTTTCAAGCTGCATGTCGGCGCCGTCGATTTCAGGTTGAATGTCGCTCACAACTGTTTGCATCAGATCGCATAGTGCAACGTTGGTTGGTTCCAGAGCCAGCTCACCGGTTTCGGAACGGGCGACGCGCAGCAAATCATCGATTCTCTGGTTCAGTTTTGCGGCGCTGCTTTCGATTGTTGCCAACGCCTCTGGCGCGGTTTGGTTATCCCTCTGGCCTATCTGAGCTTCCATCATGATGACCGTCAGCGGTGTGCGCAGTTCGTGACTGACATCAGCAAAAAAGCGGCGCCGGTTTTCGTCGATCTTGGACAGGGATTCATTTGCAGCGCTCAGTTCGCGGGTTCGCTGGGCAATGGTCTCGTTCAACCGGGCCCATTCTGCGTCAACCTCGGCCTGGCGTTTTCTCAATGCAGCGGCCATGCGGTTGGTCTCGCCATATAACTGGCCGATCTCATCATTGCGGGTTTGAGGCAGCGAAATTGTGAATTCGGATCGGCCGACCTGAACCGCCGCGTTGCGCAGCCGATCCAGACGAGAGAACTGCGGTCGCACCAGGCCAAAATAGAACCACGCCGTGCTGAGCAAGGCGAACAGTGCCAGTGCCAGTGCCGCCCAGGTCAGAACCCAGCGGGTCCTTTCGATTCCCGCCATGACGGAGTTTCGAAACAGTACCTCGGTATTCACCGCCTGGCTGAGAAGGGGATCAAACGCCGACGCAAACGAGTCGACATAGGCGCGGAGCTGGGCCTGATCGGCGTCTGCGTCGGCTAGCCCTTCCAGCGTGCTGGCCAGCAGCGCCTCCATTCTGGCCAGACCCAGGGATTGGGTTCCGTATCGCGATTGTTCGTCCAGCCCCAGGGATTGAACCGCGGCAACGGCATCTTCCACATCGGAACGAAGGTTCAGAAACGTTGCCCCAATTTGGTCTTGGATCGGCGAAAGGCGATCGAGTCGAGACTCGACCGTTTGGCCGGTCTGTATCGACTCGGTTGCGATCACAAGAAATGTGGCCGCCTGGGTCGACAGAGCAGCATATCGTGCCATGCGGGTTTCCGATGCCAGTGCCGTTTCCAGGCGGCTGGCGACGGTCTGCATCCCGAAGTAAAGGATTGCGGCCGCCAGCAGGGTGCCTGATCCAAGCACGACGGCCCCAAGGCCCAAGCGTGTTTTCAGAAGCAGACTCCGCTTTGCGGTTTGTGGCGCGGCCGTCATGATTTCCGCCTCATCAGGCCCCGGGCCGGGTCGTACCCCCAAACGGCGATCGCGCTCAGTATCGCGGTTGACGCCAGAACCCACAGCAGGGCCCCCCAGTTGATCTGCAAGTAAAGCAGAAACCGGATCAACTCGACCACATGCGTGAAAGGATTCAGCGCACAGATATCCCGCAGCAATGGCGAGCTTTCAGCCATTTTCCACAGCGGATAAAGGGCGGAGGACAGGAAGAACATCGGGAAGATGACAAAGTTCATCACCCCGGCAAAATTCTCCAGCTGCTTAATGAAACTGGACAGCACCAGCCCCAGCGCGCCCAGCATCAGACCACCCAGAACCAGCCCCGGCAAAACCGCGACATAACCGGGTAACGGCAGGACAATGCCGAACACAGCGGCCAATGCGAGAAACGTATAGACTTGCAGGATGGATATCGCCGTTGATCCCAGCAGACGGCAGAACAAAAGCCACCAGCGCGGGAACGAGCTGGTCAGCAGAAGGCGCATCGAGCCCATCTCGCGGTCGTAGACAAGGCTGAGCGAGCTTTGCATCCCATTGAACAACAGAACCATCGCACACAGGCCGGGGACGATATAGGTCTCGTAAGTGATATAGGTCTGGTAGGGTGGAATGATCGACAGGCCGAGGGCCGCGCGAAACCCTGCTGCGAAGATCAAAAGCCAAACCATTGGCCGGACCAGGGCTGCCAGAAATCGTTCGCGTTGATGGATGAAACGCAGAAACTCGCGTCCGATGATGGCGCGGGCGACTCCCAGGAATCCGTTCATGTCGGGACCTCGGTTCGGGACAGGAACCAATCGGACAGTGTTTGATCCCCCCGCAGGCGGCCCACCTGCCCACTGGCAAGAATCTGACCGCGATGCAGAACCAGAAGCTGGTCGTCGTCGCGCATTTCATCTGTCAGATGCGTGGCCCACAAGACGCACAGCCCCTGTTCCGCCAGGTCGTGCACATGGTCGGTTATCGCGTGCCGAGCCGCGGCATCAAGCCCAACGGTCGGTTCGTCCAACAGCAACACCGAAGGTTCGTGCAGCAGGGCACGCGCCAGTTCCATCCGGCGGCGATGGCCACCATTGAGATCGCGCACTCGTTCCCCGGCGCGGTCGCGCATGTTCAGCCGATCCAGCGCCGCATCGATACGGCCGGGGACTTCGGATCGCGACAACCCATGCAGAGCTGCGAAATAGGCCATGTTCTGGCGCACCGTCAAACCCAGATCCAGTGTCGGTTGCTGAAAGACCACGCCAAGCTTTGCCAGCGCCTTGCGTGGGGATTGGCGCAGATCATGGCCCGCGACCGTGATTTCACCGTCCGGCGCCACAAGCAATCGCGTGAGCAGCGACACCAGTGTAGATTTTCCGGCCCCATTCGGACCGAGCAGACCACAGAACATCCCCGCCGACACGTCAAAAGAGACAGCATCCAAAGCCGCCTTGGCGCCATAATTAAAGCTCAGGTCGCGTACGGCGAGACCAGGATCGGTTTCCGCCGAGGGGCGCGCGTCTGACATTCTTCCTCCGTCCCGAACCATGGTTCTTGACAGCAGCTTGCATCGTCGGGGCGCGTTTCTCAACCTTCCAGTCCGATGCCGGACCACGACTTAAGTATGTGAAGCTTCACGGATTTGATGGTATCGCCCGAAGGATTCGTCGCCAAATTTGGCCAGCCGAGACTGTCAGGGGAAGGCGGGCCTGATCGGCGCGAACACCCCGTTTTGCGGGCACCGCTTTTCAGTTTGCGTTCAGCAAAAACGATCTGAACTCTTTGAGTACGGGGGATCTGCTGAAAGAGGGTGTGAATTTGGCCACCATTGCGCGAGGAAGCTTCAACGAGGCCGAAAACGGGCGAACCAGATCGCCATTGTCCAGCAAGTTCTGAACCAGAACTTCGTGCGCCATCAACACGCCACCGCCATGACGCGCCTCTTCCAGCGCGACAGAATACAACGAGTGCACGGTTCCCGTCTTCGGTACACGTGCGCCATCTGGTTGGCTGTTCAGCCAATTGTCCCAATCATTTGCCCATGCCCCGTCATGGAGAAGGGTTTCCTTTGAAAGATCTGAAACAGATTTCAATCTGTCCGCGACCGAGGGGGCGCAAACCGGGAAAATCACATCTTCGGCTATTTCGATTTCGTTGGCGCCGATCGGTTCACCGGAAAAGAACAAGGTCATGTCAAATGGTTCACGCGCAAGGTTTGGCGGCGTTTCAAGGGCCACAACTGACACGGACAAATCCGGGGCAATTTGCCTGAGCGTTCCAAGTCTGGGCGCCAGCCACAATTGCGCGATCGACGGCAGCGCGGCGACCTTGACCTTGCGCGGCAGGGCCTTGGTTCGAAGTTCCTGCACGGCCATTCCCAATTGATCAAACGCCTGGGTGAACCCGGGCAAAAGCTCTTCGGCAAGCGCCGTCATCTCGACCCCGCGGGCATTTCGGACAAAAAGTTGGGTGCCGGCCCAGGCTTCAAGGGCCTTGACGTGCTGAGTTATCGCGCCCGGTGTAACGGATAGCTCGTCTGCCGCAGCGGCAAAACTTCCAAGCCGAGCCGCCGCTTCGAATGCTCGTAAAGCATTGAGATGTGGGCCTTTCGGGCGACGAGGGGAAAGTGACATCCATTTAAGCCTTAGTTTTTCTGCGGCAAATAAATAGCAATACTGATTTGCTTCGGCCAGTGGAACTCTGGAATTTTGGAGAAATCGCAATCGCATCGGAGGAGCCAAGATGTCGCGGCACTTTGAAAACCCAGTCGGGATGACCGACCCCGTCGTCGCAGAAGCACTTGCAAACGAGAAAAAGCGCCAGCAGGACCAAATTGAGCTGATCGCGTCCGAAAATATCGTCAGCCGTGCGGTGCTGGATGCTCTCGGGCATGAGATGACCAACAAGACGCTTGAAGGGTATCCGGGAAACCGGTTCCACGGGGGCGGTCAGTTTGTCGACGTCGTCGAGCAGGCGGCAATTGACCGCGCCAGGGAACTGTTCGGATGCGACTATGCCAATGTTCAGCCCCATTCCGGCAGCCAGGCGAACCTTGCTGTTTTCTTTCTGCTGCTTAAGCCTGGCGACAGGGTTTTGTCGCTGGATCTGGCTGCCGGCGGTCATCTGAGTCACGGCCTGAAGGCCAACCTGTCGGGTCGCTGGTTCGAACCGCATCATTATGGTGTCGATGCCGAATCCGAGGTCATTGACTGCGATGCGCTGGAAAAACTGGCCGAGGAAATCCGGCCAAAGCTGCTGATCGCGGGTGGGTCTGCCTATCCACGGGAAATCGACTTCGGGCGCATGGGGCAAATCGCCAGGAAGGTTGGTGCGCATTTTCATGTGGACATGGCCCATATTGCCGGACTGGTCGCCGCGGGCGTGCATCCTTCGCCTTTTCCGCATGCGGACATTGTGACGTGCACCACGACAAAAACACTGCGTGGTCCTCGTGGCGGGCTGATCCTCACCAACAACGAGGACTGGTTCAAGAGGCTGCAATCTGCGGTTTTCCCCGGCGTTCAGGGTTCGATCCACAGCCAGGTTCTGGCGGCCAAAGCGGTTTGCCTTGCCGAAGCGCTTACGGATGAGTTCAAGGACTACGGAGCGCAGGTCAAAGCCAACGCCGCCAAACTTGCAGAAACCTTGCAGTCCCGGGGGTTGCGTATCGTGTCCGGTGGTACTGACACGCATCTGGTGCTCGTGGATCTCAGCTCCAAGGGTATCACAGGCAAACGCGCCGAGGCCGTTCTGGAAAAGGCCAATATCACGACCAACAAAAACGCGATCCCCAATGACAGCACGCGACCGTCAGAATGGGTTGGATTGCGCCTGGGCGTGAGCGCGGCAACGACCCGCGGCATGAAAGAGGCCGCGTTCGACCAGTTGGCAAACGTGATTGCGGATTTGATCGAAGCTGAGGCCACGGGTGATACCGACGCGACAATTCCGCGCTGCAAAGCCTCGGTCGCAACGTTGTGCAAATCGTTCCCCATCTATCCAGCGTAGTCACTGCGTGCCCGGTGGCAGGGTCCATTGACCGCTTTGGACCATTGGTGTGAGCGCGTCACCGCTGCGCCATGGCAACGCATGCCTGATTGGGTGTTTGGGCTGTACCATGTTTGCAAATTTTGGCATATTCGTGCGGTCTAAAACCAAAGGGCCGGCCAATGCTCGCACCTGAACGCCACGCCATCATACTGGAAGAAGTCTCGCGCCAGCCAGCGGTCTCGATCCGTTCGCTGACGGAACGGCTTGGTGTGTCACGGGAAACCGTGCGCAAGGATATTGAACAGTTGGCACTGGAGAACAAGCTTCATCAGGTGCGGGGCGGTGCGACCAGTGTTCGCAGGCGGGAACCTCCGATGGCCGACCGGGCTCAAACCAACCCGCAAGGCAAGGAACGGATTGGAGTCTATGTGGCAAGCGTGATACCGGACGGGGCCAGCGTGATAATCGACAGCGGGTCAACGACAGTGGCGGCGGCGCAGGCTCTGGCTGCTGTGCGACAAAACCTTACAATATATACCAATGATTTGACGATTGCATCTGTGCTGGCGTCGGCGGCCGCCGAAGTCACGCTGCTGGGCGGACGGCTGGATTTTTCAGAGAATGTCACATTGGGTTTGGACACGCTCGACCACCTGTCGCGATACAATACGGAATATGCGTTGATCGGGGTCGGCGGTGTGAGCTCTCGGGCATTGTTTACGGATTTCTCACTGGAAGGCGCCAACCTGCGTCATATGATGATGCGACGGGCGCAGCGGCCGCTGATCCTGGCTGATAGCAGCAAGTTCGACGTGGTTGGTCCGATTGTGATGAAACCTCTGCCGGTGAAAGCGACTCTGGTTGTGGATGAGGAGTTGCCAAACAGCATAGCTGGCGCGCTGCAAAGCCAACCCGTGGATATTGTGAAAGCATAACGCAAATACAGGAAAGCAATTGCCAAATTTTGCAAAGTACAAATAGGGTGAAGGGAAATCCGAATCCCTGAGTACGGAGCGACCCGATGGCTGACACCAAACTTTCGCACAGCGCAGCATGTTATTGTCGGAGGCATCATCATTGGCTGCACGGTTGCGTATCATCTGACCGGAAAGTGGCAACGTGAAGTGGTGCTTATTGAGCAGGGGCAACCAAGCCGTGGCACCACATGGCATGTGGCTGGTCTGGTTGGTCCGTTGTGCAACCAACCCGCGATGACCAACCTGATCCGCCCCTCGCCGGGGTCGCATTGCCCAGCGGGATTGAGCCCCCTAAACCGTTGCTGCCGCGATACAGATCAAGCTTTGGTCAAGTCACTGCATGCGCGCGCAAACAAGCGCGCTGAAAGTCGAAATCTGACGCAAGACAAATATTCAGCTCATATCGTCGGGCCACAATGACACTACAGGCAGTTCTCATCGTATTGACCGCAGCTGTGTTGCACGCGCTCTGGAATGCGGTTGTCAAAGGCGCGCCCGACAAAGCGGTTGTTTTGGGGTTGGTGGCGCTTGGCCACGCCGTGCCTGCGCTGATTGCGTTGCCTTTTATCGGCTTGCCGGTTTGGGCGGCGTTCCCCTTCATCATCGGCTCGACCCTGATCCACTGGGGGTACTATTGGTTTCTCAACACCGCGTACAAACATGGGGATCTGTCGGTGGTGTACCCGATCTCACGCGGGATGACGCCAATCCTGGTCACGGTGGGTGCCATTCTTTTCGCGGGTGAGTTTCTGCCGCCGATCGCGTGGGTCGGCATTGTCTGCATCTCGGCTGGGATTGGGTGCCTGTCCCTGGTCGGGCTGGGCCAAAACACAAGCTGGGTCGCCGTGGCGGCGTCGTTTGGCACGGGCCTGATGATAGCGTCCTATTCGATTGTGGACGGCATTGGTATCCGGCTGTCCGGGAATATACTGGGATACATTGCGGCATTGTTCGTTGCGGAAATTTTTGTCGCCGTATTTATCTTCGCAACCAGATGGCAGCGTTTCGTCGCACTGCCTAGGCGTTATGTCTGGGCGGGTCTGACAGGCGGCGTCATCTCTGGCGTGGCGTATGGGCTGGTGCTGTATGCGAAGACGGTCGCGCCCTTGGGCGTTGTATCCGCGCTTAGGGAAAGTTCGGTTATCTTTGCATCGCTTATTGGTGTGATGTGGTTCGGCGAAGGGCCGAAATCCAACAGGCTTCTTGCAGCGACTATTGTCGCGATCGGGATCGGACTCCTTGCGATGACACGTTGAGCGTTCTTGCGCCGCCGCGGGAAAGTTTTGAGAATTAAGCTCCTTTGACATGCCTTGATGATCTGTTGATCGTCATGGCCAGTTCCGCGCTGATCTTCCGGGGCGAGCGGATTTCATCTATAGGAGATGCTTATGACATCGAAGATATAATCGATTTTTATTGGCGTTTTTATCTGTCAAACTGCTGTCAAACAATCGGTGCACAATAATCGAGTTCTAACGCCGCGCAAGAATGGCGAAAACAACATAATTACCAACAGAGGATCACAATGAAACACAAAGCATCACTTCTCGCAGCTCTGACTATCGGTGCGCTGACGGCGACGGCGGCGGCATCGGAAACGGAACTTACAGTTTATACCGCAGTCGAGGCGGAAGACTTGGCCCGGTATGCCGAGACGTTCAATCAAAGCCACCCTGATATCAAGATCAATTGGGTTCGCGACTCGACCGGGATCATTACGGCGAAATTGCTGGCAGAACGTGATAATCCGCAGGCAGACGTTGTTTGGGGCCTGGCCGCCACGTCGCTGCTGCTGCTGAAATCAGAAGGTATGTTGGAGCCTTATGCGCCGGACGGTGTGGAAAAGCTGGACAAAAAATTTGTTGATGGCGACAACCCTCCTGCCTGGGTCGGCATGGACGCCTGGGTTGCATCCGTCTGCTACAATACCGTCGAGGCCGAAAAGGCCGGGTTGACCCCGCCGACATCCTGGAAGGATCTCACCGATCCGATGTACAAAGATCAGGTGATCATGCCCAATCCGAACTCATCGGGCACCGGTTTCCTTGACGTGTCCAGCTGGTTGCAGATGTTCGGTGAAGAAGGTGGTTGGGAATACATGGATGCGCTGCACGAGAATATCGCGCGGTACACCCATTCAGGTTCAAAACCCTGCAAACTGGCCGCAGCAGGCGAAATCCCGATTGGCATTTCCTTTGCGTTCCGCGGGGCAAAGTCCAAAGCCGACGGCGCGCCGCTTGAGATCATCGTGCCTTCCGAGGGCGTCGGATGGGACATGGAAGCCACCGCAATTGTTGCTGGCACCGCCAATTTGGAGGCCGCGCAAAAGCTGGTGGATTTCACCGTCACCAAGGAAGCCAACGAGATGTACAACACCGGCTATGCAGTTGTCGCCTATCCGGGCGTTGCAAAACCGGTTGAGCACTTCCCAGAGGGTCTTCTGGATGCAATGATCGAAAATGATTTTGAGTTTGCCGCCAACAATCGCGCGGCAATCCTGAAGGAATGGCAGTCTCGCTATGACGGAAAGTCGGAAGCGAAGTAACCCCATTGGCAGGAGAGGTTTTCGTGCCTCTCCTGCACACCAGTCTCTTGTTCCCCGAAAAACAACTTACTCACCCGGTTTCAACCGGCCAGGACCGGCCGCGCCCGAGGTGCAGATGTGAGGACTTCTCCCGTGCTTCAGAAAACACCACCCGGTGAACTGTATCTCAGCATCCAGAATTTGTGGAAAGCGTTCGGAAGCTTTCTGGCGCTCAAGGACATCTCTTTGGAAATCAACGAGGGCGAGTTTGTCTGTTTCCTCGGCCCGTCCGGGTGCGGCAAGACCACTCTTTTGCGGGCAATCGCCGGATTGGATTTGCAGACCAAGGGTACGGTCATGCAGGATGGCAAGGACGTGTCCAATCTGCCCCCGTCCGAGCGTGATTTCGGGATCGTGTTTCAGTCCTACGCGTTGTTCCCAAATCTGACGATTGAAAAGAACATCGCTTTTGGCCTTGAAAACACCGGCCGCAGCAAATCGGATATCGCTATTCGCGTAAACGAACTCTTGACCCTGGTTGGTCTGCCGGATCAGGGCAAGAAATATCCGGCGCAATTGTCAGGTGGTCAGCAGCAACGAATTGCGCTGGCGCGTGCCATTGCGACCAACCCCGGACTTTTGCTGCTGGACGAACCCCTGTCGGCGCTGGACGCCAAAGTGCGTGTTCATCTGCGGCACGAGATCAAGGAGTTGCAGCGCAAGCTGGGTGTGACCACCGTGATGGTGACCCACGATCAGGAAGAAGCGCTGGCCATGGCAGACCGGATCGTGGTCATGAATCACGGAGTGATCGAACAGGTGGGGCCTCCTACCGAAATCTACCGGGATCCGGCCAATCTGTTCGTTGCCGATTTTATCGGTGAAATGAACCAGATCCGGTCACAGGTCACCAAAGGCGGACGTTTGAGCGTCGGTGAAAAGACCTTTGCCTGCCTCAGCCACAAGTTCAACGATGGAACCCCGATCATCGCGGCCATTCGACCCGAAGACATCATCCCTCATGAAGCTGGTTATCTCGACACGGGCGGCAATCGGAACTGCATAGAGGTGACGCTGGATGAGATGGAGTTCCTGGGTTCGTTCTGGCGCTGCCGCTTGAACAACGAGAAGTTCGGATCATCGGAACTGATCGCGGATTTCTCGATCAATGCCGTGCGTCGTCTGGAACTGGAAGAGGGGCGCAGCGTGGTGATTGAGCTTCCCGAGAACCGCCTTATGGCGTTTGAAGCGCCGGAGGCCAAGGCATGAGCTCGGTTTCTACCAATCAGGACAGCCTGCCTGTCGGGCCGGACATCAAGCCCAAGCTCAGCCGTGATGATATCCTGATGCGCGGCAGCATGATGGTGATCGCGCTGTATCTGGTCGTGACATTGGCGTTGCCGCTTTACACGATGCTGTCCAAGTCGTTTTCGACCTATCGGGTCGAGCTGTCCCAGTACGAGTTTCAGGTAAGTGACGACGCAGGCGTCTTCGACGGAACGATCCTGTCGGCAGACGAGTTGAACAGGCAATTGGGGGTCTATTCCGACTCTGACCTGGTGACGGGTTCGGACGGGCGCTTGCCGGTAACCGGATTTTTTCCTGATTTCAGCTTTCGCAGCCCGGTGATGTACAAGATCCGCAACACGACGGATACCGGGCGCTTTCTGGTCGGATCGACATTGAATGAAGGCGCCGATTGGGTCGAGCTTGATTCCAACACGTTCCGCCGGGTGCAAATGCGGCCGGTCCAGTCGCGAGGGTTGGACAATTTCATCAACTACTTCTCGACACCGGCACTGTTCAATTCGATCAAGAACTCGCTTTGGATCTCGGTCGTCAGCACCATTGTGACGGTGACACTGGCGTTTTGGTTCGCCTATGCGCTGAACCGAAGCTGCATGCGGTTCAAGGGTGTTTTTCGCCTTATCGCGATGGCACCGATCCTGGTTCCGTCGCTCTTGCCGGGCATCGCGTTGGTCTATCTGTTCGGCAATCAGGGCATGATCAAGGAGTTGCTGTTCGGTGCCAGCATTTACGGCCCCATAGGCATCGTGATCGGATCGGTTTTCTTTACCTTTCCGCACGCGTTTCTGATCATATCGACCGCGCTCGCGATATCTGACGCGCGCCTGTATGAAGCTGCGGCCAGCTTGCGGTCGACGCCATGGCGGACCTTCTGGACCGTAACCATCCCCGGGGCCCGCTATGGCCTGATCTCGGCGGCCTTTGTCGTGTTCAACCTGGTGATCACTGATTTCGGATTGCCAAAGGTCATCGGTGGTCAATTCAACGTGCTTGCTGTGGATATCTACAAACAGGTGATCGGCCAGCAGAACTTTGAAATGGGCGCCGTGGTCTCTGTGGTTCTGGTCATTCCGGCCATTCTGGCTTTTGCCATCGACCGGATGGTTCAGTCCAAGCAGGTTGCGCTGCTTTCGGCGCGTTCCGTGCCATATCAGGCGACGCCAAACCCGAAAGCTGACCGCATATTCCTGATCTATTGCAGCCTGATCGGCCTGTTCATCGTTGGTCTTCTGGCTGTGTGTCAGTTTGCGGCGCTGATCAAGTTCTGGCCCTACGACCTGAGTCTGAGCCTCAAGAACTATCAGTTCAACAGAATGGACGGCGGCGGCTGGGGGTCGTATTTCAACTCGATCAAACTGGCGTTGCTGACGGCAGTCATCGGCACGACGGTTGTGTTCTTCGGGGCCTATCTGGTTGAAAAATCAAACGGGTTCAGAACCGGCCGGTCGATTTTCCAGATGTTCGCGATGCTACCCATGGCGATCCCGGGAATGGTATTGGGGCTGTCCTACATCTTCTTCTTCAACAACCCGTCCAATCCGCTGAACGGGATTTACGGCACGATGGCGATTTTGGTGATTTGCACTGTGACGCATTTCTACACCGTATCGCACCTGACGGCCGTCACCGCGCTCAAGCAAATGGACAGAGAATTTGAGTCAGTGTCTGCCTCGCTCAAACAGCCGACAATGAAGCTGTTTGCACGGGTAACGGTTCCGGTTTGTCTGCCAGCGGTGTTGGACATCTCAATCTATCTGTTCGTCAATGCGATGACGACCGTGTCGGCAGTGGTATTCCTCTATTCTCCCAAAACGACGCTTGCGTCCATCGCGGTGCTGAACATGGATGATGCCGGGGATATCGCGCCTGCGGCGGCGATGGGCATGATGATCTTTTACACCAACGCCGCTGCCCGGATCGTTCACCTGATTGCTTCAAAAGGCATCCTCAAGCGCACTCAGGCTTGGCGAAGCCGGTAGCCAAAGGAACCGTGCCCCCGCCGGTCAGGTATCGGCGGGGGGGCTTTTTTCTTCCAGCGCGCGTTGGGCAAAGTCCATGAAGGCCCGGATGATCTTTACGTTGCGCCGTTGCGACAGCGAAATCATGCTTTCTCCCATTTGCAACTTCACGTCCTTGAGCTTGATTTGTCGCAACCGATCATCATGCCCATACTCTGCCTGAGAGACAAACCCGATGCCTGCCCCCGAGGCCACAAGCTCGCGCACGGCCTCGCGTCCTTCCGCAACGATTGCAGGATTCAACGTGATACCGCGCCTTTCGGCTTCTTCTTCCAATTTCTGACGTGTTTTTGACCCGTGCTCTCTGAAAACCAGCGGCAGATCGGCCAGTTCTTCCAAAGAAAGCGAAGGTTTGGATGCCAAAAGAACGCCTTGGGCGGCAAAGGCCACGATTTCAGTGGACCCCAGATTCAACACATCCATGTCCTTGCCGGGGGACAGGCTGCCGACAACACCAATCTCGGCATTGTACGACCGAAGTTCTTCCAAAATTTCTTCGGTGTTTCCGGACCGCACGGTGATGGTGATTTTGGGGTACTTCTTTTGAAACGACCCCAGGAAAGACGTCATGTGATGCGCTGAATCGGCGATGATCCGCAATTCCCCGTCGATTGCGGCCTTGGTTTCCGAAAGGTAGTCCTCGATCTGATCCTCGATCTCAAAATACTGCTTTGTGAACCGGTAAAGCTGTTCGCCTTCGGGGGTGAGGTTCACGCGTTTTCGTTCGCGCTGAAACAACAACAGATCGTGATCCTGTTCCAGCTTTCGAACCTGTTCGGAAATCGCCGGCTGCGTCAGAAAAAGCGCCTCGGCTGCGCGGGAAAACCCGCCATGTTTGGCCACGTAATGAAAGGCTTTGAGCTGGCTGTGCCGCATCACCGGTCCCCAATGATTTGTGCATAGGCTGCACTTATAATTAGATTGATATTTGCAATTTCACATATAGCAACCGTTGCTGCAATGGTGTTTGTGAAAACGCTGTTCTGGAGCCCGGTAATGACGCCATCCCATCCAAAAATCGAGCAACCGCGCCTCGGCGAACCATACCTTTTGACACCCGGTCCTTTGACAACGTCCTATGCCGTAAAAGAGGCCATGCTGAAGGACTGGGGCAGCTGGGACGACGACTTTCGCGCCATGACAAAAGAGCTGCGGTCAAGCCTGCTGGACCTGCTTGGTGAAGGAGCCGACGCCTTCGATTGTGTGCCAATGCAAGGCAGCGGCTCCTTCTCGGTCGAAGCAATGCTGGCGTCTTTTATTCCGCCGGAAGGAAAGGCGCTGGTACTGGCCAATGGCGCCTATGGGCAACGTTCTGCGCAGACGCTACAGTATCTGGGCCGGGACCATATCGTGCTGGACAAGGGCGATTACCTGCCGCCACGGGGCGACGAGGTTGCGCGCATTCTCGCGGATGACCCGGCCATCACGCATGTTGTTGCCATTCACTGCGAAACCAGTTCGGGTATCTTGAACCCCGTCGAGGAAATATCCGAGGCCACATATGCAGCCGGTCGCAAGCTGTTGATCGACTCGATGTCTGCCTTTGGCGCGATCGAGCTCAGGCCCTCGGATATTCGATATGAAGCCATGGTGTCTTCGGCCAACAAGTGCATCGAGGGCGTTCCTGGCTTTGGCTTCATTGTGGCGCGCAAGAACGAGCTGGAAGCCGCAAAGGGTAACAGTCATTCCCTGTCTCTGGATGTGCACGCCCAATGGGCGCACATGAACAAGACCGGTCAGTGGCGCTTTACCCCGCCGACGCACGTGGTCGCCGCCTTCATCGAAGCGCTTCGGGCGCATGCCGCTGAAGGCGGTGTTGCCGGCCGCGGCGCACGTTACACCCGCAACCGGGACGTCATGGTTGCGGGCATGCGTGAACTGGGTTTCGAAACGCTGTTGGACAATCGTTGGCTCAGCCCGATCATCGTCACGTTCTTCTGCCCCGCCGATGAGAAATTCGTATTCGATCAGTTCTACAACCTGATGAAGGACAAAGGGTTCATTATTTACCCGGGCAAGCTGACCGTCGTCGACAGTTTCCGCGTCGGATGCATCGGTCAGATGGACGAAGACGTCATGCGCAATGTCGTGCGCGCAGCAAAGGAATCCCTGGAAGAAATGGGCGTGACAAACGCCGCTCCTCCTCTTCGGGCACTGGAAGAACGCGCCAAGCTGGCCGCTTAAACATCAAGGAAAATACAGATGACCATTCAAACCCCTGTCGAAGCAAATGAGCGCGTCTATCCGACGCCGAAGGTGCCTGCCATTGCCATCTGCCTTGATGGATGCGAGCCCGAATACCTTGATGTCGCGATTGCGAAAGGGCTGATGCCCAATCTCAAGCGGATACGCGAAGAGGGCACGGACCGACTGGCCCATTCCGTTATCCCGTCCTTCACCAACCCCAACAATCTTTCGATTGCCACCGGGCGCCCTCCGATCGTGCATGGCATCTGCGGCAACTACCTCATCGACCCCGACAGCGGTGAGGAAGTGATGATGAATGATGTCCGCTTCCTGCGTGCGCCGACCATTTTTTCCCAATTCTACGACGCAGGTTTCCGCGTGGCGATGGTAACCGCCAAGGACAAGCTGCGCGCGCTGTTGGGGGCCGGGCTGAAATTTGACGAGGGCAGGGCGGTTGCGTTTTCTTCCGAACGGTCGGGTGAAACGACGCTGGCGGAACATGGCATCGACAACGCCAGCGAATGGCTGGGCATGGACGTCCCCGAGGTCTACTCGGCAGAGCTTTCCGAATTTGTCTTTGCCGCTGGCGTCAAGCTGCTGAAAGAGTTCAAGCCCGACGTGATGTATTTGTCGACGACCGACTATATCCAGCACAAGTTTGCACCCGATCAAAAAGGCGCACTCGATTTCTATGCCATGTTCGACCGGTATCTTGGCGAACTGGATGAATTGGGTGCGGCCATCGTGGTGACCGCGGATCACGGCATGAAGCCAAAGCATTTGGCGGATGGATCCCCCTCGGTGGTGTACGTGCAAGACCTGATGGACGAATGGCTGGGCAAGGATGCGGCGCGGGTCATTCTTCCGATTACCGATCCTTACGTCGTGCATCATGGCGCGTTGGGATCTTTTGCAACCGCTTATTTGCCTGACGGAGCAGACCAGGACGACATCATCAGCAAGCTCAAGGCGACCAGCGGCATCACTCATGTGCTGACCAAGGCCGAGGCGATCGAGCAATTCGAATTGCCGGGCGACCGCATTGGCGACATCGTGATGGTTTCCGGTGAAAACATCTGCATCGGCACGTCCGAGCATCGCCACGATCTGGCAGCACTCAAAGAGCCGTTGCGCAGCCATGGTGGTTTGACCGAGCAGGAAGTTCCCTTCATCGTGAACCGTGTCATCGACCTGCCAAACCAACCCGTGCTGCGCAATTTCGATGCCTTCTTCTACGCAACAACAGCGGCGGCCCAGTAAGCTATGAAAGATCAGACCATGTCGAAAATCGAAGTACGCAACGAGGGAATGCGGATCGGCGGCGAAATAGTCTTTACCGATGACACCGTTCCCGTTCTCTACCCGTACACAAACGAGGTTGTGGGTCACGTACCAGCCGGTACAGCCGAACATGCGCGCCGGGCGTTTGAGATCGCGGCGAATTACAAACCCAAGCTGACCCGATACGAGCGCAGCCAGATCCTGCAACGGGCAGGCGAGCTGATCGGCGAAAAGCGCGATTATCTTGCGAAATGGCTGACGCTGGAGTTGGGGATCTGTCACCAGCATGCGATCTACGAAACCAAGCGCGCGCAGGACGTGTATCAATTCGCGGCGGCCGAGGCACTGAAGGATGATGGTGAGATCTTCTCCTGCGACCTGACCCACAATGGCAAGGCCCGCAAGATTTTCACCACCCGAGAACCGGTGAAGGCAATCAGCGCGATCACGCCGTTCAATCACCCGCTGAACATGGTCAGCCACAAGATCGCGCCGTCGATTGCCACCAACAATTGCATGGTTTGCAAACCGACCGAGCTGACGCCGCTGACCGCATTGACACTGGCTGACATTCTCTATGAGGCCGGATTGCCGCCCGAGATGTTCCAGGTCGTGACAGGTTGGCCCGGTGACATTGGCGACGAAATGATCACCAATGAACACATCGATATCATCACCTTCACCGGCGGTGTGCCCGTGGGCAAGATGATCGCCGAAAAGGGCGTCTACAAGCGTCAGGCGCTGGAACTTGGCGGCAACGACCCTCTGATCGTTCTGAATGACCTGAGTGAGGCCGATCTGGACAAGGCGGCAGCCATTGCGGTGGCGGGGGCTACCGGAAATTCCGGCCAGCGGTGTACGGCGGTCAAGCGCATTCTCGTGCAGGAAAGTGTGGCCGATACATTCGTGCCGCTGGTTCTTGAAAAGGCCAAGAAGATCAAGTTCGGCGATCCGCAAGACCCGGAAACCGAATTGGGATGCGTGATCCATGACAAGGCCGCCGAAATTTTTGAAAACCGCGTTTTTCAGGCGGAAAAAGAGGGTGCTGAAATTCTGTACCACCCCGGTCGTCAGGGGGCGCTGCTGCCGCCAATCGTCGTCGACAAGGTTCCCCATGACAGCGAGCTGGTGATGGAGGAAACCTTTGGTCCCATCGTGCCGATCGTTCGTGTGCCGGACAACGACGAAGAGGTGATGGCAATTTCAAACGGAACCGAGTTCGGCCTGTCTTCGGGTGTCTGCACCAATGATCTGAACCGGGCGATTGCCTTCATCAACGGGTTGAACGTCGGCACCTGCAACATCTGGGAACAGCCGGGTTACCGCATTGAAATGTCGCCCTTTGGCGGCATCAAGGACAGTGGAAACGGGGTGAAGGAAGGCGTCATCGAAGCGATGAAGTTTTTCACCAACGTCAAAACCTATTCGCTGCCGTGGCCTAACTGAGTCTGTTGCCCTTACTCCTTTTGCGGAAAGGGCAACACAGTTCCTCCCTGGTACTGGCGGGCCTTGCGGGGTCCGCATCTTTTGATGACGGCAAAGAGGAGCGGCGATGCCACAAATTGTCCACACTGAAGGGGAATCAAACACGTCCGAGGCGCGCAAGGCGTGGCTGCAAAAATCGACGGGGCCGAAATCATCGCCATTGCTCAAACGCGATGCGAACGTTTTCCTGCATCAATCTCTGTCCTCACCCTGCGTCAGCACCATTGCAAAGGCCGAAGGGCTCTGGATCGAAGATATCGAGGGCCGCCGGTACATGGATTTCCACGGCAACTCGGTACACCACATCGGGTATGGCCATCCCCGCTTGGTAGCCGCCATAAAGGCACAGCTTGACGATCTGCCCTTTGCGCCCCGCCGCTTTACCAATGATTCGGCGGTGGAGCTGGCTGAAAAACTGGCAGAGATCGTGCCTGGTGATCTGGGCAAAATGCTCTTTACCACTGGCGGATCCGACGCCAACGAGGTTGCCCTCAGGATCGCGCGTGCCGCCACCGGTCGTTTCAAAACAATCAGCTTCTGGGATGCCTTCCATGGCGCGGGTTTCGGCGCCGCAAGTGTCGGCGGAGAGGCGACCTTTCGCAGTCACATTGCGGGGCCCCTTTTGTCCGGTACCGAACATGTCGCCCCCTTTGCCTGCTATCGATGCCCGTACAATCATGCGGGCCCCGAAACCTGCGGGCTGGCTTGTGCGAAAATGGTCGAATATGTCCTCGAGCGCGAAGGAGATGTGGCGGCAGTCATTGCGGAACCGATGCGTGCCGTGCCCTATGTCCCTCCGCCGGGGTTCTGGAAGACGGTGCGCGAGGCATGCAACCGTCACGGGGCGCTGTTGATCATGGATGAAATCCCGACGGGTCTTGGCAAGACGGGCAGGATGTTCGCCTTTGAACATGACGAGATCATCCCGGACATCGTGACACTTGGGAAGGCGCTTGGCGGCGGCATCCTGCCTATTGCCGCCTGTGTCGCCCGTAAGCAACTAGATGTCTGCGGAGATTTTGCCATCGGGCATTACACGCACGAAAAAAACCCGGTCACCGCCCGTGCCGCTTTGACGACAATTCAGATCATCGAAGACGAAGGCCTGGTTCGCCGGTCAGCCGAACTGGGTGAACATGCCATTGGTCGCTTGATGGATGAACTTCAGAACGTTCCGATTGTCGGAGACATCCGGGGAAGGGGCCTGATGTTCGGGATCGAAATCGTCGATGATCGCGCCGACAAAACACCGGGGAACGCGTGCGCCGAACGGATCTATTATGCCTGTCTCGAGGCCGGTCTGAGCTATAAGATCAGCCAGGGGTGCGTTCTGACACTGTCACCGCCGCTGACGATCTCGCGTTTGGAACTGGACCGCGCAATCGATATCGTAATTGCTGCAATCAAGGCCGAGAGTTGACGCCCCTTACCGATCTCGTGTCACAATAGGATCAGGGGCCGCGCCCTTCCGGGGGCCCTTGGCCAAGTTCATAAGTGACGGATGTTCCGTCAAAGCGCGGTCAAGTGCTTGCGGTGAAGCTCACAGGAGTTTACGCCTTGTAGGCCAAAATGGGATGTATCCCTTCCCGATCGCGGCCGGTAACATGAATAATTCAATGCGCCGCGACAAGCTGGGCCAAAAAGAATAACGGGGTAGAGTATGGCAATTGTCAGCTTCCTTATCAGCCTTGCCGGGGCGACGATGCTGCTGCTTTACGCGGTTCGTATGGTGCGAACCGGGATCGAGCGCAGCTATGGGGCGTCTTTCCAGCGGGTAATGACCCAACAACGCAGCTACCTTCAGGCCTCGGTGGTTGGGTTGACGATGGCGGTCGTGTTGCAAAGCTCGGCGGCTGTTGCTCTGTTGACCTCGGGGTTTGCGGCCAGTGGAATGCTCAGTTTTCCTGCCGGCCTTGCGATTGTGCTTGGCGGCGATCTGGGGTCGGCGCTGATCATCCAGATTCTTTCGTTCCGGCTGGACTGGCTTGTTCCGATGCTGTTGGCGGTTGGGGGGTATCTGTTCGTAAAGACCGACGCCAAAAAAACCCGGCAAATGGGGCGCATCCTGATGGGCGTGGCCTTTATCCTGATCTCGCTTCGGTTCCTTCGCGAGGCAATGGATCCCATTCGGGACAGCGCGTTTCTGCCCGCGGTGGCGGATTATCTGGCGCGCGATTATATCACCGCGTTTCTGGTCGGGGGCGCCTTGGCTTTCATCATGCATTCTTCGGTGGCGGCCATCCTCATGTGTGTCACCCTTGTGCAGATCGGAGCGATCCCGTTCGCCGCCGGGATGTCTTTGGTGTTTGGCGCGAATTTCGGCTCTGCCTTCATTCCGGTCTGGCTCACCCGCGCCATGCCAGTCCAGTCCCGGCGCATTCCATATGCCAACCTGGCATTGCGTGGCAGTTGGGCTTTGGTGAGTTTGTTTGCCGCCAACATGGCTTTGCGGACCGGGTTGTTAGGAGACCCGCAAGGCGGGCAGATGCTGGTCAATGTGCATGTTTTGTTCAACCTGTCACTGCTGCTTCTGGCCTTGCCATTTTGCGGGAGATTGAAAGTTCTGTTCGAAAGGTTTTTGCCGGATCAGAAGAAGGAACTGGTTCCGCAACCGGCACGACCGGCCAGCGCATTGGACATAGGCAATGTGGCAAATCCCAGCCAGGCCCTACCAAGCCTCAAACGTGAGCTGCTGCGGATGAGCGACCTTGTCGAAACCATGTTCCGGCCTTGCCTGGAATTGTATCGCAGTGGCGACAAACAACAGATTCGAGCGGTACAGGCCATCGACGAGGACGTGAACAATTGCCTGTCCGGGATCAGGGCATTCGTTTCGGCGATTCCACCGGATGTATATGAAAAAAAGGATGAAAAATCCGCACGCGACCTGATGGAGTTCGCTATCCGGCTGGAGACGGCCGGTGATGTCGTGGCCAAGCGTTTGACCGTGTTGGCGGGTGAAATGCGGGCCAAAGGCTCGAGTTTCTCGCAGGAAGGCTGGTCGGAACTCGTTCAGATGCACGAGGGCATTCTGGCCAACATGAAGCTGGCATCAAACGTGCTTATTTCAGACGATCTGGAAAGCGCGCGCCTGCTGAGCCTTGAGAAGACCGAAATCAAGCGGGTGGAACGTGAAAGCCGAAAACGACATCTGCGCCGATTGCAGCACGGGTCACGGGAAAGCTTCGAAACCAGTGATATTCATCTTGAGACGTTGCGGGCGTTCCGGGAGTTCAACAGCCATATCGCATCTATTGCTTACCCGGTGCTGTACCAGAATGGCCAGCTTCTCGAGACGCGGCTGATCGACGAAATTGCGAAATAGTCGTAAGGTTCTCTGATAAAAATCTGAAAAAGCAAAGGAACGATGCTACACTCGGGATGACGGCAGCGAACAGGAGCCGGACTCGATGCAAGCACGGGAAAAGAAAACAGGAAAATCGAAACGCGAAGCAAAAAAATGGCTTCAGTTTCGAAATTCGGTTTTGCGGCTGTTCGGCGTCGATGGAAGCTTCCGCCCAGAGGGCGGCGCAGAAGGCGGAATCCAAAAGGTTGCGGTCGAAAAGGCAACCACGTTTTACCTGCCTTGAAGCTGAATTGCGCGACGGTTTTTGGGGGCGCTCCCAGACCTGATGCGTGAAAAATTCTATGAACATCAATTCCGTGGAGTTTGGCGGGCCAAATCGTAGCTTGGGAACGGGTTCGAGTGGATCTTTCGCTTGGTGCGTTCAAAGCTTTGCAACAAAGCCGATACCAGCCGGAAAGCCCCACCCGGGAACCGATCTCAACAGGAAGGAATGGGCAGGGCGTTGCTGCGTTTGATTTCGCGCAGAACGACATTTGTTTGCGCGCTTTCCACCGCCGGCAGGCGAAACAGGAATTCTTCAAGAAAAACGTTGTAAGCCCCGATATCCTTGCAGATCACCCGCATGTGGTAATCTGCCTGCCCGGTCGTTGCGTAGCATTCCATGACTTCAGGGCGCTTCTCGATCGCTGCAATGAACCGTTCAAGATGTTCCGGATTGTGCCGGGTCAGATGAACATGCACCAGGGCCTGAAACGAAAGCCCGGCGTGTTCAGGCGACAATTCGGCACGGTACTGCGAAATCAGGCCGGCCTCTTCAAACACACGGACACGACGCCAGCAAGCAGAGGATGACATGCCCACCCGTTGTGCAAGGTCAGCATTTGAGATGCGACAGTCCTTTTGAAGCAGCGCGAGAAGTTGGCAGTCACGTGAGTCGAGAAGCATCCGAGAAAAATACCCCAAATTGCGACAAAAGAAGAGATGATTTTTCAAGAATTCTAGGAAACGTCGGGAAGACAGAACAGATTCTTCAAAAATTTCCGGTAAAATATCCAAAAAAGGCGAGGTGTTCATGACTGACCAGTCCCTGAAATTCGATACTTACGCCCTTTCGGACCGATACAAAGCCTCAAAGGGTCGTGTTTTCCTGACGGGAACGCAAGCTCTGGTGCGCATCATGTTAGACCAGGCCCGCAGGGACGCAGCAGCAGGAAACAACACGGCCGGGTTCATTTCCGGATATCGGGGGTCTCCTCTTGGTGGGTTGGATCTGGAGCTGTGGCGAGCGAAAGAGGAAACCGAGGCGGCCAGGATCACATTCATGCCGGCCGTAAACGAAGACCTCGGCGCAACAGCGGTTCTTGGTGCCCAGCAGGCCTCGCTTGATCCCGATTGTGAGGTCGAGGGCGTGTTTTCGATGTGGTACGGGAAGGGCCCCGGAGTTGACCGTTCAGGGGACGCGTTGCGCCATGGCAATGCCTATGGCTCGTCGCCGAAGGGCGGGGTACTGGTTGTCGCGGGTGACGATCATGGCTGCGTGTCTTCTTCAATGCCGCATCAGTCCGACGTCGCCTTCATGACCTGGTTCATGCCAACGCTGAACCCGGCCAACGTGGCTGAATACCTGGAGTTCGGTGAATACGGGATCGCGCTGAGCCGATACTCGGGCACCTGGGTCGGGTTCAAGGCGATTTCGGAAACCGTGGAAAGCGGGCAATCCGTGCGGTTGAAGCCGGACCGTAAATTTACCTTGCCGGAAATAGATCTGCCGCCGGGCGGCTTGCACGTGCGCAGCGCCGATTTGCCAAGCCCGGCCATCGAGACGCGGATCGAACACAAGTTGCGGGCAGTCGAGGCTTTTGTCGAGGCGAACCCGATCGACCGGCGCATCTATGACATCAAGGATGCCCCATTCGGGATTGTCACAACGGGCAAAAGCCATCTGGACCTGATGGAAGTGCTGCGCCTTCTGGGGCTCGACGAAAGCGGATGCCGCCGTTTGGGCATCGACATCTACAAGGTCGGGATGGTTTGGCCTTTGGCGCGGCGCGATGCGCTGTCTTTCGTCCGTGGTAAAAAAGAGGTGCTGGTCGTCGAGGAAAAACGCGGGATCATCGAAAGCCAGTTCAAGGAATATTTCTATGACTGGCCGGGGGACAAACCCGAAAAGATGGTCGGAAAACACCGCGCAGCGGGCGATCCGTTGATTCCCTGGACCGGAGAGTTGAGCCCGTTGAACCTGATCCCAGTCGTTGCAGAGCGACTCGACCGTTTTTTCCCGGAAGAGGGTTTCCTTGAAAAGGCGAAGGCGCTGACGGACGAACCGCCATCCGTCCTGAATGTTCCGGGTGCGGTCAGGGCTCCGTATTTTTGCTCGGGTTGTCCCCACAACACATCCACCAAAGTCCCCGATGGAAGCATGGCTGCGTCAGGAATCGGCTGTCACGTGATGGCAAGTTGGATGAACCGCAACACGGTCGGTTATGCGCAGATGGGTGGGGAAGGTGTGCCGCATGTTGTTGCCTCGAAATTCAATGGCAACAAACATATCTTTCAAAACCTTGGCGAGGGCACTTGGTATCATTCCGGGTCGCTTGCCATTCGCCAGGCCGTGGCGGCGGGTACGAACATCACCTACAAGATCCTTTACAATGACGCAGTGGCAATGACGGGGGGGCAGCCTGTTGATGGCCCTATCAGCGTTTCCGGGATCGCCCAGACCTGTCGCGCAGAAGGTGTGGACCGGATCGCGTTGGTTTCAGACGACATTACGAAATTCGATTCCAGCGATTTTCCGGCACGAACGAGCTTTCACCCCCGGGAAGAGATGGATGCGGTGCAGCGTGAGTTGCGTGACATCCAAGGTGTGACGGTTTTAATCTACGAGCAGACCTGCGCCACCGAGAAACGTCGTCGCCGCAAGCGTGGCAAAACAGAAGACCCCAAGCGGTTTGCTTTCATCAACCCCGCGGTGTGCGAAGGCTGCGGCGATTGCTCGGTCGAAAGCAACTGTCTGAGTATTGAACCATTGGAAACCCCATTGGGCCGCAAGCGAAAGGTCAACCTGAACTCGTGCAACAAGGACTTTTCCTGCCTGAACGGGTTTTGCCCCAGTTTCATTACGGTGGAAGGGGCGGTGCGGCGAAAGGAACCCAGGCAGAAACTGGATATCCCGTCGCTTCTTGCCAAGGTTCCCGACCCGCAGCTTCCTGACCTGCACGCGCCGTACGATCTTTTGGTCGGTGGGGTCGGCGGCACCGGTGTCGTAACGGTGGGCGCCGTTCTGACGATGGCGGCGCATTTGGAAGGCAAAGGCGTCAGCGTGCTGGATTTCACCGGGTTCGCCCAGAAATTCGGTACGGTTGTCGGCTATGTTCGCATTGCCCGCACGCCCGAAGAAATCAATCAGGTCCGAATTGAGGCCAATAGCGCCGACACCGTCATCGGGTGTGACGTGGTCGTGTCTTCGGCGCCCAAAGCCTCGGTTCACTATCGCAAGGGCACAAAGGTCGTACTGAACCGTGCGGAAATGCCAACAGGCGACCTTGTTTTGCACCGCGATGCCCAGCTCCAGGTCGACGAACGAGAAGCGCTGATACGCCGGACCGTCGGCGAAGAAAATGTCTTCGCGTTGGATGCAAACCAGTTGGCTGTGGATTTGCTGGGGGATTCGGTCTTTGCCAATACCTTGCTGTTTGGTGTCGCGTGGCAGCTGGGGAACATTCCAATCAGTGAGGTTGCAATCAAACAGGCGATCAAGCTCAATGGAACCGCGATCGAGGCCAACATAATGGCCTTTGATCTGGGGCGGGTGATCGCTGCAAACCCACAGATGCTGAATCCGAAGGAGAAGAGCTTTTCGCAAGAAACATCGCAGCAGATAATCGATTACCGGTCCGATGAATTGGCGACCTATCACGATGACGGTTATGCGCAAAAGTACCGGGATCGCCTGGCCCGTCTGTCCGCAGCACTGCCTGACCAGATACGCGAGGAAGCGCTTTCGCTTGCGGCAAAATCCCTGTTTCGCCTCATGGCAATCAAGGACGAATACGAGGTTGCTCGGTTGCTGACATCGCAACAATTCGAGAAACAACTGCGGTCCGAGTTCGAAGGGGATTTTCGGATCAAGTACCACCTCGCGCCACCGGTTCTGAGCGGTCGCAAGGATGCACGCGGGCGACCGCGCAAGCGAAGCTATGGTGGTTGGATGACCCCCGTTCTGAGGCTCCTTTCGCGTGCACGCAGGCTTCGCGGCGGCTGGCTTGATCCATTCCGGTTTTCAAGGGACCGCAAGCTTGAAAACGAAACCCTGGCCTGGTTTCTGGCTGTCTTGGATCGCATCGAAGAAGTCAGCCCCGAGCTGGAGGCGGAAACCTGCCTGAAAATCCTGTCAGCCCCGCTGGATATCCGCGGTTTTGGCCCGGTGCGCGAAGCGGCAACACAAGCCGTACGTGCAGATGTAGATGCCATGCTGAACGTGATCGGAGAACAGCGAAGGGATGCGCAGGGCGCCGCTTTTCACAAGGTTTGATTGTTCTTTCCGGAACCTGTCTGGAAACGCGGATTGTACACGGGGCTGAACGGATCTGAACCCCCTTACACTCCGGTGTAATGGACTTCTATCTGAAACGGTCCGGTTTGCGTTCGGGCGTCACCAGCAGCGGCGCGACGCGGCCACCGGACAGACGGATGTGGGTAACACTTCGTCACGGGCATTGCGTTGGCAGAGGCCGTCTTGCTCTGGGTTGACGAGCAAAGGACTTGTAAGTGCTTTTCACCCAGCCGGCTTTCATTGTTTCCGACCCCTGCGATCAGACCCTTGCTTTTTCAAAGGCGGCCCAGGCGGTTTCGAATGCTTCGAAATCAAACGCGGGCTCGCGGGCTGCGTCCAGAACAATACGTTCTGTCGCCAAAAGTTTTTGGATGGCACCTTCCAATTGATCAACGACATCATTCGGTATGACCAATGCACCATGACGATCGGCGTGAACCAGATCACCGGGGTCAACTGTCAGACCAAAAATCGAAACCTGAGTGTCAATCTCGCGGACGTGGACGAAACCATGGCTCGGGCCGATGGAACCAGCGACAACCGGGAACCCTGAAGGCAAATCCCCGAGATCCCGCATGACACCGTTGGTCAGAGCGCCAGACATGCCGAAACCCTTGTGAACCGTCGTATTGATCTCACCCCAATATGCGCCGATGCAATCGGGATAATCCAGATCCTCGATCACGGCGATTGAAGGGCCGGGTGCCTCGGCCATGTACCTGTAATAGGCCATACGTCGGGCTTTGATGACTTCGGGCGGCTCGGTCGGGGGATTGACCGCAGCAATTTTGGCGGTGCGCGCATAGCCGACGATGGCACGCCCTTCGGGGGCCGAGCTTAGCATGGTGCCACGTGTGAACCTGTCGAACCCGCGCCTGCCCTGTGCCACCTCGATGGCATTGCAGACAGTTGGCGTATCGACTTTGCGAAGCAAAGACAAAAGGGACGGTGTCATGTGTCCTCCAGCCAGCGGGACAGCGCCGCTGTTGTTTTTTCAGGTTGTTCCAATGTCGGGAGATGGCCCGCGTCGCCGATGATCTCAAGCGCGCTTCGTGGCAACAGGTCATGCATAAGTCGGTGGCGTTCAACTGGGCAAAGCCGGTCTTCATGCCCGCACAAAACCAGAGCCCTTCCGGCATAGGCCGTCAGTGTCTCGCTTTGGTCCGGTCGGTTCATAAGTGCCTTGGACTGACGTATGAAAACGTCTGGGCCCAGGTCGGTGGCCATTGCCATGCACAGATCCAGAATCGCCCCCCGGTTCGGTCCGTCAGCCAGATAACCGGGCTTCATCTCGTCACGCATCACGGTCCTCAGCTGACCCTTGCGAACGGCGGACATCTGCGGCGTACGACGCGCTTTTACCTCTGGCTTTTCCGCCAGTGGATTGGTGTCAAGCAAGGCCAGACGCGAAACACGTTCGGGAGCTTGGCGCGTGACCTCCATCGCCACGATACCCCCCATGGACAGCCCGGCCAGCGCGAAAACCGGCGGCGCATTTCCAAGGATATCCTGGGCCATGGCCTCTATGCTGTCGTGATGAGACAACGGAAAGGTCATCACGGGCATTCTGCCCGACAGAGCATTGATCTGGGGGCCAAAAAGCCGGGCATCACACATCATGCCCGGCAACAGGATCAGAGGTTTCATGCCGAAGCCAGCTTTGCCCCTTCGGACAACGCCGCCAGCTTGGCATAGGCGATCTGGGGATCGACGGCGCCGAAACCCGCAAAAGTGCCAAAGCCGCAATCGCTGCCCGCGATCACCCGGTCCGGTCCCACGATTTCCGTGAACCGGTCAATCCGTTGGGCCACAAGTTCGGGATGTTCGACGAAATTGGTCGTGGTGTCGACCACGCCGGGCACCAGAACCTTGTCATCGGGAATCTCGGTCTTGCGGTCCCGGAAGACAGTCCATTCATGGGCATGCCGCGGATTGGATGTTTCGAACAGGACATAGCGCGACTTGGTCGCCATCAGGGTACTGAAGACCTTGTCCATGGCGATGTCGCAGCAATGAGGGCCTTCGTAGTTGCCCCAGCAAATATGTACCCGTACCCGATCCTGCGGGACGTTCTGAAGCGCGTGGTTCAGGGCCTCGACATGCATGTCGGCAATCTTGATGAACGCCTCATCCGACAGGTCGGTGAACAGCATGTGGCGTGACAGGGCAAGATCGGGGCAATCCAGTTGCAGGTCCAACCCGGCGGCGACGATGGTTTCGTATTCGTCCTTCATCGCGTCGGCCAACGCTGCCAGATAAGCCTCACGCGTAGGGTAGAAATCATTCTGCAAAAACAACGAGATCACTCCGGGAGACGCGGCATTCATGAAGCCGCGCTCGGCCCCGTGTCGAGCCATGGCCGCCTTGAGATTGGCGATGTCCTTTTGCAACTCGCCCTGCCCTTTTGATCGCACCTCACCCGTGCACATCGGCCTTGCGTATTGTGGCGTACCGCCGTCATCGGCCAGTCTTTGCAGAAAGCCGGGGAACATCTTCAAGTCTGCCGGCGCGTTACGAGGGCTGTCGCCCGAAAACCCGGTGTAGCGATCTTTGACATAGGTCGCATAGGAGATTTTCGAAGTTTCGCCGTCGCTGACGATATCTACACCGGCTTCGACCTGTTTGCGCACCGTTTCGGCCACGGCGTTGGCCATGCAGGTATCAAAGGCGCCTGTGTCATAAGGTTCGCCGTTTTCGCGGGCAAAAATAAAATCCACGACATCCTGCGTTCGGGGCAGAGAGCCAACATGTGTTGTTTTTACGGTCATGGGGACCTCCTTAAATTTTTCGTGCCATCAGGATCGTGTGGCTTTGGGCTTCTGGGTCTTCGGCCAGGTATCCGGTCATTTGCAGCCCGTTTTTCTCAAGACACCCGGCGTAACCGGCCGGGGACAGCGACGCGTGGTAGACAAGCTCTGATCCCACTGTGCCGCTGACCTCTCCGGCACGAGGTCCGACGGTCAGCATGAGCATTCCCTTGGGTCGCAAATGGCGCGCCATCCGGGCGATACAGTCTTTCTGCTCGTCCGCCGTCAGGTGGAAAAAGCTGTTCCAGGCAATGATGCCGTCGAACTGCTGATCCAGTTCAAAATTCCGCATATCCGCGTTGCGCCAGTCGCCATCGGGCCAACGGTCGCGGGCTATGGCAAGCATGGCGTCGGAAAAATCGATACCCGTGACGTCAAACCCTTCGGCCATGAACCAACGTGCGATGGGGTCGCCCGAGCCACAGCCCAGGTCCAATACGCGGTCACCCGGCTTCAGGCTGGCCGTGAAGCGCGCCAACCAGCGCGCTTCGAACAGGGCCTTGGAACGGCGCCTGTCATACTCGGTTGCCTGCCGTTCATAAACGGCGTGGGTGTCATTCGGGTCCGCGTTCATCCTGTCCAGGTCGCTCCTGCCGGGTCATCGGTTGCGGTGATGCGGTACAGGCCCGCCTGTCCGGTCATGGATGGCTGAATACCATAGGTTTCGCGGGGAAGAACCAAGGCCGTGTCGCCTACCGAGATCGTGGTCTCGTACCCGTCAATCGAAACACGCCAGTGACCGCTGGCCGGCATCAGAACCACTGGTTTCTCGGCAGCGATCGGTTGGGTCACTGCGGATCCGCGCCCCAGAAAATCGACCTCGAATCCGGGTTTGTCCTTGATCAACGCGTTTTCGCCAATCACCTTTGCGGGCTTATTGGCCGACAACGCCATCAGATCCCAATACCGCGCAACGTATCTGCCCACCACATCCTCGATTGGAACTTCGGGATAGCTTTTCAGCTGTTCTTCGGTCAGCACAGGCATCGGGCGGACATTGTGGGGCAGTTCCTGGCCCAGTTTGGAGTCGTACAGAACGCCATTGTCGCCCAGCATCAGACCGTGTGCCTGCGCATCTTCGATCACTTGAGGCGCCCAGGTGACGCCGCCACCCGCATCGTCTCCGCCCAGGATCGACATGATCATTCCGTAATCCTGGCCGACATTCTCAAAGCCCCGGAAAATACCCGTTGGAATGTTGAAGATGTCTCCTTCCTCGGCGATGAATTCCCCGGCCGTACCATAGCGGCCCCAGAAAAACCGCCAACGACCCTTGGCAACGAAAAAGACCTCGGCGGTGGTGTGGCTGTGCAGTGAGTTGCGGCATTTCGGCGGCTGCCCTGCCGCTCCGATGTTGAAGCCGATCTTGTCAGTGATGTGGACATGCTGGTCCGGAGATTCCGAGACGCCGCCGCCGATTATCGTGAAGTTCTCTTTCTGATCGCTGCCGGGAGTATGGGCATCGATAAAAGCGGTTTTACAGGGTTGAAGCTCGCCATAGCGGACGATGCGGGAAGGGATGGATGATTTTGTCATGACGTACGATCCGATTCAGCGTTTTTGGAAAGAAAGCTCGTGTGCCCAAGTAGGACAGGCCCTTACTTTCCGGGCGGGCGCAGGTTCAGTCGCCGCGCCCTCAGGCTTTGACGGTACATATGGAAAAGCCGAACGGTCCGGGGCTCGGACAGACCGCCCGACAGGATGCGATATGAGACCGGGCGGCCCACTCAGACCTCGCCGTTCTGCAACAGGATCTGCTTCCAGACCGAGGTTTCATCGAACAGGGTGTATTCACGGCGCAACTGCGGCTGCCCCGCAACAAGTGCGCCGAATTCAGCGTGGCTGATCCCGAGGACATAAACCTGCGCACCAGTCGGCGCGCCAAACACGCCCCAGCCGTCATGCTTGCCCCAAAGGCTCCAGCGAATTGCCGCACGCGGAGGCATATCAGGGTCATCTCGCCCGATCTGATGCTCGATCTTGAATTCCGCATTCGGAAAACTCGCCCGCAGTCCCATCCAGAAGCGGTCGATGGCCTGCCAGCCATGCCCGGTTACACCACCCACATATTCTGACTGAACAGCGCGGTCATATTCTGAACCGATCACGCCCATATCTGCGTTCATGATCCGCGTCAGAATGTCGGCGTAGCGCTGCCCCCATTCATTGTCATTCCCATGGCCTTTGTATGGTCCAGGCTGATCAATTTCGGGTGTCAGAGGTTTGACGCAGTTCTCTTTGCCGCCTTCCCGGGCAATCAGATCAGCGGCGTATTCTTTAGGGTCCCAGCCCATCTGGCGCACTATCGCGCCCTGATCGCGGATCAGCCATTCATCGTTGATCTGATTGTCGATGGCGTGACAATCCGCAAGAATCCGGTAACGCAGCTTGGTGCCGGTGGGCTTGCCATAGACACCCTCGGCCAAATGCGTGGCCGTTGAAATGATCCGATGAGAGCTCAACATGCCCTCTTCCGGTGTGCCGGACCAGATCACGTCTTCGCCTAGCAGCTGCCGGTCCGGAAACTCGGCTAGCGTTGCCATGGTCGCGCCGATCACATTCTGATTGCCCAACACCACCGAACCGGGTGAGCGTACCACAATGTCTTCGCTGTAATACTCATGCAGCGTGGCGATACCCCGATCTTCCCAGATCTCTTTGGTGATGCCGATGATATAGTCGGGGAAATCCCGGAACTTGGGATCGAAACCTTTCATGAATTCATCCTTTGAGGTGTCCAGCCTTTGGGCAGACGTGCCGATGTGCGCACGATCAGCGGCCCATCAATGGCGACTTTGCGTGCCGAAGCAGCTGTCGGGTTTTCGATATGATCCAGCAGGGCATCAACGGTCTCAGCAACCATCAAATTTGCCCGCTGGCGAATGGTCGTAAGGTTGTAGGCAAGCCATCCGGCCTGAGGGACGTCATCGTAACCAACGACAGACACGTCTTCGGGCACGCGCAATCCCAACTCGAACCGAATGACGTCCATGACCGCAAGCGCCATGTGATCATTGGCGACAAACACGGCGTCAGGTCGTTTCTGCGGTTCGACATCAAACATCCGGCGGGCAGCTAAACGCGCTTTCTCGGTGTGAAAATCTCCGATGTCGTGCGCATACAATTCCTGGCCCGCATCGTTGAGCGCGGCGCGGAATCCGGCCTCGCGGTCCCGCTGGGTTGAGGCACCCGGCCAACCGGCAATGTAGGCGATACGACTGTGCCCGGCGGTGATCAGAAATTCCGCAACTTTGCGACCACCGGCATAGTTGTCAGAAGTAACAGATGTGATCCCGTCGAGGTCCTGGCTGCGGTTGAACAAAACCACCGGCACACCCGCCTGCTGGCACCGGGTGGCAATGTCTGAAGACATCGCAACGGATGCCAGAACGACGCCATCGACTTGATAATCAAGGATTTCCTCCATCACGTCGTCTATGTTTCCAGCGGTTCTGGAGGCCATGAAAATCAGAACGTGATAGCCCTGTTCCTGCAAGGCATTGGACAGTTTCTCGAGCGCCTCGGGGTAGAAGTAATTGTCCAGATAGGCGACCACCAAACCGATGATCCTGCTTTTGCCGGACACCATCGCGCGTGCCAGCACGTTGGGGCGATAGCCCAGTTCAGACGCAGCCTTGCGCACTTTTTCTTCGGTCTTTTTGCTGACCGAGGCACCGGGCGTGAAGACGCGGCTAACGGCAGACTGGCTAACGCCGGCCAATTGGGCAACCTGGAGGGATGTTACTTTCTCAGCCATCAGTCTGCCGTCCAACCTCCGTCAATCAACATTGAGGTGCCGGTAACCAGTGCCGAGGCGTCCGAGGCGAGATAGCGTACCGCGCCCATGATGTCTTCGACTTCGCCCACGCGATCCAGTTTGATCTTCTCCATGATCCACGCGGCACGTTCAGGATTGTCGAATGTGGACTGGGTCAACGGCGTTCGGATGAAAGTCGGACAGACCGTATTGATCCGAATGCCCTGTTTGCCCCATTCGATGGCCATGGATTTGACCATGCCTTCCAACCCATGCTTGGTCGCGCAATAAAGCGCCCGATCAACCCCGCCAACATGCCCCATCTGGCTGGATATATGGATGATCGAACCCGGCTTTCCTGCCTTGATCAAAGCGCGGGCGGCGTAGGCCGACAAGAAGTAGGCCGAACGCAAATTGACGTTGGTGACAACATCAAAGTCATCGGGTGTTGTCTCGATAGCCGGGCTGTGGCGCGCCACGCCCGCCGAATTCACCACGATATCGAAGGCGCGGTGATCGAAAAGCTGTTTCAGGGCGTCCAAATCACCCTGATCCATCACAAGCGCTTCGGCTGACCATCCCTTCTCTTTCAGAGCGGAAACTGTCTCATTCAACCGATCCGCTCCTCTGGCCGCGCAAACTACATGTGCACCCGCCTCGGCCAGCGCTACCGCGCATCCTTGCCCGATACCAGAGGAGGCTCCGGTCACAAGGGCGGTTTTTCCATTCAGAGAAAATGAAGGGGTGCGCGGCAGTTTAGTCATCAGCTCATTCCATCCGGTATTTCAATACGACCCATATTTCGGGCTTTATTGAATTCACGCAGACGGGCAAAGACGTCAACGCCAAGCTGCCGGTACGCATCCAGCAAATCAACGAGCACCCAGTTTTCCCGGATCCTGCCGTTTTCCAAACGCCAGAAATCGAGGCTGCGCATGGTGATCTTCTTGCCTGACGGAGCGATGCCCATCCAACCATCGTCTGTGACGGTCTGGATCATGTTGGGCCAGCCCGTCACAGCTGCATATTCCCCGTCACCGAAGAAGTGATAGGTGATGTCGTCCACGAACTGCCCGCGATCCGGCATACCGTTCAGGAACGGGATCTGATGCCAGTTGCGGAACCCCGCAAACCCGCGCCCGGTGCCGATGCCCGAAGGACCGTACCAGTTCATGCGCGGGTGCCAGAACCGTTCCATCTCCATCACTTCGGGGCCGCCTTGAGACGGGTGTTTCTTGAGATGATCAAGCATGTCGATGATATGCTGGCAGGTCTGTTTTCCCTTGGTTTCATCATAAGGGCCGGGGACAAACCCGTCCTGGGTGGCGGGGCCTGGGACGTGCCATTCACGGCCCAGACTTGGCGCCATCGGCCAGGCATTCGCCTGCATCATGACTTCGGGGATGTCCCACAGGGCCTGCATCTCGACGATCTTGCCGTTTTCGATGCGGAAGAATTCATGAAACCGCATCGTGACTTGATGACCCGTCGGCGGGATGTCCAGCCAGGGGCCGGTGAAAACACCGGTGTAATAGCCGCCACACCCGACCCAATCTGCGCCAAACTCGTCCGGGCCGGCCATGACGATATAGTCCCGCCGTTCAAGATCGGGCCAGGCCGCCAGCAAGTCTTTGTAGCCAGTGTCATAGAAATCATCACTGCCGACGCTGTCCCCAAAGGGATGACACAGACGGAACACGGCATCCGGTGACGTGACCTCCGCCAAAGCCTGTCGTACGCCTGCCTCATTGAAATCGTACATCGCAGCCCTGAGCGGTTCGATCAGGGCCTTGTGATGTGTGTGTTTGTCACTCATTCAGCAGCGTCCCGGTAAGGGGCGGGCGCACCGTAGGGCACATTGATTCCGCCATATCGGCGCACGCGAACGTTGCACTGTTCCGCGTGGCCAACGAACCCTTCGAGCATGCACAGGCGCGAGCCATACTCGCCGATCAGTGTCGCGGCCTCATCCGTCAGAACTTTTTGATAGCTGTGCGTCTTCAGGTATTTGCCAACCCAAAGACCACCCGTGTAACGCCCGGCCTTCTTGGTGGGCAGCGTGTGGTTTGTGCCAATCACCTTGTCCCCGTTCGAAACATTGGTGCGCGGCCCAAGGAACAACGCCCCATAGCAGGTCATGTTCTCAAGGAACCAGTCGTCGCGGTCAGTCATCACCTGCACATGTTCCGAGGCAATGTCATCGGCAACCTGCAACATCTCGTCATAGGTGTCGCAAACGATCACCTCACCATATTCGTCCCACGACACCTTCGCGGTATCCGCGGTTGGAAGGATGCCCAGCAGCCGGTCGACCTCGGCCAAGGTGTCATTGGCCAGATTGCGTGAGTTGGTCAGCAGAACGCAGGGGCTGTTGTATCCATGCTCGGCCTGCCCCAGCAGATCGGTTGCGCACAGCTCCGCATCTGCGGCGGTCTCGTCGGCAATGACCATCGTTTCGGTCGGCCCTGCAAAAAGATCGATCCCGACACGACCGAACAACTGACGTTTGGCTTCCGCGACAAAGGCGTTTCCGGGGCCAACAAGCATGTGAACCGGATCGATTGTTTCGGTGCCCAATGCCATGGCCCCGATGGCCTGAATGCCGCCCATGACATATATCTCATGCGCGCCACCCAAGTGCATGGCGGCAATTACCGCTGCATTGGGTTTGCCCTGAAACGGGGGCGTGCAGGCGATGATGCGCGGAACACCGGCGACCGAAGCGGTCGCCACCGACATATGCGCCGAGGCGACCATCGGGAATTTGCCGCCCGGAACATAGCAACCCACGGATTGCACCGGGATGTTCTTATGCCCCAGGATGACACCGGGCAGGGTTTCGACCTCGATGTCCAGCATTGAATCCCGCTGCGCCTGCGCAAAGTTGCGCACCTGTTCCTGCGCGAATTTGATATCGGCCAGCTCACGATCGGACAATTGCCCGATCAGGTCATCAATTTCCTGCTGGCTCAGGCGGAACGAGGCAGGTGAGTAGTTGTCGAACTTCTCACTCAACTCTCGCACCGCGGCATCCCCACGGGTTTCGATGTCTTTCAGCGTCGCTTCAACCACGGCGCGGGTCTTGGCATCATCTTCCGCCCGATCCGCATCGGATTTGCCGCGTTTAAGATACTCGATTGCCATCTTTCCAATCCTCAGTTTTCCGGCCGTGGCGGAGTCTTCTCGCCGCGGTCAAATGCTTCCCAGCCTTCGCCGTTGAACAGGTCCACGCCCAGCTGAGCCGCAACGTGGGCAAAGTCGACATTCACCCAGTTGTCGACAATTTTGCCGTCGACCACTTTCCAGAAGTCCATGTACCTGATTTCGACACGCTTGCCTGTGGGGGCAATGCCCAGAAATTCGCCGGAATGCGTGGCTTCCTGGCGGCCGAAGGCGGCGGCCCATTCACCCATGTAAAGGCGCGCTTCGTCAACGCAGACCTTATCCGAAAACGCGGCTTGAAACGGGCGCTGCCAGTTATCCTGAAATTCCTGCAGGCCGGTCTTGGTGCCGCAGCCCTGATTGCCCATCCAGCGAAAACCTTCGGCGAAGAATTCACCGATGTCATCAATGCGGTGATCATTCAGACCATCAACCATCGTTTCGATCACGCGGCGCGTGTCTTCCGTCTTGCTCATGTCCGTTTCGCGGGTCAGAACCGCTTGTTCGGGACGGGAACCTTTCATTTTTCTATCCTTTGAGGTTGCCGAAGGGAGGGATTGGGACGTGCGGCCCCAATGCTCAGAAAGTCCCTCGGCATCCTGTTCAGCGCCGGGTGGCGCGACATGGCGCTATGTCGGGCGTTCTTGCTCATCAGCCTTTCACTGCCCCGGCTGTCAGACCGCTGACAATCTGGCGCTGGAAAATCAGCACAAGGAAGATCAGAGGCGCGGTGATCGACACGGCAGCGGCAACCGCAACGACCTGATCGGTTGTCGTCGTCTCGCGATTGAACATGCCGACGATGGCGGGAACCATGGTCTGGTTCTGCGCATCAAGCAGCAGCGCGGTGACCAGAAAATCGTTGTACGCCAGCAAGAAGCTGAACAGCCCCGTAGTGATCACACCTGGCCACATCACCGGCATGATGACACGGCGGAAGGCCTGAAAGTGGCTACACCCATCCACGCGGGCGGCCTCATCCAGCTCGGCCGGGATGTTCTGGAAGAACGAGCGCAACATCCAGATCGTGAAGGGTTGATTGATCGCAACCAGAACAGCGATCACCGCAAAAGGCTTGCCGTACAAGGTTGGTGCGTTTTCACCCAAGATTGGGCTGAGCCATTCGGCCGAGTTGATGAACACCGGCAGATAGCCTGCTACCAGAACCGAATGGGGCAATGCCCGGAACACCAGTGCGACGATCAGGATCCAGAAGGCCAAAGTTGATCCTGACCGCGCCAGACCGTAGCCCGCCAATGTGCCCACGGTCAGCGACACCGTCACCACGCCCGTCGTTACGATCAGCGAGTTCTTGAAGTTGTTTGAAAAGCCCCGGTCGATCCAGACGGTTTTGTAATGCTCGGTCGTCAGACCAAGCACATCCCGTCCCAGTGGGCCAAACAGCGGGTTCAACACGTTCAGGATTGCAGGCAGGACCACGAAGAACACCAGCAGGAAACCCACCAGCAAGACCAGAACACCGATCAGCCAGCCGAACCATTCCTGACCGGGCTTGGTGTAGGACTTTATCATCGAAGGCAGTGTTTTGGTGGCAGCGAAGATCGTGCCCCAGATAACCGCGATGCCCAGAATGATATCCAGCAGCGACAAGCCCTTTCCGACGCTCAGCGTGGCCGGCCCGAAGATCACGTTCAGCGCGTTGCTGTCGAACGCATCGACGGGTGACTTAAAGCTCATGACCACGATCCAGAAGATCGGAAAGGCCGCGATCAGGCACCAGAGCGCAAGGAAGATGTTCGAGGTCAACCGCAGGCTGAAGGGCTGGCGAAGCGCACGCGAGGACATGTCAGTGACCTCCTTTATGGTCGCGCCACGTACGGCGCAGCGGCAGGATAAGCAGGATGACGACACCGATCATGGTCAGCATCGAGTTGGCGGACGCCCGGCTGATCGACCGGTTGCCGGCCTGATCAGGCGTCAGATAATCGAAGGTCAGCCACTGTAGCGAGATGACGTAGCCCTGGCTCGAAAAACCGACGATCTCTTCGAACACGCGGTAGCTGTCCATCAGGTGGATCATCGACACGAAAATGATCAGCGGCATCAGGTGTGGAATGACGATGTATTTCAGGCGCTGCCAACGGGTCGCACCGTCAATCACGGCACTTTCAAGACTGTCCTGATTGACCGTTTGCAGCCCGGCGTAGAAGACGATTGCGGCAAAGGGTGCCACGTGCCAGACGCGGTAGAGCATCATCAGTATTTCGATGGTCCAGGCTTGGGCGAACAGGGCGATGTCCCGGTTCAGCCACCATTCCATCATTGCGGTCAGGATGCCGTCGCCCCGGAACAGCCAGTTGATCGACAGTACTCCGATCACCGGCGTGATGATGAAGGGCAGCAGGGACACAAAGATCACCGGGCCGCGGATGGACCGCGCCGCGTTGTTGATCAGTATTGCGATCCCAAGCCCGCACCCGACCACAAGCGGCAGAGTGATCAATGTGAAGGTCAGGGTGAACCGAAGCGCCTTCCAGAAGTTGATCGTAGACAGCACATGCCAACTGCCGTCGCTTATGGCGCGCCATGCGCGTTCAGGCTCCAATACGTTGCGATAGCTTTGCAAGCCGACATATTGGGTTTGGGTAATGACCTCGCCATGTTCGTCGAGCTTTGGCTGCGAAACCATCTCGGTCACGCAGGTCTGCGTCAGGAAACCGGGCGTGCAGGTTTCCTTTTCGACCGTCTCATAGATCGGCTGTGTCACGTAAAAACTCTGCTTGAACACGCTGACCAGAGGAAACGCGATAAAGAGAAGCATCATAAAGACAGAGGGGCCGACAAATGCGGCAAATGTCCGGAAATTCATGGCTCTGCCTTTCTCATGACTCTCGAAGGGAAGGGGCGGGAGGGCCGTAGCCCTCCCACGGGAGGATCAGTTGCTGATCAGACCGGCTTCTTTCGCGGCAGTGATGTAATCTGCCTCGATATCCGCCAGCGTCGTCTGAGCATCCTTGGCGCCGGTCAGGTAGTCGGCCAGACCGTTGCCCAGGGCGGTGTGCATGATGCCCATCGGACCAGATGCCGGGTACGCCTTTGCGCCCGCTTCAGCCGAAGCGGCTGCTCCTGCCGCCAAAGCACCCGCTGAATAGGCAGGGCTCAGCCAAACAGCGACGTCGTTGTTTGCGCTGACCATTTCGCCGTCCATGCCCTCAAGCGCGACGCGGAATGCGGCGTCGGCCTCTTCGTCGCTCATGTTCGAAGCAAGAACGATGCCATCCCACCAGATAGTGGTTGCCGGTACTGCCGAACCCATAGGAGCGGCTGCCATGGTGACTTTGCCGACGACCTGGCTTTCGGCCTCATCATTCATCGCGGCGGCACGGCTGGCCCAAAGGTTTGCCATGGCGATCTTGCCCTGCTGGAATTGTTGCTGAACGTATGTCGAGTCGGAAACCAGATATTCCGGATCCATGTAATCGGTCATGGCTTTCAGTGTTTCCAGCGCAGCGACGCCCTGCTCGTTGTTGATCGTTGGAACGTTGCCGTCGCCAAAGAACGAGCCGCCTTCGCCAAGGTACATGTTGACGAATTCCTGGCCGAGGTTCCAACCGGTCTTGAACGTTCCCCCGATCGGATAATCCATGACACCGGCTTCTTTGATCTTGGCAGCTGCGGCCAGGACGTCATCATAGGTTTTTGGTTCTTCGATGCCCAGTTCAGCCAGAACATCATCGCGATACATCAGGTGCTGCGCATTCACCATCATCGCAATGGCCATGGTCTTGCCATCAACCTTGATCAACTGGTTGGGCAGCAGGTCCTGGCCGTATTTTTCGACCAGATCATCCAGCGGACGGATCGTGCCTGCGTTCAGCAACGGCACCAGGGTCGCGTTTGAAACACCGCCGATCTGATAAAGCGCGGGATCCGCAGCAAATGCTTCGGGCTGCTTTTCGCGGAATTCCTGATCCAGCGATGCGCTGAAATTGCCGCATTCTGCCATCGCATCGGTGACCGCCTTCCAGGCTTCAAAACCGGCGGACAGCGATTTTAGCGGCACTTCGTTTTCAAAGGCGCAATCTGCCCACGCGCCGGTGGCGGCGATGGACATGGCACCGGCCATGAGGATCGTCTTGAGTTTCATAGGTTTCTCCCTGTCAGGATCGGTCCGTCGTCGACGTCCGGACCGGTGTTATGCCCTTGCGGGCCGTTTGTGGGGTTAGCCCCCGATCCGCGCACCGCTTCCAGCTTCGAAGAGGTGACAGATTTCCGTCGGCACCGAGAACGAGACCATTTCGCCAATCTCGGCGCGGAATGCTTTGTCTGCTTTCACCGAAACCAGAGCTCCGCCGACCCGAACCGAGATCATGGTCGCGTCGCCCAGTAGTTCCAGCGTATAGATCGGAGCGGTGATCTGACCTTTGCCATCGGCAAGGCTGGCATCTTCGGCCCTGAAACCCAGTGTCATTGGGCCATCCGGTGCATCCACCGCAATTTCGACATGTTCGGCGCGGAATATTCCGCTCGCCACGTCGCCGTCCATCAAATTCATGGCAGGTGAACCGATGAAACTGGCGACAAAAGTATTCGCGGGACAGTCATAAATTTCGGTCGGGCTTCCGACCTGCTGAACCACGCCCTGTTTCATCACGACAACGCGGTCGGCAAGGGTCATGGCCTCGATCTGGTCGTGGGTGACGTAAATGGTGGTGACGGCCAGCTCATGGCTCAGGTTCTTGATCTGGGCCCGGGTGGAAACCCGCAGCTTGGCGTCAAGATTGGACAACGGCTCGTCCATCAGGAACACGTTGGGTTCGCGCACGATGGCACGTGCCAGTGCCACACGCTGTCTCTGACCACCCGACAACTCGGCTGGCTTGCGATGCAGGAAATCGTCCAGTTCCACCATGGCGCTGGCGCGGCGCACCTTTTCGTCGTGCGTCGCCGGGTCGATACCACGCACTTTCAGCGGAAAGCGGATGTTCTCGTAAACGTTCATGTTGGGATACAGAGCGTAGCTCTGGAACACCATCGCCACGTCGCGGTCCTTGGGTTCCAGATCATTGACCACTTTGCCGTCGACAAGGATTTCGCCTTCCGTCACGTCTTCGAGGCCGGCGATCATGCGCATGGTGGTTGTCTTGCCGCAGCCTGATGGGCCGAGCAGCACCAGAAACTCACGATCTGCAATCGTCAGGTCAAAATTGTGAACCCCAACGAATGAGCCCCATCGCTTGCCGACGTTCCGCAATTGAATTTCCGCCATGGTGCCCCCTGCAAGGAATCGTTTTGCATACGTTTGCAAAACTGTAATTCGCATGTATCAAATCAGGCAAGACTTTTTTGCATACGTATGCAAAAATAGCGTAGAAATCCGACTCAACCTGGCTTCGCGCCGCTCGCAAAACTTTGACTACAATGGTAAATACCGTGAACTTTCAGACAGAAAAAAAACTGGTCTATGCGTTTCACACCGCATTGGACTCCGCCGCAGTGACGGAAACTCCGAAGGTGATGAGCCAATTCTGCGCTTCGGATTCGAGGTGGCGCGGCTTTCACCCGTTCAACGAAATCAACGGCGTCGAACAGGTTGCCCGGCAATTCTGGCAGCCGCTGAAGGGCAGCCTTGCGCATTTGCAGAACCGAGTGGATATTCTGTTTGCGGGGCAAAACGCGTTGCGGAAAGAAACCGACGTTTGGGTTGTTGCCATGGGTCATCTTATGGGGCTGTTCGACCGACCGTGGTTGGGTATTCGCCCGACCGGCAAGATGGCGTTCCTGCGATATTGCGCGTTCTACAAGGTGGCCGGTGACAGAATTGTCGAAACGGCGATGTATTTCGACATCCCGCACCTGATGGTTCAGGCTGGCCAGAATCCGTTTCCCCCGCAGACTGCGGCGCATCTGGTGCAGCCCGGACCAAGGTCCCATGATGGTTTGCTGCATGATGAGCAGCCCGCACACGAAGGAGAAAAAACGCTGGCGGTCATCAATGCGATGATCGCGGATCTGGGCCGTTGGGACAGCGGGCTGTCGCTGGAAGAAGAATTGGCGCGCACGTGGCACCAGGACATGATCTGGTGGGGCCCCGAAGGAATTGGCGCGACCTACACGATCGAACGGTATGCCAGGCAACACTCCGGACCGTTTCGCGCTGCCTTCACGGACCGGTCAAAGACCAATCATGTCTGCCGTCTGGCCGAAGGGCATTACGGTGGCTTCTTTGGATGGCCCAACTTTACTGCCACGCCCACAGGTGGTTTTATGGGGATGCCAGCCACCGGAAAACCCGGCGAATTCAGGGTGATCGATATCTATCGCCGCGTCGAAGACAAGCTGGCCGAAAACTGGATCTTCATCGACTTGCTGCATTTCTGGAAAGGACAGGGTGTGGATATTCTGGCGCGCACCACCGGGATTGAAGCATCATGAGGATAGATGCGCATCACCACCTGTGGGACCTTTCGGCCGTGCACTACCCTTGGCTTACAGAGAAAGGTATCGTTCGGTTTTTCGGCGATCCGTCTTCCATCCAGCGGGACTATTTGCTCCCGGAGTTTCGCGCGGACGCCGAAGCCATGGGGTTCGGCGCTTCGGTTCACATTCAGGTCGGCGCCGCTGACCCCTGGGCCGAGGCGCGGTGGGTACACTCCGTTGCCGACCAGTTCCCTGACTGGCCGTTGGTGCAGGTGGCATTCTGCGATCTGACCTCGGATGATCTGGATGCACAGCTCGACAGTCTTCAAACCCTGCCTTCGGTTCGCGGCGTTCGCCAGATTATTGGCCGCGCTCCGGGTGAAGACGCCTCAACTGGCACGAACGCGTTACTTGAAGACCCAAAGTTCTTGGCTGGTCTGAAGCAACTGGGCGCGCGTGGTCTTTCCTTTGATCTTCAGCTGCTGCCAGAGCTGATGGGGCAAGCAGCGAATGTCCTTGCACAGGCGCCGGAGACCCGGATCGCTCTTTGCCACGCAGGTTCGCCATACGACCGGACCCCGCAAGGGTTGCGACGGTGGGCAGATGAATTGACGGCCTTGTCAAACCTGCCACATGTCTTTTGCAAACTCTCCGGCCTGGGAATGTTCGACCACGATTGGAATGCTGAAAGCGTCTCGCCGATCGTTTCAACCTGCCTGTCCCAATTTGGTGCCGATCGCTGCATGTTCGGATCGAATTTCCCGGTCGACAGCCTTACCTCGACCTACAAGGAAACCGTTTCCCGGCATGCGTCGCTCATCCCGGGGTCGATGCTGGACGACGTCTTTCGCGGCACGTCAGAACGTTTCTATCGCATTGAATAGCGCCGGACACGACAAACCGGACTACCTGCACCGGTTTTCTGAAACGGCTTGGCAACCTCGGCGCGCCGGCTCTGAGGCTGACCGGTGGGCGCACAGGTTCATGTCACCTGTTTCCTTTGATCAACCATTCCCATCGAACACAGAATCGGGCTGTTTCCTTGGCGAGACTGAAATGTCGACTTGTCCGACAGCCCGGACCAATTGGTCAGAATCAGGCTTTGCGCGACGGCACCGCCCAGCGTGGTGCCAGGACCCGTAACAATGAAAAGATCCGGTGCGAACTCATGCGCGGCCTGTGCGATGGCATGGGTGAAATCATAAGTTTCGGTCACTTGATGGCCCAGAGTGTAATCCCAAAGTGCATTCGGGTCGCAAGCTCCGGGCCACCATATCCGGCCACGCCCGTCGATCAGGGGCAGGTCCGGTTGTCGAAACAGGCCAGCGCTCAGTTTCGTGCGGCCCTGCGCCGAGACCGGAGCCTGAAGATGCGAATGGAACCCGGCATGGTTGGCCAATCGCATGGGAAAACGTTCCTGAACCACCGGTACTGCCTTTTCGAACGCGGCCAAACCGGCGTCGTCGCCTGCAAGCACCAACATGCCGCCCAGATCAATCGACAGGGTCAACGTTGCATCGGTTCGGTCAATGTCATCCACCAAGGCAAGCAGCTCTGCCTTGCGGGTCTGGTCAGGATGCCAGTCAGAATCCATGAAAGGATAGATCAGTTGTCCACCGATCATGTGTTCCTGCATCAGAGTGCCCATGGTGTTGACCACCTCGAACCCTCCTTCGGCGGACAGCGCACCGCCGCAGGCCAGCGCCGAATACCAGCCCATCGAATTTCCCGTCACCGCAACCACTTCGATTTTGTCAGGATTGATGGCGCGGAAATCACCCAAAGTCGCTGCATAGATCAAAGCAGATGCATTGTCGCCGCGGGTGTGCTTGGCAATGGAATATCGGGCCGCACCGTCCAGTTCGCTGAGCGTTTCTTGCCCCTGCGCGCGCCGCATGTCATCAAAGCGTCGCAACACGGCCTTGTCGCTGAATTGCCGGCCCAGGACACCCAGTTCGGGTTTGTTGTAAGTACCGCGGCCAGGGCAGATGACGACGGCAGTCTGTTTGGCGGAACTCATGTGCCGGCCTCCATCAAGGATCGCGCGGCGGCTTCGATACTGTCCTTCGATGGCATGGTCGCAGCATAGGCCGGGCCCGTGGCGATAAAGCTGTCTTCTGCGGTGATACGGGCCAGCGGCACATCGCATGTTTCATGAAAATGCGCCATCAGAGCTTCGGCCACGCCGCCATGGTGGCGGGTTTCGTCGACGATCAGGATGCGTTTGGCCCCGGTCACGGCCTGTGTCAGTGCCGCTTTGGGCAAAGGGGACAACCAGCGCATATCGATGATCCGTGTCTTGATCCCGTCGGCCTGCAAGGCCGTGCGCGCCTGATGGCTGAGATAGACGCCATTTCCAAAGGTGACGATGGCCAGATCGTCGCCGTCACCGTCCACGCCCACCTCGCCGAAGCCGATCTTTTCAGAAGGGTCGGGATAGGTTTGCATCCAGCCGCCGTCTCCGGCCTCGTGCAGGTCCCGCATCGGGTAGAGGGCGATGGGTTCGAGGAAAACGACCAGCCGCTGTTCTTCACGCGCGAGGCGCACGCATTCACGCAGCAGCCGCGCGGCGTCGGCACCGTTCGACGGGCAGGCCAGGATTAGGCCCGGAATGTCGCGCAATACAGCAACCGAGTTGTCATTGTGGAAGTGTCCGCCAAACCCTTTTTGATACCCCAGTCCGGCAATGCGCACGACCATCGGGTTGGTGTATTGACCGTTCGAGAAAAAGGGCAGGGTGGCGGCCTCACCTCGCAGCTGGTCCTCGGCATTGTGAAGATAGGCCAGAAACTGGATTTCCGGCATTGGCGTGAACCCGTTCTGGGCCATGCCGATCGCCAGGCCCAGGATCGACTGTTCGTCCAGCAACGTGTCGATCATCCGGTCAGGGCCAAACCGTGTTTGCAGCTTTTGGGTCACGCCGTAAACGCCGCCCTTGCGCCCGACATCTTCGCCCATCATGACGATCTCGCCATGTTCCAGCATCAGATCGGTCAGTGCCCAGTTGATCAATCGCGACATGATCTGCGGTTCGGAATGGGCCTTGAGATCGCCGCCGAAAATCTCGGCCCGACGCTCGGGTGTTGGGCCGTTGGTCGGCGCGCAGGGGCGTGTCGGCGGGATCAGGCTGGCCATCACCTCTGTTGCGTTTTGCAGGCGAGGGCGTGTGATGGCCTGATCGGCCACGCGGGCGACCCGGGCGCAGGTATCATTGTAGACGCTCAGCGCCTGTTCCGGGCTCATCGCGCCGCACTGATCCAACAGGCGCACGGAATGCAGCAGCGGGTCGTTGGCTTCTTCGGCCTCAACCTCGGCTTTTGGCATATAGGTGGTTGGCATATCGGCCCCGGCGTGACCGTACAGGCGAACAGTCCGAACATGTAGGAAAGCAGGTTTCCTGCGGCTGCGCACATAGTCGGCCGCCTGTTGCGCAACGCGATAGGTGTCGAACAGATCCAACCCGTCGCACGAGAAATACTTCAGGCCCGGACGGTTGGCGAAAGTGGCCGCGATCCAGCCTTTCGGCGTTTTGGTCGAGATACCGATCCCGTTGTCTTCGCAGCAGAACAGAAGGGGCAGAGGCACAGATTGAAAGGACGTCCACTGCGCCGTGTTGAAAGCGCCCTGTGCGGTGGAATGGTTGGCCGAGGCATCCCCGAACGAGCAATAGACGATGGCATCCTCGGGCATGTCTGCATGTTCAGGGCGATGACGCCGTGCAGCGGCGACGGCATATGCCGCGCCGACCGCCTTCGGCAGATGGCTGGCGATGGTCGAGGTCTGCGGCGGAATGCACAGCGCTTTCGATCCCAAAACCTTGTGACGCCCGCCACTGATCGGGTCCTCGGAAGACGAGGCAAAGGACAGCAGAATATCCCATGTCGGGCTTTGGCCCGGCACCTGATCCGAGCGGGCAATCTGAAAGGCCGCATCGCGGTAGTGCAGAAACGCCGGATCGGTCGGGCGCAGGGCCGCGGCAACGGCCGCCATGCCCTCATGTCCGGATGACCCGATCGTATAGAACCCCTGACCCGCCTTCTGCATCGCGCGGCTTTGCCGGTCCAGCGCCCGGCTCAGGCATTGCGCCCTGTAAAGTGCGACGGCTTCATGACCGCTCAGCGGTCCGGCCGGTGCGGGCCCTTCGGGAAAGTCCCGCGCCGCAACACGGCGCAGGAAATTGTCATGCACGATTGCGGCGCGATCCATGTCAGATGTCCTTAGGCGAAGGCTTGCAGGCCTGTCTGCGCACGGCCCAGGATCAGGGCATGCACATCATGGGTGCCTTCATAGGTGTTGACGGTTTCAAGGTTCACCATGTGCCGGATCACGTGGAAGTCCTGACTGATCCCGTTGCCACCATGCATGTCGCGGGCATGGCGGGCGATCTCAAGCGCCTTGCCGCAATTGTTCCGTTTGATCAGGCTGACCATCTCGGGCGCGGCGCGGGCTTCGTCCATCAGGCGACCCACGCGCAGCGCGGCTTGCAGGCCCAGCGTGATTTCGGTCTGCATGTTGGCAAGCTTCAGCTGGAACAGTTGTGTCTGCGCCAGCGGACGACCAAACTGTTTGCGGTCCAGCCCATATTGCCGGGCCGCGTGCCAGCACGCCTCGGCGGCGCCCATCGATCCCCAGGCAATGCCGTAACGCGCACGGTTCAGACAGCCGAACGGGCCTTTCAAACCTTCGACATTGGGCAGCAGGGCGTCCTCGCCGACCTCGACATTGTTCATCACGATCTCACCGGTGATCGAGGCGCGCAGAGACAGCTTGCCTTCGATCTTGGGGGCCGACAGTCCAGCCGTTCCCTTGTCCAGGACAAAGCCCTTGATCTTGCCGCCATGCGCTTCGGATTTGGCCCAAACGACGAACACATCGGCGATCGGGGCGTTCGAGATCCACATTTTCGACCCGTTCAGCACATAGCCGCCCTCGGTTTTCTTCGCGACAGTCTTCATCGAGCCGGGGTCCGAACCGGCATCGGGTTCCGTCAGCCCGAAGCAGCCGATAAATTCGCCGGTTGCCAGTTTGGGCAGGTATTTCTGGCGCTGCTCTTCGGTGCCGTATGCGTAGATCGGATACATCACCAGGCTGGACTGCACCGACATCATCGAACGATAGCCGCTGTCCACACGTTCGACCTCGCGCGCGACAAGACCATAGGTCACATAGCTGGACCCAATACCGCCGTATTCCTCGGGAATGGTTGTTCCCAGCAAACCCATCTCACCCATCTCGCGAAAGATGGCCGGGTCGGTTTCTTCATTAGCAAACGCGGCAGTTACCCGAGACAGCAGTTTGTCCTGCGCGTAGGCATGTGCGGCATCACGAACCATGCGTTCGTCTTCGGCCAGCTGGTCTTCCAGCAGGAACGGATCGTCCCAGGTGAAGGGGCCAAGGTGCGGGGCGGATTGAGGTTTCATGCAAGTTTCCTTTCCACAGCGGTTTTGAGACGCGCAAGGCCCGCTGCAATTGTATCTTCAGCATAAGCGAACGACAGGCGAAGATGGCCCGGCATCCCAAAGGCACGGCCGGGCACCAGGGCAACGCCGGCATCTTCCAGCAACCACGTGCAGAATTCCGCGTCACTGTCAAATGGCCCGCCTTGTTCTTTCAGCAGGCCAGTGCAGGACGGAAAGGCATAAAACGCCCCGTCCGGGGTGGAACAGTGCAGCCCGGGTACTGCGTTCAACCAGTGGACGACCAGATCGCGGCGCGCGGCAAAGAGGGCGCGACGCTCCTCCAGCAACTCGGGGTCGCAAGTGATCGCGGCCAGCGACGCCCATTGCGAGATCGAGCATGCCCCCGATGTGACCTGACCCTGAACAGCGACCATGGCGCTTATCAGATCGGACGGTCCGATCCCCCAGCCGATGCGCCATCCGGTCATCGACCACGCCTTGGCCACACCGTTGACGATCAACATGCGATGGGTCAGCGCCGGGGCGGCCTCGGCCGCGGACGTGAAAGGTGCAAAGCTGAGATGGCGATAAATCTCATCGGCCAGAACCCAGACCTGCGAGTGGCGCTCCAGCACTTCTGCCAGCCCCGCAAGTTCTGCCTTAGCGTAAATCGCGCCCGACGGGTTCGAGGGTGAATTCAGCATCAGCCAGCGCGTGCGCGGTGTGATGGCGGCCTGCAATTGTTCAGGCAGCAGTTTGAAGCCCTGTTCCATCGGGCAGGGCAGAACAACCGGCACCCCACCTGCCATCCGGACAATATCGGAATAGCTGGTCCAATAGGGGGCGGGCATGATGACCTCGTCGCCGGGGTTCAGGCTGGCCAGCATCGCATTTGCGATCACCTGTTTCGCGCCTGTTGATACGATGACCTGGGTCATCTCGGCACCTGCTTGTCGGGCAATTTCCGCGCGTAGTTCAGGCACACCGGCAGTGGGCGGGTACTTGGTTTTGCCCTCCAGTGCCGCTGAATGCGCAGCTTCGACCACACGGGGCGGCGTCGGCAGGTCCGGTTCGCCGGTTGACAGCGCCAGAATATTACGCCCTTGGGCGCGCAGGCGGGCGGCGGCCTCTGAGATCTGGACGATTTCCGACAATTCGATACCGTTCAACCGGTCAGCGCGCTGGAACACCATGAACCTTCCTCTGCAATCAAGTTCGGTTTTAGCCACAAAGTTACTTGAGAAAAATACGCCAATGAGTATCTTTTCAGTGACTAAAACTCATGAGTTCCATGCCCCGGATCAACTCACTGCCATCTCTGGCCCTAATGCGCAGTTTCGAAGCCGCCGCGCGCCATGAAAGCTATACCATGGCGGCCGAAGAGCTTGGCGTGACGCAAAGCGCGATCAGCCGTCAGGTCCGAGAGCTTGAGGCCGCGATTGGCGTTACGTTGTTTCGGCGGGTTGGACGCGCAGTGCGCCTTTCCAATGCGGGGCGGGCCTTGCGGGACGAGCTGGCAGGTGATCTTGAACGTCTCAGCGGCACGATCAACCGTGCGATTGCAGCCGGAGACGGTGCGTCGCTTTTGACCCTGGCCGTCCTGCCCACCTTTGCGACACGGTGGCTGGTGCCGCGCCTGCCGGATTTCAAAACGCGCCATCCCGGAATCGAACTGGATCTGCACTCTTACACGACGCCTTTCAGCCTTGAAGAACGACGTATGGATCTGGCCATCCATTTCGGGCAGGAGGATTGGCCGGGCGCGCAATTGCGCAGGTTGTTCCCCGAGCATCTGGTGGTCACGGCAGCACCCGCGCTGCTGAGACGTCACAGGCTGGACACCCGTGCGCAAACCTTTGAACTGCCGCTTTTGCATCTGACCTCGCGCCCCGAGCTGTGGTCTACCTATCACTCTCAACTCGGGCTGGATCCGGGGGCGGTTTTTCCGGGGATGCGGTTTGACCAGTTCTCGATGCTGATCGAGGCCGCCGTCGTCGGTTTGGGTGCCGCCATTCTGCCCTCGTATTTGATTGAAGAAGAGCTGGCGTCCGGCGTTCTGACCGAAATCGGCCAGATCGCCAACACGTCGAACAGCGCCTATTACATCGCGACGCCAACAGGTCAGAAGAACGACGCCGTTCAAGTTTTTGCAAACTGGATCAGCAAGCAGACGCGGGCACGCGCGTAACTGGTCAAATACAGAAGATCGAATTCATCGCCCACAGGCACATCTCAGGCGAAAATCTGTTTGAGCCAGGTTTCAAACATCTGTTTGGCAGCAGAGTTCGCGTTCGATCCCTGGCCATCGACAAGGAAATGGCTTTGTTCGATTGGAATGGCGTCCCCGACTATCGCGATGGACCTTCCGGCCTTGATTGCGGTTCTGGCAAAGCGCTCAAGGATTACTGAGTAACCTCCACCTTCCGCCACGATGTCCACGGCGGCAATTGTCGTGTCCACGGTGAAGCAAGACGCCGCAGGAGAATACTCTGTGCCGAAAGCGGAAAAATACCGGTGCCACATGTCCTGAAATCCCAAAATCTGTATCTGGGGTTTGACCAGCAGTTGTTCCGTCGAAGGCCATTTCCGATCTCGTGATCCGGCTGCAACCGGAACGATACGTTCGTCCGAGATCTTGCTGAACGGCCCGTCGTTCCATTCCCCGTTTCCCAAACGCAGCTCGACATCGACGTTTTCCCTGCCCGCGGATTCTGCCCAGATATTTGAAACCAACCTGATCGATACACCCGGGTGTGCGCGTGAAAACTCAGGCAATCTGCCGGCAAGGAACAAGCTGGCCGTGGAAATCGGCACACGCACGACCAGCTCATGCTTGTGGCTGGAGCCAAACAGGCTTGCGGTTGACAGGTCGATATCGCCCAAGGCGCGCCGAACTGAAAACGCATACGCCTGCCCGACCTCTGTCAGGCTGAGGTTGCGTGCGGCACGAAAGAACAAAGGGCAGCCCAGCTGTGCTTCCAATGAGCGGACGTGCAGGCTCAAGGCCGTCTGGGTGATGCCAAGCTCTTCTGCCGCAGCAGTAAAGCTCATATGCCGTGCGGCACAGTCAAAAGACCGCAGCCAGACCAGATTGGGCGATTTTGACATTTCCAGCACCAAAAAATTTTATGGATACCGGCGATATTTATTCGTTTTACACGCTGCATTCAACGCCCGTAGATTTCATCAGGGAAAAACAGCGCTGGTCCTCTGATTGGCCACCGGAAAGGGAACGCAGGTATGAAAGTTGGATTTATCGGCCTTGGAAATGTCGGCGGGAAACTCAGCGGCAGTTTGCTGCGCAATGGCGTTGATCTGACCGTACATGATCTGAACTCTGACCTGGTGTCAGGTTTCGTCGACCGCGGGGCAAAGGCCGCCGAGAATCCGGCACAACTGATGCGGGATTGTGATGCGGTGATCACCTGCCTGCCTTCTCCGGCGGCTTCGGACGCTGTGATGCAGGACATGCTGCCCGAAGTGACCGAGGGCAAAATCTGGATGGAGATGTCCACCACGGATGAAGCTGAGGTCAAGCGTCTAGGTGCGATGGTGAAGGAACGCGGTGGCGCTGCCGTCGATTGTCCGGTCTCGGGCGGGTGTCATCGGGCGGATACCGGCAACATTTCGATTTTTGCCGGATGTGATCGCGCCACGTTCGAACGTATTCTGCCCTTTCTGACCACGATGGGGCGTCGCATCCTTCATACCGGTGAACTGGGATCTGCTTCGGTACTGAAAGTGCTGACCAACTATCTGGCCACTGCAAACCTGATCACCTGTTCAGAGGCGCTTGTGGTCGCCAAGGCCGCCGGAATGGATTTGAATACGGCGTATGAGGCAATGAAGATCAGTTCGGGAACATCCTTCGTGCATGAAACCGAAAGTCAGGTCATCCTAAACGGATCTCGTGATATCTCGTTCACGATGGACCTGGTGTTGAAGGATATCGGCCTGTTTCAGGAGGTGGCGGATCGCGCCGGGGTGCCGCTGGAGATCAATCCGCTGATGATCGAGATTTTCAAGGACGGGATCGAGAAATATGGCCCTCGTGAGTTTTCCCCCAACATCATCCGCCGGCTCGAAGACAAAACCGGGCTGGATATCCGCGCGCCGGGGTTCCCATCGGAAATGCTGGACGATGAACCCGAAGAGCCAGGTTACGAAGTGATCCCGCAAGGATCTGACCTGAAGGCCGCCGAATAGGGCGGTGCGCGGCGGGCAGGAAACGGATCTATGTCATGGCGGATCATCAATCTTGCGCCGATACGTTCGCCGACATGGGCGGATCCTGCATCACGCCTGAAGCAAATCGGCTGAAACGTCTGGCCGTTTTTCGTGCCCCCAAGAAACCAGATCGGCGGGGCAGGTCGCGCAATGTGCACGATAACCGCCGCCCGTTCCTCGAATAGGTCACATCATGTATCGCCGGCCGTCCCGCAAATATCCTTACGAGCCGCCTCCGGCTTGGTCCTGAAAAAGGTGACTTTATTCAGGAAAGGACAATCACGTGACGATTCAAGACGCGAACCCTCAGGACACCACCAACGCACCGCCCGAGCCCGGCCCCATGAGCCGCGAATGGCATTGGCACCCGGACTTGCCGGTGAAATACGCCCCGTACTGGAACTGGCCGCCGAAAATCGGCGTCCTGGCGAAATGGGTTTGGCAGAACTGGCTTCAGTTCTCGGACCGCTCGATCTTTCTGGCCTTGGCCTTCCTTGTGGCCTTCTTGGTACAACCCGTAGATGCCGGGCAGGCTTCGTTTGCCCCGGGCTGGATGTCATGGGTGTTCATTCGGAACTGGGTGCTGCTGTTGATCGTCGCCGGTGGTCTGCACATGTGGTTTTACGGGGTCGACGGGCAGGGAAAGCTGCTGAAATACGACCCACGGCCTTACATGAAGCGCAAGAATGCTTTGTATAAGTTCGGCTTTCAGACCTGGGACAACATCTACCATTCGATGGTCTTTGGCGCGACGTTCCTGTCGATGCTGGAGTGTTTTCTGCGCTGGATGTACGCCAACAATTATATCGCCACGCTCAGCTTCACGGCGCATCCGGTCTGGTTCGTGCTGCTGTTTCCGATCCTGGCGATCTGGCAGAGCTTTCATTTCTACGTCGTGCATCTGTTTCTGCACCAGCCATTCATCTACAGACATGTTCACGCCGTACATCACCGCAACGTCAACACCGGCCCATGGTCGGGCATGTCGATGCATCCGGTCGAGGCCTTGGGGTATCTCAGTGCCATCCTGATCGTGCTGGTACTGCCCAGCAACCCGGTGCACATGATCTTTCTGGGGTATTGGCTGATGTTGGGCGCCGCCTCGTCTCATTCCGGGTACGAGGCCATCTGGGCGCGAGACCGTCAGGCGTTGTTGATCGGGGCGTTTTTCCACCAGTTGCATCACCGGTATTACGAATGCAATTACGGCAACGCAGAAATGCCCTGGGACAAGTGGTTCGGAACCTATCATGATGGCTCGGACGAGGCCACGAAACGGACTCGCAACCGCAAACGTGACATGCATTCCAAATAGAGCGGCGCGCAACGCGGGCCGCGCGCAGCTGGCGCTGCCTCGGCCGATCATTTGTCTTGCCCGATAACGCTTGACTGAACCGATCCCGTTGCCGAAATCCTGGCCCTGTACGAAACCGGGCGCGCGGGGCCGGATGGCAATTCCCTCGGGCCTGATTATACTGTCCAAATGAAAGATACCGCTCCAGACTGGTTTGAAACCTGTGTCAGCCGGCTGACCACGACAAGCACCCAGCGGGTGTGGTCTGTTCTGGTCACGATTTTCGGCGATCTGGCGCAGGATGGATCAGATCAGATCAGTGGATCACTGATCACCGCGCTTACGCGTCTGGCGGGGATCAGGGCCGAGGCCACGCGTGTTGCGTTGCATCGGTTGCGCAAGGAAGGCTGGATTGAAAGCACGCGGGTTGGTCGGAACAGTGTGCACAGGCTGACCAGCTTTGGCCGCCGTCAAAGCGTTGCAGCCGCACCGCGTATCTATTCCCGCGACCCGAACATGCCGGATATCTGGCATGTCCTCATCGCCAGCAACTCGGAAAGTTCCCGAAAGGAATTGTCGGACCTGATGCTGACGGGGGATTACTTCTCGCTGAATGCGTCCACGGCCATGGCGCCCGGGCCGATGCCGGATGATCTTGAAGAGCTTCTGGGTTTCGAGAGCGACACGATGTCCGTCCCGAACTGGCTTCGCGACCTCTGCGGGCCGGAGCCATTGAAAACCGCCTATGATCAGTTCTGGAATGCCATTCAGGTTGTTGAGCGGCTTTTGCCCGCAGAGGGGGCGGGCGACCCGATGCGTTCGGCGGTTCTGCGCGTACTGGTGGTGCATGCCTGGCGACGTATCGTTCTGCGCCACCCAAGCCTGCCACCGGTTTTCCTGCCGGACGACTGGAAAGGCGCCGCATGCAGAGAAGCTGTCTCGCACTTGTTGGACAGGCTACCGCGCCCCTCGCTATCGAGCTTGGAAGCCGAGCTGATGGACTGACCCACAGCGGGGCAAAGTTCGGGTGAGCTGCCGGATGTCCTGCCATTGTTAAGAAGGGCTGCGTCGTCTTTTTTGCAGTCAAGAAAACCTCTTTGGTCAGTAGTCACATTTAATGTTACAAGATGTACGGCACACAAGAAGATTGAGTAACATAAGACTTGCATCGAATCAGGGGAGGAATTATTAACCGACCAGACGGTTGATATTGTTCCATGGGAACAGGAGTACTCTAAGATGGACGCTTTCATTTGTGACGCGACGCGCACTCCGATCGGACGCTACGGAGGAGCGCTTTCGACGGTCCGCACAGATGATCTGGCTGCTCTGCCGTTGGCGGCATTGAAGGCGCGCAACCCTCAGGTCGACTGGGCCAGTGTTGACGACGTGATCTATGGCGATGCCAATCAGGCGGGCGAGAGCAACCGAAACGTTGCGCGTATGGCGGCGCTGTTGGCGGGTTTGCCGATTGATGTGCCGGGAACGACGGTGAACCGTCTGTGTGCCAGTGGCATGGATGCCGTGGGAATGGCGGCGCGCGGCATCAAGGCGGGCGACTATGATTTGGCCATTGCGGGTGGCGTGGAAAGCATGTCCCGTGCGCCGTTCGTGATGCCCAAGGCAAGTTCGGCGTTCACCCGCAGCAACGCGGTGTACGACACCACGATCGGATGGCGTTTCGTGAACCCGAAGATGAAGCAGGCATACGGCGTCGATTCCATGCCGCAAACGGCCGACAATGTCGCCGAAGATTATGGTATCAGCCGGGAAGACCAGGATGCCTTTGCCGCGCGCAGCCAGTCCCGCTGGGCCGCCGCGCATGCGGCTGGGGTGTTCAAGGACGAAATCACCCCGGTTTCGGTTCCCCAGCGCAAGGGTGATCCGATTGTCGTTGATACGGACGAGCACCCGCGCCCGGGAACTACGGCAGAAAACCTCGCGGGTCTGAAAGGTGTGAACGGGCCCGACAAAACCGTGACGGCGGGAAATGCGTCCGGTGTGAATGATGGCGCGGCGGCGATCCTGATGGCGAATGAGGCCGCAGCAGCCAAGAACGGCCTGACCCCGATGGCCCGTGTGGTTGGCATGTCGGTTGCGGGTGTTGCGCCACGTGTGATGGGCATCGGCCCGGTGCCGGCCAGCCGCAAGGTGTTGGCCCGCGCAGGGCTGAGCGTGGATCAGATGGACGTGATCGAACTGAACGAGGCGTTTGCGTCTCAGGGCCTTGCCACCTTGCGCGAGCTGGGTCTTCCCGACGACGCGCCCCACGTGAACCCCAACGGTGGCGCAATAGCGCTGGGCCATCCCCTTGGCATGAGCGGTGCGCGTCTTGTGCTGACCGCGGCCTATCAATTGAAACGTACCGGCGGGCGCTATGCCCTGTGCACCATGTGTGTGGGTGTCGGGCAGGGTGCGGCCCTTATACTTGAACGCGTGTAACGGAGGAGACGGGACATGTATGCTCAGATGGTAGAATCCGAAGCGTCGAATGAAGATCCGGACAAGCTTGCTGAATTCCAGGCGCGGATCGACGCGGACATCAAGATCGAGCCAAAGGACTGGATGCCGCACGGGTATCGCAAGACGCTGATCCGTCAGATTGGACAGCACGCTCATTCCGAGATTGTGGGCCAATTGCCGGAAGGCAACTGGATCACGCGCGCGCCGACGCTGGAGCGGAAGGCGATCCTTCTCGCCAAGGTGCAGGACGAGGCCGGGCACGGTCTTTACCTGTATTGTGCCGCCGAAACGTTGGGTGTCAGCCGCGATGAACTGACCGAGATGCTGCTGGATGGCCGCATGAAATATTCGTCGATTTTCAATTACCCGACCTTGAACTGGGCCGATATCGGTGCCGTCGGGTGGCTGGTTGACGGGGCGGCGATCATGAACCAGGTGCCGCTGCAAAGAACGTCCTACGGGCCGTATTCGCGAGCTATGATCCGCATCTGCAAGGAAGAGAGCTTTCACCAGCGTCAGGGTTACGATGCCATTCGCAAGATGGCCGAAGGTACGCCCGAGCAACGCAAGATGGCGCAGGATGCGATGAACCGCTTCTGGTACCCGTCACTGATGATGTTCGGTCCGTCCGACAAGGACTCGGTGCATTCGGCCCAGTCGATGGCGTGGAAGATCAAGATCAACACCAATGACGAGCTGCGCCAGAAATTCGTCGACCAGACCGTGCCGCAGGCTGAATATCTGGGTCTGACAATCCCTGATCCGGATCTGAAGTGGAACGAAGAGCGGGGGCATTACGACTTTACGGAACCCGACTGGTCGGAATTCTTTGACGTGATCAAGGGCAACGGCCCGTGCAACGTGGATCGGCTGGCCGCGCGCAACAAGGCATGGGACGACGGCAAGTGGGTTCGTGACGGGCTGTTGGCCCACGCCCGCAAGAAACAGGCCGGCAATCTGGCTGCTGAATAAGCTTACCCTGAGGAGGATACCCGATGAATACCGAATGGCCCCTGTGGGAAATCTTCATCCGCGGTCAGCATGGGATGAGCCACCGACATGTCGGTTCGCTACATGCCCCTGACGCGGAAATGGCAATCAAGAACGCGCGCGATGTTTACACCCGCCGCAACGAAGGCGTCTCGATCTGGGTGGTCGAAGCCAACAACATCTCGGCTTCGTCGCCCAGCGACAAAGGCCCGCTGTATGAACCAAGCCAAAGCAAAGTGTACCGCCACCCGACTTTCTTCGACATTCCCGATGAAGTGGGGGCAATGTGATGACCCGGGACGAGGCATTTCTGCAATTCCTGCTGCGGATGGGGGACAACACCCTGATCCTCGGCCATCGTGTCAGTGAGTGGTGCGGCCATGCGCCGGTTCTGGAAGAAGACATAGCGCTGGCCAACACCGCGCTGGACCTGATTGGTCAGACCCAGATGTGGCTGGGCCTTGCCGGAGAGGCCGATGGTGGCAAAAGCGCCGACGATCTGGCCTTCCTGCGCGACGCCTGGGATTTCCGCAACGTGTTGCTGGTCGAGGTGCCGAACGGCGATTTCGGCCGTACGCTGATGCGTCAATTCCTGTTCGATGCGTGGCACTCGATCATGCTGGGGCGGCTGATGGCTTCCTCGGACGAGCGGGTCGCGGCAATCGCCGCCAAGGCCAGCAAGGAAGTGACCTACCATCTGGAACGTTCGGGCGACACGGTTGTCGGGCTTGGCGACGGAACCGAGGAAAGTCATGCACGGATGCAGGACGCACTGGATTACCTGTGGCCCTATGTGGGCGAGATGTTTGCCAGCGACGAGGTGGACGCCCAGATGGTCGCCGCAGGGATCGCGCCGAACCCGGCGGATTTGCGAGAGGAATACGACGCTCTGGTTGAGCGGGTCCTCAATCAGGCGACGCTGACCATTCCGGAAAGCCGTTTTGCCCATAAAGGCGGCCGCAACGGGCGCATGCATACCGAACATCTGGGCCATCTGCTGACGCAGATGCAATGGCTGCAACGCGCCTATCCCGGAGCAAAGTGGTAAAAGCGGATGCGGGTCTCGACTGACCAGATATGGAGCTGGCTGGATGCCGTGCCCGATCCCGAAATCCCGGTGATTTCCGTCGTGGATTTGGGCATTGTGCGCGATGTGCGCTGGGACGCTGACACGCTGGTCGTAACCGTCACGCCAACGTATTCCGGTTGCCCGGCGACATCCATCATCAGTATGGATATCGAAACCGCCCTGCGCGATCACGGCATCGGGGATCTGCGCATAGAAACCAGCATTTCACCCGCCTGGACCACCGATTGGCTCAGCGAAAAAGGCCGCGCCAAGCTGGAAGACTATGGAATTGCGCCGCCGCAACCCGCGGGCGGCCCGGATCGCTGTCCCCATTGCGGCAGTAAAGCAGTCGAAAAGGTCAGCCAGTTCGGCTCGACCCCGTGCAAGGCCCATTGGCGCTGCGCGGACTGTCTAGAACCCTTTGACTATTTCAAGTGCATCTGAGGAGGAGCACCGGATGGCACGTTTTCACGACCTGAAAGTCACCGACATCCACAAAACCATCCGCGATGCGGTTGTCGTTACGCTTGAACCCGTTAACGGCGCAGCGGAACAGTTCGACTTCGCCGCCGGCCAGTACCTGACGTTCCGGCGCGAATTCGACGGTGAAGAACTGCGCCGCTCCTACTCCATCTGTGCCGGCAAGGATGACGGTGTTCTTCAGGTTGGCATAAAACGTGTCGAGGGTGGCGCGTTCTCAAGCTGGGCAAATGAAGAGCTCAACATAGGTGACGTCGTGCAGGCGATGCCGCCCATGGGCAATTTCCACGTGCCCATCGATGCGGATGCGGAAAAACAATACCTTGGCTTCGCCGGCGGATCGGGGATCACGCCTGTTCTGTCGATCCTCAAAACCACGTTGGCCCGCGAACCCAAATCCCGATTTACGCTGATCTATGCCAACAAGGGCATCAACACGATCATGTTCCGTGAGGAACTTGAGGATCTGAAAAACCTCTATATGGGTCGGCTGAACGTCATCCACATTCTGGAAACCGACGCGCAGGAGATTGACCTGTTCACCGGTCTGGTAACGCAGGAAAAATGCCGCGAGCTGTTCAAGCACTGGATCGATGTCAAGAATGCAGACACCGCATTCATCTGCGGACCAGAGCCGATGATGCTGGGTATTGCCGCCGCTCTGCGGGAACACGGTCTTGAGGACAGCCAGATCAAGTTCGAACTCTTCGCCAGCGCCCAGCCAGGTCGGGCCAGGCGCAGGGCAGACGCGGCTGACGCAGGCACGCAGGCAAACCAGACCAGTGCTTCGATCACACTGGACGGCGCGACGCAGACCGTCACCTTGCCGAAGGATCAGTCCATTCTGGATGCCGCCCTGGAAAACGCCATGGATGCACCTTACGCCTGCAAGGCCGGGGTCTGTTCAACCTGCCGCTGCCGTGTTCTTGAGGGCGAAGTCGAGATGCTCGCCAACCACGCGCTGGAAGATTACGAGGTCGAAAAAGGTTACGTGCTGAGTTGTCAGGCTTACCCGGTGACCGACCGCGTGGTCGTGGACTACGACCAGTAAAGGGAGAGGATCAATGACCGACGCCATGACACTTGACAGCTATCTGGCCGCAGGCGGAGTGCTGACCAATCCGACCAACGTACCCCCGCGCTACCGCGCCGAGCTGATGAAACTGATGGCTACGTTTGTGGACAGCGAACTCGCAGGTGCCGCAGGCTTTGCTGATGTCATCAACCAGGGCCCCGGCATAAAGGAACGCATCGCGGCGGCGAAGATCGTGCTGGAAAAGACGGACCATGCGGACCGGGTTCTGAAAATCATGGGTGAGTTCGGCGCCGACACGGATCGTTATGCCACGCATCACCCGTGGACTGCCCGGTTGGATCGAAAAGCGGATATCGGCGCAACCCGCAGCGAACATGACATGCGGCTTGCGGTGTTCAATTATCCGATTTCCGGTTGGACTGATGCCGTCGTCATGAACCTGCTGATGAGCCGTGCCGTGGCAGAGCAACTGGCCGAGTTCTCGACGGTCTCTTACCAGCCACTGGCCGAGGCTTTCCGGCGGATTGCACCGATCGAGGCGCATCACGGAGAACTGGCGTTGGAAGGTGCCGTGAAGCTGGCTGAAAACGGAGAGTCGCAAGACATGCAAGACGCAGCGGACTATTGGTGGCCACGCGTAGCGGTGTCTTTCGGGAAGGATGACCCGAAACGATTTGAGCATCTGAGATCACTTGGCCTGCGCCACAGCACCAACGCTGCCCTACGGGAACGGTGGACGCGGGCCGCGGAGGCAGCCCTGAAAAGGTTGGGTTTGAAATCACCTTCCTGAAAGAACTTCTCAAGGCGCGAGACCAATCAGTTTCCGAGGCGATCCGACAAGCACGTTGGTGATTGCGACGTGTTCCTGAAGGTTTGTTTGGTCGCAACACGCTTGGTCGGAAAGGCGGCAGTGCCCGGTTTCCTTGGCACCGCCGTTGAGCATGAAGAGGTTGCCGTTTTTTTCGGTCGCCGAGTTGATCCGCCCCGTCTCCTGAAAGGTTGAACCCGGCCAGTTTCTCAACCTGAGCCGGGTTTGCAACAGGGCTAGAGACACTCGGCCAAGGTTCTCGCCATGTTGAGAATGACTTGCGGGTAGAGATCGGCTCCGGGTTCCAGATCAGAGCCCAGCGGATCGATTACGCCCGTTTTGGCCTCGGTCCCGTCCAGCACGGTTTTGACGATGCCGGGGTTGAACTGCGGCTCGGCGAGAACGCATTTGATACCTTCTTCGCGGATACGGCTTTGAATCTCGGCGATACGAGCCGGGCTCGGGTCCGCGGCGTCGGCGATGGAAATCGCACCTGCGGCCGGAAAGTCAAATGCATCCTCGAAATACTGGTAGGCGTCGTGGAATACGACGAAGCTTCCTCCGCGAACCGGTCCAAGCGTCTCGGCCACTTGTTCAGACAGCGCGGCCATTTCAGCGCGCGCGGCTGTGGCATTGGAAAAATATGCACCAGCATTGTCCGGGTCGGCAGACGACAGCTGCGCGGCGATCAGGTTCAGCCAGGTTTCTGCATTCGTCGGTGAAAGCCACGCATGTGGGTCGTGCGCGCCATGCGCGTGATCATGATGCTCATCGTGCTTTTCGTGATCTGCATGTTCTTCGTGACCGTGATCATCATCCTTGGCGTGGTCGTCGTGATCATGCTCGTGGTCATCATCCTTTGCATGGTCGTCGTGACTATGTTCATGATCATCGTGATCGTGCCCGTCGTCTTCGATGTGCTCATCATCATGATCATGTTCGTCTTCGCTGCCATGATCGTGTGCCTCGAAAACAGCGCTTTCGCGGAACTCCAGAAGAACCGTACCATCCGCGTCAAGAAGGGACGTGACCGTCGCACTGTCGGCAAGGGTTTCGATGGCACTTTCCATCCAAGGTGTTAGGTCTTCTCCTAACCAGAACACCAGATCGGCATCCTGCAATGCGGCCGCCTCGGACGGGCGCAGGTTGTATTCATGGGGCGAGGCACCGGGTGCGACGATCAGGGCCGGTGTTCCGACGCCGTCCATAACCCGGGAAACGAGCGAGTGGATCGGTGCGATATCAACCGCGACGTTCGGAACGTCCGCGATGGCCGTTCCTCCCATCAATGCAACCGTGATCGAAACTGGAAGAAGCTTTCTGGACATCAGACCCTCTGTGTGATTTTATAACGTTACGAGTGGCAATACATGATATGAAATAACATGACAAGCGATACGAATCCTGTCTCTGTCGATGAGGCGGCCCCGGTCGGGTTTCAGGAACATGACCATCAGAGTTGCGTCAAAACTGCGTTGGTATCCGCCGAGGCGCGCTGCAAGGGCGAGGGGCTGCGCCTGACGCCGGTTCGCCGCAAGGTCTTGGAAATGCTGCTGCAAGAGCATCGGGCCCTTGGTGCCTATGCAATTCTTGACCGCCTGCGAGAGGAAGGGTTCGGGTCTCAACCTCCGGTCGCCTATCGGGCGCTTGATTTCCTTGTTCAAAACGGGTTCGTTCACAAGATCGAGCGGCTGAATGCATTTGTTGCCTGCTCTCATCCCGGCGCGTCGCATTCGCCGGCATTCATGATTTGCAGAAAATGCGATGCTGTTGCCGAGGCGCAGTCCACGCCGGCCAAAGGTGTTCTGGGTGCCGCTGCGCGCGCAGCGGGTTTCGAGATCGAGCGAACGGTTGTAGAAGCCGAGGGACTTTGCCCCGACTGCACCGAAAAGGCCTGAAAATGACGCTCGTCTCAGTCGAGAATCTCAGTGTTCGCTATGGTTCAAACATTGTTCTCAGCCATGTGGACATGGCTGTCGAACCCGGCGAGATCGTCACCATCGTCGGGCCGAACGGGTCGGGCAAAACCAGCCTGTTGCGCGCCATCATCGGTGCGACCAGGCCAAGTGCCGGGCATGTATCGCTGAAACCCGGATTGAAGATCGGGTACGTGCCGCAGAAACTGCACGTGGATCCCACGTTGCCAATCTCGGTCGAGAGATTCATGCGACTGACCGACCGTGTCTCCGGCCGTCAGTGCGTCGAGGCATTGGAAAAAGCGGGCGTCCCGGATCTGTTGAAACGTCAGATGTCGCAACTGTCCGGCGGGCAGTTTCAGCGTGTGTTGCTGGCGCGGGCGTTGATCAACCAGCCTGACCTCCTGCTGCTGGATGAGGCAACCCAGGGGCTGGACCAGCGCGGATCGGCGAGTTTCTATCAGCAGATTGAGGCCGTGCGCCGCGAAACCGGATGTGCAATCCTGATGATCAGTCACGAATTGCACGTGGTCATGAGCGCCTCGGACCGGGTGATTTGTCTGAACGGCCATGTGTGCTGTGAAGGATCGCCGGCGGTGGTCGCTTCGGCACCCGAATACCGGGCCTTGTTCGGAACGGGAACAGGCGGTGCGCTTGCCCTGTACCGGCACGAGCATGATCACCACCACGACCATGATGCAGATCCTCAGGAAGCGGCGGAATGATGCTTGACGATTTCATGATGCGTGCAACGCTTGCAGGTATTGGCGTTGCGTTTGCGGCGGCACCTCTTGGATGTTTCGTAGTGTGGCGCCGCATGGCGTATTTCGGTGATGCAACCGCACATGCCGCGATTCTGGGCGTGGCCCTGTCACTGACCTTTCAGATGTCGATCTTCACCGGTGCGCTGGCTGTTGCGTTGATTATGGCGCTGACGGTCACTTTGTTGGCGGGTCGTGGCTATGCGATGGACACGCTGCTGGGGGTTATGGCGCATTCCGCCTTGGCTTTCGGTCTGGTCGCCGTTTCGTTTTTGTCCGGCGTCCGCATTGATTTGATGGCATATCTGTTCGGCGATATTCTTGCGGTATCCCGTTCGGATCTGCTTGTGATCTGGGGCGGCGCGGCGCTTGTCGTGGCGCTGATCGCTTGGCGATGGGCTCAGCTTTTGACGGCCACATTGAATGAGGAACTGGCCTATGCCAGTGGGTTCGACCCGAGGCGGGAACAGTTGATTCTGACTCTGTCTCTGGCGGTAACCGTGGCTGTTGCGATCAAGGTCGTGGGGGTATTGCTGATTGCGGCGATGCTGATCATTCCCGCGGGAGCGGCACGAAATCTGGCCCGATCGCCCGAATCAATGGCGTTGATAGCGGCAGCAATAGGCGCGATTTCCTCAGTTGCGGGGTTACGGGCAGCTTATGTGTTCGATACTCCGGCGGGGCCATCGATTGTCTGCGTCGCCGCAGTCTTGTTTGCCTGTCTCAGCGTGGTGGGGTGGCGAAGGCAGGGCAGGGCGTGATGGATCTGAGCTCGATTGCGCTGACGAGGTAAACTCATTCGTTGTTCGGCACTTCAGGTGCGCACAGCACAAAAAAGGGCCCGCACACGGATTGCGGGCCCTTTCCGTTCCTTAACGATACAGCTTACTGCGGAATTTCGCCTTCCAGCCCTTCGACATAGAAGTTCATGCCTGCCAGCGTGCCGTCGTCAGCGGTTTCGCCTTCAGCCAGCCAGTCGCTGCCGTCCTGCTTCATCAGCGGACCGGTGAACGCGTGATAGCTGCCATCTGCAAGCGCCGCCTTCAGGGCCAGCGCCTCTTCCTTGACATCTGCGGGAACCGCGTCCGAAATCTCGCCGATTTCAACCATTCCTGCTCCGATACCGTCCCAGGTGTTGGAAGACGTCCAGGTCCCGTCCATTACCGCTTTTGTCCGCGCGATGTAATAGGGGGCCCAGTTGTCGATGATCGATGACACACGCGGAAGCGGTGCGTACTCGCTCATGTCCGACGCCTGACCGAAGGTGATCACATTGCCGGCTTCTTGCGCTGCTGCTTGCGGCGCTGTCGAATCGGTGTGTTGCAGGATTACGTCCGCGCCCTGTTCGATCAAAACAGTGGCGGCGTCAGCTTCTTTCGCCGGGTCGAACCATGTGTAGGCCCAGACGATCTTGAACTCGACATCCGGGTTCACCTTCTTGGCGTGGATATAGGCCGAGTTGATGCCGCGGATCACCTCGGGGATCGGGTAGGAGCCGATATAGCCGATGATGTTCGACTTGGTCATTTTACCGGCGATGTGGCCCTGAACCGCGCGACCTTCGTAGAAACGGGCCGAGTAGACCGAGACGTTGTCGGCGGTTTTATAGCCGGTTGCGTGCTCGAACTTCACGTCCGGGAATTTCTTGGCCACGTTGATGGTCGGGTCCATGTAGCCAAACGAGGTGGTAAAGATCAGATCCGCGCCTTCCAGCGCCATCTGGGTCATCACACGCTCGGCATCCGGGCCTTCGGGAACGGATTCAACGAATACGGTTTCAACCTTGTCGCCGAACTCTTTTTCAACGGCCTGCCGGCCCTTGTCATGTTCATAGGTCCAGCCGCCATCGCCGACCGGGCCGACATAGACGAAACCGACCTTGGTCTTGTCTTCGGCCATGGCCCCCGAGGCCAGACCCAGCGCCATGGCGGCGCTCGTCAGAAGTGCAGTGAATTTCATGTGTTACTCCCCAAGTTGGTACTGTTGGCCCCTAGTGTGAGGCATGGAAGGTCCGGCCCAGCGAGGCAGGTGCGCTGCTCTTGTCGGCCGAAAGGATCACAAGCACAAGGATCGTGATGATATAGGGCGACATTGCCAGATACTCGACGGGAATGGCAACGCCTGCCGCCTGCAAATTAAGCTGCAACACGGTAATGCCGCCGAACAAATAGGCACCCAGCAGGACACGCCACGGCTTCCAGCTTGCAAAGACAACAAGGGCCAATGCGATCCAGCCGACACCGGCGGTCATGCCCTCGGTCCACTGCGGCACGCGGATCAGGCTGATATAGGCCCCGCCCAGACCAGCGCAGGCGCCGCCAAACATGATGGCCAGAATGCGGATCTTGATCACCTTGTAGCCCAGCGCATGCGCGGCATCGTGGTTTTCACCGACTGCCCGCAGGATCAGGCCAAGACGGGTGTATTTCAGCACCGCCCAGACGGCCGCCGTGATTGCGATGCCCACGTACAGGATCGGGTCATGTTGAAACAGGATCGGACCGACAACCGGAATATCGCTGATCAGCGGAATATGGATGTCGCCCATACTGGGGGGTTTGATCCCCACATAGCTTTGCCCCATCAACGCGCTGAACCCCAGACCAAACAGGGTCAGTGCCAGACCACTGGCCACCTGATTGGCCAGCGCAAACTGCGTGAGCAAGACGAACAGCAGCGATAGAACAGCGCCGCCGATCGCAGCAGCAACAAAGCCCAGCCAGGGCGAGCCGGTCTCGACCGAAATCGCGAAGCCGCTGATCGCACCAACAATCATCATGCCTTCGACGCCGAGGTTCAGAACGCCTGCTTTCTCAACGACCAGCTCTCCGATCGCGGCAAGCAGCAAGGGGGTCGCGGCCACCATCAGTGAAGCGACCAGAAGTACGGGATTGATTTCACCAAGGTCCATGGGTCACGCCACCTCGTTACGGGCCGCACGGATGCGGTAGTTGGTCAATAGGTCGAAGGCCAGCAGGAAGAACAGCAGCATGCCCTGGAACACCTGAATGGCAGCGGCAGGCAGGCCCAGCTGAGACTGCGCGATTTCACCACCGATATAGGTCAGCGCCATCAGTCCACCGGCCAGCAGAATGCCCACAGGGTGCAGACGGCCCAAAAAAGCCACGATGATGGCAGTGAAACCGTAGCCCACGTTGAAATCGATGCTGACCACGCCTGAAGGGCCGGAAACCTCGAACATGCCTGCAAGTCCTGCAAGCGCGCCGGACAAACCCAGACAGAACAGGATCAACCGGGCCGGGTTCACACCCGCAAATTTCGCGGCGCGCGGTGCTTCACCGGTCAGGCGGATGTGAAAGCCCAGCATGTGCCGGTTCAGCAGGACATAGGCAAAGATCACTGCGATCAACGCGGTCACAACACCCCAGTGCATGCCGGAACCTGCGATCAACTCGGCATTGTGCGCACTGTCATAGGATTGCAGATTGCGGGACCCCGGAAAGCCGAACCCTTCGGGGTTCTTCAGCAAACCCAGAGAAACCGAGGCCAGCATCTGCTCGGCCACGTAGACCAGCATCAACGAGACGAGAATTTCGTTGGTGCCGAAACGCACCTTCAGGAAGGCGGGGATCATCGCCCACAACCAGCCGCCGAAGGCGCCGGCAATCACCATGATCGGAAAGATATAGAAGGCGTCCAAAGGGTAAAAGGCCAGCCCGGCACCCGCCCCGAAGATGGCGCCCATGATATACTGTCCCTCGGCCCCGATGTTCCAGATGCCTGCACGAAAGCCCAGCGACAGACCGATGGCGATAAGCACCAGCGGAGCGCCTTTCACCAGCAGCTGCGGGCGGTAATAAAAGGCGAATTCACCAAAAAGAGGTTCCCAGAAGATGGTGCCGATGGCCTCAACCGGATTCTTGCCCAGTATGGCGAACAGTACTCCGCCAAAAAACATCGTCGCCAAAACTGCAATCAACGGCGTCGCATAAGACCAGACCCTGGAAGGCTGAGGACGTTTCTCCAGCACAATCATCAGCTCGTTCCCCTGACTTCTTCATCTTTTCTCAAATACTCTCGCCGAAGGCGGCCCAACAGATCACACATGCGCCACCTCCATTCCGTGGGCACCGCCCATCATCAGCCCGATTTCGTCCACTGTCAGTCCGGTTGTCGGACGTGGTGCACTCAGGCGGCCCTCGTTCAGCGCAGCAAAGCTGTCCGAGATTTCCATCAACTCATCCAGATCCTGAGAGATGCAGACAACCGCCGTTCCCTTTGCCGCCAGGTCGAGAATGGCTTGCCGGATGGCCGCCGCCGCTGCGGCATCCACGCCCCAGGTTGGCTGGTTCACCACCAGCACATCCGGGTTTTGCAGCACTTCGCGTCCGATCACGAATTTCTGCAGGTTCCCCCCGGACAAGGACCGCGCCGCGTTGTCCGGGCCGGGTGTCCGGACGTCAAAAATCTCGATGATCTTCTCCGCAAAGCTCTTGGTCTCGGCCCATTTCAGAAAGCCGTTGCTTTCCAGACCCTCTCGAACCGACCCGGTCAACAGGGCGTTTTCGGTCAGGCTCATGTTCGGGGCGGCGGCATGGCCCAGCCGCTCTTCGGGCGCGGTCAACACGCCAAGTTTGCGTCGCGCGGTCGGACCCAGCTTGCCGATCGCCTGACCGTTGAACTTGATCGCGTCGGCAGATGTCAGGATTTCGCCGGACAGAACGCCCAGCAATTCATCCTGCCCGTTGCCCGCAACGCCGCCAATGCCAAGAACCTCGCCCTTGCGGACGGTCAAATGAACGTTGCGCAATGCGGTACCGAATTCTGACGGAGAAGGCACCGACAGCCCGCTGACATCCAGCGTCACTGCGCCAAATTCACGCTCCGAACGTTCCGGGGTTTGCAGGGCCGTTCCCACCATCAGCTCGGCCATGTCGCGGGCCGAGGTCTCAGAGGGGACACACTCGCCCACATTCTTGCCCAGACGCAGGATCGTGGCGTGATCACACAGGGTCCGTATCTCTTCCAGCTTGTGCGAGATATACAGGATCGACGTGCCTTCGGACCGCAACTTGTTCAGCGTCTCGAACAGGATCTCGACCTCCTGCGGGGTCAACACCGAGGTCGGTTCGTCCATGATCAGCAGTTTCGGGTCTTGCAGGAGGCAACGGATAATTTCAACACGCTGGCGTTCCCCGGCGGACAGATCGCCGACAGTGCGGAACGGATCCAGCGGCAGGCCATAGGTTTCGGACACTTCGCGGATGCGCGAGGCCAGATCACCCATGGCCGGCGGATTTTCCATCCCCAAGGCGATGTTCTCGGCCACGTTCAGCGCGTCAAACAGCGAAAAATGCTGGAACACCATCGCAATTCCGTCAGCCCGCGCGGCGCGGGGTTCAGGCGGCGCAAAGGGCTGACCGCGTAACAGCATGGTGCCACTGTCAGGTTTCACCAGCCCATAGATCATCTTGACCAACGTGGATTTCCCGGCCCCGTTTTCCCCCAACAAGGCGTGAACTTCGCCCTCACCGATATCAAAGGACACCTGGTCATTGGCCACGACACCGGGATAGGCTTTGGTCAACCCTTGCAGGCTCAGCAATGGAGTGGTCACGCGCTCAGGTCCTTCTTCAACTCATTCTGCCGGGCCGGGCGCAGCAGTTGCGCTGCGACGCCCACGGCGATCATCTGCGGGTGTTTGCCCAGCGACGGGTCACCAATCGGGCAGGTAATCCGGCTTATCCGGTCGGGCGGATGCCCAAGAGCCGCCAGCCGCGATCTGAACCGCGCCCATTTGGTAGTCGAGCCGATCAGTCCCGCAAAGCGGAAATCGTGCAAAAGCAGCCTGTTGCACAATTCTAAATCCAGATTGTGTGAATAAGTCAGCACAAGGTGCTCGGCATTGGGCGGTGCATGTCGCACAAGTTCGACCGGTTTCGTCGCTGGCAGATCGGTCACGCCTGCAGGAATCACGTCCGGAAAGCGCTCGGGGCCGGTATCGACCCAAGTGATCGCAAGATCGGGCAGGGGGGACAGAACATCCACCAGCGCCCGTCCGACGTGACCTGCGCCCCAGATCCACAGGTTTCGTGCCGGTTTATGCACCGGTTCGATCATCCAGCCGTCGATCAGGCGTGTTTCGGGTGCAATACCCTGACTGCGTGCTGCCGCCAGCACTCGCTTGACCGAAAGAGGCACGGCACCACCGGATGCTGATCGTGCAATGATCGTATCATCCAGCTTTTCAACCTTCTTGAGATCATAGACTTCGCTGAACAACGAGACCGCTCCGCCGCAACATTGGCCCATGTCCGGTCCCAGCGTGTGATGCGTCAGGCGCGTGGCGACTGTTTGCGATCGTGCGGCCTCTGCGGCCTGGTATTCCAGCGTACCACCACCGATGGTTCCGCTTTGCCCGTCCTTCCAGACCAGCATCGCAGCACCCACCTCGCGCGGGGACGACCCTTTGATCCCGGCGATGACCACCCGAACCACTTTCCCGTGGGTTTTGACCGCCTCCCTCAAAGCCTCAAGGTCAAATCCCATCAGGTGCCTCCCTTCATCCTCTGGACCCCGCGCCAAACCTCTTCGGCCGTGGCCGGAGCGTTCAGGGCCGGGTATCTGTCTCCGCAGGCGGCAACCGCGTTCGACAGCGCCAGCCAGGCCGAGATCCCCAGCATGAAAGGCGGCTCGCCCACAGCTTTCGAACGATAGATCGTGTCCTCGCGGTTTTCGCCATCCCAAAGCCTGACGTTGAAGATGTCCGGCCGGTCCGAGCAGGCCGGAATCTTGTAGGTCGAAGGCGCGTGCGTGCGCAGGTTGCCCGTGTCATCCCAGACCAGCTCTTCGGTCGTCAGCCACCCTGCACCCTGTACATAGCCGCCCTCAACCTGACCTATGTCCAAAGCCGGATTCAGCGACGCGCCCGCGTCATGCAGGATATCCGTTCGCAGAATTCGGTTTTCACCGGTCAGAGTGTCCACCGCCACCTCGGTAACGGAAGCGCCGTAGGCAAAGTAAAAGAAAGGGCGACCGCGCCCGGCGATCCGGTCCCACTCGATCTTGGGCGTCTTGTAGAACCCGGTCGCCGACAGGCTGACGCGCCCTTGATAGGCCAGTGCGGCGGCTTCGGCGAAGGTGTAGCGCTCTTCTGAGACCGAGACATGCCCATCCGAGAACGTGACCGTTGATGGATCGGCCTGATGACGTTCCGCAATATAGGCGGCCATCCGATCACGGATCGTGTCGCATGCGGCCTTCACCGCCATACCGTTCAGGTCACTTCCCGAAGATGCCGCCGTCGCAGACGTGTTCGGTACTTTCGCCGTGTCGGTTGCGGTAATTTTCACCATCTCCAACGGTATGCCAAAGCGCGACGCTGCGACCTGTGCGACCTTCTGGAACAGGCCCTGGCCCATCTCGGTGCCACCGTGATTCAAGTGGACTGATCCGTCCTGATAGACATGCACCAGCGCACCCGCCTGATTGAGGTGGGTCAGCGTGAACGAGATACCAAACTTGACCGGGGAAAAGGCGATGCCCTTTTTGATTACACTGTTCTCGGCATTCCATTTCGCGACAGCGGCCTTGCGCGCGGCATAGTCGCTGGATTTCAGCAACGCCTCGGTCATGCCGTGCAGTTCGAAATCGCTGACCTCCATCCCATAGGGTGTGGTGTTGCCGCCGGCAGGCAGAGGACGCACCGGTGCGTCACCCATTTCAACGGCGCCGCGGCTGGTCAGGTCTTCGTGCGGATCGGGATGCCCCAGTGGTTTTTCTGTCGGTGTGCTCTCGGCCACGGCGTGCGCGGGTGCATAGTAATTCCGGCGGCGCAGTTCGACGGGATCCAAACCCAGCGTATGCGCGGCATGGTCCATGACCCGTTCGATGCCGACCATGCCTTGCGGGCCGCCGAACCCGCGATAGGCGGTGGCAGATTGGGTGTTGGTCTTCAAGCGGTGGCTTTCGATCCGGGCGTTCGGCAAAAGGTAGGCGTTGTCCGAGTGCAGCATCGCCCGGTCGGCCACGGGCAACGACAGGTCCTGCGCCCAGCCGCAGATCGCATAGTGGTGGAATGAGACGCCCTGAATATGGCCATGCTCATCGAACCCGGCCTTGTACGAAATGCGGAAAGCGTGGCGCTTGCCGGTGATGATCATGTCATCGTCTCGGTCATAGCGCATCTTGCAGGCCTTGCCGGTTGCGCGGGCGGCCACGGCGCAGGCCACTGCCAAAGCGTTGCCCTGACTTTCCTTGCCGCCAAACCCTCCGCCCATGCGGCGGGTCTCGACCCGGACGGCGTGCATCGGAACACCCAGTGCGTCGGCCACCTTGTGCTGAATCTCGGTCGGGTGCTGGGTCGAGGAATGCACCAGCATATCCGCACCTTCATTCGGAACGGCCAGCGCGGCCTGACCTTCCAGATAGAAATGCTCCTGCCCGCCCAATTCGAACGAACCTTCGATCACATGCGGCGCACTGGCAATGGCCGCATCCGCATCACCCTTGGCATAGATGCGTGGACCGTCTTCAAACCGGCTGTCGGCGGCCAAGGCGTCCGCGATCGTCAGGATCGGCGTTTCCTCGGCATAGTCGACCTTGCCCAATCGCGCCGCTTTGCGGGCGGCCAGATGGCTGGTGGCGACAACCAGGAACACGGGCTGGCCTATATAGTGCACCGTGCCGTCCGACAGCAGCGGCTCATCGTGGATCGAGGGCGAGACATCGTTGGCGAAAGGCAGGTCCTCTGCCGTCATAACCATCACGACACCCTCGGCGTTTTTGACAGCCGACAGATCCATTGCGGTGATCTTGCCCTTGGCGATCGGGCTCAGGCCAAAGGCCAGGTGCAGCGTGCCCTTGGGTGTCGGGATGTCATCCACGTACCGCGCCGCGCCCGAAACGTGCAAAGGGGCGGCGTCGTGGGGCAGGGCTTGCGTCACACTCATGCTGACACCTCCAGCACATTGGTGATCTCGCCCTGATCTTCCAGGAAATACCGTTGAAGCATCGCCTTGGCGGTTTCCAGTCGATACAGGGCCGAGGCGCGCATATCCGTGAGTGGCGAAAAGTCGTCGGCAAAGGATGGCAGCGCGGCGTCAACGGTCTTGCGCGTCCACGGTTTGCCGACCAAAGCGGTCTCGACATGGGTTGCCCGTTTCGGGATAGCAGCCATGCCACCATAGGCGATGCGCGCCTGTGTGACGCTGCCCTCCGAAACGGTTATGTTGAAACAGCCGCAGACGGCCGAAATATCCTGATCGAACCGTTTGCTGAGCTTATAAACCTTCAGGCGATCTGGCTGGCGCGGGAAGCTGACGGCTTCCACAAACTCGCCCGGAACCCGATCCTGTTTGCCGTAGTCGATGAAGAACTCTTCCAGCGGGATCGACCGCCGCTCGTCGCCCTTGCGCAGATGCAGCGTCGCCCCCAGCGCGATCAGCGCGGGCGGGTTGTCCCCGATGGGCGAGCCGTTTGCGATATTGCCGCCCACGGTGGCCGCATGGCGGACCTGAACGCTGGCATAGCGGCGGATCATCTCGGCATAGGACGGATGCAGATCGGCCATCGCCGCGCCCATGCGATTCATGTCGACCATTGCGCCAAAGCGGACTTCTTCACCGCTGAGCGTGATCTTCTTCAAATCATCACAGCGGTTAAGGAAGATCACCGGGTCCAGTTCGCGCAGTTGCTTGGTGACCCAAAGGCCCACATCGGTCGCACCAGCGACCAGTGTCGCATTCGGGTTCTCGGCATACACGGCGGCCAATTCGTCGGATGAGGTTGGCAGCATGCGCGAAGCGGCAATCGTTGCAGGTGGTTTATCTTTGACCCAAACCGGAACGGGCTGTTCCTCGGCCGCTTTCGCTGCGCGAATGATCGGCGCATAGCCGGTGCAGCGGCACAGGTTGCCTGCTAGCAAAGTGTCATGGTCCGTTGCACCGTTCGTGTGCCCGGCCACCATCGACATGACGAAACCGGGTGTGCAGAAGCCGCATTGCGAACCGTGCAGATCAACCATTGCCTGCTGAACCGGGTGCGCTTCGCCATTCGGGCCGCTGGCGCCTTCAACCGTGCGCACCGCTTTGCCGTGCAGCTGCGGCAGAAACAGAATGCACGAGTTCAGTGCCTTGGCGCCTTCGTCATCCGTCACCATCACGGTGCAAGCCCCGCAATCGCCTTCGTTGCAGCCTTCCTTGGTGCCGGTCAGGCCGCGGTCTTCGCGCAGCCAATCCAGCAGGGTGGCTGTCGGATCGATATCAGCCAACTCCACTGTCTCTCCGTTCAGAAGAAACGTGATGTTCATTCGAGAAACCCGTCGCCTTACCCGGTTGCGCCCTTGTGGCCCTCCTTCGATGCGACGTAGAAAGAGTGGCGGGCGAATTGCTTGCCATGAGATGTTAGAAACAGCGCGGCTTGTCTGGCAAGAAAAACCGCCTCTGTTATACACCATTAGACGTATACGGCCTGAGACCGCCTTTTCTGATTAATGGGCAGCCACTTGTAAATAAAGCGGTTTTTGATTGCGACGCCCAGTCAATCCCGAAGCACCTTCTGAAAAAGCCGAATAATCAATGGCGATTTTTTTGCGGCAAACGCAACGCGGTTCAGTCTTTTGCCGCGCAGCCGGCTGGGGTAGCTTGGGCGTCATGAGCAGTTCTCCACGATTCATCCACCTCCGCGTTCACACTGAATATTCCCTTCTGGAAGGCGCCGTGCGGCTGAAAAAGCTGCCGGGCCTGTGCGAGAAGATGGAAATGCCGGCGGTCGCCGTGACGGATACCAATTCGATGTTTTCGGCGCTGGAATTCGCGGTCACCGCAAGCGGCGCCGGGGTACAGCCGATCATGGGGTGCCAGGTCGATCTGACCTATGTCCAGGCCCAGCCGGGCGAGAAGCCGAAGATGCCCGCGCCTCTGGTGCTGCTGGCGCAGTCCGAGACCGGGTACGAAAACCTGATGAAACTCAGCACGTGTCTCTACGTGGACAAGGGCGGGCAACTGCCTCAGGTCACTTTGGAAGAACTGGCCGACCGATCTGAAGGGTTGATCTGCCTGTCCGGTGGACCTGACGGCCCGGTGGGAATGCTGCTGCAACAGGGTCAGCGCCCGGCGGCCGAAGCGTTGGTCGATCGGCTGGCGGCAATGTTCCCCAACCGGTTTTATATCGAGCTTCAGCGCCATCCGGGTGAAGATGGCCAACCCGAGGCCGAGCGCCTGACAGAACGCGGCCATGTCGAGATGGCCTATGCCAAGAACCTGCCGCTGGTCGCCACGAATGACGTCTATTTCCCGACGCCGGACATGTACGAAGCGCATGACGCGCTGATCTGCATATCGGAAGGGGCCTATGTCGACCAGCAGGAAGGCCGCCGTCGTCTGACGGCGCAGCACTACTTCAAGTCACAACAAGAGATGGCGACCCTGTTCGCCGACTTGCCCGAGGCCATCGAAAACACCGTCGAGATCGCCAGACGCTGCGCGTTCATGGCCTATCGACGCGACCCGATCCTGCCGAAATTCGCGGATGACGAGGTGGCCGAGCTGCGGCGCATCGCCAATGAGGGCTTGCAGAAACGTCTGGCCGTGATCCCGCATGCGGTGACGCCCGAGGAATACCAGGAACGTCTGGATTTCGAACTGGGCATCATCGAAAGCATGGGTTTCCCCGGCTACTTTCTGATCGTCGCGGATTTCATCCAATGGGCCAAGGATCACGACATTCCGGTCGGGCCGGGGCGGGGCTCGGGCGCGGGCTCGCTGGTGGCCTATGCGCTGACGATCACCGACCTTGACCCGCTGCGCTACAGCCTGCTGTTCGAACGCTTCCTGAACCCCGAACGGGTCTCGATGCCCGACTTCGACATCGACTTCTGCATGGATCGCCGCGAAGAGGTGATCCGTTACGTGCAGCAGAAATACGGCCGCGACAAAGTGGGTCAGATCATCACCTTCGGCGCGCTCTTGTCCAAGGCCGCAGTGCGCGACATCGGGCGGGTGCTTCAAATGCCATATGGGCAGGTGGACCGCCTGTCCAAGATGATCCCGGTTGAGGGGGTGAAACCTGTTTCCATCGAAAAGGCGCTGAAAGACGAACCCCGCCTGCGCGAGGCCGCGCGCGAGGAAGAGGTGGTCGACCGCCTGCTGACCTATGGCCAGCAGGTCGAGGGGCTGTTGCGGAATGCTTCGACCCACGCGGCAGGCGTGGTGATCGGCGACCGTCCTCTGGATGCGCTGGTGCCGATCTATCAGGACCCGCGTTCGGACATGCCCGCGACCCAGTTCAACATGAAATGGGTGGAACAGGCCGGGCTGGTAAAGTTCGACTTTCTGGGTCTGAAGACCCTGACCGTTATCCAGAACGCGATGGACCTGATTTTCAAATCCGGGCGCCCATTGCACATCGCCGCCGATGGCACCGAACTTTATGAGCCCGCCGAGGGGGCTGAAAACCAGATCAACGCCATCCCGCTGGATGATGAGGCGACGTACAAGCTTTATTCCGCGGCCAAAACCGTGGCGGTGTTCCAAGTGGAAAGCTCGGGCATGATGGACGCGCTCAAGCGCATGAAGCCCACCTGCATCGAGGATATCGTGGCGCTTGTGGCGCTCTACCGCCCCGGCCCGATGGAAAACATCCCCACCTATTGCGAGGTCAAGAACGGCCAGCGCGAGATCACCTCGGTCCACCCGCTGATCGATCATATCCTGGAAGAAACGCAGGGCATCATCGTCTATCAGGAGCAGGTGATGCAGATCGCGCAGGTCATGGCGGGATACAGCCTTGGCGGCGCCGACCTGCTGCGCCGCGCGATGGGCAAGAAGATCAAAGAGGCGATGGACGCCGAACGCCCGAAATTCGAGGCCGGCGCGGCCAAGAACGGCGTGGACGCCAAGAAGGCCTCCGAGGTGTTCGACCTCTTGGAGAAATTCGCCAACTACGGCTTCAACAAGTCCCACGCGGCGGCCTATGCGGTGGTCAGCTATCAGACCGGCTGGCTCAAGGCGAACCACCCGGTCGAGTTCATGGCCGGGGTCATGAACTGCGATATCCACCTGACCGACAAGCTGGCGGTGTATTTCGAAGAGGTCCGCAAGGGGCTGGGCCTGCCCAACGTGCCGCCCTGCGTGAACCGCTCGCTGGCGACCTTCGACGTGGTGGATGGCCAACTGGTCTATGCGCTCGGCGCGCTGAAAAACGTGGGCGTCGAGGCGATGAATCTGGTGGTGCAGGGCAGGGGAGACAAACCGTTCGTCAACCTCTTTGACTTCGCCCGCCGGGTCGACCTGAAGAAGGTCGGCAAACGTCCGCTGGAAATGCTGGCGCGTGCCGGCGCTTTTGATGAGCTCGACAAGAACCGTCGCCGCGTGTTCGAAAGCCTTGACCGTCTGGTGCAGTATTCGGCGGCGATCCATGAACAGAAAAACTCCAATCAGGTGTCTCTGTTCGGCGAGGCAGGCGACGACCTGCCCGAACCGCGCCTGTCGCCGACGCCGGACTGGCTGCCGGCCGAACGCCTCAGCGAAGAATTCAAGGCCATCGGCTTCTATCTCTCGGGGCATCCGCTGGACGATTACATGCCCGCGCTGAAGCGCAAACAGGTGATGACGCTGGACGAGGTGACGGAAAAGGCCCGGTCTGGTCCGTTCATCGCCAAGATGGCCGGGGTTGTCGCCGGGCGGCAGGAGCGGAAATCGGCCAAGGGCAACCGCTTTGCTTTCGTTCAAATGTCTGATCCCACCGGCGCCTATGAGGTCACGCTGTTTTCGGACACGTTGGAGAAGTGCCGCGAGTTTCTGGAAACCGGCGCGCAGGTGGTTCTGACCGCCGAGGCGACGATGGAAGCCGATCAGCTCAAGCTGCTGGGCCGCTCGGTTGGCCCTGCGGATTCCCTTGTGGCCGAAGCCGGAGCAACCGGGTTGCGCATCTTTGTTGACGAAGCGCAGGTCGTACCAACGGTCGCCAAGGTGCTCGAGGACGCCGCCGGGGCGGCGCGCGGGGCCTCGAAGGGGCCGATCCAGCTCTGCCTGATGGCGCCGGGGTTGCCGGGCGATGTCGAGATGGATCTGGGCCAGGACTTTCCGATCAACCCGCAGATCAAGGGCGCGATCAAGTCGCTGGACGGGGTGCTGTCGGTCGAGGAACTGTAGCAGGAAGCCGGGGCTTCGCTTTCAGTCGCCGGGATGGCGGCTTGCGGACACCTCTGGCTGGCCGAAAAATCTTGCAATGCGTGTCTGTCGGGCAATACGCTTTAGCCACGATAGACACGACCATTATTCATTTGTTTGTCTTCCGATGTATTTAAGAGGGTATTCCTGATGTCACGTTTGCTGAATCTTGTCTGGCTGGCGGGTTTTGCCATGTCAACCAGCGCCGCGACCGCGCAGGAGGCCGCCGACACGATCTATACTGGCGGACCGATCCTCACGATCAACGATGCGCAGCCGACCGCCGAGGCCGTCGCGGTTAAGAACGGGCGTATCCTCGCCGTCGGCGCGCTTGCGGATATCATGGCGCACCGGGGCGACGCGACGGAATTGTTCGATCTTGACGGCCGGGCGATGCTGCCGGGCTTTGTCGACAGTCACGGGCACGTGGTTTTCGGTGGCCTGCAAGCCTTGTCGGCGAACCTTCTTTCGCCGCCGGACGGCGGGGTCACGGACATTGCCAGCCTGCAACAGGCGCTGCGCGACTGGATCGATGCAAACAGGGATGCGGTCGAGAAGGCCGGAGTGATCATCGGCTTCGGCTATGACAACGCCCAGCTAGCCGAGAAGCGCCACCCGACCCGCGAAGACCTTGACGCGATCTCTCAGGAGCTTCCCATCGTGATTGTCCACCAGTCCGGCCATCTCGGCGTGGCGAACTCGAAGACGCTTGAGATTGTCGGCTACGATGCATCGACGCAGGACCCGGCCGGTGGCAAGATTCGGCGGGAAGCCGATGGCGCGCCGAACGGGGTTCTCGAGGAATACGCGTTTTTCGGGACGCTCGTCCCCGTCCTGAAGCAACTCGGTCCGGACGCCTTCGCGGAATTCGCGGTTGCCGGGTCCAAACTCTGGGCGCGTTTTGGCTACACCACGGGGCAGGACGGCCGGTCCTCGGGGTTTGCCGTCGAGTCGCTGAAGGCCATGGCGGCCGACGGCAGGATACCGATTGACGTCGTGGCCTATCCCGATGTGTTGGAAGCCAGGGATTATATCGGCGACAATGTTTCGAAAGAATATGAAAACGGTATTCGCGTGGGCGGTTGCAAGTTGACGATCGACGGCTCGCCGCAAGGCTTTACCGCGCTCCGCGACCGTCCCTACTATGACCCGGTTGGCGACTATCCCGCAGGCTACAAGGGGTACTCGGCGGTGACCATCGAGCAGGTGCAGGATGCCGTGAACTGGTGTTACGAGAATGGCATCCAGATCATCACCCATTCCAATGGCGAAGGCGCGTCGGACATGCTCATTGCTGCGCTTCAGGCTGCGCAGGACAAGTATGGCGATCCGGGCAACCGACCCGCACTGATACACGGCCAGTTCCTGCGCGAGGACCAGGTCGACGCCTACAAGCGGCTGGGCGTGTTCATGTCCCTTTTCCCGATGCACACCTTCTATTGGGGCGACTGGCACCGCGACCACACCGTGGGCCCGGTCAATGCCGAGAACATTTCGCCCACTGGTTGGCTGCTCGAGCGGGGCATGATGTTCGGCTCGCATCACGACGCGCCGGTCGCCTTGCCTGACAGCATGCGCATACTGGATGCCACCGTGACCCGGCGCACGCGATCGGGTGACATTCTTGGCCCCCGTCACCGGGTCGACGTCGCGACCGCGCTCAAGGCGCTGACGATCTGGCCCGCCTGGCAGCATTTCGAGGAGAACGACAAGGGGTCGATCGAGGCGGGCAAGCTTGCCGATTTCGTGCTCCTCTCCGAAGATCCCACCGCCATCGACCCCGAGACGCTGGACGCCGTCAGGATCATGGCGACGATCAAGGAAGACACGGTGATCTACGAGGCGCGCGACGAGGTGAAGAAGGGCGAAATCCGCTCTTCGCCCTTCATGAGCGACCCGGTGTCAGCGCACAACTTTCTTCACGCGATGTATCAGGCAACCGGTGTGGAGAGGCCGTGGCTTCAGCAGCTGATGTTCCGGTTGGAATGAATTCGGGAATCGAGCTGGACCGGGTGTAGTCGGTCGAGGATCCGTAGCGAGAAGCGGGGGCTTTGCCTTCAATCGCCGGGATGGCAGCTATGAGCCCATTGTGCGCATGCGTATTTTGTGCAGCATCAGCGCGAAGGGCGGACATCGGCTGTTCACGGCGCTCGGATCATAGGTCCCGAATGCGGAAAACGGCCTCGATCCGCTGAGACTTGACAACGTCCATTTTCTTACGTTTTTCAATATGGGCGAGCGGCTTCAAAGCGTCTCTCCAAGCCACTCGCCCCCTCCTTTCAGCGATCCATTTTTCTCATTCCGAACCAAGATGCTCTTCTAGGAACACAGCGACGCGGCGAACAGCTTCAGCGGATTCCGGTGTCTCGGAATGACCGTGGAAGCAGTGTTGCATGGCGTCGTGAACATCCAGAATTGCCTCGTGGCCCGCACTACGCAGGACTCCGTACATGCGTATGCCGTCGCTCATCTGAATTTCCTTAGACCCAGTCTGTACCATCGTCGGAGGGAAATCTCGCCCCTCGAAATTGTCGTACACAGTTGAGTAGCGCGGATCTTGTGCTTTCTCTTCAGTAATTCCCAGCATCGGCCAGACTGAGTCGATCAAGTGATCTACGTTAGTGCGTGGATCGTCGTACCGCAGCGTCCATGTCGAATCGCTATTGAACGAGAAATCAGTCTGCGGGCTTTGCATTACGGCCGCACCAGGCAGCGCTCCTCCGCGATGCGACATGGCATTTGTCGCCATTGCCACCAATCCACCGCCCGCGGAACAACCGTAAATTCCGACGTTCTCTGGTTTATAGCCACCGCCCTCTCCGGTCAGTGCATCAAAAACGGCGATCACCTGATCCCGCTGGTCCAAAATGTCCCAGTCGGGGGCTGGCATCAATTTGTAATCGACGGAGGCAATGTCGATGCCCATATGATTGGCAAGTGGTGCTGTCCGGTCAAACGTTGTTTCCGGAGTGTTTCCGTAAAAGGCACCACCATGTGCATGAATGAGTATCTTTCCCGGATGGCGGTTTTCGCTCGGACTGATAATGACCGTTCTAACACCACCTATCTCACGTTCCTCGGTCGACAAGTTGTAAGTCTTTAAAAGTTGTTTGCCGGCGGCCTCCATCGGATCGATCAATTCATCGTGCAACGACTGCCATGCACCGTAGTCCGTTGGGTCTGGGTAGCCTTCCCAACTGCTGGTGAGCCAATTGGGCGTCCAGTTAACCATCACCTCACGCATTTCCGGGCTGACAAAATCGGGAATATGCGTTGGAAATGTCTTGTTTCGATTTGGATCATTGGGGTCAGCGTTGAAGGTCGCAATGGAAAGAAGACGCCGTACATCTTCGTGACATGGCGCGTTCTGACTTTTCACTTCCAACTTATCGCACGCCTCTTTCAGCGCGGACAATTCTTCGTTCAAGCGCTCGACGGCAGTGGTGCCTTCCTCAGATTTCAGAATCTCGCCGACGCGAGCATAAGCGTCAGACATCAAATTCCAGTGCGATCCGTGGTCTGCTGCTTCAGAAGCGGCAACCGTAGCAAGTCCCGCCAATGCAGCTGAAGCCAGAAACGGAGATGTCCAAGTTTTCATTTGATATCCCTTTCTTTGGATCATTTCGAGTTTTCATAAGACGTGACCAATACCTTCATGCCGGGGCGCAATAGGAATTCAGGATTGGGGAATTCGGCGATGCTGTAGCCAATCCCTGTCTCCGGATCGAATTCAAACGGCGTTGAGATAAGGCGTCCGTGATGTGGAAATTCACTCCCTCCCGGCAGTTCCAGCACCAGAGTCAGGCTGCCCATTACACTGTCGTGGCTTTCGCCCGCGAGGATGCGTTCCTGATGCTTCTCGTACGTTCCCTCCACGCGAACGTGGATCGGATCCAGTTGATACAGGGTTCCGATTTCGGGCGAGTCGGCGACGACGTTTGCATTATCGCGAAACCGCGGCGCACTCATCTGGCCGTCGAACGGTGCGTGGATGAGCTGGAGATCTGAGATAGCCTTGGCCTTTTCCGCATTGAGCCTCTTTGTCTCAACGGTCGCTTCGGCGATTTTGACACGCGCTTCAGCTTGCGCAATCTCAACTTCAGACACAGAATTGGTGCCCAACCGCTTCTTTCTGGACAGGTCAGCCTGGGCCAACTCCAGTTCAGCCACGGCCTGCTGGTGAGCCAACTCACCGATTTTGGCATCCCATTGCTTGAAGACCTGGTCGAAAGTCACCAGTAGATCACCTTCTTTGACGAATTGACCTTCAATAAAGTGGACAGTGTCGATCTGGTTTTCGGCGGCTGCCGACACATCCCAGCTTTTGGCTGGCACAACCACTCCTTCTCCTTCCGCACTGAAAACCCCCGGACCACTGCTCTGTGCGTTCACTACGGCCGCGCAAAGCAAGGTTGTGATCAGTGTGGCTTGCAAAAGCTTTCTTGCCACGGGTCTCTTTCTCCTATGTCCGTTTTTTGGTTCCTCTAATGGTTTTTACAAACGGGCGGGATGGACGAGGTGAACCATCCCGCCCATCGCTCAGTTCAGCGTGTTCTTGTAGATCACGCCGTCCTTCATGATGATTTTTAGATTTGTGTCCGGATCCTTCATGATCTCGATGTTTTCCAGAGGATTGCCATCGACCAGCAATAGGTCTGCATAGGCGCCTTCTTGAATGACGCCCAACGGGCCTTCTGGGTATGGATTCATCTGGCCGGTCAGAGCATTCAGTTCTCCGGCTGTCGAGGTAAACGACTTTAGTGTCCGGAAGTTGCCAATAGCTTCTGAGAAAAACTCGAACTCATCTAGCGCGCGATCATCATATTCGCGACCAGTATTCCATTGGGGAATATGATCTGATGCAAGAACCACTTTCAGGTCAGGGTTGTTTTTCATGACTTCCAGCAAGTTTGCCGATGCGTCCCGAATAACGCTCCACTTTGCAAAGCTTTCTGGTGGATAAGCCTTTTCAGCTTGTTCCACTGAGATTGAAAACACTGGCGAAAACGCAGTGGACAGAAACATGCCGTTTTCAATCATCGTCTTGGCCTGCTCATCGGTCAGATAGGGTGCGTGCTCAATCGACATCACGCCATTGTCGATAGCCTGCTGAAGCGCAGCAGCGGTGTGTGCATGAGACGCGACATAGGTATCCCAGCGCTCCGCCACCTCAACGACTGCTTGGACCTCTTCATCAAGAGGGCCCGAATGAAGTGGATCAAACAAACTTGTTACACCGCCTCCGGTGAACAGTTTGAGCTGTACCGCACCGCGACGGAATGCTTCACGCGCCGCGCGCAGGGTTTCCGCCCGCCCGTCAGCGATAATCGTAACATAATCTTCGTAGAAATGTTGCCGTCCGCCAGCGATATTCGGGTGGGAGTCATTCAATTCACGGAAATCGCCATGACCGGATGTTGTGGTGATCCAGTTTTCCGTGGGATAGATGCGAGGCCCCACCATGACGCCCTCGTCGATGATTAGACGCATGAAATTTGACGGACCACCCAGATCCCGTACTGTGGTAAATCCGTTCATCAGCATCCCTTCGGCACGATCTGCGGCCAACGCACCATGAGCGTAGGGATGCAGCCCGTCGCGCGATTGCGTTTGCACGGGCCCGAAGGTCGAGATATGAACGTGCATATCCAACATACCTGGCATCAGTGTGCGCCCGCCACCGTCAATAACCGTAGCATCCGGCGCGTCGATGGTCTCTGCCGAGACCTGCTTGATAAGGTTGGCCTCGACCAGAACGCTGGCATTCTCGATCCGCGCCTCGTTCATGCCGTCAAAGACATGAACATTGGTGAACAGGGTCCGTGGCGGCGCGTCGTCCTGCGCAAGAGCGGCAGAGCAGGTCAGCGACAAGGCCAGTACTGCTCTCAGGGAAGTCATTGTTTTGATCTTCATCACAACTCTTTCTCTTAACAATGGAAGGCAGGGCCGAAGCCCCGCCTCCCGAGGGATTATTGCAGAGTGTTCTTGTAGATCACGCCATCCTTCATGATGAGGTTGATGGTCTTGATGCCACGCGGACGCGGTTCTGCGTTGAACCATGAAGGGTTTCCGCCCAGAACAGTGATGTCCTCAAGCGGATTTCCATCGACAAGCAGAATGTCGGCGTATGCGCCTTCCTCGATGACACCAAGAGGTGCGGGGTAAGGGTTGCTGCCACCGGTCAAGGCGGCAAGCTTGCCGCCAGTGGACGTCATTGCTTTCAGTGTTTCATAGTTGCCAAATGTATCTGCGAATATCCATTTCTCATGGTCCCGGTGGTGTCTTGCGGCCATGCCATTGGTACTCACGATGTCGATTGAGAACACAATGTTCGGCTTCACCTTTTTGATGACTTCAGCGAAGTTTTTTGTTCCCTCTTTCATCATAAGTGTTCTGGCGTACTCAAATGTTGAAGGATTGCCATAGACCGGATGGGTCAGGATGTCTTCGCTCATGACGGCTGCAATGTAAGGAGAAATGAAGGCACCTTTTTCCTTCATCAACATGGCCGTGTCTTCCTGTAGGAACTGTCCATGTTCAATCGACATGACACCCAAATCGAGCGCACGGCGAATGGCTTCATCAAGATAAAGGTGCGCTGCAACATAGGTTCCACGCGTTGCAGCTTCTTCTACTGCGGCGATAATTTCAGCGTCGGTGTATTGAGAGGCCTCAAAGGGACCTTTGTTGCTGGCAACACCACCGGCCATCATGATTTTCATATGGGTGGCGCCCGCATTAAAGTTCCTGCGAACGGCTGCTCGAACTTCATCAGGGCTGTTTGCAATGTGGTATATGCCATTGCGCCAGGTGCTACTCTGTTGGGGACTTGTCTGGCTTTCAAACAAGAGATCACCGTGACCAGCGCTTTGGCTGATCATCCCGGCAGCGCTGTAGATGCGAGGTCCTTCCATTAGGCCGTTGTCGATGACACGTCGCAATCCGTCGGCCATGCCCCCCATATCACGCACTGTCGTGAAGCCATCGTAGAACCACTCCAATGCGGCAGACGAGGCATGTCCCGCCATATAGTCCCACCTGGCCATTTCCATGCCCGGACGCCCGCCGTCCATAGAAAGGTTAAAATGCGTATGGCTATCAATCATGCCCGGCATCAAGGTGCGTCCCCCGCCGTCAATGACATTGGGCGACAGTTCGACTGTCTGCGTCCCTTCTTCGCCCTCGATGATGAAAGTGTAGCCACTGCTGCCGCTATGTATTTCTGAATACAATGGCCCACTCGGACCAGCTTGCACTTCCCATGTACCGGTCTCTGGAATGTCTTCGGCGACCTTGTGGATCTTGTTGCCGACAACAAGAACATCCAGGTCCAGAAGACCATCGGTGTTCCCATCAAAAACTTTCACGTTTTTGAACAAGGTGACTGATGGCGCTTCCTGCTGAGCAAATGCAGTCGAGGTGGACAGCGTCAGCGTTACAAATGTCAAGGCAGCGAAAACTCTTTTGCAATATCTTGCCATGTCAAATCCCTAGCTGCGTGATCGATGTCGACTAGTTCATTTCATTTTATGAATATGACACCTTCATTTGGAAAATGCTTGACCGTATCCTAAGGTTAGAGATTTTTCGGTTAGAATTTGGTCAGGTTATTGAACTTTTTTCTGGAAAGCACGCCGTGGCGCAGGCACGAGTCCCAGTAGAGGGAGCAAATATGTTCGGGAATCGCAAAACACCAAAAGACTCTGATCTGCCATTGGTGCGGGCAACAGTACTGGCGCCGGTCGTCGCGGCGTTACGCGCGCGGGGGCAGGATGCTGATGATGTCTTCGCACATCTGAGTTTTGACGCGGCAACGATGATCGCACCTGAGCAATTTCTCTCACATGAAACTGTATATGCAGCCTTCAATGCCGCATCTGAAGCTGAAGGAACAGATTTTTGCACTCGGGTCGGCCAGTCTGTTGATCTCAGGCGCTTCCTACCAAAAGGGCAGGAACTTACAGAAGCCTTTACTCTGGGTGGTTTGTTCACACGCTTCACCCAGATTGTTTCGAAGGAGTCAAATGCAGTCACTCAGTCCTTGGTCGTAGAAGACGAATATGCCTACTTTGCGGCCCGGCGGCATTTTCGCTCGTCAGTGTCACCTGCCCAAGCCGATGGCTTCATGATCGGGATCTGGATTTCTTTGCTGCACCGAGTGATCGATTTCCGTTGGGATCCGCGTGAGATCGTACTGCAACTGGCCAACCCTAACGTTTTGCCCAAACAGTTTTACGGGGTCACTGGCATTCCCTGCGACGATCGAGGGTTTTCGATACGCTTCCCATCCATCTGGCTGAACCATCGCCTCTCAGAGGACATGATGGAGAACAACCCCGAGTATCACCCATCAGTCATGGAACTTGCGGCCCCGCTCGATTTTTTGGCCGGGTTCGAAGACATCGTCCGGTCTCGACTGGCTGATCCGGCGTTTACAGCGGTAGAGGCCGCGCGCACGGTCGGTTTGCATCCAAATACCCTGAATGCGCGTCTGTCGGAACGTGGCGAGACAACATCCAAGGTCATTGCACGCATGAAACGAGAGAAAGCGATTGAACTGTTGGGTGTGAAATCCTGCTCGGTCACTGACACCGCTCAGCAACTCGGGTTTTCCGACCCGACTGCATTCTCACGGGCGTTCCGGAGGTGGACTGGTCAGTCCCCACAGGCTTTCAAGCGCTCTTACACGGAACCAGAAGAATGACCTTAACGATAGTCATTGCGCTCCTGTCAGCGTTCTTCCTGCTCGCGAGCTCAATCAAACTTGCGGGTTGGCAAAGGAAGATCTTCGAAACACAGCTCGCAATGTTCGAAAGCTATGGCCTCAATCGGCAGGCCATGTTCTTGGTGGGTCTCATTGAATTGTTCGGAGCCGTCACAATCTGGTTCCAACAGTCCTGGCTGGGTCCGCTCGGAGCAGCAGCACTTTTGGCAACATCCGTCGGAGCCATCTTCTGTCACCTGATATTTGACTCCTGGAAAGACGGAATCCCCGCAATGATAACCGCGGCTGTTTCTGCATCTGTGCTTTGGCACGGTTGGAGCAGCATAAGTTCGGTCTTCACGTGAACCGCAGGGTCTATTTGGTTGTCCCAAGCAGACTGTTCGGAAGGTTTTAATGCAGAAAGCTGCCGTTCATGGATGTCCATGGAAATAGCAATTAAGCGCCGGAAGCGCCAATTGACGCCATTGGGCCGGGCGGCGGGTTTGTCCGCACTACTGACAACTGACTCATACCCGGCGCCGTTACCCAACGCGGTTTCTGTCCGAGTGTGACGGTTCGGCCCTGAGACGTTTCGTACAAAACGGACTACCAAGCCCCAAGCGCCTGTACAAAACGGAAGAAACGGCCTCCCGGCCACTCAATAATGCGGCGGGCGTTCGTCACCAAAGACAACGCCGCCTGATCCTTCCTGCGCCCGTTCTGCTTCGCGCTGCAACAGCATTTCAACCCGTTGGGTCAGCCGGTCGATTTCCGACTGTTGTCTGGTGACGACCGTGTTCAGCTCGTCCACGGTACGGGTCAGATGGGCGATCTCTTCTTCCAGATGCTGCATGGGGAACTCCTGTCTTGCGCTGGTCATAGCGACACAGTCGGCCCAAGGCCAGAGAAAGCGCGCCTTGCCCCGATGCGGACCATGGGATAGACCGCGCGCGGAACAAGGACACTCCCAAGGACGCCCCACATGGCCAAGCCCAAGAAACAGCCCCGCCCCAAGGCCGTCACGCCGAAAGGGTTCCGTGACTATTTCGGCGAGGAAGTCACGCAGCGCACCGAGATGCTGCGGACGATTGCGGGCGTGTATCATCGTTACGGGTTCGACGCACTTGAAAGCAGTGCGGTCGAGACCGTCGAGGCGCTGGGCAAGTTCCTGCCCGACGTGGACCGCCCGAACGAGGGCGTCTTTGCGTGGCAGGAGTTTGACGAGGGCGGCAACGGCGATTGGATGGCGCTGCGCTATGATCTGACAGCACCTTTGGCCCGGGTCTATGCCCAGCACCGCAACGATTTGCCCACGCCCTATCGCCGCTATGCGATGGGTCCGGTCTGGCGCAACGAAAAGCCGGGGCCAGGGCGGTATCGCCAATTCTATCAGTGTGATGCGGATACGGTGGGGACGGCCAGCATGGCTGCGGACGCCGAAATCTGCGCCATGCTGTCGGATACGCTGGAAACCGTGGGCATTCCACGCGGCGATTATCTGGTCCGGGTCAACAACCGCAAGGTTTTGAACGGCGTGCTCGAAGCGATGGGTTTGGGTGAAGACGCGGCAGCGCGGGACGACGTTCTGCGCACCATCGACAAATTCGACAAAGTTGGCGGGCAGGGCGTGCGCGAGTTGCTGACCAAGGGCCGGCTGGATGCCTCGGGCGCGTTCATCGACGGTGTGGGCCTGTCCGACGATCAGGCCGAGCCGGTGATCGCCTTCCTGACCTCCAAAGCCGATGATGCCGCTGGAACGCTGGCCAACCTGCGAGCGGCCGTGGGTGACAGTAAAATCGGCGCCGAAGGCATTTCGGAATTGGAACAGATCGGCGAGTTGCTGGCCGCGGGCGGCTATGGCGCTGATCGCATCCAGATCGATCCCTCGGTCGTGCGCGGTCTGGGTTATTATACCGGGCCGGTCTATGAGGCCGAACTGACCTTTGAGATCTTTGACGAGAAAGGCCGCAAGCGGCAGTTCGGGTCCGTATCGGGCGGCGGGCGCTATGACGATCTGGTGAAGCGTTTCACCGGACAGGAAGTGCCCGCGACCGGCGTTTCCATCGGTGTTGACCGCCTGCTGGCGGCCCTGCGCGAAAAGGGTCGGATCAGCGCCCAGGCCAAAGGCCCCGTTGTCGTCACCGTGATGGACCGCGACCGGATGGCTGATTATCAGGCGATGGTGGCCGAGCTGCGCAATGCGGGCATCCGGGCCGAGGTGTATCTGGGCAATCCCAAGAACTTTGGCAATCAGTTGAAATACGCGGACAAGCGCAACTCTCCGGTTGCGGTGATCGAAGGCGGGGACGAAAAGGCAAAAGGCATCGTGCAGATCAAGGACCTGATCCTTGGGGCCAAGATCGCCGAAAGCGCCACGCTGGAGGAATGGAAAGAACGCCCCAGCCAGTTCGAAGTATCGCGCGCTGATCTGGTCGCGAAAGTGCGTGAAATTCTGAACAGTCAGGACTGACCCATGCCCAACCGTTCCCAGATACAGGCCCGTGCCGCGATGATGCGTGTCCGGTTCGAGGCTGCGGGCGCGCAGGTGGTGGATACCCCGCTGTTGCAACCCGCTGAAATGTTGCTGGACCTCTATGGCGAGGATATCCGCGCCCGTGCCTACGTCACCTCGGACGCGCTGCGGGGCGAGCAGATGCTGCGCCCGGATTTCACCCTGCCTGTTGTTCAGATGCACATGCGGGACGGGGCCGAGCCAGCGCGCTATACCTATTCAGGTGAGGTGTTCCGCCGTCAGGAACACGACCCGGACCGCTCGAACGAGTATATTCAGGTGGGGTATGAGGTGTTTGACCGCGAAGATCCCGCTGGTGCCGATGCCGAAGTGTTTTCGCTGATGGCGCTGCAACTGCGCGGGCTGCCCTTGCGTGCGGCAACCGGGGATATCGGTATCCTCACCGCCGCGGTCGAAGGGCTGCGTACGACCGAGCGCCGCAAGGCCGCTCTTATGCGGCACCTGTGGAGACCGCGCCGATTCCGTATCTTGCTGGATCGGTTTGCGGGTCGCAAGGCGCCCTCGGAAGGGCGAACCGCGCTGCTGGACGCTGCCGATCCGATGGCCTTTGATGCCCCTATGATCGGCAAGCGCCGCAAGGCCGAAATCGCAGCGCGCATTGAAGCCCTGCGCGAAGACCGTGATACGCCGCCGATTTCCGACAATGAGCTGGCCGGGCTGGAAACGTTGCTGAATGTGCGCGAGACCATGCCATTTGCGCTGGAACAGCTGCGCGACGTGGCGGTGGATCTGCCGCAGGTCACGCCCGCCCTGGACCGGCTGGAGGCGCGTGTGGCTGCACTGCAAGCACGTGGAGTCGATGTCGAGCGGTTGGATTTCGAGGCCGCCTATGGTCGGACATCAATGGAATATTACGATGGTTTCGTTTTTGGGTTTTACGCGGAAGGTCGGCCTGATCTGCCTCCGATCGCCACGGGCGGGCGCTATGACGCACTGACACGGCAATTGGGCCGTGGAGAAGAAATCCCGGCTGTCGGCGGCGTGTTGCGCCCCGACCTGATGCTGGAGATCGAGGAGGGTGCTGTATGAGCCTGAAACTGGGTGTGCCCTCGAAGGGCCGGTTGATGGAAAAGACCTTCTCGTGGTTCGAAAAACGCGGCATCACCTTGTCACGCAGCGGGTCGGACCGGGAATATGCGGGCAAGGTCGAAGGGATCGACGGTGTCTCTCTGATCCTGCTGTCGGCGGGGGAAATCCCGCGTGAACTGGCGGCGGGGCGGATTCATCTGGGCGTCACCGGGATCGATCTGGTGCACGAGAAACTGCCGCGCTGGGAACAGCAGGTTGAAGAGGTTTCGCAGCTTGGATTCGGCAAGGCTGATCTGATCGTCGCAATCCCGGCATGTTGGGTCGATGTCGATACGCTTGATGATCTGGACGCGGCAGCAGCTGCGTTTCGCAAAACCCATGGCCACCGGCTGCGGATCGCCACCAAGTACCACCGTCTGGTTCGGGAATTCCTGACAGAAGCGGGCGTGGCCGATTACACGCTGGTCGACAGTCAGGGCGCGACTGAAGGCACGGTGATGAATGAAACCGCTGAAGCAATTGCCGACATCACCTCGACCGGAGAGACCCTGCGCGCGAACCACCTGAAGATCCTCTCGGACGGTCTGATCCTGCAATCGCAGGCCACGCTGTGGCGCAGTCGGGTGGCCAGTTATTTGCCTGATGACAAGCGGGTGCTTGCGGAAGTAATGGACCGGGTGAGCAAAACTTAATCAGGGGCAGCGGTCACTGATTTGCTGATGTCAAAACGTTTTGACCCGCACGTCCCTTTCCATTTTTTGAACACGACATTCTTTCTCAGGTCGAATGTCATGGTGCCGGTGTTGCCGCCTCCGCAGTTCGCGCTGTCGAAGTTGAAACTGATGGATTGCTTTTTGCTGTTCCCCGAAACGCTGGCGCCGTTGATATTGTGCAGCGTTGAGGATGTGATGCCTGCAATGTTGCCGCCGATAATTGTAACCGACACCGGGAACGGATTTTTGGACGGCACGGTCAGGCTATAGGTTCCATCCTTTGGGGCGGCGAGAACGCTTGTTCCACCTGCTACAAATACAGCCGCCAATACGATTGTTCGAAATTGTCCAATCATCATAGATTGCCCTCGTTAACTTAATAAAATCAAGTAAATATTCTATGCGATTTTGTTGGCATCCTCAAAGCATCACATTGCGGATGGTCTGGTGCCGGCCTTTACAGAACCCCGATTTCCGCCAGGGCGCGGTTCAGATCATCGGGTAGGGCATCGTCCTGCTCGCGGTTTTTCGGCAAATCGGCAGGGGTATCTTCAGGCTTGAGATAACGCCATCCCTGAAACGGGCGTTTCAGGGCGTTCTGTGTGCGGTGCAGCTTGGGGTCCAGCACAATGGCACAGCGGCGGATACCATCGTCTCCGATCACTTCATCCAGCCGCAGGATCCGTTGGCGACACTGGATTACGCCCTTGATGACCCAATAGATCGATCCGCCGTTCAGAATTTCGGCTTCGCGCTTGGGCCACATGCGGGTGACGTGGCGTGGCAGGCCATCGGCGAACCGCTGGCGATAGCTGTCCTGCCAGGCCATCAGCGTGTCGACGCTTTCCGAACCAACGGACAGTTTTATGAGGTTTACGTAATTATCCACAGCTTTCCCACAGAGTCGTCCCTAGGATCATCTTTATATTGTAGCTTGGTTCCAGATGTCATCAAGGTGTTGTGGTGCGCATGTGATTTGAGGTAGTCTGGATACCTCTTTCAGCACAGGGAATCACCAATGAGCCGCTTTGCCGCCCCCATCGCCGAGCAGATCTGGGATATGAAGTACCGCTTTAAACAGGCGGATGGCACCCCCATCGATCAGACGGTTGAAGACAGTTGGCGGCGCATCGCCCGTGATCTGGCGCGGGTGGAAAACGACCCGGGGCACTGGGAAGAGCAATTCTATGAGGCGCTGGAAGATTTCAAATACCTGCCTGCCGGGCGGATCACAGCAGGTGCCGGCACCGCGCGTCAGGTGACCCTGTTCAACTGTTTTGTCATGGGTACGGTGCCCGACAGCATGGGCGGCATTTTCGACATGCTTAAAGAGGCCGCGCTGACCATGCAGCAGGGCGGGGGGATCGGCTATGATTTCTCGACCATCCGCCCGCGTGGTGCTGACGTGAAAGGCGTTGCGGCGGATGCGTCGGGGCCGTTGAGCTTTATGGATGTCTGGGACGCCATGTGCCGCACGATCATGTCGGCGGGCTCGCGTCGGGGCGCTATGATGGCGACCATGCGCTGTGACCACCCGGACTTAGAACAGTTCATCACCGCCAAATCCGACCCGGCCCGCCTGCGCATGTTCAACATGTCGGTTCTGGTGACCGATCCGTTCATGGAAGCGGTCAAGGCCGATGCCTCATGGGATCTGATCTTTGACGGCAAGGTATATCACACGGTTCAGGCGCGTGATCTGTGGAACAAGATCATGCAGGCCACCTATGACTATGCCGAACCGGGCGTGATCTTCATCGACCGGATCAACCAGGCCAACAACCTAAGCTATGTTGAAACCATCGCGGCCACGAACCCGTGCGGCGAACAGCCATTGCCGCCCTATGGCGCCTGCCTGTTGGGTTCGATCAATCTGGCGCGTTTGGTGGTTGAACCGTTTGAGGCAAAAGCCCGTTTGAATGAAAAGGCCCTGCAAGAACTTGTCGCCACGGCTGTCCGGATGATGGACAATGTCGTTGATGTGTCAAAATTCCCACTGGCCGAACAAGAGGCAGAAGCGCAGGACAAACGCCGCATCGGGCTGGGCGTGACCGGACTGGCGGATGCGCTGTTGATGCTGGGCCTGCGTTATGGGTCCGACGAGGCGGCGCGTCAGACCGAGCGCTGGTTGCACGCGATCGCCCGCGCCGCGTATCTGGCGTCGGTCGACTTGGCCAAGGAAAAAGGGGCGTTCCCCCTGTTCGATGCCGAGAAATACCTGGCCAGCGGCACGATGCAGCAGATGGATGACGATGTCCGCGAAGCCATCCGTGCACACGGTATCCGCAACGCGCTGCTGACCTCGATCGCGCCCACTGGGACGATCTCTCTGTACGCGGGGAACGTGTCGTCGGGGATCGAGCCTGTTTTTGCCTATGCCTACACCCGCAAGGTTTTGCAGAAGGATGGCTCGCGGACCGAGGAAGAGGTGGTGGACTATGCCGTTCAGATGTGGCGCGACAAGTTCGGCGATGTCGAGTTGCCCGACTTTTTCGTGAACGCCCAGACCTTGACCCCGGCCGAGCACGTCAAGATGCAGGCCGCGGCACAGAAATGGATCGACAGCTCGATCTCGAAGACGATCAACTGCCCCGAGGACATCTCGTTCGACGCCTTCAAGGACGTGTATATGCAGGCCTGGGATCAGGGCTGCAAGGGCTGCACCACCTATCGCCCGAACGACGTGACCGGCTCGGTTCTGACCGTCTCGGAAAGCGACGACAAGGTGCCGGGTGAAAGCGCGGATGCCCCGCACGAGGTGGATGGCGGCGATGTCATCTACATGTCCGAACCGCTGGATCGGCCGCAATCGCTTGAGGGTTCGACCTACAAGCTGAAATGGCCCGACAGCGAGCACGCGATCTATTTGACCATCAACGACATCGTCATCGGGGGCCGCCGCCGTCCGTTCGAGGTTTTCATCAACTCAAAGAACATGGAGCATTACGCTTGGACGCTGGCCCTGACCAGGATGATCTCGGCCGTGTTCCGGCGCGGTGGTGACGTGTCTTTCGTGGTCGAGGAACTGAAGGCCGTCTTCGACCCGCGCGGTGGGGCTTGGGTGCAGGGCAAATACATCCCCTCGATCCTGGCGGCAATCGGCGGCGTGATCGAGCAGCACATGATCGCGATCGGGTTCCTCGAAGGCGAAGGGATGGGGCTGAAATCCGACCCGCAGGCGCAGGTGGTCAACATGGACGCCCCCCGCGGCAGGGCCTGCCCGTCCTGCGGCCAGTATGACATGGTGATGATTGAGGGCTGCATGACCTGCCGCAGCTGCGGGCATTCGAAATGTGGTTGACGCTGGGGGTGGGTGCTTTGATGTTGTGGCGTTTCATGCGACATGACCTAAACGTTTCAATAGATCATTTTGGCTGGTGATATGAGAAAACGGCCTCGGATTTCTCCCGGGGCCGTTCCCAAGTCTGACAGGGACAGACGAATGAGATGGCGCTGGGCGGAAGGCATTATCAGGCTTTGATACGAGGGGCGGAAAGCGAAAGTTTGCGGCATGTGCGACGAGTGTTTCCATCAGACGCAAAGCAGACTTACAGCAGGTTGCCTGAGGCAGCTTGCAGGCCCTTCAACTTGATAAATATGCATCAGTAAACCGCTCATAGGTGTTTGATGCCTGAAGTCGTGGAGTCGCTTACGCACTATCGGAATCCGATAGTGCGATGATCGTTGGATTGCTAAGGTCTCTCCCAGCAACCAGAAAAACGAGCCTCCGGTCCCACGTGAAGAACAACCCAAATTTTAGAGTTTATAATAATGCAAATTCAAAGATTAAAGATCAGAAACTTTCGCTCAATTAAGTGTTCGGACATAGAATTCCAAAACTACAATGTTTTTGTCGGCCCTAATAGCTCAGGCAAATCTACTTTCCTGCATGCACTAAATGTATTCTTTGGTGAAATTCGCAACTTCACAGAAGACGACTTTTGGAATCGGGACACTACGAAGCCAATCGAAATAACAGTAACTTTCAGCGACTTTTCAAAGGCCGCAGAAGATGTTTTTAAGCATTACATCCGACATGGGGCGATGACAGTTACTGCGCAAGTTAATCGTAGTGTAGAGAGCGGTTTCCAACTAACCATGTTGGGGGAGCGGCTCGTCAACCCAGATTTCGCAAAGTTCTTTGATTTACCAAAGTCGCCTGTCAGCAAACGAAAAGAGATGTACGAGACCCTTCGACGGAAATTCGAAGGTCTGCCCAAAGAGAGCTCTGGCGCGGCCATGGAAGCCGCTCTTCGAAAGTTCGAAGAAGCAATGCCGGAGAACGAAAAGGAAGTGCTGCGAAGCGCCGATGAGTTTTTTGGCGTCAGCAAAGGGTCGGACAGATTTAGGCAATTTATTACTTGGGTCTACGTTCCGGCCGTCAAGGACGCATCCACTGAGTCGGAAGAGGGAAAGAACACCCATCTTGGGCAACTGATCCAGCACACCGTTCGCTCATCAATGAACTACGAAGAAGAGCTTGCTAAAATCAGAGCCGATGCCAGGGAACGCTACGACCTACTGCTTCAGGAGCAACAGCACCACCTACGCGACCTCCAAGACAGGCTTGGCGAGCGGTTGAAGGGTAGTGTTACATCAGACGCCGGTATCGAACTCAAATGGCGTTCAGATGACAAATCGGTTGCTGTTAATTAACCAAGTGCCGCCGTCCAATTGGAAGACAAAGGGTTCAAGGGGGATGTCAGTAAGTTCGGGCATGGCCTTCAACGAGCTTTCTTACTCGTGATCTTGCAAGAGTTGCTGCGCTCGGCGAGCGATGAAACACCGACGCTTATTCTCGGTTGTGAAGAGCCAGAGCTCTATCAACATCCGCCTCAAGCGCGGCACCTAGCGTCGGTTCTCTCCCAGCTTTCCAAGGGTCAAGCACAGATCATCCTAACCACCCATAGCCCTTATTTTGTTGATGTAAGTTCGCTGACAGGATTGCGAAAAACCCAAAACCACAAGGGTTTCACGGAAACGCATGGGGGCAGCATCGAGGCGATCACCGAAGCATACAACACTCATTTCGATGATGCGGAACGAAAGATCGAGGCTTTGCGGGCAAAGCTCAGCATTCAGATGCAACCCAAAACCAATGAGATTTTCTTCTCCGACTACGTGGTACTCGTAGAGGGCGTATCCGACCAAGCGTGCATATATTCGTATCTCTCGCTCTCTGATAAGTTGAAAACATTCCAAAGGCGAGGCTGCAACATCGTTGAAGCAGGCGGGAAAAGTCCGATTATTATGCTGCAGTTGCTCGCGCGGCAGTTTTCTATCCCATACTATCTGGTCTTTGATTGCGACGGTCAGGAGCTAGACGCTGGAAAGCGTACTCGCCATAGCAAAGATAACCTGACGGCTTTCGGGCTAGTGGGGCACAAAACCGCTAACGCCTTTCCCCAAGACGATGTCTACAATGAGCGGTTTACTGCATGGAAAACAAACATCGAAGATGCGATGGACGAAGATCTAGGAGCATTACGAGAAGAGTGCTTGGAAGCCGGTAGACGCGCAGCCGGTCATCTTAAGGACTGCCGAAAGAATCCCATTTTCATAGCGGCGATGATGCAGGTCGCTTGGGATAAAGGGTGTAGGTTCGAACGGCTAGGAACGATGGTCGACAAAATCATCGATGGCAGCTTGCTCCAAACGGTTTCAAACCTTCCAAGCGAAAAAAGTTAATGCGATAGTGATCAGCCCCACTTGTGTGGTCCAAGTTGATTGTTAGTGCATGACCGGCCTT
>NZ_JAEDOU010000008.1:0-201460 GCF_017872515.1 Ruegeria sp. HKCCE3926 | reverse complement strand
AGCGTAACCGCCGCTTCCGCCGCGTCCCAGCGCCTCAGCAGCGCCGGTGAAGGGGGTTCTAAGTATAACAAACAAATCCCGCAAGCGGAAAATGACGCCGCAGAGCATTTTTTTGAAAATTCTTAGATAACCATTTAAAAACAGCATATTACAAGCGTCGAAAGCTCACCTTTCCTGTGTCGGTCGGGACTCTCTCCATCGGATGGCCACGACACAACCCGGAAGACACAAGATGGCACTACTATATATAGGGAATCGACCGACACTGAACACAAGGCCGCGCGACTCAAGCCCGTGAATCGACTCGGGACTCTGCCAGAATCTGCATTGAAAACCCTAAAGGCCAGATTTCGAACTGCATCATGCCGAGGGGGTCTACATGATTCCGACCACACCTTGAGCGTGCCAACATTCTGAACACCAATCTTGAACATCCCACCGAGATAAGTTCTGGTCTGGGACATTCGTTTTCGACTTCTTCAGCGAGACAGGCATGACGCGTCACCTTACGTTCCCACTGGTCAGAACCGTCGGATTTGACGGAGCGCTTGTCACATTTGCGGACACGATGTCTGAGACAGCGAACCGAGCGGCGCTGGCCTTTCGATCTGAACTGGATCGGCTTCAATGGGCAGAGGTCACGGAATCTTCTGCCACGCTGGCCTCGGCATATGTCCGGTTCGATACGCAAAGCACCACCCACCAACAGATGCTGCACAAGCTTCAGGACCTCGTCGATCAGAAGGACTGGTACAGCACACCACTTCCAACAGGCCGCAGGCTGTGGCGAATTCCGACGGTCTATGGCACCGACCTTGCGCCCCAGCTGGACGATGCCGCTGCTGCTGCCGGTCTCGCGCCGGAAGAAGCAATACGGCGGCTTGGCCAGTCCCGCGTGCGGGTCTTGACGATAGGGTTCGCCCCCGGGCAACCCTACCTTGGGCCATTACCCCCCGAGTTCAATATTCCGCGGCTGCAAAACCTGACCCCCATGGTGCCCGAAGGCGCTCTGGTTCTTGCAATATCTCAGTTTGTCCTGTTTTCCGGGCCGACGCCAACCGGGTGGCGGCATGTCGGGCAGACGGCTTTTCGGTGTTTCCGGCCCGAGACGACCGAGGCATTCGCCCTCAAGCCTGGGGATGAACTGATATTCGAACCCATTTCCCGCGAAGACCTGGAACAAATCAGAGCCAAAAACGAAGATGGCACGGGCGGAGCAACCTGCGAGGAGATTGCGCCATGAGCCTGATCGTCCACCAGATCGGCCCGGCTTGCACCATCCAGGATCAGGGGCGCTCAGGTTATCTGGACCAGGGCCTGTCCCGGTCCGGGGCCGTCGATACACTGGCCCTTCATGAAGGCGCCGCATTGCTCGGCCAAAGCCCGGAACTTGCTGCGCTGGAAATGGCCGGAATGGGCGGCACGTTCGAGGCGGCACAGAACATGCGCATCGCATTGACCGGTGCGCAGATGCAGGCCAGCATTGATGGCAGCCCCGTGGCCTGGAATGCCTCGCATCACCTGAAGCCCGGACAACGGCTGGTCATCGGTGCGCTTCTGCAAGGCAATTACGGCTATCTTCATTTGGGGGGCGGTATCGATTCAGAGGTTTTTCTTGGATCTCGATCCGCGCACCTGACGGCACGGATCGGGCGAGCGGTGAAGCCGGGCGACCGGCTGACCTGTGGCGCGGAGGCAGGCGACGCTGGTTTGAAACTGCCCCCTTCCGAACGCTTCTCGGGTGGCGTTCTGCGTGTCGTCGCCAGCTTCCAGACGTCCTTGTTTGATGACGCAACGCTTGATCGGTTTGCGCGCACCTCATTCCATCGTGGCGCACGCGCCAACCGGATGGGGATGCAAGTCAACAGTGACGGCGACGGGTTTGCGGCCACTGGCCAACTGAACATCTTGTCCGAGGTTATTTCCCCGGGCGACATCCAGATGACCGGAACCGGAGACCCGTTCATCCTGCTGCCCGAATGCCAGACCACAGGAGGGTATCCCCGCATCGCGACCGTTCTGCCCTGCGACATGCCCCGCGCAGCGCAGACACCCGCGGGCGGAGCGATCACGTTCGAATTTGTCAGCATCGAGCAAGCCACCGAATTGCACGCGGCATTCATGGCGGATCTTGCCCGCCTGCCCTCGAAAGTCGAAGCGTTGGTGCGTAACCCGCATGACATCCCGGACTTGCTGTCCTACCAATTGATCAGCGGAGTGATTTCTGCCACCGACTAAGGAGATGTGCCGATGCCAAGCGTCGATCTGAATGCCGATATGGGGGAAAGCTTTGGCCCATGGAAAATGGGCGACGACGAAAGCCTTCTGAAGATCATCACCTCGGCCAATATTGCCTGTGGCTTTCATGCGGGTGATCCGGATGTAATGGCATCGACAATGAAGCTGGCAGCCGAGAATGGTGTCGGCATCGGGGCGCATCCCGGGTTTCCCGACCTGCAAGGCTTTGGCCGCCGGAACATGAAGCTGTCTCAGGACACCCTCCGCAATCTGGTGCGGTATCAGTTGGGCGCAGCCATGGGCATGGCCAATGCGGTTGGCACCAGAGTTCGCCATCTAAAGCTGCACGGCGCACTGGCCAATATGTGTTCGCTCAATGTCGATATGGCGCGGGCCTGCTATCAGGGCGCGCTGGACGTCGATCCCGACATCATCGTGATGGTTCTTGCCGTGACGAAACAAGAAGACGCCGTGCGCGAGCTGGGCTGCAAATGGGTGGGCGAGATTTTTGCCGACCGCGCCTACAATGACGACGGAACATTGGTTGACCGCAGCCTGCCCGGCGCGGTGATCCACGACGCGGATGTCGCAGGACCTCGCATCCTGAACATGGTCCGCGAAGGCGCGATCATCACCGAAAGCGGCAAGCGGCTGGAAACATCGATCGACACAATCTGCCTGCATGGTGACGGACCAACTGCGGTGCAGATCGCCCGTTCTGTTCGTGAAAGCCTGATCGGGGGCGGTGTCGAGGTGACGAAATTCACCCGCTGAACATCATGGGTTAACGTCGGCAACCCAAATTCACGACTGTTGCCCGTACAGGCCTCAGCGCCTAGCATGGCGGGCAAACGCATATTCTGAATACTACAATTTCAAACAATGCCTTGACCCATGTCGGGCAAGAGCAAGGAGGTCGTGGAATGTCATTTGATCTGATGTCTTATCAGCCCCGGGGCGACAAGAAGAACTCGGACTTCTTCAACGAATACCTTCCAAAGATTTACGAACGCCGGACAAGCTCGGGCATTGCGGATCAGGTCGGCGCAATGCGGGCCATCATCATTCAGGTCGAACCTGACGCGGTGTTCGACACAATGGTCGAACTTTACGTGATGACACCCTATCGGCACACCGCCAGCTATCTGGGACGAACCCACAGAGTCTCGGTTCTGCATTCACATCCCGACTATCCTGCGCTGATCCTGATGGCGCCGCTCAGCCCCGGATTCGAAGACTTTATCCCCCGCATCAATCGCATGTATCCACTGGCGCGCAACACACCGCAGACGCGCTATGTAGGCGAGGTATTTGCTGCCTGTGATCTGGACGCGCTGACCCATGCACTTGAGGATCAGAACATACGTTTCGAATATCCTGGAGATACCGAGAACCCGTTCTACACATCGGACGGGTTCCGATTCACCACCCCGTCCGATTTCACCTGCAACCGCGTCGGGTATTCGACCCACGACTTTAACGACACCGACAGTCTGGGCCTTGGGGATCGCGTGTTGCTGAGCGACACGGAACAGGCCCGTCTGGAACAGGCCGCCGCCTTTGGAACCGAAAGCAAAATTGCCCCGCTGATGCTGGGAATCGACCATCTTGCGACGCGGGTCCTGGCGGGCGAGCGCGAGGATGCGATCCTCGAGTTTCTGACCATGGTGCCCTATTATTTCTGGGGCGCTTACAACATATTCGACATGAACTCATCGACCAACGTGAACCGCAACGGCAATGTGGACGATGACAAAAAATCTCCGGCCAAGGTATTCACCGCAAACAACACGCCATCCTTCGTCAACTCCTTCGCCAAACTGCCGATGCCGACCGAGGATTTCGTGCGCAATTTTGGCCGTCGTCTGCACCACATGGCCGTCGAGATTCAGGATGGCGATCACAGCGCCGGGGAAAAGAACGTCGATTTCGTTGTGAACACTTTGAAGGACAAGGGTGTGCCGTTCCTGGCCCATGTGGTGGGCGAGTGCAAAGACGACCCGAACCTGAAACAGATCTTCTCGAAACACTCCAAGCATACCCTGCTGATTACCGAGTATATCGAGCGGTGCCACAAATATGATGGGTTCTTCACCAAGGACAATGTCGCCGCCCTGACAGCCGCCGCCGGACAGGACGAACAATACCAGCACGGTCACGTTTTCGATTGAAAAAAGGGCTGCGGAATACCGCAGCCCAGACCCATTCAGGAGAGAATATGCCGAACCTTATGATGGCCCGATCATGAAACAGGTGACGTTGCGGGCCTGCAAACGGCGACAGGCCAGATCCGCCTGTTCGCGGGTCATGCCCTGAAAGGTTGCGTCGAACCCACGCGCGCTTTGGTTCACTTTGCGCAGCGTGCCTTCCAGTGTGGTCATTTCCGACAATGCGGTTTTCAGCAAAACCTTCTCGGCCTCATACCGCGTGGTATAGCGCCCCACATTGACCCCCCACAGGTGCCCACCTGACGAAGACAGCCGAGTGACAACCTCCTGCTCAGGCTCTGGCTGCTTGGTGGAATCCGTCGAAGCCAGAACCAGATTGTCGGGGCGCAATGCCGGACGGGTATCGGATGTTTCCACCGGCGGTGCAGTTGGTGCGATATCCGCTTCGGCAATGGCCGCCGCGATCGCGCTGTCAATGCGTCCACGATTCTCATCAGCTGTCACAGCAACCGCGCTTGCGACTTGCGTCGACGCGGAGGGGCGCCGAACCGGGCGCAAACTGGATTTTGGCGCGCCGCTCACGCTGGCGACCTGCGTCCCGACACCCAATCCGGTATTTCCAGCATAGGCCGGTCGGGCAGGTTTGCGAATGGGCGCACGGGACGGAGCGCGGCGGAAACCCAAATCCAGAAGCTCGGCAACCTTGGCGTTCCGAGAGGCGCCGGACTTTCCGCCGAAAACGGTGGCGATGATGCGTTCATCCTTGCGTTTTGCCGATGCCACAAGATTGAACCCCGCCGCACGGGTGTAACCGGTTTTGATGCCGTCGGCGCCTTTGTAGGCCGCCAGCAGGCGACGGTTGGTGTTGGGAACGGTTTTGATCCCTGCATGCGTCGATTGACGCGAGAAAAGGTTATAGTATTGCGGATAGTCATACAGCAGATGCCGACCCAGCGTGGTCATGTCACGTGCGGTCGAAAGATGCCCCGCCTCGGTCAAACCATGGGCGTTCTTGAAGGTCGTGCGGCTCATCCCCATCGCCTTGGCGGTTCGCGTCATACGACGCGCAAAAGCTGCCTCGGACCCGCTGATGGCAATACCGATGGCCGTGGCAGCATCATTGGCCGATTTCACAGCAGCCGCGCGGATCAGATAGCGAAAAGCAATTGTCTGACCAGCGCGCAGGCCCAGCTTCGACGGTGGCTCGGCTGCCGCCTTTTTGGTGATCCGAACCGGGGTATCCAGAGTGATCTCACCGTTCCGCACCGCTTCGAACGCGATATAAAGCGTCATCATCTTGGTCAGCGATGCCGGGTGAAGCCTTGTATCAGCATTACGCGAATGCAGAACCTCTCCGGTTCGGGCATCAATCACCATCGCTGCGTAAGGTGCCGCCATGGACCTGAGCGGCGCAAACGCCAGCACGCACAACACCACTATGAGAAAAAAGCCCATTCGGGCCGGAACTGTCCGCCGAATCTGCACGATTTTTGCCTCTGTCTGCCTCGCGCCGCCGGGTATTCCCGGTCAGCAAAAATTATTTTATTATCGTAAACACTATCACAGAGACTTGGTGAAATAAACCGAAAGCTGAGCATTTCGCGGTTTCGTTAGGTTGCCTGAACTGGGCTATATCTAGACAAATACTGCCCAAAGCCCACCAGATGCGCGATTGAGGCAGAACTTGGTCAACACCCGGCAGGGTTTTCATGGAACTGCGGCCAATAGGCAACATCACTTCAGGCTATGCACCAGATCGGCCAAACCGCCCAAATCCCTCAACTCCCGGAATCGGGGACTGTCGACCGGGGCTTCGGCATGCTCCACCTCCCAGACAAGACCGTGCGGGACATGAACCCCCCAGCTTCCTGCCTGGATCGGAGCCACAACATCAGATCGCATGGAATTGCCAACCATCATCGCGCGCGCCGGGCCATCACCATGCCGCTCAAATATCGACCGGTAAGTTTCAGGGGTCTTTTCAGACACGATTTCCACTGCGTCGAACAGATCGCCCAGACCCGACTGGGCCAGTTTGCGTTCCTGGTCGATCAGGTCCCCTTTGGTAATCAAGACAACCCGGCACAAGCCTGTCATGCCTTCCACCGCGTCGCGGGCATGGGGCAACAGCTCGATCGGATAGGCCAGCATCTCTTGCCCGGCTTCGATCAATTGGCGAATGACCGAGGCCGGCACACGGTCATCCGTGACCTCGAGAGCGGTTTCGATCATCGACAGAACAAAGCCCTTGATGCCATAGCCATAGTGTCGAATGTTGCGCTTTTCGGCCGCCAGAAGCCGCTCCATCAGATGATCCTGGTCGGCATGATCGGCCAGCAGCTCGGCAAAATGCGCCTGCGTCAGCTGAAAAAAACGCTCATTGTGCCACAGGGTATCATCTGCATCGAAACCGATTGTCGTCAGCTTGTCAGTCATCTCGTTTACGTCCGCTTGCTCTTTTCACCGGCCATCCCCACGTTATATAAGCGCGAAGATAAACCCCAAAACTGAATCGGACAGTTGCCTACGATGCTGGAAAAGACCTGGATGATGTCTGACGAACCGGACGACGACAGCGACGCGTCCGTTCTGGTACAGACGCGCCCAAAAACCAAGCGTCCGCCTTTGTACAAGGTGCTGTTGCTGAACGACGATTACACGCCGATGGAATTCGTGGTTCATGTTCTGGAACGTTTCTTCGGCATGACCCATGCAGAAGCATTCGAGATCATGCTGACCGTGCATAAAAAAGGTGTGGCCGTCGTCGGGGTCTTCAGCCATGAAATTGCCGAGACCAAAGTTGGCCAGGTTATGGATTTCGCCCGCCGGCACCAGCACCCGCTGCAATGCACCATGGAACGCGAAGAATAAGGCTTTTCGCCTGACCCTCACACATATTTGCCGGAATTGCCCATGTCCCCTCGCCTGGAACTTGCATTGCAGAACGGCCTGTCGCTGTCGTCGCCCCTCAGCGTGATCTGCCCTGTTCCAACCCATGATCTGTCGGCGCTTCCCCATGCGGCGCAGGTGGTGCAGCCGTTCAAACCTTTTTATGACCATTTTGCCGCGCAGGGCTTTGACACGGTGCCCGAGGCAGAAAACCCTTGCGAGGATGCAATTGTGTTTTTGCCGCGGGCCAAGGCGCTTGCACGGGCGATGATCCATCTGGCCAGCTCACGAGCCCGCGGCGTTGTCGTGATCGATGGCGCAAAGACCGATGGCGTGGACAGCATTCTGAAAGATGTTCGCAAAAGGGTCTCGGTCGAAGGGCCTCTGTCCAAGGCACACGGAAAAATCTTCTGGTTTCAGGCTGACCCGCACAGCTTTGCAGATTGGGCTGCGCCAAAGACGCAGATCGTCGATGGGTACCACACGGCACCGGGTGTGTTTTCAGCGGACGGGATCGATCCCGCCTCGGCCATGTTGCTGAACGCCTTGCCTGCCAAGCTGGGGCCGCGCGTGGCCGATCTGGGTGCCGGGTGGGGGTATCTGACCGCAGAGCTTTTGAAGCGCGACAACCTAATATCCGTGCATCTTGTCGAAGCAGACCACACGGCCCTTGCCTGCGCGCGCATCAACGCCTCTGACCCCAGGGTCCGGTTTTATTGGGCTGACGCCGTTACTTGGACGGCGCCAGAGCCATTGGACACGGTTGTAATGAACCCCCCGTTTCACACCTCACGCAGTGCCGACCCCACGCTGGGGCAGGGTTTCATCGCAGCAGCGGCACGCAATCTGACGCGCAACGGAACCCTATGGATGGTCGCCAATCGCCACCTTCCCTACGAAACCACTCTGAACGAACACTTCGCTCGGGTCGATGAAGCCGCCGGCGACAACCGGTTCAAGGTGTTTGAGGCCTCTCGCCCTCGGCGATAAGGCCAGCTAACCTGCCCCTAATTCAGGAGGATTCGGATGTCCTTTTCCATCGCAGGCAAGACCGCAATCGTTACAGGCGGGGCCAATGGCATCGGGCTGGCCATAGGTCGGCATTTCGCGGATGCGGGCGCAAATGTCATGTTCGCCGATATAGATGAAAAACGTCTGGTCGATGAGCTGGGGGAACAGGCAGAAGACGGCAATATTCGGTATTTCGCAGGCGACCTGCGTGAAAAGCTGACCATTGCCAATTTGCTGTCGGCAACACTGGATGCGTTTGATCAGGTGGATATTCTGATCAACGGCGCGCGCCAGGTGATCCAGTCTGATCCGCTTGATCCCGATGACGACTCGATGCGCACCTTGCTGAACCAGAACCTGATGCCCGCGCTGCGGCTCAGCCAGTTGGTCGCAAAGCGTATGATCAAACAGGCCGGGGATGACGATGAGAGCCCTGCCGGATCGATCATCAACCTGTCATCCATCGCGGCCCGCCGCACGCATCCCGACCTGATGGCCTATTCCGTGTCGACAGCCGCGCTGGACCAGATGACACGTTCACTGGCCGTGGCGTTGGCGCCGAACCGCATCCGGGTCAATTCGATTGCGCTCGGCTCGGTCATGAGTGCATCACTGCAATCGACGCTGAGAGAGAACCGGGAATTCCGCGACGATATCGAAAAGCACACACCGCTTGCCCGTATCGCGTCGGCCACTGAATTGACGGAAACCGCGCAGTATCTGGCATCGGATGCAGCCGGATTCATCACCGGCCAGATCCTGACAATCGACGGCGGCCGCACATTGCTTGACCCTGTTGCCGCACCTGCGCATTGAGACCCATGTTCGAAACAGAAAAAAACACCGCCTCTGCCTGGTTCCGCCAATTGCGCGACGACATCGTTGCCGCATTCGAAGCATTGGAGGACAGCCACGACACCGGCCCGTTTTCAGACGCAAAGCCCGGCCGCTTTGAAGTCAAGGAAACCAAACGCCAGTCCGAGGACGGCTCTGACGCAGGGGGCGGTCTGATGTCCGTGATGCGCGGCGGGCGCGTGTTTGAAAAGGTCGGGGTCAATGTCTCGACAGTTTACGGGACCCTGGGCGAACGTGCACAACAGGCGATGGCAGCACGCAAAGGCATTCCCGGGATGACCGAAGACCCGCGTTTCTGGGCCTCGGGGATCAGCCTCGTGGCGCATATGCAGAATCCCCATGTCCCGGCGGTGCATATGAACACTCGGATGTTCTGGACCCCGCAAGCCTGGTGGTTCGGCGGCGGATCGGATCTGAACCCCTGCATCGAATATGATGACGATACGGCGCATTTCCATGATACCCAAAAGGCTCATCTGGACCCGCATGGACCCGGACAATATCCACGCCTGAAAGAGTGGGCGGACGAGTATTTCTATATTCCCCACCGCAAACGCGCACGCGGCGTAGGCGGTATTTTCATGGATGATTATTGCACTGGGGCCTGGCAGGCGGATTTCGCCCTGACTCAGGATATCGGTCGGGCTTTCCTGCCCGCTTTCGTGCCATTGGTTGAAAAACGGCGCGCACAGGGTTTCTTGGACGCCGACAAAGACACCCAGCTGGTGCATCGCGGTCTTTATGCTGAATACAATCTGGTCTATGACCGCGGCACCAAGTTCGGACTGGAAACTGGACATGATCCGGACGCGGTTCTGATGAGCCTGCCACCATTGGCGAAATGGGTCTGACGCTCAGAACGTGTCCATGATGAAGTTGTCATAGCAGTAGTTCTGCGCCGACGACGCCGACATGTTGGCCCCGACTTTCCTGACGGTGATGGAATATCCCGGCTTGGTATCCGCCCCCGGCGGCGGGGTCAGCGAGAATTGCACGGTCCGGACGCCGGGTTCATAGGCGCGCCAGATATAGATCCGTTGGTTGTTTGGCACGCCCAGACTGCGGATCGCGTAATCCCCAATTCCACACCAATAATTCACGGGCGCTGAGGATCCGATGGCCTTGACCTCGTAGACACCGTCCGGCATCGGCGTGATTTCCGTACGGAATTGCGGCCGAACGGACAGGCCGAAACCGACAGCCTCGGCTATCGCAGGTATCGATAAAAGCGCGGCAGCAGCCAGAGTCTTGAATGAACGCATAATCCAGGTATCCCGAAACAAGGGTCCGATACCAATAGCATAGTCGGGACGACCTGCGAGTAAAGCAGGACAGGCCAACGAGCCGGCAACACTGACCACATCAAAGAATTTATTCTACCCATATTGCAGGAAAGCAGTACACTCGCTGTAGACTTTTGGTTCCCGTTACACTGTTGGGCATCTCTTTGAGCAAGACGTTTCCAAAAGACTGGTTCGACTTCACGCCGGAAAAATATGCGGATCTGGGCGCTATGTTCTATCTGGCGGGTTTGACGAAAACACATCAGAAACGCAGTCTGGCACAGGTTTTGTACGCGTTCGAAACTCCGTTTCGCCTGGGCCAGTACCATATCTTCCGGCAGCACGGATTCCCTCGTGGTTTTGTCACCTTCGCCGGGCTCAACCCCGAAGCCGAGTTCCGTTATGCGGTGAAAGAAAAACCCCTTTCCGACACGGACTTCACCAGCGGATCATCCTTCTGGATCATTGATCTTGTGGCTCCGTTTGGACAGACCAGCCAAATTGTTGATATCCTCAAGCAGGAAATCCCGCACCCGCGTGTGCGCACCAACCGGATGGACAGTGACATGACACGCAATCGCATTGTTGAATGGACGCGGGATGAAGCGGGCGAGGTTCACATGCGCCTGTATCGCAAGAAGGAATTTGAACGCGTGTTGCAGCAAGGCGAGGGTTAATTGGTTTCAGTTCCGATCACAGGTGAACTGACCGGGGATGTGACTGGTTTTCCACCCAACGTTGAGACGGGACAACCCACTCTGGACAATGGAAACTTCAATCCGGTCACGCAAACCTGGACGATTGCGACACAACCCGCCAACGGCACCGCCTCGATCGACCCGAACACGGGAGAGTGGACCTATACCGTCGACCCGACATTTTTCGATGGCCTCGACAAAGGCGAAGTCGTCTTCGATTCTTTCTTCATCAGCGTCTCGGGTACAACACAAGCCGGCCCTTTCACCCTTCCATTCACCGGCACACCGGACCCGGTGGAAGTGGTCATCCGGATCGAGGGCGTCTGTTTTGCGGCCGGAACCCTGATCGAAACTGAAAGCGGCCCGCTTGCGATCGAAACGCTGGACGCGGGTCATATGGTGGCCACTGCCGATCACGGTCTGCAACCTATCCGCTGGATCGAAAGCAGCAGAATTCCACCCGAACGATTATGCGATGAACCTGCTTTGCGCCCCGTTCGTATCTCGGCGGGCAGTCTGGGGCCGAACGAACCCTCACGAGACCTTCTGGTGTCGCAGCAGCACAGGATCCTGGTCAAAGGCCCGAAAGTCGAGCTGCTTTTCGGCGCATTCGAAGCCCTGGTTGCCGCCAAACACCTGTGCGGATGGCCCGGCATCTGCATCGATACATCGGTTCAAACGGTCGAATATCTCCACGTCCTGCTGGACCGGCATGAGATCCTGAACGCCGAAGGCGCGCAGGCCGAAAGCCTGTTTCTGGGGGAAGAGGCCCTTTATGGGCTGTCCTCTGAGGCATTGCGGGAACTGGCTTCGATATTTCCGGACAGACCGACCTCGGGTCACACCGGGTTCGGACGCGCGGCTCGGCTGATACTGCGCGAACACGAAGCCCGCGCCCTCGCCTGAGCCTAGCTGCTGGCCACAATGCGCCCGCCGACATCCTGCGGGGCCAATGCAACCGTCTTGATCACGGCATAACATGTGCTGCCCGGTTTCAGGTTCAGGGCCGCAACAGATCGACGCGTAACCCGCGCAAGCACATTGCCCGCCGGGGTCTTTACCGACACGATGGCACCCGGCCCCTCGCCTGACCGGATCGAGTCCACGGTCCCGCCAAGCACGTTCAGCGCCGAAAGCCCCTCGGGTTTGTTGTTCGACAGGATCACTTCCTGAGCGGGTATCCGAATCCGCAAGTTTGCCCCGACCTCATGCGCGACACGAGGCAGAAACAGCCGCGCGCCATTGGCGTTCAACTCTGTCAGCCCGTCGGAATGATGCTTTGCAACCTGAACCTGCAACACGGCCCCGACGGCACGAATTCCCGCAGGGGTTACTGACGGGTCGGCAAGCATTTCGGATGCGGGCCCGTGGCGAACTGCCTTGCCATCCTGCAACGCAACAACGGACGTTGCCAACCGGGCCACTTCGGCGGCAGAGTGGGTCACATAGAGGATCGGAACCGACACCTCGTCCCTGAGACGCTCGAAATAGGGCAGGATTTCCGCTTTTCGCTCATCATCCAGTGCTGCCAACGGTTCATCTGCAAGGATCAACCGCGGGCTTGCCAACAAGGCCCGCCCGATGGCGACGCGCTGTTTCTCACCGCCTGACAACCCGGCAGGTCTGCGGTCCAGCAGATGACCGATGCCCAGCATGTCGATGACCCTGTCGGGGTCTTCGCGGCGTGTGTTTTTCGGCGCAAACCAACGCCCATAGGCAAGGTTCTGGCGCACGGTCAGATGGGGGAACAACCGCCCTTCCTGAAAAATATACCCCAATCGGCGCCGATGCGGCGGCAGCCACAGGCCCTGTTCCGTGTCGAACAGAACCCAGCCATCTACCGACACCCGGCCCGCCTGGGGCCGCAACAACCCTGCCACGGCATTGACGATGGTGGTCTTGCCCGATCCCGAGCGCCCGAACAGCACCGTCACGCCCGGTGGCGCATCAAAACTGACATCCAGATCGATCCCCGACAGATGGTGGTGCAACCGAACAGACAGGCTCATGATCCGGCCACCCGAGCTGCAGCACGCCGCCCCACATACTCCGACAGCAACAACGCGCTCATTGCAATGACGATCGATATCAGAACCAGCCGCGTCGCGGCTGCCTCGCCGCCCGGGACCTGCAAAAAGGCGTAGACAGCCGAAGGCAACGTCTGCGTCTGACCCGGGATGTTGGACACGAAGGTAATCGTCGCACCAAATTCACCCATGGCCTTGGCGAAGGCCAGAATAGCCCCGGCTATGACACCCGGTAAAATCATCGGCAAGGTCACCGTACAAAACACCATCGGACGCGACGCGCCCAGAGTTGCCCCGGCCTGTTCCAGCTTCGGGTCCACCGCTTCGATCGACAAACGTATCGCCCGGACCATCAAAGGGAAGGCCATGATCCCGGCGGCAAGGGCCGCGCCTGTCCAGCGAAAGGCCACTACGATCCCGAACTCGGCGAGAAACCGGCCCAGCGGCCCTTGAATGCCGAAGGTCAGCAACAGCAGGTATCCGGTGACAACCGGCGGCAGGATCAAAGGCAAATGCACCAGACCATTCAAAACCTGTCGTCCAGGAAACCGCCAACGCGCCAGAGCATAAGCGACAAATATCCCAAACGGCAAAGTCGCCAGCGTCGCCCAGAAAGACACGCGCAATGAAAGCTTCAAAGCTTCCATTTCGGCAGGCCCCAACCAATCCAAGGCAATCACCTGACCGGCAGGGTAAATCCCTGCTCCAGAAATACAGCCGTGGCTGCATCCGTTTTCAGGTGTTCAAGAAAGGCGTGTGCTCCTTCTTTTGCATTGAGGGTCAGTGCCGCAGGGTAAATTATCGGTGGATGCAGATCGGCAGGGAATGTCGCAACGACTTGGACCCTTTCTTCCACCCTGGCATCTGATTGGTACACGATCCCAAGCGGCGCGGCCCCTGCCGCCACCAGAGCCAGCGCAGCGCGCACATTGTCGGCCTGCGCCACCTGTGTCCGCACGTCCTCCCACTGGTTCAGACTTTGCAAAGCAGCTTTGCCATAGATACCGGCAGGCACCGCGTCGACCAGTGCCATGGCCAGATAGCCGTCTTTCAAGTCCGCCTTGAGGTCATATCCGGGCTGGATCTCACCCACTTGCGCATGATCTTCAGCCCCGATCAGAACAAGGCCGTTGCCCAGCAGATCAACCCGAGAGTCTGCCCGGATCAAACCGTCCTGCTCCAACACATCCATCCAATCCGTATTGGCGGAGACAAACACATCCGCAGGCGCGCCTTGCTGAATCTGCCGGGCGAGGACCGACGACGCCGCATAGGAAACGGAAACGCTCTGACCGGTCTGCTTTTCGTACCCTGCAACGATTTCATCCAATGCGGTCTTGAGGCTGGCCGCTGCAAAGACCAGAATGCCTTCTGCACCGGCCTGAATCGGGGCCAGCGCCGTCATGCCAAGGACCAATGCCACCATCCAAAATCGGCGGGCGAAGGATAGGGTCATGTACACTCCCGACCGGTTTGCTTCAGTCTCTCTGGGGATATCGGACGTCACCGGTGGCGCGCAAGCGCCTTTGGCCATTTACACATGATGGGTCGCAGGTTGAGCAAGGCGTTTTCCATCGATCCGTCTTAAAATGTGCTGCCCACCTTCCAGTCCGAGAGGCGCCCCGAACGCCCGCCTGTTCGGCCTACTGCTGACAATATGCCCCGTTGGACGGCCGCCAGCGAAGGAACGCAAGAAAATCTTCCAGACCCTCTTGCACCTGCCCGCAGGCTTGGCTAAATGCAGCATCACGGGTGATTAGCTCAGTTGGTAGAGCGCTTCGTTTACACCGAAGATGTCGGGAGTTCGAGTCTCTCATCACCCACCATCCTTTCCCCCAAAATTTCTGCGCTGTTCCGCATCCGGGGCCAATTATCATTGATGCCGGTCCCGAAAGTCTATCGCGAATAAAACCCTTCTCGCAATTCCTGCCTGAGACGCAGACGCTCGGGGTATTCTTTCAGAAATTGTTCGGGGGGGGTGCCCTCCCAGACTTGCGCGTAAACCCGCATCTTGTTGCCGCCATAGATCTTTTCGAGGTCTTCATCGGAATAACCTCTTGCCCAGAGATCATCGGTAATTGCCGCAAGGATTTTGGCCAACTCACCGTTGCCGGTCGCCCCTTTGTTGAACGCGTCGATCATATAGCCGCCATCATCATACATGCTGGCGTTTGCAGTCGCGAACTGCACAACCAATTCAGTCGAGAACATGTCATCCGTTGCGATCCCAACGTGGTCGACCCCAACAAGTTGAACATAGTAGTCGATCATGTCGGCGGCTTGCTTGGGTGAGATATCTTCAGGCCAAACGCCGTCCATCATCCATTCAGTGAATGTCGGAGAAACATAGCCGCCCGATTTGGCCGCACGCAGGGCCTCGTCATCGGGAATGGCCCGATAACACCCGCGTGGCGTCGCACCGGGTTCGTTTGCGTAAAGGCCGGCAGGAACCGAATGCGTGTAAACATAAGGCACGCCGGGATAGTTTTCGTCCATGTAGTCCATGGCGTCGTTGGCCGTTTTGGAACCCGTGTGGCTCAGGTCCAGAAGGATGCCGAAACGCACCATTTCATCGATCACCGACTTGCCCCAAGGGGTCAGACCGATATCGCGCCCGTTATAGGCCGCCAACTGCCCCGACCCGGTGCGGAAGATGTCGTTGTAGGCCAGGATCATACTCTTGATCCCCATATCCTTAAGCAACGCCATCTTCCTCAGGTCGCCATCCAGAATCGTCGCCGTCTGGCTGTTCCAGATGACCGCCGTCTTGCCTTGAATATGGGCGGCTTCGATATCGCGGGTTTCATTCACGATCAGGTAATTCTCTGGCTGTTGCGCCATCGCCGACCGGAAGTGGTAGTGCTGATCAAGAAAGGTCTCAAAAGACATATCCGCTGCGGCCAGCGTCATCTCATGACCTGTTATTCCGTGGTCCCGAGCCCGCGCGAAGTAAGTGTGCAGCTGTTCCTCTTCAGTCCAGCCGGTGCCGTAGGGGCTGGCCAACATGCCAAGCACGATTGTGTCATTCACAAATTGCTTTGCTTCATCCGACGCATCCCATGTCTTGCTTTCCTCGCTCGCGTGCAGCGCGGCACCGGATACGATTGCAATGGCGCTTGCGGCCAACCAAGTTTTCATGACTGAGCCTCCCAAATTGGTTTCGTGTGAGTTGCTGCTTTCGAGCCGCATCAAAAAACGATCCGGGTGCGCAGGCTGAACAACGTGATGCTATCCTGATTGGCGTTCAGCAGCGGATTGGAGATGAACTGTAGTGACGGCGTGATTTGCAGACCGGGTGAGATTGAAAAGCGATAGAATGCTTCCAGCGTGAACTGATCGCCGTCGATGTTTCTTGCTTCGGCCCAGTTCAAACCCAAACCGGCCAGATCGGTGTTTCGACCGTAATAGCCCAGCCCGGCAGAAACCGAACGATCATACAGCGCTGCCGTGCCTTTCGACGCTCCTGCCCGAACGAACGGCATCCATTTGTTGTCGACAAACCAAGCCGCGGAAAACACGGCGCCATAATCTTCTGCACGGCTGCCATCGTCGGCCGCATCTGCATGCCAGAGGGTCAAATGGACATTGTCGAAATAGATGCGATCAAAGCCCGAAGTGTAACCAATCTCAAACGATTTGAAGAGATTGCCATCCCTGAACACGTCAAGACTTGGATCCGACGGATCGGCGTTTGCGTCTGCAACGCTGGCAACGGCGTAGAAGTTTTTGCTCAGCTTTATCCCACCGGCAATGCCAATTCCCTGGTTGGGTGTGTTGATTGTCGGGTTGGTGTTGAACGACAGGTTTTGGAACCCGCTGTAGGGGCTGACCAATCCATAGATATCCACAAAGTCCGTTACATCAATTTGGCCGACTTGCAGCGTCCACGCGCCGTTCTCGGCCCTTTGGGTCCAGAACAGGTTGGTCAGCAACAAACCATTGTCGTTGAAGGCTGTCCCGGTGATCGACAATGCACCTCCGTCCAGCCCAAGGAATTGCGGGGCAACATCGGTGTATCCGTGCCGATCTTCGATTTTGAATGTCAAAGAACCCCGCTCGGTTGCCTGCCAACTGCCGTAGACACGCGCGATTCCACTTGCGGCCTCACCAGTTCCCAAATCAGCGTTCGTGGATTGGCCCAACGCCAGGTAATCCACGTTGAACCGAAACCCGCCCTCGGCCAGCCGGTCTTTCCACCGAAACCAACCCGGCGCGATGTTGCGCGGAAATTCGGAACGGTAATGCGGATCGGTCAGGCCATCGCCAGGTTTCAGCTCGGCCTCGACCGAAGAAGGCCCGGACAACCCCTGCGCAGACGCCGTACCCGCGCAGGCAATGCTCAATGCGGCAACAAGGCGCCCTATCATTCCGACGCCTTTGCGCCGCCAGTTTTACGATTGCCAGCAGCTCGGACGCGATCGGCTGCACGCTGTCTCCATTCCAGACCGTCGGCCTTGGTTTCCAGCGTTTCAACGCTGTCCGTCTCCAGTTTGAAGGTCGCATTCATCGGCACAAACCCATCCACGACCATCATGTTCTGAACCGAGGGTTCAATCGTCAGCGTACCTGTAAGCCGAACGGGTTCATGGAAGTAACTGGGGGCCCAGTCACCGTTCAACCGCACCCGGATCATCTGATTGGGCGGAGGCGGGGGCATGTGGCTGCACATCCCGCGTTCTGGCACCAAATACGCAACTGCTCGCCCGTCCGGATCGTTCGGCGCGGGAATGGCAAAGCCTGTCAGCGTAACACTCTGGCCATCGAAACGCGGATTTCCCCTTGTTCCTGCCTTTCTCCGCCGCTCTTTCACATCCTCTCGCTGATCGAGCAGCCAGTCGACATCAACGCCACCCTCGGCCAAGGCGTCTTCAGTCTCGGTCAGAAGCTCTTGCCATTTCTGTCTTTCCTCAACGCTGCCGACATCCTGCTGCAACCTGCCGCGCAAGCGCACGACGAACAGGACATCGTCAAACTGTTCAGGGCTGAGATCACGATAAGGGTCGTCGAACACCTGCACCGACGGGTCCGGAAGGTCAGACCAGTCAAGCGTCGCATGGGGCGTTGCCATTGCGGAATGACCGCTCAGGACAAAGCCAGCGAAAACTGCGGCGCGAAACCAAGGGAACATCAAATCTCTCCAACCGTTATTTGGGTCAGTCCAGTGTGTTCTTGTATATCACACCGTCCTTCATAATCAGTCGGATCGTTTCCGGGCTTTCCGGCCTCGGGTCGGCGCCAAACCATTGATCCCCGGTTCCAACGACGGAAAAGTCTTCAAGTGGGTTTCCGTCGATCAGCAGGATATCAGCATAGGCCCCTTCCTCGATAACGCCCAGATTGCCTTCGGGATAGGGGTTCATGAACGGTCCGGACAAAGCGGCGATTTCACCGCCAGTAGATGTCATTGCGACCAACGATGCGTGAGAGCCAAAGAACTCATTATTGAGATGTTTTTCATAGGCAATTTGAATATTGCAGGCAGCTACAGAACCTACGCAATCCGTGTGAAACCCTCTTTTAGCTGGGCACTCATTCATGTTTTTTATGTAGTCGCCGAAAGCCTGCGTGGCGGACTGTGCCTTTCGTAAGCTGGCTGGGACATCTCGAATGGCAGGAATATCGAAGAGATTTGGATCAAATGCCGTGAGATTGGTTGTGATGTAGGCTCCTTTCTCTTCCATCAGCGCTGATATTTCACAATCAAACATGAAACCGTGTTCAATTGATCGCACACCAGCATTCAGTGCCGCCATGATCGTTTCCTTGCGGTAGGAATGGGCCATGACGTAGCTTTCGTATTCGTTGGCAACCTGCACGGCCGCTTCTAACTCTGCCGTCGATCCAGCCAATAACTGCCACGGGTCAAACACTGAAACTACACCGCCTGATTGCATGTACTTCAGTTGTGTTGCTCCCATCCGAAAGTTGTTACGAGCAAACTTGTACATTTCGGAGACACTGTCGACTTCTTGGGCCATATTCAGACGGCTGAAATTTGAAGACTGGCCAACAGGTGCTGTAAAGTTGGCGAAATCAGCATGGCCACCACGCGTACTTAGAAAAGCAGCCGCAGGGTAGAAACGCGGCCCGACAATAGTCCCGGTGTCGATTGCGCGGCGAAGCCCTCCATTAGCGCCACCTGCATCTCTTACGGTGGTAAAGCCTTGCATTAAGTACATCTCAGCCATTTGAGTGCCGTGAATCGCGAGGTCTTCCCAAGTGCTGTTGGCTTCCATTGCGGGCAACGTGGGTCCTGGCAGCATCAGGTGTGCATGATTTTCGATGAAGCCGGGGGTCAGTGTCCGCCCTTCTCCGTCAATAACCGTAGCATTGGGGGCATCAATCACTTCAGTTGATACGGCCTTAATCAGGTTGCCCTCGACCAATACGCTGGCATTCTCGATACGTTGGTCATTCACGCCATCAAAGACGTGCACATTGGTGAACAGCGTTTGAGGATCTTCTTGATCCTGAGCCTGCGCAGCCACCGAAAAACCAAAAACTGCCGCGACCATTACCGCCGGGCAAAGGGATATTCGCATGTTGGTCATAGGTCTTCCCTTCACATTCACGTTTTACCGAACGTAGCCCGAAAACTCTTGGGCGGGTTGCCACTTTTGGATTAACATGTGCGAATGTGACCGCAAAAAAGGCCACTGAACGAAACCATTGGTTTAAAAAAGGGTGACGGACGTGCCACTCAGCTCCACTTCTGAAGCGCATAGCGAAGGCTTTATCCGCCTCGCGCTGGCCGCCCCGTTTCTGCAATATCTCACCGACCGCAGGATCAATCCGCAACCGGCCTTGGATCAGGTCGGCTTGAAGGCCGACCTGCTGTCCGACCCATCTGTCTATGTCCACTCGGAACTGGTCTATGGTCTGTTGAATGCCTTCTCAGAGTTGTCAGGGGATCGATACCTTGGCCTGAATGTAGGAGAGACATTTGACCTGCAAGGATGGCCGCCGTTCGCTCGGTCGTTGCAATCCTCGAACACTCTGTTCGAGTTTTTTGCCCGGTTCGTCAGGCTTGTGCCACAAGAGTCCAACTCCGTGCGGCACAGCCTTGTCGTGGAAGCAGACAAAGCGATCTATCGGATCGCGCGGCAACAGGAACCAACCGTTCCGCCCGTTCAGGTTACCGGGTTCGGGGCTGCCATCTATGTGCGCCTGTTGCAAAGCGTGGTCGGAAACGCGTGGGATCCGTCCCGGGTGCGATGGGAAAGCAGATACATCCTTGGCTTGCCACGCGGTTACAAAGGTATCGAAGTCGGTCTTGGACCCAACCCCGGAATGCAGATCAGTTTTCCCGTGGAATGGTTGTTTCTACACCATGCGGCAGAGGAGTCCGAAGCGCCGACAGCCACGATTCGACACAATGAAGACGTCACCGTAGTGGCCGCTTTGCGGTCTGTCCTGCGTGGAAAACTGGATGAGTCAGAGCTGGGGCCGGAGGTTGTGGCCGGATTGCTGGGTATCCAGCCCGAGCGGTTCCTGAAAGCACTTCAGAAACATCAGACAACACTTCCCCGAGAGGTAAGGCGTCTGCGGGTCGATGTCGCCAAGAAGCACCTCAGAGAAAGCAAAATGACAGTTGCCGAGATCGGCCTCATGCTTGGCTATTCCGACAAGTCCCACTTCACTCGGTTTTTTCGAAACCAGACCGGTGTGACGCCAACCAAATTCCGCCTTGGATAGCACCTGCGCTGCGAATGGGCGGGTTGGCGTTCCACTGCTTCTCTCATGTGTGTCCACCAAGGGATGGCAAGAGTTTTTGCCACGGTCATGGAGCCAATGCCAAGGGTTGAAAAAGCTGTTGCCCCACGGTCCTTTTGGCAACGCATGCGCCGTCACGCATGCCTGTTGCGGCTCGATCGGACGTGACTTTGAAGACGGCAGGAGAGGATATGCCCTTGAACCGTTCCGCAGTTTATGCAACTTCAAATCGCTGACAACGCCAAGCATTTCTAAGAAATCGTGCGCTTGGCGGTAATGCAAGACGGCGTCTTGGTGCATCTGCGGATTGGAAAATGCGCTTCGGTTATGCCGAAGATGTCAGGAGTTCGAGTGTCTCATCACCCACCTTTTTGCCTTCAAAATTTCGACGCTCAAACACGCTTGAATCGTCGCGGCAGAGTTGCAACCGGTTGCAAGTTCAGGTCGATGATGCATAATGCTCGGGCAATGCCAGACTTATCTGTTTTCCTGCCTCGCTGTAATCGGAGTCCCGCAGCGTGAGCGTGACCCTGAAAGACGTGGCCGCCTTGGCCGGTGTATCGCGATCTGCGGTGTCGCGCACCTTTACCGAAGGTGCCTCGGTTTCCGCAAAAACGCGCAGCAAGGTTGAAAAGGCCGCGCGAGAGCTGGGCTACAGCCCCAATGCTCTGGCTTCGTCGCTGACGACCGGGCGCACCAAACTGATCGGGTTGATTTCGAACAACTTTCACAACCCGATCTTTCTGGAAGTCTTCGACCAGTTTACACGCGCCTTACAGGAACGCGGCCTGCGCCCGCTGATCGTGAACCTGACGGACGAGACCGAGCCCGCCAATTCCGTACGCATGCTGCGGCAATATTCGGTGGATGCGGTGATCGTCGCCTCGTCGACCTTGCCGCCCAGCTTTGCCAAAGCGTTCCACGATGCGGGCGTGCCGGTTGTGCACACGTTCGGCCGGTCTGCCACCTCGCCCGAGGTGCATGTGGTCGGGATCGACAATGTGGAATGCGGCCGCATGGCCGCGCGCGAGCTGGTCGCGCGGGGTTATGCCAGCGTGGGCTATCTGGGCGGGCCGCAGGATGCGACCTCGTCCCTGGACCGGCAGCGGGGCTTTTTCGAGGAAATGGCCAACCATCCGCAGATTCCCGTCAACCACTCCTTCGCCGGAGCTTATTCCTTCGAGGCCGGCCGGGCCGAGATGCTGCGCCTGCTGGCGGGTGATCCGGCGCAGGCCTATTTCTGCGGCGACGACATCCTGTCGATCGGGGCGCTGTCGGCGCTGGCCGATCACGGGCTGAAACCGGGCACCGATATCGGGATCATCGGCCTGAACGACATGGAGATGTCGCGCTGGGAATATATCAACCTGACGACTATCCATCAGCCGATCAAGCAGATCATCACCTCGTCGGTCGATCTGGTGGAAGAGATGCTGAAGGCGCCCGATCGCTACCCCGAGGCACGGATTTTCCCCTGCCGGGTGGTCGAGCGGGGCACGTTGCGGCCCCGCCCCTGATCAGCGGAACATCGGCGGGCGGGCGTCCTGCCAGGCACCATCTGCTTTGCCCGACGCAACAGCCGCGTGCACCGCTGCGATCGATCGCACGCCATCCGCTGCGGTGGGCAGGCCATCCCGGCTTTCACCGCGGATCGCATCCGCCAGATCGCAATAAATATTGGCTACAGCCAGCGGGAAGCCTTCGGGGTGCGCGATGGCGACCCGAGACAGGCGCTGCACTTCATCATGAAGCCCCCCCTCGCCCTTTTCGATGATCTGGGTGCGCCCTCCTACCGGGGTGTAGATCAACTGGTTGGGTTGCTCTGACGCCCAGCGCAACCCGCCGGTTTCGCCAAAGACCTGAATGTCAAAGCCATGCTGGCGCCCGATCGCCACAGAAGATGTCCAAAGACGCCCGACTGTGCCGCTTTCCATCCGGAAGTTGATCATTGCATCGTCTTCCAGTTCCCGGCTTGCGATCGTTGAGGCCATATCAGCCGAAAGCGTCTTCACCTCATCATCGCAGATAAAACTGGCCATATGCAGGGCGTGGATACCGCAATCGGCGAACTGCCCGGAAACCCCTGCCATCGCAGGGTCATAGCGCCAGCGCACGCGCGGATTGTCCGCATCGGTGGCATCCCCATGATGGCCGTGGCTGAAATTGGTCACCACAAGACGCACCTGTCCGATTTCGCCTGAGCGCACCATAGCGCGGGCCTGCCGCACCATCGGATAGGCGGAATAGCAATAGTTCACCGAGCAGATCTTTCCCGACGCTTCGGCGACGCGGACTATTTCCTCACCCTCTTCTACAGTCATGGTCATCGGTTTTTCACACAAGACATTGAAGCCCGCCTCAAGATAGGCCTTGGCGATCTCGAAATGCGTCGAATTCGGAGTGGCGATTGTCACCAGATCGATCCGGTCTTCACGGTCCTTCTCACCGGCCAGCATCTCTTGCCAGTCGCCATAGGCGCGATCAGCGGCAACACCCAATCGCTGCGCGTATTCCCGGCCCGCTTCGGGCCGGTGATCCAGCGCGCCTGCGGCAAATTCAAACAGCCCGTCAGCCTGTGCCCCCAAGCGGTGCGCGGGGCCAATCTGGCTGCCTTCACCACCACCGATCATGCCCCATCTCAACTTAGCCATGGTCATCGTCTCTCATTAGAACTTTTTTGTTTGAGCGATCAGAAATCACGGATGTCTTTCCACTGCCGCTGCTCGGACGATGCCAAGGCGGCCGCAAGCACCCGGTTGACCTCATGCCCGTCGCGAAAGGTGGGCCAAGTGGCCGTTCCGGTGTGGACGGCCTGAAGAAAGTCTTTGGCCTCGATAATGATCTGGTCCTGATAGCCCGTTCCGTGGCCCGGACCCTGGCAGAAGGGCTCGTAATCCGGATGCGCCGGTCCGGTCAGGATTTTTGTGAACCCACGGGACGCTTCGGGTCCTTCCCGCTTGTAGAGCCACAGCGCGTTCTGGTCTTCCTGATCGAACCGGATGGCGCCCTTTGTTCCCGATATTTCATAAGCATAGCCCATTTTCCGCCCCGTCGCGACGCGGCTGAAATACAGGTTGCCCATAACCCCGTTTTCAAAACGACACATCATCTGGGCATGATCATCATTTGTCACTTCACCACCCGGTCGGGTTTTGTGAACCGTTTCAACATCCGCCATCACACGCGCGATCGGTCCAACCAGCGCCAATGCACCGTTGACCATATGCGGTGCCAGATCTCCGATGGCGCCATTGGCCATGCCCGTCGTACGCCAGGAGGCAGAAGCGTGCGGGTCGGCATAGAAATCCTCGGTATGCTCCCCCCGGAACCAGGTGATATCCCCGATTTCACCATTTGCAATAAGCTGGCGTGCGTATTGCGTCGCAGGCGTACGAACATAGTTGAACCCCACCATGTTGACCGCGCCCGACGCTTCGGCAGCAGCAACCATGGCCAGACTGTCCTCAAGCGATGCGCCCAATGGTTTTTCACACAAGACCGGTTTACCCAGTGCAAAAGCTGCTTCGGCAATCTGACGATGTGTCGATTGAGGCGAGGCGATGACGATTGCCTGAACCCTGGAATCCTCAACCAATACCCGCCAATCATCGGTCGCTCGGTCAAAACCGTAGGCCGTCCTGTAACGTTGGGCGCTTTCGGGGCTGGAGGCACAGATGACCTCGAGCCGGGGTCTCAATGCCGTGTTGAACACCGCGCCGACCGCTGACATGGCCACGGAATGGGCCTTGCCCATATAGCCGCCGCCGACGATTCCAATTCCGATTTCAGGCATCTGCAACGGCTCCGAACATATCATTTGCAACCGGTTGCAAAATCAGTATCGTGTGAATCGATTCAACGCAAGGTCCAAACTTTGCCGACCCATTCTGCCGGAGGACAAAACTTGAGCGTTTTGATGGATGGTATCAAAGGAAACCGTTTCGCCGTTCTGGGGCGTGCGGGTATGGACCTTTACGCAGACCCAATTGGCGTCAAAAGCGAGGATGCCAGCACGTTTCATGCCGACCTTGGTGGTTCTTCTGCCAACATTTGTGCCGGGCTGGTCAAGTTGGGCAGCGAGGCGTCGCTGATCACGTCCGTCTCGAACGATGCGATTGGGCGGTTCTGCCTCAACCGGTTGCGGCATTACGGGGTGGACACATCCTATATCCGCATTCTGGGCGGCGAATACCGCATGTCTTTGGCCGTGTACGAAAGCCGGATCGAGGACTTTCAGAATGTGATCTATCGCAACGGGGCCGTTGATTTCCAAGTCACGAAAGAGGATATGGACAGGGTCGATTATTCATCTTTCTCGGCAATCATCTCGGCTGGAACGGTCTTTGCGTCCGAACCGTCGCGCAGCGCCACATTCCAGGCCTTCGAGAACGCCCGAAGCGCAGGCCTGCCGATCATCTTCGACATCGATTACCGTCCGTACAGCTGGCCCTCGGCCGAGGTGGCTGCCGAAGTTCTGTCGCGGGCTGGCGAAGCCAGCGACCTGATCGTCGGCAATGACGAAGAATTCGGATTCATGGCCGGCGGCATCGAAAAGGGTTTTGCCAAAGCGCAGGAACTTGCCCAAAAACCGGGTCGGATCGTCATCTACAAGATGGGCGAAAAAGGTGCTGTCACCTTTGTGGACGGGCAAGAGCTGCGAACCGGTATTTACCGGGTTACGGCCGTCAAACCCAACGGGGCTGGCGACAGTTTCATGGCCGGGCTGCTGGCCTCGATCGCGGCGGGGCACGATCTGAAAGACGCCGTCATGCGCGGTTCGGCCTGCGCGTCGATCGTGGTGTCGCATCCCGGTTGCGCACCCGCCATGCCAACGACACCAGAACTGGACGCGTTCCTCGCTTCGCATCCCGGCCCGACCACATAGGAGAGTACCATGCATATCGCGCCCTATGACAATCGGAACAAACCCATCGTAGACGCCGATGATCCGACCGTTCCGCTGAACTATTTCAACATCGTCAAACTGAACATAGGTGAGGCGTTCGAATACCAGGTGCCGGGCTACGAGACCTGCATCGTGCCCGCCACCGGCAGCGTCGACGTGGACGTCGAAGGCGTGCGCTTTGCCCATCTGGGCAACCGGGGCGAGGATGTCTGGGATGGCGAGCCCGAGGGCGCCTATGTCCCGTCGGGGGCACGGGCGCAGATGGTCTGCGTGTCAGAGGCTGCCGAGGTGTTCGTGGCAGGCGCAAAGTATGACAAGGTGCTGGATCCGTTCGACGTGCGCGAGCACGACCTGGTGCAATACGGCAGCGACGACACCAAGACCCACCGCAAAATCAAGCACATCCTCGGCCAGAAACAGCATGACAAGGTCGGTCGCCTATTGGTGAGCGAGCTGTTCACCGTCGGTCAGGGCGGCTGGTCGGGCTTTCCCAGCCACAAGCACGACACCAACCGCCTGCCGGACGAGACCCGGCATGACGAAACCTACAATTTCCGCTTCAAACCCAACTGGGGCTCGGGCCTACAGATGCTGCAACGCGAGGACAACGAGCCGGGCGATGCCTATCACATCGTCGATGGCTCCACGATCTGCATCGACAAGGGCTATCACCCGTGCTGCGTGCTGCCGGGATACGAGATGTATTACTTCACCATCCTCGGCGGGCTGACCCAGCGGTCGCTGGTACAGTATTTCCAACCCACCCATGCCTATCAGATCGAAACGATCCCGGGCATCAAAGACATGATCGCCAAATTCAAATGACCCTCGTTACACTCAAAGACGTCCTGCAACCCGCCTACGAACAGGGCTATGCCATCGGCGGCCTGGTGACGCTGGGCTGGGAGGACATGCGCGCCTATGTCGCCGCCGCCGAGGCCGAGAACGCCCCGGTGATCCTGCAAGCCGGACCCAGCTGCCGCGAGCACACCCCGCTGCCGATCCTGGGCAAGATGTTCCGGTATCTGGCCGAAAACGCCTCGGTGCCCGTGGTGGCGCATCTGGACCACGGCTATACCTTCGAGGACTGCAAGATCGCGCTCGACAGCGGGTTCACCTCGCTGATGTTCGACGGGTCGCGCAAGCCCTTGCAGCAGAACATCGATGAAACCGCCGCGATTGCCGAAATGGCCCATGCCGCCGGGATCTCGTGCGAGGGCGAGATCGGCTTCGTCGGCTATTCCGGCGGTGAAGGTTCCAACGGCACGGATCCCGAGGAAGCCGCGAAGTTTGCCCGCGACAGCGGCGTGGACGCGATGGCAATCTCGGTCGGAAACGTCCACCTTCAGCAAAAAAAGGAAGGTGGTCTGGACGAAAACCGCATACGCCAGATCGACTCCATGACCGACGTTCCACTGGTCATCCATGGCGGATCGGGTGTGCCGGTCGAACAGCGCGCGCGGCTGGCGCGTGAAACCGCGATCTGCAAATTCAACATCGGGACCGAGCTGCGCATGGCCTTCGGCACCGCCCTGCGCGAGGCCGTAAACCGCGACCCCGACCGGTTCGACCGGGTAACGATCCTGAAGGAAACGCACGACTCGGTTGAGGCTGCTGCCCGCACGGTGATCCGCGCCTTTGGTGCGCCACCGCAGCGGTAACGCTCAGAGCGTGAATGCCGACCGGAAGGCGTTTAGCGCGTCTTCCGGGTCGCCTGCGGCGAAGGCTTCCATCCCGACCGGGCCGCGATAGCCCAATTCGTTCAACGCACGCGCCACGGCGGCATAGTTGATCTCACCGGTTCCGGGCTCGCACCGACCGGGATTGTCGGCCACCTGCACCTCTCCGATCCAGGGCAGGCATTTTTCACACCAGCGGATCAGATCCCCCTCGCCGATCTGGGTATGGTAGAGGTCGAGATTGATCCGCAACCGCGGACGATCAACCGACGAAACCAAGGAAAGCACGTCCGCCGTTGACCCGAACGGACAGCCTGGATGGTCCAGCAGGTTCAGGTTTTCAAGCGTGAACACCACATCTTCGGCCTGGGCCAGATCACAGATCCGGTTCAGGGTGTCCCTGGCCTTGAGCCACATCGGCCCTGTGACCTCGTCATGTTGCCAGATCGGTATGCCACCATCACCCAACCCGGTGCCGTGCAGATTCAGACGCGCAACGCCCAGACGCTTGCCGACCTGAATTGTTTCGGCCGCCGAGGCCAGCAGCATCTCGGCCCCGTCATCGTCGGCCAGCCGCCCCTGAAGATAGCCGTTCATGATGGTGAAACTGGCGCCGGTTGCGACCAGTCTGGGAATATCGAGCTCCGGCCAGTTCCACAGCCCGACACCGAACCCCATCTCGGCCAGCCGGGCGGCGCGCCAATCCATCGGCCTGTCCAGCCACAGCATCTCGGCACAGGCCGCAAGTTGAAACGGTTGAGGCATTGATTTCTCTTTCGGTATGGAAAGACTTAGATCGACCCGCCTTCGACCATGAAGTTCCCGGCACTGCACATGGCCGCGTCGTTTGAGGCCAGAAACAGCACCATCCGCGCCACATAGACCGGGTCGATCGGGTCGGGCAGGCACTGACGGTCGATCTGCTTGGCCAGAGCCTCGGGGGTGACCCACAGATCTTTCTGGCGCTGGGTCATGATCCAGCCGGGCACGACCGTGTTGACGCGGATACGGTGATCGCCCAGCTCGCGCGCCATGGTGCGGGTCAGTCCATGCACAGCGGATTTGGCGGTGGCATAGGCAGGGAAACCCGCCCCGGCCTCCCACCACGAATTCGAGCCGATATTGATGATCGAACCTGCACCCCTGGCGATCATTCCGGGTGCCACCGACTGAATGGCAAAGAACATGTGGCGGATATTTGTCGCCATGCGCTCATCCCAGTAGTCAGGCGTGACGTCGCGCCAGTCGTGCCGGTCATCCCGGGCCGCGTTGTTCACCAGAACACCCGCCTCGCCCAGCTCTTCAACCAATTGCCCTATTGCGGCGTTCATCTCGTCAATGTCGCGAAGATCGCATTGGGCGAATGCATGCTCTCCGTCCAGTTCGGAAAGCAAAGCAAGCCCGGCATCGGCGTTGAGGTCCAAAAACCCAACCTTTGCCCCCTGTTCGGCAAAGGCCCGAACGGTTTCCGCGCCAATTCCGCCGGCGCCGCCGGTGATGAAAACAGTCTTCCCTGCGAGGCTTGGGTAATTGGCAAAAGTTTGGCTCATCCGTCACGCTCCATGATCCATTCGACCTCGGGGGCCGGCACGAACCGCCATTTCCGCAGCGGTCCGGCCATGACGTTCAGATAATACATCTCGAACCCATAGGGCGCACCGCAAGGGTGATGGCCACGCGGGACAGTCACAACGTCGCCATCGGATACCGCCATCGTCTCATCCAACTGGCCGTCATCGGTGTAAACCCGCTGGATCCCAAATCCGTTCGACGGGTTCAGGCGGTGGTAGTAGGTCTCTTCCAGATAGGTGATGTGGGGATAGTCATCTTCGTCGTGGCGGTGGCTGGGATAGGACGACCAGTGGCCGTTCGGCGTGAACACCTCGGTCACCAGCAGGCTGTCGGCGTAATCCTCGGCCTCCATCGCGATGTTGTTAATATAGCGTGTGTTTGCACCCTTTCCACGTTCAGTCAGGGTTATCCCGTCCGGACCGATCCGCCGGGCCTCGTGGCCGCCCTTGCCCGGGGCTGAACACACGGCGATCACACAATCGGTTTCGGCCACGGCCTCCCATTCGGTTCCGTTCGGCAGATAAAGGCAATGAGGCGGGGTCTTTTCAAAGACGTTCATCCGCTCGCCCAACACGCCCCAGTCCTGACCTGCCCCGGTGATCCGCGCCTTGCCTTCGACCATCACAAGGATGACTTCGCGATCCGCGGTCACTTCGTTTGCGCGATCCCCGGCCTTTAGCTGATAAAGCCCAAAGCCCACGTATTTCCATCCAGCGCTTGACGGAGTGATGTCATGTACCTTGCCGCGGGTTCCGATCGGTTTCTTCAGCAGGTCTGCCATTCTTGATCTCCTTCTTGGGCGGCCCCCGAGTGCCCGCCTGTGTTGTATTCAGGCAGCTTGCCTTTGGTTCCGGGCCGATAGGGACTGGGCCAGCTGCGCCTGAGTCCATCTTTCCGCAACCGCGCGACGCAGAATATCCGCTTGGCTTTCCGGCGCATTGCCCCCGACCGGGGGGTCCGTGTCCAGATTGGTCGGGAAGGGATAGCCCTCAGCCGTGGCCGCAATTGCAGCCTCCACCTGCGCTGTGTCCAGCGCCCCGCGCTGTTTTAAGGCGATCAGTGACGGGAACACCGCCACGGACATCGCCCGCCGATCCACCGACTCCATCGCGCGCCCGAAGGCAGATGAGATTTGCAGCAGGTTTGCCATGCGATTGATGTTGGCGCTGCTGTTCGCGCCCGCCGAATGGAACAGCGCCGGATTGAAGAACACCGCGTCACCCTTTTCCAATGGCAACTGGATACAGCTGTCTTCGAAATGCGCCCGGTGTGCTTCATCGTGGAACGCCAGATAGCCCGGCGGGTAGAGCTGCGAGAACGGTAACAACTTGGTCGGCCCGCTTTCCACCGGCATGTCACAATGCGCAACCGCCCCTTGCAGGGTCAGCGAGGCCGTCACCAGATGAGCCTGTGCCGGATAACTGGCCGCGCTTTCGGCGCTTTGAAACCCAAGGTGATAATCCCGATGCGCCTGTTGCGCCTTGCCACCGGGGCGCACCTGATTGATCTGAGCGGTCACCTGATAGTTCGGGCCAAGCCATGCCTCGCAAGCCGCTGCAATGGCCACATTCCCGAAATAAAGCGCAAAGCCCTCGGGGTCGCGCAGGCATTGCTTTTGCAGCGCGTTCCACACCCGGTCATTCGCGCCCGAGGCGGCAAAATGATCGCCCTCACCGGCGCCACCCTGGCGTTCTTCTTCGATGATTTCACGAAACACATCCGTCGCCCGATCAATGATCGACGTGTCGGGATACGCCCCCTTCAAGGCGATCACACCGGCGGATTTGCCCAGCACCCGGCCCCATTCCGCCAGCAAGGCCCTGCGCGTATCAGGCCGTTCCAAACCGGGGCTCACTGCTTGCATATCATAGACGGGCACGTTCTTTTCGACCGAGGCGGCAAAAGGCATCGCCTCGGCGGAAAGGGTCTGCGAGGTCAACACCTTGAATTCGTCCAGATCACAGGATTCCCGGTCGAAATAGCCGACATATCCAAGGTCCTGTTGTACCATGACGCGCTCCTCTCTGATGGCTTCGGTGTTGCCCCGTTTGGGGTGGTGATTTATGGGGTGATCTTCAGCCCGGCCTTGCCGCAGACCTCGACGATGTGGTCATAGCCCATTTTCGAGTACTCGTAGGGCGGCGCCTTGGCCGGGTCCTGCTCTGCCTCGACCACGATCCAGCCGCTGTAATCCATTGCTTTCAGTGCATTGGCCACGGCCTGAAAGTCGATGCAACCATCGCCCGGCACGGTGAACGCGCCCGCGATCACCGCATCCAAAAAACTGCGATTGTTCTCACGCGTGTCCTGTACGATTTCAGGGCGGATATCCTTGAAATGCACGTGATGCACCCGGTCGCCCCAACGGTTCAGCGTGGCCATCACATCGCCGCCACCAAACAGCAGATGGCCGGTATCGAAACACAGGCTCAATTCGGGGCCTGACCCCTCCATCAGCCAGTTCACCTCATCTTCGCTTTCGATGATCGTGCCCATGTGATGGTGATAGGCCATCGGCATGCCCTGATCTGCCATCCATTTGGCAAGCTCGGTCAGCTTCCCCGCATAGGCCAGAACCTCGTCCCGCGACAGTTTGGGGCGATCATTGACAGGTGTTCCAATCTGTCCCTGGACGGTATTGGAGCATTCGGCATAAACGATGCACGGGCTGTTCAGCGCAACGAATTGTTCGACTTGTTCGCGCACGACGGCGATCTCGGAGTGCAGGTCGTTAACCAGCGTGCTGCCCGAGCACCACCCCCCACACAGCGCGATGTCATTTACGTCCAGATAGGCCCGCAACCCTTCGGTGTCGGCGGGCATCCTCTGGCCGCGTTCGACACCTGTATAGCCGATCTCGCGCGCTTCTTTCAGCGCCTGCTCCATCGTGTAAGCTGCGGTCAGGTCCGGCAGGTCGTCATTCTGCCAGGCAATCGGAGAGATACCGATCTTCACGCTCATTTCGTGTTTCTTTCCTTGATGGCGACTTCATAGGCCGCGCGTTTTTCATTCACTTCGGGGCGGGTGCTGACCTCGGGCACCGCCACTTCCCACCAGGTTCCGCCATATTCGGTCGATGGGTAGGGATCGGTGTCGATCACCACGACATAGGGGCCTTTGACCTCATCGCGTTTGGCCAGCGCGTCTTCGAGCTCGGCAATTGAACTGACCTTGACCGAAGTCGCCCCCATCGCTGCCGCATGGGCGGCAAAATCGATGGCTGATTTTGTCTCGTGCACAGTGTGGTCGAGAAGGTTGTTGAACTCGGCCCCGCCTGTCCCCATTTGCAGACGGTTGATGCACCCAAACCCGCGGTTGTCCGTGACGACAACAGTGAACGAAATCCCCATCATCGCCGCCGTCGCCATTTCCGAGTTAGCCATCATATAAGTGCCGTCACCGGTAAAGCAGATCACGTCGCGGTCGGGCTGGGCTATCTTGATGCCCATGGCACCGGCGATCTCATACCCCATGCAGCTGAAACCATATTCCATGTGATAGGCTCCGGGGCGTGGTGCCTTCCAAAGCTTGTGCAGCTCACCCGGCATCGTTCCGGCAGCGCACATCGCAACAGTGTTTTCCTTGGCGGCCCGCTGCACGGCGCCGATCACCTGCATATCCGTGGGAAGTGCATTGCTGTCCGCAGGGGCATCCGTCAGCGCATCAACTTTGCCGAACCAATCAGATTTCAATGCCGCGGGCAGATCCGGTGCGCGATGGCCGCCCAGCGCTTCGCTGAGTTCATCCAGACCAACCCGAGCGTCGGCCTGCAACGGCATCGCTCCGTGCTTCTCTGCGTCATAGGCGGCGGTGTTCAGGCTGATCAATTCCCGCTCGCGGTTCGCAAACAACCCCCATGACCCGGTGGTGAAGTCCTGAAACCGGGTGCCGACGCCCAGCACAAGATCCGCCCTTGCGCAGATGTCGTTGGCAGGTTCCCCCCCGGTGACACCAACAGGACCAAGGTTGAGCGGATGATCCCAGGCCAATGCGGACTTGCCGGCCTGTGTCTCGGCCACGGGGACATTGTGTGCCTCGGCAAAACGCTGCAACGTGGCGGTTGCGTCCGAATAATGCACACCTCCGCCGGCAACGATAACGGGGCGCTTGGCGGCCTTGATCGCGGCAACGGCGCGCGCCAGTTCCCCCTCATCCGGGCGAATGCGGCGCTGATACCAGACGCGCGGCTCAAAGAAGCTTTCGGGATAGTCATAAGCTTCGGCCTGCACATCCTGACAAAAGGCCAGCGTCGCCGGGCCGCAATCCGCCGGGTCCGTCATCGTGCGGAAAGCGCGCGGCAGAGCCGTCAGCAGATGTTCCGGGCGGGTGATGCGGTCGAAATACCGGCTGACCGGTCTGAAACAATCATTCGCACTGATGGTTCCATCCGAGAACACTTCGGGTTGCTGCAAAACCGGATCGGGGCCACGCGTCGCAAATACATCGCCGGGCAGCAACAAAACAGGCAGACGGTTCACGTGGGCCAGAGCAGCGGCCGTGACCATGTTGGTGGCCCCCGGTCCGATCGACGATGTCACCGCCATGGCGCGTTGCCGACCCAACTGCTTGGCATAAGCAATAGCGCTGTGTGCCATGGTCTGTTCGTTGTGACCGCGATAGGTGGGAAGACTGTCTTTCACCCCATGCAGCGCCTCGCCCAGACCGGCCACGTTGCCATGGCCGAAGATCGCCCACACACCTGCGATGAACGGCTCTCCGGCCTCGTTCATCTGCGCGCCCAGATAGCGCACCAGAGCCTGCGCCGCGGTCAATCGGACTGTTTTGCTCATCATGATCCCTTTCAACTCGGAGCCGCCATCGGCGGTCCGCGGGTTTTCTCATTTGCGAAGGTGTCAGGCCTTTTGCCAGAGCCTGAAATCAGAGTGGCGTCAGGTGCCACCGCCCGATGGATGCCCCCCGTGAGGGCATCCGAGTGTCTTGCTTTAGACAGTACCGCCCAGCGATCCCTCAAGCTCGGCCATTTCCTGACCACCGGCCATCAGGTCCTGCAACTCTTCGGGTGTGATTTCACCGCGTTTGGCAGTGCCCAGAGTTTTGCCGCGGTTCAGTACGGTAAAACGATCGCCCACCGCCAGCGCATGGCGCACGTTGTGGCTGATGAAAACCACGCCGACACCCTGGCTGCGCACCCGGTCGATCGTGGCAAGAACATTCGACGTCTGACGCACACCAAGCGCCGAGGTCGGTTCGTCGAGGATCAGGATCTTGGCGCCGAAATACACCGCCCGCGCGATGGCCACCGTCTGACGTTCGCCGCCGGACAATGTCCCAACCGCCTGATCCGGCGCGCGCAGATTGATGCCCATCTTGCGCATCTCTTCCATGCAGACTTCGTTTGCATGATCCACATCGAACCGCTTGAGCAACCCTTTGCCCTTTGTGGGTTCGCGCCCCATGAAGAAATTGCGCGTCACGCTCATCAGCGGGATCATCGCAAGATCCTGAAACACGGTCGCGATGCCCGCTTCCATCGCGTCACGCGGCGTGTCGAAATGCAACGGCTGGCCTTCGAACAAAATCTCGCCCTTGGTGGGTTTGTGAACCCCGGACATGGTCTTGATGAAGGTGGACTTGCCCGCGCCGTTGTCGCCCAGCAGGCAATGGCATTCCCCGGGCTTGACGTCAAAGCTGACGCCAGCAAGTGCGATGATATTGCCAAAGTGCTTTTCGATGTCTTTCATCTGAACGATGGGCGCCTGATCATCGACGGCATCGCCATGGTGGAACTTGGTGTCTTCGGTCATATCAGCGCTCCCCGGTTACGCGCTTGCGGATCGCGTTGTTGAACAGAACGGCAATCAACAGCATGGCACCCAGGAAGACCTGGAACCAATCCTGATCAAAGTCGGTATAGGTCAGTCCGATGACGACCATTCCAAAGATGATCGAGCCGAAGAAAGCCCCGATGGCCGAGCCGTATCCGCCGGTCAGCAGGCAGCCGCCGATCACCGCGGCGATGATCGCCTCGAATTCTTTCTGGAACCCCCGCCGCGCATCAGTCGAGCCTGCGTCCATGACGGTAATGATCGCCACAAGGGCGGCACAGCACGCCGTCAGCATGAACAGTGAAACCTTGACGCGGTTCACCGGTACACCCGAATTGGATGCAGCCGTGCTGTCACCACCCGAGGCGAAAATCCAGTTCCCTACCGGGGTACGCAGCAGCACGTAGGTCGCCGCCAGTGTAATGACGATGAACCACAGGATTTCGACCGGAATACCCGGGACCTTGGGCGCGCCGCTTTTGAATGTATCGATCATGCCGTTGGCGGCCAGCCATGCGAACAGGCTGCCGAATGCTTCGCCCGAAAAGAAGGGGGCCAGCCAGTCGTTTTCGACCGCGTCGCGCACGCCGCGCAGTTGGGTCGAACCGCCTGTCGCCATTTTCAGCCCCACCAGTGACAGGCCACGAAGGATGAACAGAAACGCCAGCGTTACAATGAACGAAGGCAGGCCCGAACGGATCACGATATTGCCGTTGACCGCACCGACACAGGCCGCAAATACGAATGTCATTGGGATGGCAAAGATCAGCGGCAATTGCCAGGTCACGACGCAGACGCCGAAAAACAGCCCCGAGAACGCGACCATCGATCCGATCGACAGGTCGAACTCTCCACCGATCATCAGCAGTGCCGCACCGATCGCCAGGATACCCAACTGTGCCGCAGGGGTCATGAAGTTCATGACACCGGCAAGAGTGAACATCGATTCATCTGCGGTGATCGCAAAGAACACGAATACCAGAACCGCCCCTGCAATGGCGCCCAGCTCGGGTCTTTTCATCAGTTTGGTCAGGAACGGTTCTTTCTTGACCCTTTCGTCCGACAGGACGGGCGCTGATTCACTCATGGTTTCCTCCCAATTCGGTGAGACCGGCGCGTTGGCGCCGATCCTGTTGTTTGTCGGATCGCGCCGAAATCAGCGGATACCCTGCGCGGACAGTTCGATGACCTGTGCGGCCTTGTCCTGAGTGATCAGGTTCGGACCCGAAGGCACGTCGCCGCCCGGCATCAGGCCGTATTTGGCGTGCAGACCCATGAAGTTCACCGACAGGTAGCCCTGAAGGTACTGCTGCTGGTCAATGGCAAAGGCCGCGTCACCATCCACGATTGACTGGAGGAAGTTGGCCGACAGGTCGAACGAGGCAACATTCAAATCCCGCCCCGAGGCTTTGGCCGCGGCGACCGAAGGCTCGCCGGCCGAGCTCGCGCCCAGCGCCATAACGGTATCGACGCTTTCGTCAGCGGCCAGCGCGGCGGCAACTTTGGACTCGATCTCGGACGGATCGTTCGAGGTCGGCAGAACGGTTACTTTACCGCCAAACCCTTCGGTGAAGCCTTCACAGCGCAGGTCAAGTGATACGTTGCCGACCTCGTGGTTGACACAGATCGCATTGGTTCCACCCATCGAGGCCAGCTTTTCACCAGCCGCCTTGCCCGCATCATATTCGTCCTGACCCACATGCAGCAGAGCGCCCAGTTCCTTGGCCACTTCCGCACCCGAGTTGATCGAGATCACCGGGATACCGGCGGCAACCGCACGTTCGATTGAGGGGCCAAGCGCATCGGCATCCGGGATCGAGACGATCAGTCCGTCAGGCTCCTGGTTCACGGCGGCGTCGATCAGCTGCGACATGGCAACCATGTCAAAGGTCTCAGGTGCACGATATTCCACATTCACACCGACATCTTTTCCGGCCTGCTCTACGCCGTTCTTCACGACGTTCCAGAATGCGTCATTGGCCTGGCCATGCGACACGACCACGATTTCCTGCGCAAATGCAGGTGTGGCCAAGGCCAGTGCCCCCGCAGCAAGCGCGCCTTTAACGAATTTCTTCATTTCAGTTTCCTCCCAATGGTTCAGTCTGATCTTCTGTCGGGGTACCGGCCCCAATCATCCGGCTGTGCCGAATCTCAGTGGCTGCGGCGCTGGGCCGAGCTGGTATTAGTTTGAAGAATTTCGATCATTTTGCAACCGGTTTCAAAATCTCTTCCATCCGAACGGGCTTTCCCGTCTGCGCTGACAGGGTCGCGGCCTCGGCCATCGCCAGCGCTGCAACACCGTCCTTCAGCGTGACCGGAACTTCGGATCCACTTTCAACAGCGTCGACAAATGCGGCCCATTCCACACGGTAAGCAGGCATGTAGCGTTCCAGGAAGAAATAGGTCGGCTTGGCCCCCACCACACCGTCCGCCGTTGACTTTACGACAGTGTTTTCCAGCATGTTCTGAGCCTGTAGCAACCCCTCGGACCCCAGCAGTTCGACCCGCTGGTCATAGCCATAGGCCGCGCGCCGCGAATTCTTGATGACCGCGATGCGGCCATCCGCGTAAGTCATTGTAACTGCAGCTGTATCCACATCCCCCGCGGCGCCGATTTCAGCATCCACAAGCGAGGACCCAACCGCCGAGATCGTTTCGGGAACGTCCCCCATCAGGAAGTTAGCCATGTCAAAATCATGGATCATCATGTCCCGAAACAAACCGCCAGACACCTTTACGTAGCTGACTGGTGGTGGCGCCGGGTCAAAAGATGTGATCGACAGGAGCTCTGCCTTGCCGATCTCACCCGCATCCAACCCCGCCTTCAAGGTCGCAAAATTGGGATCAAATCGCCGATTGAACCCTATCATGACCGGCTTGCCGCGTTCCGCGACGGTATTCAGACAATCCGAGGCGCGCTTCAGGTCCAAATCAACTGGCTTTTCACACAGGACGGCTTTTCCTGCGCCTGTCGCTGCTTCAATCAGGTCAGAATGCGTATCTGTTGGAGTTGCAATCAGAACCGCGCCGATTTCCGGATCCGCAATGATCTCTTCGGAACTGCGCGCCTCGGCCCTATGATCACTGGCAAGGCTGGCCGCGGCCTCGGTCAAGGCATCGGAAACAGCAATGAGTTTGCTGCCCGGATGCGATGCAATCGCCTGCGCATGAACACGCCCGATGCGCCCGGCACCCAACAATCCGACGTTCAACATACAGATCTCCCGAATCTTGTTGTTGCGCGCAACAATGATTCTATTTGCAACCGGTTGCAATATTTTTTTCACAACCTTGGCGCTTTTGCGGCCCAGGCCCCATATCACCCTGAAAAATTCGCGTTATGATCCCGGATCCTGATCCGCCGGCTGCAACCCACACGCTGAAATCCGCGCATTGGCCATCCTACGGGAATCCCCCAATTTCGGAACATGGTGAATCAGGTTAATGTTTGGTTAAGGAACACACACTACCACTCTGTGACCCCTTAGAAGGGCTGGCATGACCCCCTCGTCCAGCCCTTCATACCTTACCCGACAACCGCGAAGAAACAGCCCGCATTGCGGCCTGACGTGTTCATCGAAATCGAAATTCGAGAATGGCGATCCCTGAAGGACTCGAACCCTCAACCTGCTGATTAGAAGTCAGCTGCTCTATCCAGTTGAGCTAAGGGACCGCTGCACCCTTCTTGCGGTTTTTACGAGCGGGGTTCAAGAGCCAAGCGCATGAATGCGCTGTTCGGATCGTCACTGTACCCAAAGATCGGTCCGCAATAGGAATAACCCAACGCTTCGTAAAGCTTGCGGGCGGCATCATACTCTGGAAGATGCTCTGCCCCGGTTTCCAAAACCAAAGCTTTGACGCCTTCTGCGCGCGCCAGATCGGCCAGATGAGCCATCATGACACGCGCCAGTCCGCGCCCCCGTGCCTGTGCGAGGATATGCACCGATTTCACCTCGGCCGTGCCATCGGGCAACAGCTTCAAGGCGCCGCAGCCCAAAGCCTGCTGATCGTCGTAAATCGCACAGAATCGAATGCCCGATCCGGCCAGTGATTCTGCGCTCATCGTATGGTTGCTTTCCGCAGGGCCGGCCGATTCGCTGTGAGCGAAATGAGCTTCCACAATCGGGCGCAACACGTCCGAGGTCGGGTCTGCCTCGCGAATTTCGATCATTCAGTGTGTCCAGGGCCCACGGCGGTCGGTGGCGAAGTTTTCTCCGTATCCGCGTGCGCGCAGGTTGGGTTTGCGCTTGTGCGGCTCGCTGACCTGCGCATCGATGCCATTGTCCCTGGCATAATCCATCGCCTCTTTCTTGGTGTCGAATTTCAGGCGTATCTGGGTTTGCGTGTCATTGGATGATGTCCAGCCCATCAGCGGATCAACCTCACGTGCCGAAGCGGGGGCATATTCCAGAACCCACTTGCGGGTCTTGGCCATTCCTGAAGTCATCGCATTCCTTGCAGGCTGGTAAATCCGTGCGCGCATGTCGCCTCTCCGTACTCACTTGGCTGGACCTGTTTATGCGTCAGAGCGCAGCCCGGGACAAGACAACAATTGTCGCGGATTGTCGAAGCAAGCCAATGACAGAAACTGTCATCAGAGCCAACTATGATCTTCGACAAGTCAGCCGAAGGATAAGCAGATGATCCATCGTGAATGCATTCTGGACGTCAACGCAAACCCCGGGAACAACCGGGCGATGCCCTCGACCGAAGCCCATGCCGTGATCGCCGGCAAACCGATGATGACGAAGGCTCTCATCGGCGACCTTGCCGCGTTGGCCGGCAAGGTTGGTTCGGATCACAATCCGGATGCGTATCTGCCCAGTTTCAAAACTGGGGAATTTGTACCGGATCAGCCCTTGCAGTTGGACAAAATAAGAACAAATGTAGGGGCCTGATCCGGAGCCTGCCCATGCCATACGCCCATTCCGACAAGACTCAAATGACAACCGAAGATGTTCGGGCCCGCCTGAAACTGGAAGGCGGCAAACGGTTTGTCATGCATACGGAGTTCGCCCCCGCAGGAGACCAGCCAACCGCGATCAAGGAACTTGCAGGCGGCATTCTGGATGGAGAGCGCGATCAGGTTCTGTTGGGGGCGACCGGTACGGGCAAAACCTTCACCATGGCCAAGGTGATTGAAGAAACCCAACGCCCGGCCATCATCCTCGCCCCCAACAAGACATTGGCGGCGCAGCTTTACGGAGAGTTCAAGGGGTTTTTCCCGGAAAACGCGGTCGAATATTTCGTCTCCTACTACGACTATTACCAGCCCGAGGCCTATGTCGCGCGATCGGACACGTATATCGAGAAGGAATCGCAGATCAACGAACAGATCGACCGGATGCGCCACTCGGCCACGCGGGCGCTGCTGGAGCGTGACGACGTGATCATCGTGGCCTCGGTCTCGTGCATCTATGGCATCGGCTCGGTCGAGACCTACGGGGCGATGACACAGGATCTGAAGGTCGGGCACGAATACGACCAGCGGCAGGTGATGGCCGATCTGGTGGCCCAGCAATACCGCCGCAACGATCAGGCCTTCCAGCGCGGCAGCTTCCGGGTGCGGGGCGACAGCCTTGAAATCTGGCCTGCCCACCTTGAGGATCGCGCCTGGAAATTCTCGTTCTTCGGTGAGGAACTGGAAAGCATCACCGAATTCGATCCGCTGACCGGCGAGCGCGCCGCGACGATGGAACAGGTGCGCGTCTATGCGAACTCGCACTACGTGACGCCGAAACCGACGATGCAGCAGGCGATCATCGGCATCAAAAAGGAACTGCGCCAGCGGCTGGATCAACTGGTGGGCGAGGGCAAGCTGCTGGAAGCGCAGCGGCTGGAACAGCGCACCAATTTCGATCTGGAAATGCTCGAGGCCACCGGCGTCTGCAACGGGATCGAGAACTACTCGCGCTATCTGACCGGCCGCGCGCCCGGAGAGCCGCCCCCGACCCTGTTCGAATTCATCCCCGACAACGCCATCGTGTTTGCCGACGAAAGCCACGTCAGCGTCCCGCAGATCGGCGGCATGTATCGGGGCGACTATCGGCGGAAATTCACCCTGGCCGAACACGGCTTCCGCCTGCCCTCCTGCATGGACAACCGACCCCTCAAGTTCGAGGAATGGGACGCCATGCGCCCGCAATCCGTCTTCGTCAGCGCCACCCCGGCCAAGTGGGAAATCGAACAGACCGGCGGTGTCTTCACCGAACAGGTGATCCGCCCCACGGGCCTCTTGGACCCTGAGGTCGAGATCCGCCCCGTCGAGATGCAGGTGGACGACCTGCTGGACGAGGTGCGCAAGGTCGCGGCCAAGGGGTTCCGCACGCTGGTCACAACGCTGACCAAGCGAATGGCCGAGGACCTGACCGAATACCTGCACGAACAGGGCATCAAGGTCCGCTACATGCATTCCGACATCGACACGATCGAGCGGATCGAAATCCTGCGCGACCTGCGACTGGGGGCTTTCGACGTGCTGGTGGGCATCAACCTGCTGCGCGAGGGGCTCGACATCCCCGAATGCGGCCTGGTCGCCATTCTGGACGCCGACAAGGAAGGCTTCCTGCGCTCGGAAACCTCGCTGATCCAGACCATCGGCCGCGCCGCCCGCAACGCCGAAGGCCGCGTGATCATGTATGCCGACCGCATCACCGGCAGCATGGAACGCGCGCTGGAGGAAACCAACCGCCGCCGCGCCAAGCAGATCGCCTATAACGAAGAACACGGCATCACGCCTGAGACCGTGAAGAAGAATGTCGAGGACGTTCTGGCCGGTCTCTACGAAGGCGACGTCGACATGAACCGCGTCACCGCCACCATCGACAAACCGATGCACGGCGCCAATCTCGAGGCCCATCTGGACGGGTTGCGCGAGCAGATGCGCAAGGCGGCCGAGAACCTGGAATTCGAAGAGGCCGCCCGCATCCGGGATGAGATCAAACGTCTGGAAGCGGTCGACCTCGCCGTCGCCGACGACCCAATGGCGCGCCAATGGGCGGTCGAGAAAGCCTCGGAAGACGCAGTGAAATCGCGGGGGCGGTCAACGGCTGGACGACCAGGGCAGCGGGGTGGGAATGTGAAGAGAAGGAAGAGGTGAATGGCGTTCTATTCGCTTGTTTCTACACCCTGCTCTATAATTGGTGGAGCACTCGACTCGTCGATCTGCTCTGAGTAGGCCAAATTCCAAATCTGATTCACGCCCAATACAAGTGACAGCACAACACCTAACAGGCCTGCCGCTTTGACTCCGCGACTTTCGAAGAGGCGATCAAGCCTAACGCCCCAGCCTCTTGAAGACGTGTGTAGCTTTCCTTTGACCAATTTTCTCAGAGCGGTGTGAAAAAAGCTCACCTTAGACAAAGTGGATTTGTGCATTCTCATAAACTCACTGTTATTGAATGCTGTTACCTCGTCAGCTCCGGATAAAAAGTCTCTGTGCTTGCCTCCATTCAGGTCCATAAGATTCGGTAGCTTAGGGTGAGCAACGTAGTCACTGCCGTACCTTTGAGAAATCATGTCACTCAGATTAACCCTGCGTTCTACAGGAATTATGGGAGCATCCTTTTGGCCAAGCACTCGATATCTGTGCTCGATATGCTCAAAGCCGTAAGTGGCATTTCGCATATTCCAATGCACCCAAAACTTGTCTCTTCTATCACGAATGAACTTATAAAATTGATCCAATAGTTCTTTTTCGACGTCATCAAATCGTTCGATGACTTGTTCTCTTGGTATTCCCAACTCTTCGGCGATAGCGTGGGTCGAGAAGCTTACACTTTGCTCCGTCGCATAGTGAGACACAGCAATCGATGTAATCCTCGGCGACAGCCCTTCGTTGTCGTCATTCAAGTTTTGGCAAGAGTAATGAATCAAATAGAAATTCTCAGGGTGCTTCTTGACCTCTCCAATAAACTCCCTCGCGCTAGAAATGCTCACATTCACCTCACATAATTTACTGAATGCAACCTATATCGGCACACCGAGCCATTCAATCACCTGCTGGAAGCAAGCACTGGATACGTCTGCATCTAAACTTTTCAAACTTGCACCCCGCTCCACCCTCCTCCACGTTTGAAATCACAAATTGTGATTCCAAACGGTTACCATGACGAAACCCAATAGCCTGCCCAGCACCCATGAAGTCCAAAGCGCCATTCACCGGGTGCGCGGCACCCGCGTGGTGCTGGCCGAGGATCTGGCGCGGTTCTACGGAAAGTCCGTCAGCGCCTTCAATCAGGCCGTCTCGCGCAACAAGGACCTGTTCGAAGGTTACCGCTTTCAGCTGACCGACGCCGAGGTGGCCGATTTGACATCACGGAATGTGATTTCAAAGCCCAAAGGCCGCGGCGGGCGGCGGGTCAATCCTTGGGTCTATACCGATTACGGCGTGGCCATCGCCTCGACCCTGTTCAAGGATCCGCGCGCGATCAGGATCACCCGGATGATCACCGAGGCCTTCGTCGACGGCGCCAACGCCCTGGCCGAGACCCCGCGCAGCGCGCCCGAGATCCTGCCGCCCCAAGACGCCCCCGCCCCGCTGCTGCCCAATGGCCAGCAACTGCGCGATCTGGCCGAAAACATCCTCGATTCCGGGCAGCAGAGCCTGGTCGATTACATCGCCAACCCCACCACCAAACGCCAGCAAGCGGTGGCGGTGATCATGAAGACCCTGGCCGAAACCGCAGGCGAAGAGGTGCGCACCCAGCACGAGCGTCTGCGCCTGCGCATCGCCGAACGGTTGGCCGCCGGCGATTACGCCGATGATGACGACCGCAAGGGGTTGCTGGACCTGCTGAATGCGATGAAAGGCTGACGCAGCCCTTGCCCCGGACCTTTCGGCCGCTAGACTCCGCACCATGCGCGTTGTCCTGTTATCATTGATCCTCGGAACACCCGCCGCCGCGTGGGAAGCAACGGTGGGCCAGATCTGCACCCTGTCACACGTGACGGGCACGGCAGAGATATTCCTGACCTATGACCCCGCAAAGCCGCTCTATACCCTGTCCGTTACCCGCAAGACCGAAGGTTGGACCAATACCCCATGGTTCGCGATGCGGTTCCAGGGGCCAAACCCTATCGAAATCGCCACTCCGCATCATGTCCTATCTGACGGTGCATCGATGCTGACGGTTACCGATACCGGATTTGGAAACGTGCTGGACGGGCTGGAATACAACCTGACCGCCTATGCGTTTACGCAGGACAGGGTGAGTGAATTTCCCTTGGACGGTGCAGCGCCCCAGGTTCGCATTTTCCGCGAATGTGCCGGGGCCCAGCTGTCCTAACCGGGTCAGAAATCGAACAGATCTTCCAGAAAGCCGCCTCTTTTCTTTTTCTTGCGATGGCCGTGATCCGCCCGGTCATCGTAGCCGGGTTGTGGCGAAGAATACGCTGTCGAACGCTCGATGATCTTGTCCAGTTCGCCCCGATCCAGCCAGACACCTCGGCATTGCGGACAATAGTCGATTTCAACCCCGTTTCTGTCCGTGATGACCAGTTGAGTTCCGTCAATCGGGCATTGCATCATACGATCTCCTGTTTTGCCATCCATATGAGATGGGGTTGATCCGCTGCATTGCCATCCCACTGTGACATGACGCCCGTTCGCTTGAGGCTAACTGGATGACACAGGCAACCGGCCCCGTCCCGAGCAGATTTTCTGGACTTCGCGATTACAACCGTCAGGGGCGCACGAACTTGGCCGTTCCAAGAGACCGCTGTTGCGGTTCGGGACTGTTGTGAACTTGCGGCGCAGTTGCCCGGGGCGGGCTGGTAGCGCCACAGGCGACCCCGTCGCCATCCGGGTCATTACGCTTGTGATAACCCGCCTGCCCCTCGTAAAACGGCCCCACCCCCAGCGACTGCGTTGCATCACACCCTGCCAATGCGATCAGGTGGATCACCGCCTCTTCCCGCTCAAATTCGGACAGGCGCAGAAAAACACCCGTGGCGATCAGCACGGTGGTCAGCGGCAACAACAGAACCATGACCAGAATGCGTATCGGAGACAGCGCATGCCTGCGCGTCGCCTCTGCGCGCCGGTGTCGTCTGGACGGCCGCGGCTTCGGATCAGGCGTATCCTGCGAGGGTTTCTTGAACAGCATTGTCTGATCTGTAACGTCGATTTGTGGCAAAGCCGAGGCAATCCCATATCGCTGAGGTAAAACAAATGGCGCAATCCATTTCAGGCACTTAAAATGACAGGGAACCGTCATCTGCCCGATTTTTTGCTGCCGAACCGATATCGTGACCCAATCCGATCCTTATCAGACGCCCGACGCAGCGGCGCGCTTGCAAGCACAGGACCTTCTCTTTCAGGCCAAATTTGCCGCGCTGGCCTTTCTGCGCCCTGACACCGGGTTGCCGTCTGTCTCGCGGATCGCGCTGGCCACGGATGAAGCAGGTTGCCCTGTTTCGCTGATTTCAACCCTTGCGGAACACACGCGCGCGCTGAGCGCTTGTCCCAACTGCGCCCTTCTGATCGGAGAGCCCGCAGACAAGGGCGACCCGCTGACCCATCCGCGCCTGACATTGCACGTGATCGCTCAGCCAGTTCACCGGGACATGGCAGGCTATGGTGACTTGCGCGACCGGTACTTGGCGCGACGGCCCAAAGCGAAACTCTATATCGATTTCGCCGATTTCGGACTGGTCCGGTTCGCAACCCAGGGCGGTCTTTTGAACGCCGGATTTGGCAGGGCCTGCCGCCTTACCGCACAGGATTTCTAGCCATCAGCGGACCACATGCACGGCACATGCCGCATGACGAACGACATGAGACGCGGTAGAGCCCAGTAGCAGGTCCTGCATCCCCGGCCGGTGGGACGCAATTATGATCAGATCGGGTTTGTTCGCCTCGGCCCAATCCAGAATGGTCCGGCCGGAATGTCCCTCGATCACCAAACCCTTTGCATTCGGCAGCTGCGATGCCAGTTCATCCAGTTCTGTCTGAATCGCCTTACGCGCCTCTGTCAGATATTCTGACGGCATGTACGAGATTGCATAGTTAGGAATATGCTCGACCACATGCAACAAGGTCACCTGCGCGTCTGGCGTGGCCAGAATCTGGGCCAGCTTCAAAGGCCCAGATGTATCTCTTTCAACATCGAACGAGATGGGGACCAGAATGTTGTGATACATGATGTGAGCCTCCGTTGTTGCAGGCTAACTTTGAAACAGATACGAATTGCAGGCTTTGATTCAGGTCAGGAACTGCCGAATGTCTCAGCGACGTCATACATGACCGGTTCAAAGCTTTTGCAGAGTTCGTTGATCTTGCGGTTGCGATCGCGCATTTCAGGCGTGCGCAGCATGGCAAGGAAATCTTCGCGGCGTTCCCATTGCGAATAGTTTGCTATTCGGGTTTGCGCGTCATTGACGTGCAGCCCGGCGGAAACGAAACCTGGCTGCTTCGAAATGAATTCGGCATAGGCATCCGTCAGAGCTTCCAGAAGGTCCTGACAGGTGCCGGGCGTCATTTCAAAGGTCGTGATAACTGTTTGAACACTGGCGTTTTTGGCGATTTTCAGCATCGGGATTCTCCACTTTCTGTCCCAAGCCTAACACATCAAAATGAAACGTCGCCTATTTCCTGCCGACCTTGCAAACCGGGTCTGTCATTTTACGGTCAGATCAGAGTGAAATGGCCACCCGTTTCGGGGTGGCCAGACAGCCTTTTAACGTTCCATGCGCATCAGAACCGAGGCCGTACCCTTCACATGCTCTGGCCAACGCAACAGAAAACTGTCGCCTGTCGCCCCCTGTTCGACCTCAACATGAGGCGCGCTGAAGACGTGGTTGTTGAACACCCCCGAGAGCACACCGATCGTCGCAACCCCATCGCAGCTTCTTGCTTTGCCGTCGAAAGGCAACTGCCCGTTTGCCGAAACAGGCCAAAGATTGGACACCGAGTTCTGCGTATAACGAACCCTCAACGGGTTTGCGGATTTCCTTGTTACGCCATGATACGTATTGTTCTGGAAGGTCACGTTCGAGTGCCTGTCTTTGTTCAAGTCGGCAAAGCTTGTATCCACCCGATCCGCTCGAAAGATTTCACCGCTCGTGGCACGGAACTTGTTGCCAGTCACGACCAGGCCATTGAGAAAATGCCCGGGCCCATAGGGACGAATGACGATGAAACTGAACCAGGACGGGGCCTGACTGGAATAAAAGATGTTGTCCGTGATGCTCATTGCACTGAACGAAAAGCCACTCGTGTAGGTCGGCGACGGGTCGCGTTCATTCGTCCATTCGACGAAACAGTTGTCGACATAATTCTCGGCGATAGTGGAACTGTTGTAGGTGCCGATCATGATCAAACCGGCCGTACGCACACCTTGCGGGATGCTATCGCCCTGAAAGACATGGTTGCCCAGGATCATGTTGTTGTCACCGCCCAGAACGGCGAAATGTCTGAAACGCACCGCTCGGTTGTGGCGCAACTTCACATCGTTTGAATTGGTATTCAACGCAATGGAATATCGGTCCGTGACGACAAGGGATTCTTCTGCTGACAGGAACTGGCAATTATCGATCAGCATACCCTTGCACCCCGTTCCGGTCGACGTGATCCCCCGGTTTTTCGGGCGGCTGATAAAACAGTCGCTCAACGAAAACGTACTGCCGGAGGCCGCCAAACGAATTCCGCTGCATCGGCTGTTGCACTGAAATTCGATCTGTTCCATGCCGAATTTCCGGAGCGTGCTGAAGCCGCTGAAATCCAGCAGGTACTTGAGTGAATAGAATGTGAAAGACTGGGTCCCCGAAGCCCCCACAAGAGGCGCACTCAGTGTGATCTCACCCGCACCGACATTCTTTGACCGTACATAGATTTCGCGCCCGACTCCGCTGCCGGCAACGTAGGACCCAACAGGAACGTTGGCGACATTCGCGACATTGGTCAGACGCGTTTTGTCCGACGGATCATAGGTCGCAGTCGAGGTGAACGTTTCGGTATCCCACGCCGAACTGCTTTTGACATCAAACTGACCATTCCGGATCACGCGACGGGTTGAAAAACCACTCTGCTTGTTGGGAACCGCTGCGGCCATGTCGATCGGCGCGGTGACGGAAATCTTGCGACCACCCAAATCCAGCGAGTCATGATCCGAATTGTTCAGAAGGGCCTGAAACGCTTTTTTGAACGCCAGTTCTTCGTCTCCGAAAGCCGAGATGTAAGCCGGCAGATGGAAATCCTTTGTCAGCAACAGCATCTTGTCATCCGGCATGGTGACTGTGCCTTCAAAGTCCATTTCGGACGTCATACTGGTGTTTTCGGCCAGATGATAAGTCCCTTGCGGAACGTAAACCCGACGGCCACCCGCCGCCTGATCGGCCGCTTCAAACGCAGCTGAATCATCCGTCACACCGTCGCCGATGGCCCCATAGTCGCGCACATCCACAACACTGATCATCTCACGCAGGAAGACACCGGTGACATCCGTGATCTCCAGGTCGTCGACACGCACCAGCGCCCCATTCGCGCCCTCAATATCCAGACCAAAATGGCCATACAGGGCGGCCAGCCCCCAAGGCATGTCCACGCCGGGGCGTTTGCCGGTTCCGACAATCGCCGTTATTTCATGCACTCCTCCATAGCCCGACAGCTGTGTTGCAGGCCCCTGCTCCACGACACCTGACACATGCGTGTCCCCCGCGCCCCCGGCCCAGGCCGCTATGCGCACCGACGGCAAAGGGCCGCTGATCGCCTTGACCCGCGCTTTGATCTGCAAATAGCAACCAGGCAAAATCGGCGTCTGGCCCATGTATCGAAGCTGTTGGGTGGTTTGGACTTTCAGGATCTCCAGACAGCCACCAAAATCGGCATCCGCAGGCACGAAAACCCCCGTGCCGGATCCACCATATGTGGGCGAGCCGGGCGTTCCGTCCCCCGCAGACCAAACGTTCAGGCCATTCGCGAATTGAGGCGGCATGAAGACGATGCCGTCAGTGATTGCCTTGTTCATTGAAAACCCTTTCTAAATCGCGCCACGCCAATCTGGCGACGCGTCCAAACCCCGTGTCCAGGTCCGCCCCGAACGCGTCAGTCTGAATACCGAAAGAGAATTAACCACGGCTCATATCACCGTGACGGTGGTGTTGCCTCAGGCCGCAGTGTCAGCGTTGCCCAACAATTGGACGCCATTGATTTTCCAACCGTCCTCCAGATGGATCATCTGATAGTCCAATATGTGCACACGCCCGTTTGCATCCGTGATCATCACCTTCTGCCACAAGGCTCCTGCAATTTCACGCAACTCCAGAAAACGTATGTCGGCAGGACGCCAGACCATCGGATATCCATTGCGCACCATCTGTCCGAAATTGTCGGGGTTCTGAAAAAGGCGCTGGATGCTGGGGCTGGCAAAGGTGAAGGCCGTGGCAAAATCATCCGCCTTGAAGGCCTGTATCTGCGCCGAAATGTTTGCTTCGATCTTTGCGTTTTGCGCAAACGCGCCCGACCCCAGCCCAACACTCAGGGATACAGCAAGCAAAAATCGACGCATGGGGCCACCTCCTGCAAAAAAGAGTAGCCCCATAGGGGATCAGGTCAAATCAGACCAGCTCTCCGGCCAGCGCCTTGTCGATCAGACCAATTGTCTCTGGCACACCGTACAGCGCGATAAAGCCGCCAAAACGCGGGCCCTGCGATGCACCCAGAAGCACTTCGTACAACGCCGTGAACCAACCGCGCATGGGGTCGAACCGCTCACGCCCGATGGAATAGACCACTGATTGGAGCGCCTCGTCCTCGGTCGGGCCATCATAAGCCTCAAGCGCGGCTTTCAGCGCTTCCAGCGCCTCGCGCTCCTGATCCGTGGGTGCGCGATGTTTGCGCGTTGGTTTGACGAAATCGTTGAAGTAGCGAACCGCAAAGCCCGCGGCCTGATCCAGATCGGGATGGCTTTCAGCCGTTGCTTCCGGCGCATAGCGGCGAATAAAGCCCCACAGCGTCTCCTTGTCTTCCGCGCCCGAGACCGACGCCAGGTTCAGCAACATCGCAAACGGTACGATCAGGGTCGATTCTGGAACGTCGCCACCGTGAATGTGCCAGACCGGATTGTTCAACTGAGCTTTCAGGTCCTGCCCCGGATAGGCGCGCAGCTGCTGATGATACTCATCATAGGCTTTCGGGATCACGTCGAAATGCATCCGCTTGGCCGTCTTGGGCTTTTGGTACATGAAATACGCTAGGCTTTCAGTCGGCGCATAGGTCAGCCATTCGTCAATCGAGACACCATTGCCCGACGATTTCGAGATCTTCTGGCCATTCTCATCCAGAAACAGCTCATAGCTGAAATGCTCGGGCGCGCGGCCACCCAATGCACGGCAGATCGCGTCATAGATCTTTTCGTTGGTAGCATGTTCTTTGCCGTACATCTCAAAATCGACACCCAGCGCTGCCCAGCGCGCCCCGAAATCCGGCTTCCATTGCAGCTTCACGTTGCCACCGGTGACGGGAACGGTCCATTCCTTGCCGTCTTCATCATCGAATGTGACGGTATAGGTCTCTGCACACACTTTCTTCATCGGCACATACAGAACCCGACCGGTTTCCGGGTGGATCGGCAGGAAGATCGAATAGGTCTGCTGGCGTTCTTCCCGCAGGCTTTTCAACATGATGGCCATCACGTCGTCATAGCGTTCAACTGCACGCTTCAGAATCTCGTCGAATTGGCCCGAGCGATAGAAATCACGCGCCGAATAGAACTCATATTCGAATCCGAAGGTATCGAGGAACCGGCGCAGCATCGCGTTGTTGTGCTCGCCGAAGCTGGGGTATTCGCCAAACGGATCGGGAACCGAAGTCAACGGGCGCTGCAAATGTTCCTCAAGCGCCTCCGGGTTGGGCACATTGCTGGGCACCTTGCGCATCCCGTCCAGATCGTCTGAAAAACAGATCAACTTGGTCGGCATGTCCGAAAGCGCCTCGAACGCGCGCTTGACCATCGTGGTCCGCGCGACCTCGCCGAACGTTCCGATATGCGGCAAGCCAGACGGGCCGTAACCTGTTTCGAACAGCACATACCCCTTTTCCGGAGCACCCTTCTGATAGCGTTTGAGCAACCGGCGCGCCTCTTCAAAAGGCCAGGCCTTGGACGACATCGCGGTTTCACGCAGTTCAGACATTTCAATGTGCTCCATCGGGGAAAGTGCCGCGGTCACCCCATGCAACCGGACCGGCCCCTCCTATTGTGCCAGTGCAGCATGAGTCAATAAAGCAGTGGCGCAATTCGCGACACACTGCGCCAAAAAACAGTCGCCCTCGGGCAGGTAGGGAAACGTTCCATGGCCCGCAAACACTCTGCCCGGGATATCTGCGCTGCATTTTCACCGGCCAGCCTTGCTCAGGCCACAATGGTGGGCCGATTGTTCCTCCGAAACAAAAAAGACACGGGCGCGGGCGCAAACTTGACCCGGTTGTTTCGCACGCTCACCGGGCAGTGTTAGACAAAGGCGACACGGGGGGTTCCCCGGACCAGAGGAAACGGGATGCGACGCGAAACCACCAACCGTATACGCTTTGTACTCGAAGATATCGTGCCGCCTATCCTGCGTGACAGCGCCGCCTTTCATTGGCTGGCATGCAGGGTTTGGGGCGACCATATCACGCGCCTTGCCGAATTCCGTGAACGTGCAACCTATCTGACGGATGACGAATACGAAAGACTCTACCGCGATCATCCGCGTGTGCATCAGGGCACCGACAATTCCGAAGCCTGCATCAAGCGGATTGCCAAGGATATCGTCGGGCAAAGCATCTGCGATGTCGGCTGCGGCACCGGAGTTCTTTTGCAACGCATAAAGGCCGCCCGACCCGACATCACGCAACTGACAGGAGTGGATTTCGTCGTCGATGATGCGGCAGCCATCGACAATATCGACTATGTCGCAGCTCGGATCGAAGAACTGCCGTTCGAAGACAACAGCTTTGACACCGTAATCTGCACCCACGTGATCGAGCATCTTCTGGATTACCGGCAAGCAATCGCTGAACTGCGTCGTGTCGCGCGAAAACGCGTCATTATCGTCGTCCCGCGTGAACGCGAAAGCAGGTACACCTTCAATCCGCATTTCAACTTTTTCCCCTACACCCACAGCTTTCTGCGCGCGGTGCATCCCAGCCCGGACACCCATGTCTGCGAAGATCTGGGGCGCGACATCTACTATTGCGAAGACCGCCCCGGGGAAAAACCGGAACCGGAGCATCAAGGATGACTCCGCCCGCCCCAACGACACTGGTCTGGGCTGGTTTGCTGTGCACACCAGTTATGATCTCGGCCGGGCAAATCCTGTTCAAACTGGCAGGAAACCGGATTGACGGGCGCGAAGCCACCGGAATTGCGGGCCTCATCCAGACGCTGTTCGATCCTTTCCTTCTGACAGCCTTTGCCATCTATGGCTCGGCTACGGTGCTGTGGGTGTATGTCCTGCGGTATCTGACCCTGTCCCAGGCCTACCCTTTCATGGCCCTCAGTTTCGTTCTTGTGCCACTGGCCTCGCACGTCTTCTTCGGCGAAACACTTGGGCTGCGCTACTGGCTGGGGGCCGCGCTTTTGATTTCGGGAATGATGGTCATGAATACCTGATCGCGCGGGGGTGGATGAAACAAGGTGTTGAACCTGACCCGCTGCGCTCATATCGTGCGTCCTCGAACGACCCCAATCAGGACCATCCCATGACCGAGCAAGTGCCCCACCCGATGTCCCCGCAGGATTGCCTTGTGGCGATCATGGTTGCAGTCTCGGCGTCTGACGAAAACATCCGAACCGCCGAGCTGGTCAAGATCGAAGTCGCCGTGAACATGCTGCCGGTCTTTGCCGGGTATGACATCGATCGGACCCGTCGTGTATCACAGATTGTTTTTGACCTGTTCGAACAAGAAGACGGTTTGGATGCGCTGTTTGGCCTGATCCGTGAAAACCTGCCCGAGCGTCTGAACGAAACGGCCTATGCGCTGGCTTGCGATGTTGCAGCCGCCGACGGTTCGCTCGCTGAAACGGAACTGCGCCTGCTGGAAGAAATCCGGTACGAACTGAATATCGACCGGCTGCATGCCGCCGCAATCGAACGCGGGGCACGCGCGCGCCACACGGTCTGATCTGGGCAATCTAAGGGTTTCAGCTTCTGTAGAGCGAACCCCAACGTTCCAGCAAGGCCCGTTGCAGTTTCCGCGACCTGCGGTTCCAGCTGCGCGCGCCTTCAGGCCGTTCGCGTTGTGCGCGAGGAATCTTGGCGCGGTGGGCCACGTCCGCCGTAAAAATGGCAAAGGCAAGATCGACCCCGTCCGCCGTTGTCAGGAAACCGCCCAACCCGGATACGAAGTTCAATGTGCCTGTCTTGGCATCGACCTTGATCGGGTGGTTCTTGACCGGCCGCCCATTGCGATCCGTCAAGGCAAAAGGCTTCATCAATGGGCGCAATGCGCCCATTTTCCGGGCCGCGACCAGGGCCGCAACCAGATCCGCCGGCACCATACGCGAGGCATCGCCAAGACCGGAATGATCGACCATCGCGATCCCGTTCACGCCAAAGCTCTGAGACGCCCAACGGTTCATCTCGGCCGCCGACTCCGCCAGGTTGCGCGGGTCAACGCCCCGCGCTTTGGTTGCGGCCAGCCCAACCATCTCGGCCGTCAGGTTCGTCGAGTATTTCAGCATCCCGCGCAAAATACTGTTCAATGGATCGCTGCGATGCACCACAAGGTCGACGCCTTTTGGCGTCTCTCGTGTCACTTGCACCGGATTCAAAACGATTCCATTGGATCGGGCTAAAGTACGAAACACATCACCCGCGTACAATGCGGGCTTGCGCACAGGCAGCCAGCGCGCCCCGCCATTGCCCAGCGCGCCCTTGGCCACGGTCCAGCGGTCCTGCCGCGCACTTGGCTGATAGGTATAGATAGGCAAGCTGCGGTTCTCGACCCGCATGGCTGCCACATCCACTGCCGGCACATATCGTGCGCTGCGTGCATCCATGGTCACATCGTACCCCTTGCCGGCACGCTTCCACTCGAAATGGACCCGATTGAAATTCAACGATATCCCGCTTACCGCCGGGCTGTACCCCACATGATCCGGCTGTCCGGGATCAATGCTGAACACGAAGGGCAGCGCCCCGTCATAGACCTTGAAAGCTCCTCGAACCTCGGTGATTCCGGCCTCGCGCAGGTTGGCCGCCAGCGTGGCCAGCGCATCCGTATCCAACAGCGGGTCACCCCCGCCTGCCAGTATCAGATCGCCATGCAGAATCCCGTTTTCAATTGGCCCATCTGCGATCAAACGGGTTTCGAACCGGTGGTCAGGCCCCAGAACGTCCAGCGCGTAAAGCGCGGTCATCGCCTTGCCGACACTGGCCGGGGGCAAGCCCGCACCTTCACCAAAAACCTCCAGCGGCTTTCCGGTCGCCACATCCGCGACGGCGAAAACAACTTCGCCCGTCAACCCTGCGGCTGCAACCAAACGCTCGGCACCACTCAACAGCGCCGCACGCGCGCGCGGTCTGAGCGAGACCAGCGGCGCCTGCGCCAAACCAGTTGCCGGGATCAGAGACGCCCCCAATCCTCCCAGAAACTCACGACGTGAAAAACGACCAGCCATAGTTGGAATAAAATCCCACAGATCAAATGCGCGCAACCACTCGCTGCGATTATGCGCCGGGCAAGGCTATTCCGGCAACACTTCCGCGCGCCATTCGCCGCGCGTCCGAATCTCAGTGGAACTGACATCAACCATCGGCACATTCACGAAACACCAGGCCGGAGCCTGCGCCCGCCCCAAAAGATGCCGCGCCTGCCCGTCGATCCTGTACTTGGCATAGACCCGTGCCGCCCTGGACATCCGGGCAGATATCCGGTCGCCGGGCCGCGCGACCACACCGACAGGGACACTGTCCATGATCCCTCGCCAGTCTTTCCAGCGGTGAAACTGCGCCAGATTGTCCGCCCCCATCAGCCACACAAATCGGACCTGTGGATACAATCGCTGCAACACTGTCAGAGTATCCGCAGTCGCGCGTGTACCTGTGAGCGCCTCGATGTCCGTCACTTCGACACGCGGATGCTGCATCACATTCCGCGCTGCCGCCATTCGCTTGTCCATGGGCGCGGGCCCGCGTTCCTTCAACGGATTGCCCGGCGATACCAGCCACCAAACCCGATCCAGCCCGAACGCCTTCATCGCTTGAAGCGTGACATGCACATGGCCCTGATGCGGTGGATCAAACGACCCACCGAACAGACCGACGACCTGCCCAGGTCGCGCATAGGGTATGCCGTACCGCTCCATACCCTGCTGATGTTCAGAACTGCGAGGCGTTGTCAATCAACAGGTTGCACCACATCACCCAGCCGAACCCGCCCGGGTCGCACGACTTCGGCGCACCATCCTCCGTGCCCACGCACGGAGGAATAGCCGCCTTTGCCCAGCGCTTCTTCCATCCGGCTGCACGGCGCACAAATCACGGTGAGGCGCAAAATTGCCTCGCCCACCTGCACCTCGCGCCCTTTGAGCGCCGTCAGATTGATCCCCGAAACCACCAGGTTGCGCCGCAGGATTTCAGGCGCAACCGGCCCCTGCCCCAGATACGACCCAATCGCCGCCAGATGCTCCTGCTGGATCAAAGTCACTGCTCTCTTGCCAACGCGGGCGCGGTCACTGATCAGACCGGCCTCAGTAATCACGGATTCCTCCAGTGACACCATCTCGGCCCGGCGCTCTGGTCGCGCTCCGATCCAAGTCACGCAACCGGGCTGCGCCCAACCCGCAATCAACTCGGCCAGTTCCGACATAACACCCCCATTTACAACGCACCCACACTATGCCGCCCGACCCAAAGACGAAATTCACAAAACCACCAGCTTGCCCCGCCCGTCCCGCTCGGATATCCAGCGTTTCAACCAAATTCCCCGACCCAGAGGACGCGACATGGCTGCCTATCAATATGTCTACCACATGCAGGGTGTCTCCAAGACCTATCCCGGTGGCAAGAAGTGTTTTGAAAACATCCACCTCAGCTTTCTGCCCGGCGTGAAAATCGGTGTCGTCGGCGTCAACGGCGCCGGTAAATCGACGCTGATGAAGATCATGGCCGGCCTGGACACCGACTTCACCGGCGAGGCATGGGCCGCCGAGGGGGCCAAGGTCGGCTATCTGCCGCAGGAACCGCAACTGGACGAATCCCTGACCGTTCGCGAAAACGTCATGCTGGGCGTGGCCGGGAAAAAGGCCAAGGTCGACCGCTTCAACGAGATCGCGATGGAGATCGCCGAGAACTACTCGGACGAGCTGATGGAGGAAATGACCACCCTGCAGGACGCGATCGACGCGGAAAACCTGTGGGATCTGGACAGCCAGATCGATGTCTCGATGGAGGCGCTGCGCTGCCCGCCGGACGATGCCAACATCGCCAACCTCTCGGGTGGTGAGAAACGCCGCGTGGCGCTGTGCAAGCTGCTGCTGGAAGCGCCCGACATGCTGCTTCTGGACGAACCGACCAACCACCTGGACGCGGAAACCATCGCCTGGCTGCAACAGCACCTGATCGACTACAAAGGCACCATCCTGATCGTCACCCACGACCGTTATTTCCTGGATGACATCACCGGCTGGATTCTCGAATTGGACCGCGGCCGTGGCATTCCGTACGAAGGCAACTATTCCTCGTGGCTGGAGCAGAAAGCAAAACGGCTTGAGCAGGAAGCACGCGAGGACAAATCCAAGCAGAAGACGCTACAGCGCGAACTGGAATGGATGCGTCAGGGTCAAAAGGCGCGTCAGGCCAAATCCAAAGCCCGGATCAACGCCTATAACGAGCTGGCGGAACAGTCCGAGCGCGAAAAGCTGACCCGCGCTCAGATCGTCATCCCCAACGGCCCGCGCCTAGGCAGCAAGGTGATCGAGGTCAACGGGCTGGCCAAGCACATGGGCGACAAGCAACTGATCGAAAATCTCTCGTTCAGCCTGCCGCCCGGTGGCATCGTCGGCGTGATCGGCCCCAACGGCGCCGGTAAATCGACCCTGTTCAAAATGCTCACCGGCCATGAAAAGCCCGATGCCGGCACCATCGAATACGGCGACACGGTCGAGCTGTCCTATGTCGACCAGTCCCGCGACGACCTGAAAGACAACGACACAGTGTGGGAGGCGATCACCGGCGGCGCCGAGATCATCCAGCTGGGCGACGCGCAGGTCAATTCCCGCGCCTATTGCTCGTCCTTCAACTTCAAGGGCGGCGACCAGCAGAAAAAGGTCTCGCTGCTATCCGGGGGTGAGCGCAACCGTGTCCACATGGCCCGCCTGCTGAAAGAGGGCGGCAACGTCCTACTGCTCGACGAACCCACCAACGACCTCGACGTCGAAACCCTGCGCGCACTGGAAGACGCGCTGGTCGATTTCGCCGGCTGCGCCGTGGTGATCTCACACGACCGCTTTTTCCTCGATCGGATCTGCACGCATATTCTGGCGTTTGAAGGCGACGCGCATGTGGAATGGTTCGAGGGCAACTTCGAGGATTACGAAGAGGACAAAAAACGGCGGTTGGGGCCGGACGCGCTGGAGCCCAAGCGGTTGAAACATAAGAAGTTTGCGCGGTAGTCAAATGCGAGACATGACCCCCGCATCCTTCTTTTTTGAGTTACCGCTGTACGCGGAGGCACAACTGCCTACGGACGCATCCATGCACGCAACGCTATATCAGAAGCGTGGATCTGTTTGGAATGGTACGGAGGGCCTTAGTCCAGCGCGCCAAACACGTGTTGATGGCCATTGTCCGTTTTGCAAGCAAAGCGCGACATTTGAAATTGCAGCTGCAACCACCATCCCAAGTGGCGATCCTTGGAGCAATGTATTTGACCGTCGTTCATTTGACCGTGTTGACTTGGTGTGCACTCGAGCCGGCCATCGACTACTTTATTTCTTTTACATTAATGGGCTTACAATCACAAAGGTCGGTCAATACCCATCGCTTGCAGACATTGCTAACGATGAAGCAGCAACATACCGGGATGTTCTAGACAGAGATGACGCCGCCGAACTACACAAGGCTATAGGACTTGCGGCACATGGTGTTGGCATTGGATCATTCGTTTATCTTCGGCGAATTTTTGAGCGTTTGATTACTAAAAGGTTCCTACAGTTCAAGGAGCAAGAAGGATGGAATGACGAGGATTTCTTCAAACTGAGAATGGATGAAAAAGTTCATTTTCTTGCGGGTCACCTTCCAAGTTTTCTCGTTGAAAACAAAAGGCTTTATTCTATCCTTAGCAAAGGAATACACGAGTTATCTGAGGATGTGTGTTTGCGGGCATTTGAGCCGATTAAATTATCCATGAAGATAATCCTGGATGAAGATAAGAAAGTTCAGGAACAGCTCAAGTTGCGCGAGTTGGCATCTATTGCGATTGCCGACTTTGATGCACAGAAGTGATAAACTGCAAACATAGGATGAGCGCTCGCACCCCTCACGCCAACTGGTCGGCCGGGCTTCAGCCCGGCACCCCTCGAAACACCCACACCTTTACCAACATCCGCCGATGAATGGCCTCAAAACCCTTCAATCGCTCTGAGGGGAATTGTGAATGCCGGGCTGAAGCCCGGCCTACGGGGGTGTTCTTTGTATCACGGCTCTCCGAATGCGCCGTCCGTCACACCGCCGCTCCATTCTGGATCAACCTAACCCGCGCGGATATCGCGATAGATTGACGATTACGGTCACTCGGTAAAGTGCTTCCCCAGCCCGCTCATGAATGCGGCCGCCAAGCAGCAGCGGCTCAACATAAAATACATTGGACTGATTACGGGGGCAGCACCTTGCCAGATCGGTTTCCGCGAAACCTTTTGGCCCGGCACCAATAAGCCCGGTCTCCGAGCCTTCCCATGGGGGCTCACTGCACCAAAGTTCACAGGAAACAATTTCAACCTTTTCTGTCAGGTCCTGTTCCCGCTCTGTGAGTTCCAGCAACAGTTCGAACATTTCTGGGTTTAGCATCCAGGCCGTAAACCACAACGCGTTTGGCAGGATGCGGTATTCAAGGCCGCAGAAGAAGTTTGATACTCTCTCTTGTCACCCGGTCCCAACACTGCTAAACGCACCCAATCTTACGGCCTCGGATTCGTTCCGGGGCCTTAGATATTTTGAACCGGGGACCTTCGGGGCCCTATACCCTTGGCACCTACGGGGGCCTCTCACATAGCGGGGAAATCCCCTGCACTTGCTAAACGGAAGACAGAAAGCATGGCACTTAAGTCGTACAAGCCGACGACGCCGGGCCAGCGCGGGCTGGTGCTGATCGACCGTTCGGAGCTTTGGAAAGGACGTCCGGTCAAGTCTCTCACAGAGGGTTTGACCAAATCGGGCGGCCGGAACAACACCGGACGGATCACTTCACGCCGCCGCGGCGGTGGCGCAAAGCGTCTCTACCGGATCGTTGACTTCAAACGGAACAAATTTGATGTCGCGGCAACCGTCGAGCGGATCGAATATGACCCGAACCGGACCGCATTCATCGCACTGGTAAAATACGAAGACGGCGAGCAGGCATACATCCTGGCTCCGCAGCGTCTGGCTGTTGGTGACAAGGTCATCGCGTCGGCAAAAGCTGACATCAAGCCGGGCAACGCAATGCCTTTCTCGGGCATGCCGATCGGTACCATTGTCCACAACATCGAGATGAAGCCTGGCAAAGGCGGTCAGATCGCACGTGCGGCCGGTACATACGCTCAGTTCGTTGGTCGCGATGGCGGCTACGCTCAGATCCGTCTGAGCTCGGGCGAGCTGCGCATGGTCCGTCAGGAATGCATGGCCACCGTTGGTGCCGTGTCCAACCCCGACAACTCGAACCAGAACCTCGGTAAAGCCGGTCGTATGCGCCACAAAGGCGTACGTCCGTCGGTTCGTGGTGTTGCAATGAACCCGATCGATCACCCGCACGGTGGTGGTGAAGGTCGTACCTCGGGTGGCCGTACACCGGTTACACCGTGGGGTAAGGACACCAAGGGTAAGCGTACCCGCAACAAGAACAAAGCGTCCCAGAAGCTGATCATCCGCTCGCGGCACGCCAAGAAGAAGGGACGTTAATCTATGTCTCGCTCTGTTTGGAAGGGTCCTTTCGTCGATGCTTATGTGCTTAAAAAAGCCGAAGCAGCGCGCGAGTCGGGCCGCAACGAAGTCATCAAGATCTGGTCGCGTCGTTCCACCATTCTGCCCCAGTTCGTGGGTCTGACCTTTGGTGTGTACAATGGCCAGAAGCATATCCCGGTAAACGTCACGGAAGACATGATTGGTCAGAAGTTCGGTGAGTACTCGCCGACCCGGACCTATTATGGTCACGCCGCAGACAAAAAAGCGAAGCGGAAGTAAGTCATGGGCAAGGAAAAGAACCCCCGCCGCGTGGCTGAAAACGAAGCAATGGCGAAAACCCGCATGCTTCGCACCAGCCCGCAGAAACTGAACCTGGTTGCGCAAATGATCCGCGGCAAGAAAGTCGAGAAGGCTCTGACCGACCTGACTTTCTCGAACAAGCGTGTCGCGCAGGACGTCAAAAAGTGCCTGCAGTCCGCAATCGCGAATGCCGAAAACAACCACAACCTGGACGTTGACGAGCTGATCGTCGCCGAAGCATGGGTTGGCAAGAACCTGGTCATGAAGCGCGGTCGCCCGCGTGCCCGTGGCCGTTTCGGCAAGATCATGAAGCCGTTCTCGGAGATCACCATCAAGGTGCGTCAAGTTGAGGAGCAAGCCTAATGGGACATAAAGTCAATCCGATCGGCATGCGCCTGCAGGTCAACCGCACCTGGGACAGCCGCTGGTACGCTGACACCAAGGATTACGGTGATCTTCTGCTGGAAGACATCAAGATCCGTGAGTTCATCCAGAAAGAGTGCAAGCAGGCCGGTGTTGCACGTGTGATCATCGAACGTCCGCACAAGAAGTGCCGCGTCACGATCCACACCGCACGTCCGGGTGTCATCATCGGCAAGAAAGGTGCAGACATCGAAGTTCTGCGCAAGAAGCTGGCCCAGATGACCGACAGCGAACTGCACCTGAACATCGTCGAAGTGCGCAAGCCCGAGCTTGACGCGCAGCTGGTTGCCGAGTCGATCGCTCAGCAGCTGGAACGTCGTGTTTCGTTCCGTCGCGCAATGAAGCGCTCGGTTCAGAACGCCATGCGCATGGGTGCCCTGGGTATCCGGGTGAACGTCGCTGGCCGTCTGGGCGGCGCCGAAATCGCACGGACCGAATGGTACCGCGAAGGCCGCGTGCCTCTGCACACCCTGCGTGCCGACATCGATTACGCACATGCCGAAGCGATGACCCCCTACGGGATCATCGGGATCAAGGTCTGGATCTTCAAAGGTGAGATCATGGAGCACGATCCGCAGGCACGTGACCGTAAAGCACAGGAACTCCAGGACGGCCCTGCACCTCGTGGTGCTGGTGGCGGTCGTCGCTAAGGAGGGAAAGATATGCTTCAACCAAAGCGTACTAAATTCCGCAAGATGCACAAAGGCCGGATCAAGGGCGAAGCCAAGGGCGGCTCTGATCTGAACTTTGGCACCTACGGTCTGAAAGCCCTGCAGCCCGAGCGCGTCACCGCACGCCAGATCGAAGCTGCACGTCGTGCCATGACCCGTCACATGAAACGTCAGGGTCGTGTCTGGATCCGTATCTTCCCCGACACTCCGGTCACTGCAAAGCCGATCGAAGTTCGTATGGGTAAAGGTAAGGGTTCGGTGGACCGCTGGGTTTGCAAGGTCAAGCCCGGTCGCGTGATGTTCGAAATCGACGGCGTCAATGACGACATCGCCCGCGAGGCCCTGCGCCTGGCCGCGATGAAGCTGCCGATCAAGACCCGCGTCGTGGTTCGCGAAGACTGGTAAGCGATCCGGGGGTTTCCCCGTTCGTGATATATTTGACCCCCGTCGGGAAACCGGCGGGGGTTATCATTTGGGGGCGCTGCCCCCGCCGCGGCAAGCCGCGACTCCCCCGGGATATTTATGGCCAGATGAAGCAGGGGATCCGGATTTCATCTGGCAAAAAATATCCCGGAGCGCGAGGCAGAGCCTCGCAAAAGAGCCATCGCAATCGCGGTGAAGCTGGGTTAAGAGGGCGCTATGGCACAGATTGAATCACTCTTCGTAACCCGTCTCTACCGCGCTGCATTGTCTGAGTTTGATCCCAGGATCGACCCGGAAGAACTGGAAAACTCGTGCCTTGTCATTGCCGCGGACGATGAGGCCGGGCAGGATTGGTGTGAGGAAAACGGCTATCCCGGTTATACCAGTTATGCCTCGCTGACTGATCTGCCATGGCGGTTCCCGATCTTTGCCGATTTGGTCAAAGTGCTGGATCAGCATGTGGCGGCCTTCGCCAAGGATCTGGAATTCGATCTGGGCGAGGGAGAGTTGAAGCTCGAGGACCTCTGGATCAATATCCTGCCCGAGGGCGGCATGCACTCCAGCCACCTGCACCCGCACAGCGTGATCTCGGGCACGACGTACGTGTCGATGCCCGAGGGGGCAAGTGCGCTGAAGCTGGAAGACCCCCGCTCGGGCCGTATGATGGCGGCCCCAACGCGGATCAAAGGTGGGCGGCGCGATTTGCAGCCCTTTATCTATATGAAGCCTCAGGTCGGCGACGTGCTGCTGTGGGAAAGCTGGCTACGCCACGAGGTGCCGATGAACATGGCCGAGGAAGAGCGGATATCGGTCAGTTTCAACTATCGGTGGGACTGAACGCTCCCACCGAATACCGGCATCTTGAATGTCAGCGAACACCGTTGGTACTTCGCTCAGAATGAGCTTACGCCCTGTCAGCTGGCAGGTGAAGGCCAAGCAAATTCTGGACGAAGCGCTTCATATACCGGTCGTCCGTCATCAGGCTTGGGGTACCCTTTGCTGTCATCATAAAACGCGTGGTAAGTCGCTGCCGGAAACTGGCTGTCATCATACCCCATCACGTTGGGTACAGCCACGCGTATGCGCTTTTGCTTATCATCAAGCATCAGCGCGGCCCCGCACTCTGAACATGTGCAAAGCTCTAAAGGGCCATCGGGATTGTTGGCGTTGAATGGTTGACGGTTCATCTTATCTTCGGGGTCTGCTGACAGGTCTGAGTAGTTAAAAAACGCAACATGGGTTGTGTGCTGTCCGGTCACGGACTTACAGACATCACAATGGCATTCATGGTTGTCTATCGGTTCTGCCGCTGCGACTATCTTGACGTGTTCACATCCTCCTGAATAAGGACTGGTCATTTTCTTGCCTCCTCTGTGAACTTCAGGCTTTTGGGCCTTCTCTATTGGGCGCCGAACGCGGCCTGTTGGCAATACAGACCTTGGCCTGAGTTTGGAGGAGGAATACTTCGCGGAACCTTTGTGGTTGGCCACCTGCTCAGCGACCGGGAGCAACTTATTCCCTTGGCGTAAAGAAGACGTCAAACTTACCCTTGCCACCCACCCCCTAAACCCTTATACGACGGCATCCTGCAAGTCCCCCGGCCGAGTCGGGGGGTTCGTATGTCTATCATTCATCCACCAGGTCCAAGGTGACCCTGCAAGGGGGCCTTCTGGTGTTTTGAGCAAAGGAAAAAGGCGATGAACGCCCAAGAACTGCGTGACAAGACCCCGGACCAGCTCCGCGAGGAACTGGCCAACCTGAAGAAAGAAAGCTTTAACCTGCGCTTTCAACAGGCAACCGGTCAGCTGGAAAATACAGCTGGTATCAAAGCGGCCCGCCGCAATGCTGCCCGCGTCAAAACCATTCTGAACGAAAAGGCCGCTGCCGCGGCATCGGAGGAGTAATCCTATGCCCAAGCGTATCCTGTCCGGAGTAGTAACCAGCGACGCCAACGAGCAGACCGTGACTGTTTCGGTTGAACGCCGTTTCAAGCACCCGCTGCTGCAAAAAACCGTTCGTAAGTCCAAGAAATACCGGGCTCATGACGAAAAGAACGCCTTCAAGGTCGGCGACACTGTACGCATCATCGAATGCGCGCCGAAATCGAAGACGAAACGTTGGGAAGTTCTGGAGGCGTAAGCCCCCAGACCTTTCCATTTGTCGAAACCCTGGGGGAATTAACAAGACCAGCCCCCACAGGTCGGGAGAAACCACATGATCCAGATGCAGACCAATCTGGATGTCGCTGACAACTCCGGCGCACGCCGAGTTCAGTGCATCAAGGTCCTGGGTGGTTCCAAGCGTAAATACGCCTCCGTCGGCGACATCATTGTCGTCTCGGTGAAGGAAGCCATCCCACGCGGCCGCGTAAAGAAAGGTGACGTCCGCAAGGCCGTCGTCGTGCGCACCGCCAAGGAAGTCCGTCGCGAAGACGGCACCGCGATCCGTTTTGATCGCAACGCCGCCGTCATCCTGAACAACAACAACGAGCCAGTCGGTACCCGTATCTTTGGCCCCGTTGTTCGTGAACTGCGCGGCAAGAACTTCATGAAAATCATCTCGCTGGCTCCGGAGGTGCTGTAATCATGGCTGCTAAACTCCGCAAAGGCGACAAGGTCGTCGTGCTGGCCGGCAAGGACAAGGGCAAAGAGGGAACCATTTCCTCGGTTGACCCCAAGGCCGGTAAAGCTGTTGTCGATGGCATCAACATCGCCATCCGCCACACCCGTCAGTCGCAGAACTCGCAAGGTGGTCGCCTGCCTCAGGCAAACCCGATCGACCTGTCGAACCTGGCACTGCTGGACAAGAACGGCAAAGCAACCCGCGTTGGCTTCCGCATGGAAGGTGACAAGAAGGTGCGCTTCGCCAAGACCACAGGGGACGTGATCGATGCTTGATTCCGCAACCTACACCCCGCGTCTGAAAGCTCAGTACGTCGAAACCATCCGTGCCGCTCTGAAAGAAGAGTTCGGTTACAAGAACGACATGCAGCTGCCCAAGCTGGATAAGATCGTTCTGAACATCGGTTGTGGTGCCGAGGCCGTCAAAGACTCGAAGAAAGCAAAAGCTGCCGTCGAGGATCTGACTGCGATTGCCGGTCAAAAGGCCGTTGCAACCAAGGCGAAGAAGTCGATCGCGGGTTTCCGCGTCCGTGAAGACATGCCGCTGGGTGCGAAAGTGACCCTGCGCGGTGACCGGATGTACGAATTCCTGGATCGTCTGATCACCATCGCGCTGCCGCGCGTTCGTGACTTCCGCGGTGTAAAGCCTTCTTTCGATGGTCAGGGCAACTTTGCCATGGGCATGAAAGAGCACATCGTGTTCCCGGAAATCGATTTCGACAAGGTCGACGAGGTCTGGGGCTTGGATATCGTAATTGCCACCACAGCGAAAACCGACGCTGAAGCAAAGGCACTGTTGAAAGCGTTCAACATGCCGTTCAACGCATAAGCGCCGGGAGGATTGAGACATGGCTAAAAAAGCAATGATCGAACGCGAAAAGAAGCGCGAACGCCTGGTGGCCAAATATGCCGCAAAGCGTGCCGAGCTGAAAGAAATCGCGAATGACGAGAGCAAGCCGATGGAAGAGCGCTTCAAGGCGCGTCTGAAACTGGCGAAACTGCCGCGCAACAGCTCGGCCACTCGTCTGCACAACCGCTGTCAGCTGACAGGTCGTCCCCACGCTTACTACCGTAAGCTGAAGGTCAGCCGTATCGCGCTGCGCGAGCTGGGTTCTGCTGGTCAGATCCCCGGCATGGTGAAATCGAGCTGGTAAGGGAGACATAGATATGAATGATCCTATCGGCGATATGCTCACCCGTATCCGCAACGCGCAAATGCGCGGCAAGTCCACCGTTTCCACCCCGGCTTCCAAGCTGCGCGGTTGGGTTCTGGACGTGCTGGCGGACGAAGGCTACATCCGTGGCTATGAAAAGACGACCGGTGAAAACGGTCATCCGGCCATCGAAATCAGCCTGAAGTACTACGAAGGCACCCCTGTTATTCGCGAACTGAAGCGGGTCTCGAAGCCCGGCCGTCGCGTATACATGGGCGTCAATGACATCCCGCAGGTCCGTCAGGGACTGGGTGTGTCGATTGTCAGCACTCCGAAAGGTGTGATGTCGGACGCAAACGCTCGCTCCAACAATGTTGGCGGCGAAGTGCTCTGCACCGTCTTCTAAGGAGGTCTGCAATGTCTCGTATTGGTAAAAAGCCGGTCGAGCTGCCCAGCGGCGTTACTGCCACTGTGTCGGGTCAGACCATCGAAGTGAAAGGTCCGAAAGGCACCCGCAGCTTTACCGCCACCGACGACGTAACGTTGTCGGTTGAAGACAACGTGGTCAAGATCGACCCCCGCGGCATGTCCAAACGTGCCCGCCAGCAGTGGGGCATGAGCCGCACCATGGTTGCCAACCTGGTAACCGGTGTGACGACCGGCTTCAAAAAAGAGCTGGAGATCCAGGGTGTTGGTTACCGGGCTCAGATGCAGGGCAACACCCTGAAGCTGAACCTGGGTTACAGCCACGATGTTGATTTCACTGCTCCGGAAGGTGTCACCATCACCGCCCCGAAGCAGACCGAGATCGTTGTGGAAGGTATCGACCAGCAGCTGGTGGGCGAAACCGCGGCGAAAATCCGCGAGTGGCGCCGCCCCGAGCCTTACAAAGGCAAAGGCATCCGCTACAAGGGCGAGTTCATCTTCCGCAAGGAAGGCAAGAAGAAGTAAGGACGAACACAATGGCAAACAGCAAAAGAACCCTGTTTCTGAAGCGCCGCCTGCGCGTTCGGAACAAACTTCGCAAGGTCAACGCGGGTCGTCCGCGTTTGTCCGTACACCGTTCGAACAAGAACATCTCTGTTCAGCTGATCGACGACGTGCGTGGCGTGACCCTGGCCTCGGCATCGACCCTGGAAAAAGATCTGGGTGTAGTTGGCAAGAACAACGTCGAAGCGGCCACCAAAGTGGGCGCGGCCATCGCCGAGCGTGCCAAGAAGGCAGGCGTCGAAGAGGCCTATTTCGATCGTGGCGGCTTCCTGTTCCACGGCAAAGTGAAGGCTCTGGCCGACGCTGCGCGTGAAGGCGGCCTGAAGATCTAAGACTTGCGGGCAGCTTTGCGGCTGCCCCGATGATCCGGGGGCCTCGGCAACAGTCGGGGCTCACTTGGATTGAAGAAACGGCGCCGTATGCGCCACATGAGAAAAGGGATGCCAAATGGCAGAACGTGAAAACCGTCGGGGCCGTGGCCGCGACCGTGAAGAAGCACCGGAATTTGCAGATCGTCTGGTTGCGATCAACCGCGTGTCGAAAACCGTAAAAGGTGGTAAGCGCTTTGGCTTCGCCGCTCTGGTGGTTGTCGGCGATCAGAAAGGCCGCGTCGGCTTTGGCAAAGGTAAAGCGAAAGAAGTACCTGAAGCCATCCGTAAGGCGACCGAGCAAGCCAAGCGTCAGATGATCCGCGTGCAACTGCGCGAAGGTCGGACCCTGCACCACGACATCGAGGGCCGTCACGGCGCTGGTAAAGTGGTAATGCGCACCGCGCCTGAAGGTACTGGTATCATCGCCGGTGGTCCGATGCGTGCTGTGTTCGAAATGCTGGGCGTCAAGGACGTTGTGTCCAAATCGCTGGGCTCGCAGAACCCGTACAACATGATCCGCGCCACCATCAACGGCCTGCAGAAAGAGCAGAGCCCGCGTTCGGTTGCCGCACGTCGTGGTAAAAAAGTTGCCGACATCCTGCCCAAGCGGGACGAAGCACCGGCTGCTGAAGCCGAAGCGTAAGGAGAGCGACCCATGGCAAAAACCATCGTCGTCAAGCAGATCGGTTCTCCGATCCGCCGCCCCGCCGAACAGCGCGCAACCCTGATCGGCCTGGGCCTGAACAAGATGCACAAAACCCGTGAGCTGGAAGATACCCCTTCGGTCCGCGGCATGATCCGCAAGATCCCGCATCTGGTAGAGATCGTCGAAGAGCGCGGCTAATCCCGCAGCTTTGAAGACTTAGAAACGCCTCCGACCTCGGTCGGGGGTGTTTTTGTTTAATGGCTTGCCTGCCGGTGCCGTAAACTGATCCTCCTTCAATTCACCTTGAGCGCATGCCGCCTATGACTCGACGCATATAGTTCATGAATTGTGTGCGCTCAGGGTCATTCAAGACCTGTAATGCATCGGCATTCACGTTCTGAGCTGCCTCGTAGGCGCTGCTGCGAAGTGCTGCGGCCTTCTCGGTCAACCAAATCAATTGAGCCCTAGCGTCAGCAGGGTTTTTCGTTCTTTTGATCAAGCCATCACGTTCCATACGGTTGAGCGTGTTGGCCAATGTCGCCTGTTCGACGTCAATTTTGGTCAGCAGATCCTTTTGCGTCACACCGTCTTTGAGCCAGAGTTCCAGCAAGATTGGGAATTGTCCGACGACGATGCCAAAGGGCGCAATGCGTTGCTGCAACTCCTTTGCGAACAATCGTGCCATGTGATTAACCAGATACCCGGCCGAGTTTTCTTTTTCGAAGTCCATGTCCTAGATTTACACTTGAATAGCATGCTATGCAATTTTATATAGCTTGCTATACTTCAGAATCGAAGGGAATCGAAATGGCTCGTATCAAAGAGTTGGACACGATCGTCACGCTGGCAGATCAGATGCAGACCGAGGAAGGACCGGTGGTGCTGATCAACCTGTTTACGGTGGACGCCGAAGACGAAAAGGCGCTGCTTCGGGCATGGGCGCATGATGTGGATTTCATGAAATCGCAACCGGGATATATCTCGACCCAGCTCCATCAGGGTATCGCGGGCAGTTCGACCTTTGTGAACTACGCGATCTGGCAAAACGTGCAAAGCTTTCGCGACGCATTCACTCATCCCGAGTTCCAGCGTCGGATCGCGGACTGTCCAGCAAGCGCAGTGGCCAGGCCACATCTTCTTCGCAAGCTCGCAGTCGAAAACCACTGCGTCGCCTGACCCTCATTTGGGAGTAGCAATATGTTAAGAACCATCCACCCCATCGCCGGAGTAGTAGGCTTTCTTACGATCCTCGTATTCTGGACATCCACTTTGTACAGTGAGTTATTTGCAAACCATGCGACCGTCGCGGCAGTAAAGTCCATGATCGTCAGCGGGCTCTTTGTTCTGGTGCCTGCAATGGTGATTGTCGGTGCATCCGGGGCGACACTTGGGCGTCGTCGAAAAGATGCCCCTACGCTCACCAAAAAGAAACGGATGCCGATCATTGCTATGAACGGTCTCATCGTCCTTGTTCCAGCCGCCGTCTACCTGAGCGCAAAGGCAAACGCGGGCTCGTTTGATACCAGCTTCTATATTGTACAGATCATCGAACTGATTGCCGGGGCGACCAATCTGACACTGATGGGGCTGAGCATACGTGATGGTCGGGCGATGGCCGCCCGCAATAAAACGCGCGAAAGAAATGAAAGCGGCGTGTGATTGACGTGGCCCACGACATGTATAGCCATTCAACAGATGCATATCGGCTAGACCAAAATCTGCGTTGTTAGCGATAGCAAACGCTCCTATCTCTGCCTTGTCCAATGAAGGAACTCAAAAGGAAACGTCAGGGAATACGCCCTGATACGAGAAAGGAATACAGAGATGACAACTGCAACACTGACCCATACTGGCTTCAACTTCGGCACCCGGATCGCTGACATGGTCACACGGATCAAAACAGCCCGTGCACGTGCTGCTGAGTATCAGCGCACCTATACCGAGTTGCAGCGCCTGACCAACCGCGAACTGGATGACATCGGCATCCGCCGCTGCGACATTGCAGATATTGCGCACAAGCATGTTTACTGCTCGTGATCGCGGATATCCCAGTGCAAGACACAAAGGCGCCGCACGGCGCCTTTTCTGTTTCCGGGAGAAGCCCGCAGAACGGCCACAGAGCACCTGAACGCCCCCTCATTCTGCCGAAGTACGCTACCCCTACTGTGTGACGCTAATATCGGGTCCATGCCCCCTGCTGGATGTCGGGGGCTATGGCACCATCTCAAAGCTCGTGGCTCGACCGAACATGGCAAGGCCGCAATATGCGTAAGCGCTCTGCTGACGCGCCGGAGGCCACCGGGCCCAATGGCCGCCTGCGGTAGCTGCTGGCGCATCTCACGGCCGAAACGTCTTGAAACACACGGTGTCCGGATTGGCATTCGACACTTGAACAGGTTGATCGGGTGGTTTGTCATCTGCACCGTTATCCTCTGCACTGCGCAGTCCTGGTCACAGTGATCCACGAACCGACGGGCCACGTGCGTTGGGCCGTGCAGGCAATGCCCCTGCGGACGATTCTCGGTGTAACGGGCAGCCCAAAAGGGGACGTGGCCGGTGCATGAAACCTGGAGATACGCAGGCGCAGATCTGCCCTCGCATGGTCCAACAACGTGCCAGAAGTCTGGGCGAACCCGGACGGATCAGTCTTTCCGACCGTATGGCGACCCTTCATCAAAGAAATCGTATCCACATCGGCACGGTCCTATTTCAGGCTATCGGAAACGGAGAACGGCCCCATCTTTTTATCGGCAACCTGAAAACGGGCTCGGCGCTGACACCGCGCATTTGTTCCCAAAGCCAGACGGCGCAGAATTTCAGGGCTGAAATGAAATCGGCCCCGACGGGTGAAACCGCCGGGGCCGTGATCAGCCACTCATGTTGGGTCAAAAACCGGTGCTCAGATCGATTTCATTGCTCTTTTCCAGAACTGCACCTGACGTCCAGCCGTCTTTGCGGCGGTCAAAAAATAACGCGCTTATACGACTTGAGTGCCATGCTTTCTGTCTTCCGTTTAGCAAGTGAAGGGAGTTTCCCCGCTATGTGAGAGGCCCCCGCAGGTGCCAAGGGTATAGGGCCGCAAAGGTCCCCGGTTCAAAATATCTATGGCCCCGGAACGAATCCGAGGCCGCAAGATTGGGTGCGTGAAACTGGGTTGGCGGTGGGTGTCTAGCTAGTAAAATGAGCTTTTATTTCTTCTGCCAGCCTACTGATCAAATGGTCCTTAAAATCAGACCCCTTTGCAACTTTGTCTGTGCCGCCCGCAGCTTGAAATTCCGTCGCCACCCTGTCTATGGCCTGCTCAATATCGGCACCGGTGACTTTATCCTTCAGTTCGGCGACTTTGGTCGCAGATAATGAGGAAGATTTGGCAACCCAACCAGCAACCCAAAACAGGCAATAGAATCTCAAGTTGTTTCGGTCTGCAGCAGTAAACGTCGCTCTGGCTTTTAAGGCTACTTCAAGCCGCTTGATCAAGTCCGACGCCACCAAATAGCAATCGATAGGATATGCCTCGGAAAACAACGATCCATACACCGCGTCATCTTTGATCAGAGATGAAGGTCTTGCCCGCGCATTGTCCGGCTCTGCGCGAAGCAGAGACATCATAGTCTGCGCCAAAAGCGGAATACTCACGATCTTGGCGGCTGGCCGCCCTTGGTTTTTGTAGTAGTTTTTTCGGCGGTCATAATAGTAACCACCCATCTTAAGCGCATGCTCAATGTCTCTTTGAACCTTGTCTGTAGCTCTCAATGAAGCCGGAGGAACAGCATTCTGGCTGTTTGTAGCTTTGATAATCTGGTCTCGAACCGCTTCATCCTCCGAGGCGACGATCTTAACCATCACCATCCTGTCATCATCTTCACCACCCTCGTCAAAGTACTTGGCAATTTGAGAGCTGGTTTGCAGTCCGTTTACAATCTGTGGATTCTCGATTGTCACACCGCTTCCCGCTTGGGTGGCTTGGCTGGCAAGTATCGTTACACCGTTGTTCAACCACCAGAAGTCCACATCTTTCGGCCCTTCTAGAGTATGACTTATCTCAGAGTTTACTTCCGTTGAACCCTGGTAGTCACGGACGTTTGCATCGAACAAATCGTGACGTACGTTTGCCCCATCGTTTCTCAAAAATCGGTTGTAGTCTTTCAAAAGCGACAATACGACGTAGCCATTGTCGTCCGGCACTGCTTTGACAAACTTCAGTTCAAAAGACTGGTTGGGCTGCTGCCGTGCAAGAGCCAGTAGCTCACGCGCTCCGAGGAACGAAAAGTCGATTGAGGCTTCCTCGAACATTGCCTGCACTTCAGCGACAATCTCATCTCGCTTTAATCCGAGATTCGTATGAACTTCGCTGTCGGCGTTCATCGCGGCATAGATCATTCGGATGCTCAGGCGAGGGAACCTCGCCGCCAGCCTGCGATAAGTTGTGCGGAACAACTCCAGCGCCTCTTTAACAGTCGCGCTATATTGCGGAAGTTGGTCGTAGTCTGACGTCAGGTCTAGAAGACGGGCAAGTGATGATTTCAATCGATTTATCGGATCTTCCGAAAATCCACCAGCTGTTTTGCTTTGAATGACTACAAGTTCAATTTCTATGTTCTTTTTATAGACGTTAAAGTCGGAGTCCTCTCTTACCAAATCACCGTTAACGAAAACATAGACTGCATCAATGCCACCGTCGTGCTCGCCATCGACGATACCGTTTTCAAGTTCCTCAAATGTAAGCGAGAAGCCTTTGGTAATTTGCTCGGCAGCAAATACCTCAAAATAGTCTTGAATAGACATTTCGGGCAAACTTTCTTGCCTTCATTGATCTACAATATCGCCCAGAATTTGTTTTGCGTTCGCGGACATATATCAACCTATCAACATGAGATTGCTCTTCTATTCTCAGAATGCGAAACGAAGAGCAATGACGATAGGTTGTGCTATAGCTTCGACAGCACAACCCCGTCCATTATCAAGTTGGTTTTGGGCTTCAATATCAGCCCAACAAAAAACCCCCGCTTTCGCGGGGGCCTTTATCTCTCTCCAAAGACGGGTCCGATCAGAGACCGGTGGACACGTCGATGGTGTTACCCTCTTCCAGGGTCACATATGCTTTTTTGACGTCTTTCCGACGGCCCAGCTGGCCGCGGAACCGCTTGACCTTGCCTTTGGTCACGGTGGTGTTCACCGCTTTGACCTTCACACCAAACAGCGCCTCGACGGCCTCTTTGATCTGCGGCTTGTTGCTGTCGATCGCCACTTCAAAGACAACCGCGCCGTTTTCGGACGCCATGGTCGACTTTTCGGTGATGATCGGCTTGCGGATCACGTCGTAGTGTTCTGCCTTCGCGCTCATTTCAGACGAGCCTCCAGTGCTTCGACAGCCGCTTTGGTGAGCACCAGGGTGTCACGCTTGAGGATGTCATAAACGTTTGCACCCATCGACGGCAGGATATCCAGACCTTCGATGTTGCGCGACGCCTTCAGGAAACCTTCGTTCACGGTCGCGCCGTCGATGACCAGAGCGCGTTTCCAGCCCAGGTTTGCAACCTGTTTGGCCAGTGCGGCGGTCTTGCCTTCGGCTTCGGCGTTCTCGATCACAACCAGTTCACCTGCTTTGGCTTTGGCCGACAGAGCGTGGCGCAGGCCAAGCTTGCGGAACTTCTTCGGCAGGTCGTGGCCGTGCGAACGCGGGGTCGGGCCCTTGTAGATACCACCCTTGCGGAAGATCGGTGCGTTACGGTCACCATGGCGTGCGCCACCGGTGCCCTTCTGGCGATAGATCTTCTTGGTCGAGTAGCTGGTTTCCGAGCGGGTCTTGACCTTGTGGGTGCCGGCCTGCGCGTTGTTGCGCTGCCAACGGACCACACGGTGCAGGATGTCCGCGCGCGGCTCGAGGCCGAACAGGTCTGCATCCAGCTCGATGTCGCCGGCCTTGCCGCCGTCCAGTTTGATTACATCAAGTTTCATGCTTCACCACCTTCCGCGGATACTTCTTCCGCAGGTGCTTCGGTTGCAGCCGATTTCACAGCAGCCGGGAAAGGCAGGCCTTCCGGTGCTTTCTTCTTTACGGCGTCCTTGACGGTGACCCAGCCCGATTTCGGTCCGGGAACGGCGCCTTTGATGAAGACCAGACCACGGTCGGCGTCGGTTTTGACAACCTCGAGGTTCTGGGTGGTAACACGGGCAGCACCCATGTGACCGGCCATCTTCTTGCCTTTGAACACCTTGCCCGGGTCCTGACACTGACCGGTCGAACCGTGCGAACGGTGGCTGATCGAAACACCGTGCGAGGCGCGCAGACCACCGAAGTTGTGGCGCTTCATTGCACCGGCAAAGCCTTTACCGATCGAGGTACCCGAAACGTCAACCTTCTGACCAGCCAGGAAGTGTTCTGCCGAGATTTCGGCGCCCACTTCGATCAGGCCATCTTCGGAGACGCGGAACTCAGCCAGCTTACGCTTGGGCTCGACCTTGGCAGCGGCATAGTGACCGCGCATGGCTTTCGAGGTGCGTTTTGCCTTGGCAGCACCGGCGCCCAGCTGAACGGCGGTGTAGCCGTCTTTTTCAGCGGTCCGCTGTGCAACGACCTGCAGGTTGTCCAGGTGAAGAACGGTCACAGGGATCTGCTTGCCGTCTTCCATGAACAGGCGGGTCATGCCAACTTTTTTTGCGATAATACCAGAGCGCATTCTCATACCCTCCGATTACGACTGCAACTTGATCTCGACGTCCACACCAGCAGCGAGGTCGAGCTTCATCAGCGCGTCAACGGTCTGGGGGGTCGGATCAACGATGTCGAGCAGACGCTTGTGCGTGCGGATCTCGAACTGGTCGCGGGATTTCTTGTCAACGTGAGGGCCACGGAGAACCGTGAACTTCTCGATCTTGTTCGGCAGCGGGATCGGGCCGCGCACGTTCGCGCCGGTCCGCTTGGCAGTGTTGACGATCTCTTGCGTGCTGGCATCCAGAACGCGATAGTCAAATGCCTTCAGCCGAATACGGATGTTTTGGCTTTGCATATTAACAGCCTTTTATTCAGGCGTTGGAGTTGAGAGGAGGACAGACGCGCATCGCCAACCCTCATCGAACCCAAAAGGCGGGAATCACCCCGCCTTGACGTTCTTGTTGAGAACTCGCGCGTATTAGTGGGGTTGAGGGGGTTTGGCAAGGGGGAAATGGAACGCTCACCTGCTTATCAGAGCATAGCAGCGGCCTCATCTGGTGAGCATATCTTCAAGTGCTCAAATCCGAGCTTTCCTGAGAGCTTTTTGTCGAAGTTCTTGTCACTTGTGACGAATACATCTCGCTTGTGGTGTTCATGCGCCCAGATCATTTGTCTATCACACCAAGCATTGCGCCATTTCTTACGATACTTGTTCAACATATCATCAGAACATGGAGACACCCTTTCAATGTACTCCGACGACTTGAAATCGATATTTGCAAACAATGCCTCGTGAAACTGTCGCTCCCTTTCAACCATATCAGCACCTGCAATCAGCGCGTGATCAAAATAGCTGATGTCAAAGTACGCCATACCCAAAATGTGCGGTATATCGTTGAATCCTGATTTGGCCAGCCTCTCCTCAAATTCTCGATACGAATTCAAGTAGGAGTCACCCTCTTGTCTTTCCGAGGCACTAACGGCGACAAAAGCTGCGTCACAATGCCCTTCTCTGTGAGCGGCAACTATTTCCATTATCGAAAGACTACCGTCTCGGCTCAACTCCACGTCGATCAAACAATTTGTATCGAATGTAAATTTCGGCATCTTTTAACTCTAAAACCTATAGGTCGCCACCAATCTAAATCTGATCCACCAGTGACGGGACAGAACGCCTAGGGATTTTCTCGGACAGAAACGAAAAGCCAAAGCAAGACAATTGCTCCAAACGGGTTGATAAAAAGTGCTGCCACTTGCCAAAGCAGTCGATCTTGCCCCCGCCGCTCTGCCATATCACCCACCAGCGCAAACAATTGCCAGATCACCCAGAGTATGAAAGCAAGGAACAGCAGAGTAAGTATTGCTTCCATTGTGTACCTTCTCTCTGCTCATTCGCACCGATGTTTCTGTCATTCAAAATGTCGTCATTCAACTAATTCGATATTAAGATCCAAATTCAATTTGATTGACGCTTGCACGAGTTCTGTCAAATTTATGAACTCAAAGTAACCCCATCTCAAACCGATAAACGAAAAAGGCCGCCCCTGTGTTGGAGCGGCCTTCTTTAGTTCGATGGTGTGGGCTCTCATTGCTCTTTCAGAGCAACTGCCGCCCACCAGTCGGCAAAGCCGACTTACTCGATGATTTTCGACACGACGCCGGCGCCGACGGTGCGGCCGCCTTCGCGGATGGCGAAGCGCAGGCCGTCTTCCATCGCGATCGGAGCGATCAGCTCGACGGTGAAGCCGACGTTGTCGCCAGGCATAACCATCTCGGTGCCAGCCGCCAGGGTCACGGTGCCGGTCACGTCAGTGGTCCGGAAGTAGAACTGCGGACGGTAGTTTGCGAAGAACGGGGTGTGACGGCCGCCTTCTTCCTTGGTCAGGATATAGGCTTCGGCTTCGAACTTGGTGTGCGGTGTCACCGAACCCGGCTTACACAGAACCTGGCCACGCTCAACGCCGTCACGGTCGATACCGCGCAGCAGGGCGCCGATGTTGTCGCCCGCTTCACCGCGATCCAGCAGCTTGCGGAACATTTCAACACCGGTACAGGTGGTTTTCTGAGTGTCGCGGATGCCGACGATTTCGATCTCGTCGCCAACATTGATCACGCCACGCTCGACACGGCCGGTCACAACGGTACCACGGCCCGAGATCGAGAATACGTCTTCAACCGGCATCAGGAACGGCTTGTCGACTTCACGCTCAGGGGTGTCGATGTAGTCATCAACAGCCGCCATCAGTTCGCGGATCTTCGCTTCGCCGATTTCCGGGTTGTTGCCTTCCATCGCGGCCAGAGCCGAACCTGCAATGATCGGAATATCGTCGCCAGGGTATTCGTAGCTGGACAGCAGTTCGCGAACTTCCATCTCAACCAGTTCCAGCAGCTCTTCGTCGTCGACCTGGTCAACTTTGTTCATGAACACGACCATCTTCGGGATGCCAACCTGGCGGCCCAGCAGGATGTGCTCGCGGGTCTGCGGCATCGGGCCGTCAGCGGCGTTCACAACCAGGATCGCGCCGTCCATCTGCGCCGCACCGGTGATCATGTTCTTGACGTAGTCAGCGTGGCCGGGGCAGTCGACGTGCGCATAGTGGCGGTTGTCGGTCTCGTATTCCACGTGGGCGGTCGAGATGGTGATGCCGCGCGCTTTCTCTTCCGGCGCACCGTCGATCTGGTCATACGCTTTGAAGTCACCGAAATACTTGGTGATTGCTGCGGTCAGCGTGGTCTTGCCGTGGTCAACGTGGCCAATCGTGCCGATGTTGACGTGCGGTTTTGTACGCTCAAACTTTTCCTTTGCCATTCCTCAGGCGCCCTTTTGCGATTTGGGGGACCCTTGGTCCCGTGGTTACATCTGCGCGCGCGAGATATTTGGTTCAAAGGGGAAAATCAAGCACATCCTGAGGGAAAAGCGCTTATCCTGCCGGATTTTGCGTGACCTCGACAGATTCCAACGGCTGGATAAGGTCCGGCCGTTTGTCAAACCAGCCGTTTTCCTTGTGCTCTTCAGCCAGCCATTCCTCGACACGGTCGGCTATCTTGAGGGCCAGACCGCTCATCTGTTCTTCTTTTGTGCGCTCATGCCCCGATCCTTTGAGGGCACTTCCGCCGGTGGTGTCTTCCAGCACCTGGAATTGCTTACCCTTGGCCAGAAACTCTTTTTTCTTCACGTCATAGACGTTGACCAACACAATCGCAGTGCTTTTTGGGTTGTAGATCACAGGGATCCCCGGCGGGGCCAGCATGTAACCCTCGAGGCTGATGCCAAGGTCATATTCCTGTGAGCCTTCGTAACGCCCCAAACGAATATCAACCGCGTTCTGGATCGCTTTTGTCCATTCGTCAGGTGTGGCGTCCCGCGATACAGGTCCCTGAACGGCCTTGTCCGCAAAGGCATAATTCACACGAAGCTTAAATTCTCCGAGGGATTCAGGCGGCTCATACACCTGTGTCTGTGTGCAAGCGGCCATCAGGGCCAGTCCGGTGATCAGCGTCAGAATGCGCAACATGTGTCGTCTCGATAGGCCTGTTTTTTGTTGATCTAGCGCACCGATACGGGTTGTGCAAAGCCGCATCGGCGGAAATTCACCCGCGCAGCAGCGCGATTACGAAAACTTATAGTCGCGCGGGAAGCCATAGGGCGGTTTTTTCCCGACACTGGCGCGTTTTGCCAGCCATTGCGTCATATCCGCCTCATGTCGGGTCTTGTCGCCGCCCATGGACCATTTGAGACCGTCTTCCCAGTTGAACGTCGTGATGTCGGACAAGCCCCCATCCAGTTCAAGCGTTCCCTGACGGCCCCGCGCCATATTGTATTTCTGCAAACGCACGCCCTTGCCGCGACCCATCTCTGGCAGTTCTTCCGTGGGGAAGACCAGGAATTTGCCGTTTTGGGACACGACAGCGACATGATCGCCTTCCACAGGCTTACAGATCATGGCCGTCTCATCACCCTTGACGTTCAGCACTTGTTTGCCGTTGCGCGTCTGCGCCAGCACGTCATCTTCCGGCACCATAAAGCCGTTGCCCGCGTCCGAGGCCACCAGCAGCTTGCGCCCCGGCTTGTGGATCAGGATGTCGATGATCTGCGCCTCGTTGGGCAAATCCACCATCAGGCGCAAGGGCTCGCCCATGCCGCGCCCGCCAGGCAGGTTGGCTGCGCTGACAGTATAGAATCGGCCATTCGAGGCAAAGACCAGCAACCGGTCGGTCGTTTCCGCGTGGAAGATGAAACGCGGGCCGTCGCCGTCCTTGAACTTCAACTCTCGCTTCAGGTCGATATGGCCGGTCATGGCGCGAATCCAGCCCATCTGCGAGCAGACGACCGTGATCGGTTCCTTGTCGATCATCGCCTCAAGCGGAACTTCCTCGACCTGCCCCGCCTCGGCAAACCGGGTGCGGCGCGCACCGCCTTCATAATCTTTGCCAAAGGTCTTTTTCGTCTCTTTCAATTGCTCGGCAATCTTGGCCCATTGCAGGGCGGGGTCGGCCAGCAGATCTTCGAGATTGGCGCGTTCTTCCATCAGCGCGTCGCGTTCGCGAACCAGCTCCATCTCTTCCAGACGGCGCAAGGAGCGCAGGCGCATATTGAGGATGGCGTCGACCTGAACTTCCGACAGCTCGCCCTCGCCCGGCTTAGGCGTGACGTAGTCAGATTCGTCGGTGGCGCGAACGTGGTCGATGCCCCAATCCTCGCGCATCAGCGCGGCCTTGGGGTCGTCGTCATAACGGATGATGTCGATCACACGGTCGAGGTTCAGGAAGGCGACGATAAAGCCTTCGAGCACTTCCAACCGGTGGTCGATCTTGGCCATGCGGTGACGCGAGCGGCGCAGCAGCACCTCTTGCCGGTGATCGAGGAAGGCTCGCAAAACTTCCTTCATCGAACAGACCTTGGGCGTCACCCCATCGATCAGCACGTTCATGTTCAGGCTGAACCGCACCTCGAGGTCCGAGTTGCGGTATAACATGCCCATCAGCACCTCGGGGTCCACGTTCTTGGAGCGTGGCTCGAGGATCAGACGGATATCGTCGGCGGATTCGTCGCGCACATCTGCGAGGATCGGGATTTTCTTGGTCTGGATCAGTTCCGCGATCTTTTCGATCAGCTTGGATTTCTGAACCTGATAGGGAATCTCGGTGACCACGATCTGCCACTGGCCACGGCCCAGATCCTCGACCTCGAACTTGCAGCGCAGTCGGAACGAGCCGCGCCCGGTGCGATAGGCTTGCGCGATGTTCTCGGGCGGTTCGACGATCACGCCACCGGTCGGAAAATCCGGGCCGGGGACATAGTTCAGCAACGTGTCGTCCCGCGCGTCCGGTGTTTTGATCAGGTGCAGGCAGGCGTCGCAAAGCTCCGAGATGTTGTGCGGCGGGATGTTCGTGGCCATGCCGACGGCGATACCGCTGGCGCCGTTTGCCAAAAGATTCGGAAACTGCGCAGGCAGCACCACAGGTTCGGTCAGCGTGCCATCATAGTTGTCGCGGAAATCCACGGCGTCTTCGTTCAGACCTTCCAGCAGCGCCTCGGCCACGATGGTCATCCGCGCCTCGGTATATCGCGAGGCCGCCGGATTGTCGCCGTCGATATTCCCGAAATTCCCCTGCCCGTCGACCAGCGGGTAACGCACGTTGAAGTCCTGCGCCAGGCGCGCCATTGCGTCGTAAATCGCGGCGTCGCCATGCGGGTGGTAATTACCCATCACGTCGCCGGAAATCTTGGCGGATTTGCGAAAACCTCCGGTTGCGCTGAGTCGCAGCTCTCTCATCGCAAAGAGGATTCGCCGGTGCACCGGCTTCAATCCGTCCCGCGCGTCCGGCAGGGCGCGGTGCATGATTGTGGACAGCGCATAGGTCAGGTAACGCTCGCCTATCGCGCGGCGCAGCGGTTCTGCAACCTCACCCCCGTGGTCGGGGGCCTCCATGTTGGGGTCGTCGATCGTATCGTTCATATATGATGTGATACGACGCAAGAACGCCTTGGTAAAGCAAGCAACGCGTATTTTACTGGGGACAAGTCGGGCTTTTTGCAACAGGGGGAGGCAAGTCGGTGTTTTCCCCGAATTTTCGACTCTGCCCTTCTATTATGCTACCATTCCAACAATTGAATGATTGCTGCCTTTTTTGTTGTTACGATTGAATTGGGGGATGCGCCATGACGCGCCTTGTACTTGTTACTTTCGCCGCACTCGGCTGGGCTTTTTACGTGATGAGCGGAGGTCCGGACTTTGAGCCGCGCGGGGTCCGCACAGCGGAGCCCGAGCGTGTTGCCATTGTCCCGAAACCTTCAAGACCAGCTATCGAACCCGCGCCCGCGGAAACGTTGGTCGTGCGCGCCGCGGTGAAGCCTCCGGCGCCGGTCGCACCGGTCACTGAACCTGTCGCCGAATTGGACGAAGCAGAAACCAAAGCGCTGTTGTCGCAAGTCGCGGCTGGTCTGAAGGCAAACCCCTCACTGTTCGCTGACGAAAACGTCACTCTGACCCTTGCGTCGCTGGAACAGGGTCTGGCCTCTCTCGAACAAGTCACCACCGACGCCGAGCTGCCAACGGTCGAACTGCCCGCCCCTGTTGAAGCCGCCAAGGATATCCGTGAAATTTCGGGAACCCGCGTGAACCTGCGCGATGGGCCGGGGACGATCTATCCGATCATCGGCAAAGCCAGGATCGGCCAGCAGGTTGAGGTATTTGGGGATTCAGGTACCGGCTGGTTGCGCCTGCGCGTGTTGCCGGGGCAACAGGTTGGGTGGGTTTCGGCATCACTCGTCCGGAAAACAACGAACTGACATCGAAGTGTCATTGCCCTGCCGCAAACCCCGCCATAGCTATGGGCGGGGATTAGGCTCGGAAGGCATATGCAGAAATCGATTCTTATCACGGGATGCTCGTCAGGCATCGGTCTGGACGCAGCACACGGGATGCGTGCACGAGGCTGGCGCGTTTTTGCATCCTGCCGCCAGCAACGCGACTGTGATCGCCTACGCGCACAAGGCTTTGAAAGCCCCAGAATCGATTACACTGATGCAGAGAGCATTACATTGGGTTTGTCCCACGTTCTCGAGGCTACAGGCGGCTCTCTGGATGCCCTTTTCAACAATGGCGCACATGGCTTGCCCGGCGCGGTTGAGGATGTTCCGACGGATGGCCTGCGCCATATATTTGAGACCAATGTCTTTGGCTGGCACGAGCTGACCCGACAGGTCATTCCCGTCATGCGGGAACAGGGTCATGGCCGGATTGTGCAGTGTTCCTCGGTTCTGGGTCTTGTCGCCTTCCCGTGGCGCGGCGCATATGTCGCCACGAAATACGCGATCGAAGGGCTGACCGACACGCTGCGGCTGGAACTTCGGGATACCGACATCCACGTCGCCCTGATCGAACCCGGCCCCATCACCTCAAAACTCCGGGAAAAGGCGATCCCATTGTTCGAGAAATACATCGACTGGGAAAACTCGGCCATTCGGGAGAAGTATGAAGGCTCACTGCTTAATCGCCTTTATGAAAGCAGTGGGCCAGACCGATTTGAATTGCCCGCCTCTGCCGTCACGGACAAGCTGGCCCATGCGGTCGAGGCCCGACGCCCCAAACCACGTTACTATGTGACCACTCCGACATATATCGCCGGGATACTGCGCCGCATTCTGCCTACAAACGCCTCTGATCGAATCCTTTCGGATATCTGAGACGATATTTCCCGTTCGCTTTTCGACGCCCTGACGCTAGATGGGTGGTAATCGAAAAAAACCGGACGGTGACTTCAAATGGACCTTGTGATGGTCATTCTGCTTCTGGCTATGGCGGCAGTTGTCGTAGTGCTGGCCTTAGGCATCGCGAATTTCGGCAAAGGCGGCATGGAAGCGGCCAAGAAAAGCAACAAGATGATGCGCCTGCGCATTCTCTTTCAGTTCATCGCCGTGTTGCTGATCGTGCTTTTCGTGTATCTGCGCGGACAGGGAGTTCAATAAATGGTCGTACTCAACAAAATCTACACACGCACTGGCGATGACGGGAAAACCGCCCTGGGCAACGGAGAGCGCGTGGCAAAATATTCGGGCCGCGTTGCAGCCTATGGCACCGTGGACGAACTGAACGCTTTTGTCGGCGTGGCACGGACCGAGGCCGAAGGTGATGTCGAAACCGCGCTGTCGCGCATTCAAAATGACCTGTTCGATCTGGGTGCCGACTTCTGTCGCCCCGACATGGAAAAAGACGCCGAGGCCGATTATCCCCCCCTACGCATCGTGCCTGCCCAGATCGACCGGCTGGAAGCCGAGATCGACGCAATGAACGAGACGCTGGAACCTCTGCGCAGTTTCATCCTGCCCGGTGGCTCGCGCTTGGCAGCACATCTGCATGTCTGCCGGACCGTTTCGCGCCGGGCGGAACGGCTTGCGGTCGAGCTGACGAATATGGAGCCCGTCAACGACGTGGCGGTCAAATACCTCAACCGTCTCAGCGACTGGTTCTTTGTTGCAGCACGCTGCGCAAACGCAAACGGCAAAGACGACGTGTTGTGGGTTCCGGGCGCGAACCGCTGATCGCGAAATACAGAGTCGCGGGTAATATTCTTTCGCCACTTGGCAAAAAAATTGCAAAACGCGACGTCCCGACGCCATGACGTGACGATTTTGCTCTGTTGTGCCACTGCGGCAGGCGCTATCTAGTCGGTCGAGAGCATTGGTGGAGTCGCCTGCGCGGCTTACCGTTTTTTTGAGGAGAAAGCGCTACAATGAAGGTACTGGTGCCTGTCAAACGCGTGATTGACTACAATGTGAAGGTCCGCGTGAAAGCGGACGGTAGCGGTGTTGATCTCGCCAATGTCAAAATGTCGATGAACCCGTTCGACGAGATTGCGGTGGAAGAAGCTATCCGCCTGAAAGAAGCCGGCAAGGCCGACGAGGTCGTTGCTGTTTCGATCGGCGTGAAGCAGGCGCAGGAGACGCTGCGCACGGCGCTGGCCATGGGGGCTGACCGCGCAATCCTGGTTGTGGCGACTGACGATGTACACACCGATATCGAGCCTCTGGCCGTTGCCAAGATCCTGGCCAAAGTGGTCGAAGAAGAGCAGCCCGGCATTGTTCTGGCAGGCAAGCAGGCGATCGACAACGACATGAACGCCACCGGCCAGATGCTGTCGGCGCTGTTGGGCTGGTCCCAGGGCACCTTCGCGTCCGAGCTGGACATCGAAGGCGACACCGCCAAGGTCACTCGCGAGGTCGATGGCGGCCTACAGACCATCAGCGTCAAGATGCCCGCCATCATCACCGTCGACCTGCGTCTGAACGAGCCGCGCTATGCCTCGCTGCCCAACATCATGAAGGCGAAGAAAAAGCCGCTGGACGAGAAAACCGCCGCCGATTACGGCGTCGACGTCACCCCGCGTCTGGAAATCGTCAAGACCGAAGAGCCGCCGGCGCGCGCGGCGGGCATCATCGTGGGCTCGGTTGACGAGCTGGTCGAGAAACTCAAAGAAGCGGGGGCTGTGTAATGGCTGTACTTCTGCTTGCCGAAGTGAACAACGGCGAATTGGCGATGGATGCGACCGCAAAGGCCGTGACCGCCGCGAAAGTGCTGGGCGACGTGACCGTTCTGGCCGCAGGCGGGTCTGCCGCTGCTGCCGGTGAGGCCGCTGCCAAGATCGACGGCGTATCCAAGGTTCTGGTCGCCGAAGACGCATCGCTGGGCCACCGCCTGGCGGAATCGACCGCAGCCCTGATCGTGGGCCTGTCCGATGGGTATGAGCACATCGTTGCCCCTGCCACCACCGACGCCAAGAACGTGATGCCGCGCGTTGCAGCGCTGCTGGACGTGATGGTGATCTCGGATGCCTCGGGCGTGGTCGATGGCTCTACGTTTGAGCGCCCAATCTATGCGGGCAACGCGATCCAGACCGTGAAGTCGAACGACGCCAAGAAGGTCGTCACCATCCGGACCGCCAGCTTTGACGCTGCCGGCGAAGGTGGTTCGGCCGCGGTCGAGACCGTGTCGGTCGGCGAGAACCCCGGCCTGTCGTCCTGGGTTGAGGACAAGGTTGCCGAAAGCGACCGTCCAGAGCTGACCTCGGCCGGCGTTGTTGTTTCGGGCGGCCGCGGTGTCGGCTCGGAAGAAGACTTCAAACTGATCGAAGCCCTGGCTGACAAGCTGGGCGCTGCGGTTGGTGCGTCGCGTGCGGCCGTTGACTCGGGCTATGCGCCGAACGACTGGCAGGTGGGTCAGACCGGCAAGGTTGTTGCCCCAGATCTGTATGTCGCCGTCGGTATTTCGGGCGCGATCCAGCACCTGGCCGGCATGAAGGACTCGAAGGTCATCGTGGCGATCAACAAGGACGAAGAGGCGCCGATCTTCCAGGTCGCCGATTTCGGCCTGGTCGCAGACCTGTTCCAGGCGGTACCGGAACTGACCGAAAAGCTCGGCTGAACCGGATATCCGGATTGATCTGTAAAGGCCCGCCAACAGGCGGGCCTTTTTCAGTTCAGGTTCCGCAAGGCGATTAGCAGGTGTTCGGCAATTTCTCGATGCGCGGACGGGCCGATCATATGTTCCGCAATTGGCTGCTGAAGCGTTCCGAACATTACGTCTTCGAGAGCATCCGATCGCGCAGATACAGCGACCGAAACCTCGACGACATCTGCGCATAGCGGGCGTAGCTGTTCGATCATGGCGGCGTCGGGCACGATATGGTCGACATGCGATCCGGTTTGCCGCTGCACATGCAGCCAAAGCAGAACCACGCCGGGTTCGATCCGTTCTATCAAGTCCCCGGTGGCGCGTATCCAGACCTCTCGCAGCTCCTGCGTTACGACTTCAAATCGTGCGTCTTCTGTTGCGCTCAGCTGCTCCAACAAATGGCGCACAAAATGGATTTCCGTGAAGTCAACATCCGGGTACAGCCCCAGCAAGTCCGCGGTGGGTTCAAGGAACCGATCGTTGCGACGCGGGTGCACGCGGTAAAACCGGTTCGATTGACGCAGAAGATCGGGCACCTGCAACACGCACAGGTCTGACTGATTGACCAGATTCAGCACCCCCGGATCAGTGGACAACGCTTCGATTCCGCAAAACAGGCTGCCGAAGTTTACGCATGGCTTTCCCAATCGCTTCTCAAGCACGGCAGGAAACGGGTAATCGACGAATCTGCCGAAAGTTTCCTCTCCTCCCAGACAGGCCACATAGGGCTGGTTCAACGTGCCGGGTGGACCCCGGAACCAAAGTTTCGAGTTGGCATATTGGCAGGCAGACTCCCCGCCGCTGTTTGTCTGATGAAAGCTCATATCAAGCCCCCGTTTTCTCACCCGGTGCCATCTTGCGGCCTTAGGTATTGAGATTTTCCTAATGCGCGCATTTGAAGCGAAATTGACCGCCTTGATCCTCTTGCCGCCTGCCCCGGTCTGCCGATACTGTCGCGGTATCCTACAGGGCAAAGGCAGCTGAACATGGAAGTTAAATCGGTCGGGGTGATTGGCGCGGGGCAAATGGGCAACGGCATTGCCCATGTTATGGCGTTGGCGGGATACGACGTCTTGCTGAACGATGTCAGCCAGGATGCTCTGGACAACGCCATTGCCACAATCGAAGGTAACCTGGCGCGGCAGGCGTCGCGTGGCAAAATCACCGAAGAGGCGATGAAGGCTGCACTGAAACGGATTACGACCACGCTTGAGTTGCCGAAACTGGGCCAAACCGATCTGGTTATCGAGGCAGCAACCGAGCGGGAAACGATCAAGCAGGCGATTTTCGAGGACCTGCAACCGCACCTGCTGCCGCATACGATTCTGACGTCAAATACATCCTCGATTTCCATCACCCGCCTGGCAAGCCGCACGGATCGGCCCGAACGGTTCATGGGTTTTCATTTCATGAACCCTGTCCCTGTTATGCAGCTGGTGGAATTGATCCGCGGCATCGCCACGGATGAAGAAACTTTCAAGGCCTGCAAAGCGGTGGTGGATCGGTTGGGCAAAACGGCGGCCAGCGCCGAGGACTTTCCGGCCTTTATCGTGAACCGGATCCTGATGCCCATGATCAACGAGGCTGTCTACACACTCTATGAAGGTGTGGGGAACGTTCAATCCATCGACCAGTCCATGAAACTTGGGGCGAATCATCCCATGGGCCCGCTGGAATTGGCGGACTTCATCGGGTTGGATACCTGTCTGGCGATCATGAACGTGTTGCATGACGGGTTGGCCGATACCAAATACCGCCCATGCCCCCTGCTGACGAAATATGTCGAGGCCGGGTGGCTCGGGCGCAAGACCGAGCGCGGCTTTTATGATTACCGTGGTGATGTTCCGGTACCGACACGCTGAAGGGGGCCAACCCCCTCGCCCGGACTTTGTCCGGGCTCACCCCCGGGATATTTTTGGCCAGATGAAGACGCGGGTCAGGTCTGTTCCGACTTGCCCAGAGACATGGTGTGATTTCTGAGCCAGGCCATGAAACCGCGCGGGTCGCGTTCCAGTAGTTCCATGTCGCGGTCTGAAATCGGTTGGCCGATCACCGGCGACTGAGGTTTGTTGCAGGATCGGACGATCTCGTGCAGCAACAATCCCTGCCGGAGAATTGCAGAGACACGGTTGGCGATCTGATACCAGCGCGAATTGCTGCCCGGAAAGAAAATCGGCACCACACGCGCGCCTGAACGGCGGATCATCTTGGCGGTGAACACGTTCCATTCCCGCTCGATCGCAGGCCCGAACCAATCATCCGAGGACATCACAACACCGGATGGGAACAGCGCCACAACGCCGCCGTTTTTAAGATGTTCCATGGCTTTGCCGCGCATTTCCAGCATCTTGGCCTGCGCCTCGGGGTCATGTGGGAACGGAACCGGAATCATGAATGACGTGGCCGCTTCGTCCAGCCCTGTCAGGACCGAACGGGTCAGGATGCGGTAATCGCTGCGTACCCGGCCGATCAGTTCTGCCAAAATCATGCCATCGACCATACCGTGCGGGTGGTTCGCGACAACAACAACCGGGCCGGTCTTGGGAATGCGGTCAATCTGTTCCTGCGGTGTGGTCAGGTCGATTCCCATAGTCTTGAGGGCACCGCCCCAGAACCGCTGGCCGCGATAGTATTCGTTCTTTTTTTCGAACTTGTTGACCATGCGCAAAATGGTCAGCTTGCCTGTGCACCACTCGATGGCCCGAATGGCGGTCGCTGTCCAGGCATCGTCGAATGAATTCGCATAGGTCAGCGTTCTACGGTCGTAGATCTCACCCTGATCTGTGGTCCCATCCACCACCGGGTTTGTCTTGGTCTCGTGCGTCGTTTCCGCCAATTCCTGGTCTTCCCGTTCTTCCTGTCCCGGCGGGGTGGCTTAGAACCCCTCTCCGAACTTGTCGTTCACAAGCGTTTCCAGAGCTTCTGCCAATGCCTCAGCATCCGGCCCGGACGTCTCGACGTCAATAGTTGTTCCGCGCGATGCTGCCAACATCAAAAGGCCCATGATGCTGTCGCCCGATGCAGAAAGTCCGTCTTTTGACACCTCGGCATGTGCATCAAACCCCTCGACAACCTCAACCAGCTTTGCCGAGGCGCGTGCATGCAGGCCCTTTTCATTGATAATTTTCAGGCTTCGGCTCGTCATATTCAATAATCCGTTTTTAATCCAATGTCACATTCTGCGCATTGATGTACTTCCGTCCAGCCTCCATTGCCTGACGGACGGCATCACCAATGGGCAAGTGGCGACTTTTGGCCAATTTGATCAGCATCGGCAGGTTTGCCCCATACAGAATACGCCGATCCTGAGGCGCGCAGGCACGCAGGCTGAGATTCGAGGGGCTTCCGCCAAAGAGGTCGGTGACAACAACGACACCATCTCCGGTGTCCACTTCGTCCGCGGCACGGCAGATTTCGGCCTGTTTTTCGTCCCGATCATGGTCAGCCTCGATCGCGACCGCCACGAGGCTGGCTTGTGGTCCGACCACGTGTTGTGTGGCGGCCAGGTATTCCTGAGCCAACCCACCATGTGCAACGATCACAATTCCGATCAATCCGACCTCACATTCAACGACCGACGTTCCATCTCGCGATGCCTAATTGCCACCTGCTGCCCGTCTTCCGCAAGGGCCTTTGCAACGGCCTCTGCCAGGGCAACTGATCTGTGCTGGCCCCCTGTGCACCCAAACGCCACGGAAAGATGCGCTTTGCCCTCGGCCCGAAAAGCCGGCAGCAACAGGGTCAGCAAGTCCAGCACACGTTCAAAAAACGGTAAGTAGTTAGCGTCTGACTGCACATAGTGCGCAACGTCAGGGTTTCGACCATCCGCTGCGCGAAATTCCGGGCACCAGTACGGATTCGCCAGAAATCTGCAATCGAACACCATGTCCAATCCGCGCGGCAGACCGCGTTTGTAAGAAAAGGATTCGATGGAAACCGCCAGATGCCGCCCGCCTTGCGGGGCGAACCAGTTCTCGACCTCTTCCCGCAGTTGATGCACGTTCAGAAGGCTGGTGTCGATCAGTGTATCCGCAATCTCACGTATCGGCGCCAGCAGCTCTTTTTCGCGCTGAACGCCGGTTTCCGGGCTGGCATTCTTGGCGACGGGATGCCGCCTTCGGGTTTCTGAAAACCTACGCACCAGAACATCATCACTGCAATCCAGATACAGAACCGTCAGATCGACCTGCGCCAAGCGGCCCAGCTTTTCAGCCAATTCTATGAAACCGATCGTCGAAAAATCACGGTTGCGGGCATCTATACCCAAAGCCATCGGACGGTCGCTGTCAGCACTGTCGAGCAAGCGCGACAAAAGACCCATCGGCAGATTGTCGATGGCTTCAAAGCCCAGATCTTCCAACACATGAATGGCTGTGGATCTGCCTGCCCCAGAGGGCCCCGTGACAAGTACGATCCGTCTTTGCGATGTCATGTGTTCGGCCATTCCGGGTTTACGTGCCCATTTCCTAGAAGCTGCATCATCGCTACAGCCAAGTTGGGCACGCCTTCACCCCGAAGCAAGGGAACAGTTTGCCTCAGCACGGAAACCGTCAAAGGGTCGGGCAGACGCTCGGGCTCAGGCTGATCCAGATCCACCACGTAATCCAGCGGAACCGGACCACTGGGTTCGGCTTTGATCAGGCCAATTTGGCGCGCCTCGATCAAACCGCGGATCTGCGATACGGCCGAAGCGATCACCCGATTCTGCTGCATCTCTAGATTGACTCGGTCATCGGCGACCAGTTTCGCGCCGAACGCCATCATTTGCAACGCCAGCCCGGACTTCCCTGTGCCGGACGCACCGATGATCAAAAGCCCGCGTCCGGCAACCGAAACGCAGGAGGCATGAACACAGGCGCTGTCCTGATCTTTCGCGAGTGACAACGAATCAATATGCATGGATTTAGACGGGCAACCCCACGACAAAGCGGGCACCCAGCGGATCCGATGTGATATCGGCCTCTGTCGGGCGGATGTTCTCAGCCCAGATCACCCCGCCATGCGCTTCGACAATCTGCTTGGAGATCGCCAAGCCGAGACCCGAGTTATTGCCGAAATGTTCCGCCGGACGCTGCGAGTAGAAACGCTTGAACACTTTGGTAAGCGCCTGTTCGGGAATCCCCGGGCCAGTGTCTTCGACAACCACCAGCACGCGGTTGTCCCGCTGCCGGACCCAAACGCGAATTGCGTCATTTTCCTCGCAGAACGAAATGGCGTTGGTGATCAGATTGACAAAGACCTGCGCAAGACGCGCTTCCAGCCCGTTGATCACAATTGGCTCAGAGGGCAGATCCGTAATGTAATCGATGCCCTTGGAGCGTGCATCTTCACCCAGATACTGGCCGAGATTGCCCAGCAGCTTAAGCAGGTCAAAGGGCTGCTCTTCTTCCTTGACCAGTTCCGCATCCAGACGCGACGCATTTGATATGTCGCTGACCAGCCGGTCCAGACGCCGTACGTCATGCTCGATCACGTCCAGCAGCTTGTCGCGCTGATCCTCGCGCTTGACCATCCGCAGCGTTCCCACGGCGGATTGCAGGCTGGCCAGCGGGTTTTTGATTTCATGGGCGACATCGGCGGCAAACTGTTCGTTTGCGTCGATCCGGTTGTAGAGCGCGGTCACCATACCCCGCAAAGCGCGGCTGAGACGTCCGATTTCATCAGGACGGGCGCTGAGGTCGGGAATGCGGATGCGCCCGGGATTGACACCCGTGCCCCGGTCTTTGCCCATCTCTGCCGCGGATGCCAGATCGGCCAGCGGGTTCGCAATGGTCGAGGCCAGGACAAGGCTGAGGCCCACGGAAACCAGCAGGGCCACGACAAACATCTGAAGAATGCGCTCCTGCTCGCGGCGGGCAAGCGCGTCGATTTCACCAGCTGGGCCGGTAATCGCCACCGCGCCGGCGGGTACATCCTGATAAAGAACTGGTGCCGCAGCCACGATGACCGTCTCACCCGCGCCATCTTGTACCGCCTGCACCTGGCTTTGACCGGCAATCGCTTGTGGAATAATGGTCTGAACACGCTGCGCCAGCGTCGGTGCCTCGGTGTCAGTCGACCAGTTCAGCAGGTTTGACAAACCCGTCCAAACGGCATTCAGCGTGTCGCTGATCACCGTACTGCCGGTCTGCATCTCGGCCTCGGATTGCAGAAGAACCGGCATGTCAGAGGCTTGCGGGGCACCACGTGTCCAGCCGATCAGCGTGCCACTGGCGTCATAAACAAAAACCTCGCCCCCTTCGGGTAAGGTGAGGCCAGACAGGGTATCCTTGACGTCCAGGTTCCCGGCATTCTGCCCGGATTGCTGTGCGCCCTGACGCAACTGGGTTTCAAAAACGTTGCTGACAAGTTGCGCATCGCCCAGAAGATTGCGGGCAGTCTGCTGAACCTTCTCTTTTCGCGAGTCGTCCAGATACAACAACCCAGTGACCAGGATCACCAGAGCGATCAGGTTGAACGTGATGATTTTGCGCGCCAGAGGAGAACCACGCAGCGAAAACAGGTTTCTCCGCGATCGCTTTTCCCTTAGCTCCGCTGACTCGGGGTCCTGGGGAATGACCCAGTCATCCCCAAGAACGACGTCACCGTCGCGCAATTCGCTGGCTTGTTCGGTGTCGCGCACGAGACCCCATTACCTCTTGCAGGCGGCCGCGCCTATTCTTCGTTGTAACGGTAACCGATACCATACAAGGTTTCGATCGCCGAGAACTCGGGATCAGCCGCGCGCATCTTTTTCCGCAGACGCTTTATGTGGCTGTCGATCGTCCGGTCATCCACATAGACCTGATCATCATAGGCGACATCCATCAGCTGGTCGCGGCTTTTGACGAATCCCGGACGTTGGGCCAGCGCCTGAAGCAGCAGGAACTCGGTCACGGTCAGGGACACATCATTACCTTTCCAGCTGACCGCATGGCGCAGCGGGTCCATCCGCAAGTCGCCGCGCTCCATGACTTTGGTGTCATTGCTGTTGGATGCGACCGCATCGCCGCTTGTCGCCTCTTGCCGGCGCAGCAAGGCCCGAATGCGTTCGACCAGCAGACGCTGCGAAAAAGGTTTCTTTACATAGTCATCCGCGCCCATGCGCAGGCCCAAAACCTCGTCGATCTCATCGTCTTTCGAGGTCAGAAAGATCACCGGCATCTGCGTCTTCTGACGCAGCCGTTGCAACAGATCCATGCCGTCCATCCGCGGCATCTTAATATCAAGAACAGCCATGTCCGGCAGTTTCTTGTTGAACGCATCCAACGCGGCCTGGCCATCATTATATGTTTCAACCTCGAAACCTTCGGCTTCGAGGGTCATGGATACAGACGTCAGAATGTTTCTATCGTCATCCACAAGTGCAATCTTTGACATCGGGCTCACCCCTATTCCTGCTCACTCGCGCAATAATTCGCTTATTTGTAAGGCATTGTTGGCGGTTTTAAGACGCCGAATCAATCCGTAACTGCGAATCATGCCTTTGTTGCGGCAGGTCTGCGGCAAATTTGCCTTTATGCCCGCAAAAATCTGCCCGCTTTTCCGACATTGAATTTCTGATGGCGCTAAACCCGGACTTGGTTGCGCTAACTGCGTCAAACCCGCCTGTTCATGCCATGAACGACCGTGATAAGACGCGCTCAGCCGCCGGTTTTCCCGGCTCACTGCCCCAAAGGCGCAACGGCCAACGACCTTCGCGCCGCCACAGGAGAAGACACACATGACATCTGGACGGGTTAACCCGCAATTCCGCCTCGAAGATCAGGGCATCGAGGGTCTGGGCAATGTCTATTACAACTTCATGGAGCCGGCGCTGATCGAAGAGGCGCTGAAGCGCGGCGAAGGCACACTTGGCAATGGTGGAGCGTTCCTGGTTACCACAGGCAAGTTCACCGGCCGGTCGCCAAAGGACAAACACGTCGTCAAGACCGACACCGTTGCCGACACCATCTGGTGGGAAAACAATGCCGAAATGAGCCCCGAGGGCTTTGACGCGCTGTACGAAGACATGCTGGCTCACATGAAGGGCCGCGATTATTTCGTGCAGGACCTCGTCGGTGGTGCGGACCCGGCTTACGCAATCAATGTACGAATGGTTACCGAGCTGGCGTGGCACAACCTGTTCATCCGCCACCTTCTGCGTCGCCCGGACCGCGAAGATCTGGATGAGTTCACGGCCGATTTCACTGTCATCAACTGCCCCAGCTTTCAGGCCGACCCGGCAAAGCATGGCTGCCGCAGCGAGACTGTGATTGCGATGAACTTCGACCGCAAACTGATCCTGATCGGCGGCACTGAATATGCCGGTGAAAACAAGAAGTCCGTTTTCACCCTGCTGAACTACATGCTTCCTGAAAAAGGCGTGATGCCGATGCACTGCTCGGCCAACCATGCTGTTGGCAACCCGGTCGATACGGCCGTGTTCTTTGGCCTGTCCGGCACCGGAAAGACCACCTTGTCCGCAGATCCTTCGCGCATACTGATCGGGGATGACGAGCACGGCTGGTCCGATCGCGGCACCTTCAACTTCGAAGGCGGTTGCTATGCCAAGACCATTAACCTGAATGCCGAGGCAGAGCCGGAAATCTATGCCACCACTTCGAAGTTCGGAACCGTGATCGAAAACATGGTCTTCGACCCCGAAACCAAGGAACTGGATTTCGACGATGACTCGCTGACCGCCAACATGCGCTGCGCCTATCCGCTTGAATATATCTCGAACGCATCCAAAAGCGCACTGGGTGGTCACCCGAAGAATATTATCATGCTGACCTGCGACGCGTTTGGCGTTCTGCCTCCGATCGCGCGGCTGACGCCGGCACAGGCCATGTATCACTTCCTGTCGGGTTTCACGTCAAAAGTCGCCGGGACCGAACGCGGCATCACCGAGCCGCAGCCGACATTCTCGACCTGTTTCGGCGCGCCGTTCATGCCCCGTCGCCCTGAGGAATACGGCAACCTGCTGCGGGACAAGATCGCCCAGCACGGCGCGACCTGCTGGCTTGTGAACACCGGCTGGACCGGCGGCGCCTATGGCGTGGGCAGCCGGATGCCGATCCGCGCGACACGCGCCTTGCTGACCGCCGCTCTGGAAGGGTCCCTGCGCGACGCCGAGTTCCGCAAGGATGCCAATTTCGGCTTTGACGTTCCAGTCTCTGTCCCGGGGGTTGCCGAAGTTCTGCTGGACCCGCGCCGTACCTGGGACGATCAGGCAGCCTTTGACAAACAGGCCGAAAAACTAGTGCAGATGTTTGCCGAGAACTTTGAACAATATCTGCCCTTCATCGATGACGACATCAAAGCCGTCGCAATCGGATAAATCAGGAAAAGGGGCCACAGCGCCCCTTTTTTACTACACTCACTGTGCTTCTCCCTAAGGTTGTTTGTCGCAAAAAGCACATACAATTGCGTTGTTTCAAAATGAAATTTGCGCTAGCCCTGATAATCGCTGAGACGAAAAAACCCGGCACTTTTGCGCCGGGCACTGACTGAAATTAGATTGGGGGTCGCTCATGTGCGCACACTCACAACGCTGGATTGAGCAACCTAATCAGTCACCTAGTCTAAGTAAATGGGGATGAGTGTCAACACGAGACCTGCTGACTTGCGCGTCATTCAGCATGGCTCAAACAGTCGCAATTAGGCGGCAAATGACACGGCAAACGATAGGTAACATTATGACTGAGATCTCGAAACTCACCGAACTGCGCAAATTGATGCAAAGCATGGAGCGCACTTTAGGCCTGGAAAAACTATCTCCGGTTGAACGCGACATCTACTATGCCGCCGAAGAGCTTTCCAAGTCCGATCAGGAAGTGCGCACATTCGGCCTGATCGAGCACACGTTGGTTCAAAGTGTTTCGCGCCCAACATTCTTTCGCGCACTGAAGTCGCTGGTCGAAAAAGGCTATCTTTCTCAAAGCGGCAGCGCCAACCGGGGACGGTATATCGTTCATGCACCCAAATGATGCGATCCACCCGCGCAAGAGGCCGTGATTACTTTGCGCGGGTGGGCTACTGAAACGCTTCTGGCCTCATTGGCCTATGTGCTGGCGTCGTTCCTTACATTCGCCGTCCTCATGCCGTTGCAGAACGTGTTTTTCCCGGAATACCCAAGCAGGGCGAGCCTGTTGTTTCTGCCGCATGGCGTGCGGGTTCTGTCGGCGTGGCTGTTGGGGTGGCGCGCCGTTTTCGCATTGTTGCCCGGCGTGTTCATCGTTTTTGCCTATTTGGGTCAAACGGATGTGTTCCTGCCCAGCCGCCTGATGGCCATGGCGATTGCGGTTCTGACGGCCCCGATCGTGTTCTATCTTCTCAAGGCAATCGGGTGGGATCTGTTTCCCCGTCCGGATCGCAAACCCTGTTGGATATGTGTGATGGGCATCGGAATCGTAACGTCCTTCCTTGTCTCCGGGTTGACCAACCTGGCTTTTGGCAGTGCGACGGTGGAATATATCGCATTCCTGATCGGCGATATCTCGGGTTTGTTCTTTCTGATGCTGGGCCTGTATTTTGCTTTCCGGTTTGCCGACAAGCGCTCGGGCTGACGTGTTACCCCACCAAACCGCGTCGAAGCAGGTTCAGGCCCGCGATCAGCAATACCAACAAGGTCGCCTTGCGAAAGCTTGCCTGATCAATACGGTCCTGCAGCTTCATGCCGATCCACATCCCGGCCAGGGCCGGAACGATCAGGGCTGCCGAAAACTCAAGTGTTTCTGCATACAGAATGCCTGATCCAAGATGTGCGACCAGCAACAAAACCGCCCCCAAACCGTAGATTACGCCCTGAATTCGAATCTGTTCGGTCTTGGGGGTGTTCAGCGCTGTCAGATAGGCAACTGTCGGAGGCCCCCAAACTCCTGACATGCCGCCAACAAACCCCGCCACGCCACCTACCAGAGCCTCGACTGCGGTCGAGGGTTGGTTCAGCGCCATTCTGAACCCCAGAACCTGTAACAGAGCAAAAACTGACACAAAGCCGCCCATCAGAACCAGAAAGACAGACCCCGGGATCAATGCGACCAACTGTGCGCTCAACAGCAGAAGAAGACCGCCAACAACAAGGAAAACCCGAAAGCGCCGAATCGAGGCAAACGCGGCGACACGGCCACCGCGAAGGGCCTGCAGCCCATTGGTCACCAGCGTCGGCAGGATAAGTCCCGCCAGGGTCAGATCCGGCGGCAGAAATGAATTCAACCCTGATACCAAAATCATGGGCATCGCGAAACCAACCATGCCCTTGACCCACCCAGAGGCAAACGCGATTGCCATGGCCAACAACAGTTCCTGCGGGGAAAGAATGGAAAACAGGGTCATGCCCCCTAGATATCATCTGGATTTTCTTCTGCATTGCAAAAATGGTGGGGTAATTTTTGAACTTTTTCGCAGCGTAATAAGTATTTTTGTTGCGCTGCACGTGCAGCATGATATGACCAGACGACCGAGGAAAGGACGCGATTCATGGCCCACGACGGACAGGATATGACCGAGATGACAACTGCTGCAGTTTTGCCCGATCTTCTGAATTTGACCCGGGCTGCCCTACCCGCGGTAGAAGCTGTTTTTGAAAAAGCCCGTGAATCCGTGCGCGACATGGTCTCGGCGGATGGCCGTATCTCTGGCGCTCTGATCGAGGCAAACCAGACCGCCGCGCATGGGCTGGCATGGCTGGCCACGTATAATCAGTCGCTGCAACAAATGCAGCGCTGGGCCGAAGCACTTCAGGCCGAAGGCAAGTTCGGCGAGCTCGAGCAGTTGCTTCACCAGATCGCCTTTGGCGAGTACCTGCATCAGGTCGCAGGTGGCATCCCGATGAACCAGGGCGAGGTCGTGCGCCTTCAGGACATGGGTCTCGGCTGGGATGCGCTGTCGGGCTTTCAGTCGTCCGAAGTACAGACCTTGATGGCGCAGGCGAATTCACAAGCCGCACGCAGCCGTTTGGTCGAGCTGATGCAAGATCAGGCCGGCGCCACAATGTTCGGCGCGTCGGGCCTGGACGAAGAACTGGAAATGATCCGCGACCAGTTCCGCCGCTATGCGCAGGAAAAGGTCGAACCGTATGCCCATGAATGGCACCTCAAGGATGAGCTGATCCCGCTGGAAATCATCGAAGAACTGGCGGAAATGGGCGTTTTCGGGCTGACCATCCCGGAAGAGTTTGGCGGTTTCGGACTGTCCAAAGCATCCATGTGCGTCGTTTCCGAAGAACTGTCGCGTGGCTATATCGGCGTCGGCTCGCTGGGCACGCGTTCGGAAATCGCGGCCGAGTTGATCATTGCCGGCGGTACGGACGAGCAAAAAGCCAACTGGCTGCCAAAACTGGCCAGCGCTGAAATTCTGCCGACGGCTGTCTTCACTGAACCCAACACCGGCTCGGATCTTGGCAGCCTGCGCACCCGTGCCGTGAAGGACGAGAACGGTGATTACCGGATCACCGGCAACAAGACCTGGATCACCCACGCCGCGCGGACCCATGTCATGACGTTGCTGGCGCGGACCGATCCCGACAGCACCGATCACCGCGGCCTGTCCATGTTCCTGGCGGAAAAAACACCCGGCACGGACGACAATCCCTTCCCCACCCCCGGCATGACCGGTGGTGAGATCGAGGTTCTGGGATACCGCGGCATGAAGGAATACGAGCTGGGCTTTGACGGCTTTCACGTCAAGGGTGAAAACCTGCTGGGCGGTGAAGAAGGCAAGGGTTTCAAACAGCTGATGGAAACCTTTGAAAGTGCCCGTATCCAGACCGCCGCGCGCGCCATTGGCGTGGCGCAAAGCGCGCTGGATATCGCCATGCAATATGCCATCGACCGCAAGCAATTCGGCAAATCGCTGATCAACTTCCCGCGTGTCTCGGGCAAGCTGGCAATGATGGCGGTCGAGATCATGATCGCGCGCCAGCTGACCTATTTCAGCGCATGGGAAAAAGACCACGGCCAGCGCTGTGATCTAGAGGCCGGTATGGCCAAGCTGCTTGGCGCGCGTGTGGCCTGGGCTGCGGCGGACAACGGGCTGCAAATCCACGGCGGAAACGGCTTTGCACTGGAATACAAGATCAGCCGCGTTCTGTGCGACGCGCGTATTCTTAACATTTTCGAAGGGGCGGCCGAGATTCAGGCACAGGTCATCGCACGACGTCTGCTCGGGTGACCCATTCCGGCAGCCCTGTTTCCCCGACTGGCCCGGCGCTTGCGCCGGGTCTTTTTCCTGTTTTGTACAATCTGTACGCGGTCCGAACCATGCAGAGTGTGTTTTGTACAAAACATACCATCGCCCCTCGTAGCCCGCGTGACGGTCACAAATGACCCACGTGTTTCAAAACTTCCCCCTTTGATCCCGCCCCTTTCACCGGTAGAGCATCAGCCGAACACGAGACGTCGAAATTAACTTTTGGGATACCGCATGACCCGATCTTTCCTTGCCATGTGTGCTGTTCTTGCGGCTCTTGCTCTGGCGGCTTGCACCACGTCTCAACCGACGGTGAGCCGGAACGATATTGATGCGCTGGCTCAGTCGATCCAGGCGCTCGGGTCGGATGTCGATCCGGCCGAGGCTCAGAGGGCGGCCACAATCGCCTATTCCTACTCGCAGCAGTTGGCACGGGATTGGAATGTCACCGACCCGGCTATCATCCACAACGCCAAGGTCATCAACGGGTTCCGCGAAAAGGGCCTGTGCAATGACTGGGCCGAAGCGATGACCAAACGCTTGCGGCAGGAAAATTTCCAGACGCTGGACCTGAACTGGGCCACGTCGCCGCCGACCCCGTTTCGCATCATCCACCATTCGGCATCGATCAGCGCCAAGGGGGACACAATGTATGACGGTATCATCCTCGACCCATGGCGCAACAGCGGTGCCTTGTTCTGGGCGCCGGTGCGTGAAGATACGCGCTATAGCTGGAAACCCCGGCAGGAAGTGCGTGCGCAACTGCTGAACGGGTCTCTTCCTTACTGATCCGGTTCCAACAACATCCCCTATGCGCTAAGACCCAGCCATGACTCGTCTGATCCTGACCCTGCCCTTGTTGGCACTGTTCCAATGCGACAAGGACGAAACCGTCGCCGCCTATGGTGCGGCGGACCAGATTTGGGTGCTGCAGGAGATCGATGGTCAGCCCTATGAGGCGAGCGCTCTGCTGCGGTTTCCGGAAGAAGGCAGGATTGCCGGCAACGCTCCGTGCAACAGCTATGACGGAACACTCAACGCGCCTTACCCTTGGTTTGAGGTTCAGAACCTCAACGCGACGCGCGCCGCCTGCGCGGGACTCGAGGCGGAAGGGGTCTACTTTGCCGCCCTCATGGCCATGACCCAATCCGAGGTGTCAGGCAATGTTCTGATCCTGCGCAATGAGGACGGGCACGAGATGGTGTTCACAGCCGCCGAGTGACCTGATCCACGAACCGAGCCCGCGCTTCGGGCAGCGGATTATGCCCCAAAGACGGAGCAACGCGGTGCTCCAGGAAATATCCGGTTGTGCGCAGGGCCTCTGCGACCTCGGCATCGGGCGCAGTGCCCTCACCTCGCAGACAAGGCGGCAGAGGCAACAGCTTGTCCGCCCATTCCCCGGCGCCATTGGCGCTGACGGAACGGCCTGTTTTGGGGGATACATAGATCAATCCTTCGGTCACACCGGTCACGGCGCAGACTGTCAGATCAAGGCCAAAGCCAAGTTCGTCAAGCAACGCGAGCTCCCATCGCAGATAGGCCAGAGGCCAGACCTCGTCCTGCCCCAACAGATCCATCAACTGTTCCGTCCGGGAATAAAGCGCGGGGTGTGGTTCCCGTTCGGGCAGACAAAAGGACAACAGCGAAACGACCGCGTTCAGCCCGGACAAGGCCAGCCGCCCTGAAAAAGCGGCTGCCGCACGGGACCGCAGGGGTTCGACCTGAAAGGTGCCGATATGTTCTTCCAGCCGCGCACGCCACAGCACGTCCAATTGCGCCCCAGGTTGCAGGATCGGCGCGATCTTGCGGCTGGTCCCGCCGCGCACCACACCTGCGTGGCGCCCGTGGCCTTCGGTAAAGACCTCGATGATCGCCGCTGTTTCACCATGGCGGCGTAATGTCAGGAGTATTCCGTGATCGCGCCAGTCCAAAACCTGACCCTGTTGCTGGTTTGGTTGGTTCGCAGAAAATCCCAAGCGACGTTGGCACGCAAGAGCGGAAGTGCTTCAACCCCTTTTCAGCGCGTGTTCTTTTCCGAAGCTGCCATAGTTTTGTGACTTCGCGCCACCCGGCTTGTACGTGTTTTTACGACCCCCAACTGCGCTTCAACAAAAGGGGCCGCAGCATGATCGATGACGAACCGAAACCCGCCACATATTACGACGAACGCGAAATCTGGACACCGGACCCCACGGCGGCAGACATGCAGGTCTATGAGACATTTGCGTCAGCCATCGTCGAACTTGTGCAGGTTTTGGATGACAACAAGCCGATGTTGTCGAGGGATGTCTACGCACGCTTTTCTGCCTCTCTGCTGCACCTGTCCAGGGTGTTGGGCGAGTACGAAGACGGGTGGAACGGCGGACATGGCGCGTAATCCCAAGACATGCAAAGACTGAAGGGCAGAGCATCGGCTTTTCATTGCAACGGTCCAGTCCGATATAGCGACCAGACCTGACCACGGTGGATTCCGTTGTGCCTCAACATGAACCCGCCGCCATTCCTCAGATCACCAATGTGCCCCGGCAGAACGCGCCTGCTGCCCCTTGGCCGATGGAAACCCCGTCTGTCGTCCGGGGTATCGCCAACTGCGGGCAAAAGAATGCGTTGCTTTAATCCCGTTCAGGCCATAATGTTCTACTTATGTTCTAAAACGGGATTCCCAAAATGTCTCTTAATTACGTCATGATCGGTTCCAACGACGTTGCCAAGGCACGCAGCTATTACGACGCGGTTATGCCCCGGATCGGCGGAAAGGTCGTCGCTGAGTATATGCCGCATGCCGTATGTTATGAGCTGCGCGGCGGCGGATGCATATGGGTCGCGACACCGTTCGACAAAAAAGACGCGACGATCGGCAACGGAAACATGGTTGGCCTGCTGTGCCAAAGCACAGAGGAAGTGCGTGAGGCGCACGCGGCCGCGCTTGCAAATGGCGGAACAAACGAAGGTGATCCGGGGGACCGCCCCCAATATGGCCCAAACTTTTTTGGTGCCTACGCACGCGACCCCGATGGGAACAAGATGAGCTTTGTCTATTTTGGCGACGCGGATTGATGGCCCCGAGCATCGTCTGCGACCGCGAACAAGAAAGACCCAAGCCAGCGTGAAGTTCAGAACGTCACACCCGCATGAACCAGAATTCCTATGACCATCAGCAGGTTCAGCACCATCGAGATACCGTTGCCCACATAGATGGGCAACTTGCCGACCACCAGACCATATGCGAACCACAGGAAGGACAGCCCGGCATAAAGCGACCAGGACAGAAGCGACTGACCAGTAGCGTGTTCGGAATGGGTGAAGTAGAGCTTGATCAGTTGCGGAAGCGTGGCAAAAGGACCAACAACCCCGACAAAGACCATGAAGCTTTCGAAACGCTGCATCCAGTGGCCGAGTTCCGATTTTTCCAGTTTCTCAGCAAGCGTTTTAGCCACGAAAGCACCTCTTGGTTGCGCCTGTCCACAGGGCAAGCCAGCCCTGCCAGTGTAATTGCCGGGGTAAAATAGTCATTTTGGTCTCTGCGTCAAAGACCCGTCTGTACCGTGGTCACTCCAGCCCTTCTTCGCCCAGCAGGTGCCGCCCCTGCCGGTCTTCGACCTCGATCACCCAGAGGTCGGGGTCAAAGCTGCGTTGGCGCTGAATGGCCTGGTCCACGTCACCTTCAAGGCCGGACGAGAGTTCGACCCATTTCCGTTCGCCACTCATCAGATCAAAGCTGCGTTGGAAGGCAACGGCCTGCCCGTTTAGTGTGTTCAGCTTGACCAGAACTGCGCCTGCGGTGTCATCGCCATGGGCAACCACATAGGCCGGGATATCCTGAAATCGCAGCCGCGCCAGATAGGCGTGAACCCAGAATTCCGCCGTCAGCCGCGTCATGCGTTTCCGTCTTTGAAATCCAGCCCCATTTCCGAATACCGCTCGGATTCTTCCAGCCAATTGGGCCGGACCTTCACTTGCAGGAACAGGTGAATCCTGCGGTCGAGGAATTCTTCCAGCTCGGCCCGTGCGGCCTGACTGACGGCCTTGATCGTCTCGCCCTTCTTGCCCAGAACGATGCCCTTGTGGCCGTCGCGCATGACATAGATGACCTGATCGATCTTGGCAGAGCCGTCTTTGCGCTCTTCCCAGTTTTCGGTCTCGACGGTCAGTTGATAGGGCAATTCCTGATGTAGACGCAGGGTCAGCTTCTCGCGCGTCATTTCGGCGGCGATCATGCGCAGGGGCAGATCGGCGATCTGGTCTTCGGGATACAACCACGGGCCTTCAGGCAGTTCAGAGGCCAGCCACTTGCGCAAGTCCTCGACGCCGTGTCCCTTTTCAGCAGAGATCATGAAGGTTTCGGCAAACGGGTAGCGCGCGTTCAGGTCACTGGTCAGCGCCAGCAGCTTCTCGGACGGCACCTTGTCGATCTTGTTGATGGCCAACGCGATCGTGCGGCCCTGCCCGATCTCTTCCAGACCTTCAAGGATGCGCTCGACGCCTTCAGTAATGCCACGATGCGCCTCGACCATGAGCACAACGATGTCGGCATCCGCGGCCCCGCCCCATGCGGCGGCGACCATGGCGCGATCCAGTCGGCGGCGGGGTTTGAACAGGCCCGGCGTGTCGACGAAGACCAGTTGCGCGTCGCCTTCCATCGCCACGCCGCGGATACGCGCGCGGGTGGTCTGCACCTTATGCGTCACGATCGACACCTTGGCCCCGACCATGCGGTTCAGGAGGGTGGATTTGCCCGCATTGGGCTCTCCGATCAGGGCGATAAATCCGGCGCGTGTGGTCATGTGTCTGGCAATCCTGTCTGCAACTGCGCCCCCCTATAGCAGAAAGGGGCGGCGGGCCAGAGGGATTTGTCGCATTGCAGCCCTGCGCTTGCAGTGGCAGGACAGGATTAGATGCCCAGCCAGTTCCAGCCCGGCAGCAAATCCTTTCAGTGAGGTTGTCATGAAACGTCGCGAGTTTCTTCTTGGAAGCGGTGCCGCCGCTGGTGCGTTTGGGTTGGGCGGATGGTCGCTGGCGGCAGGCAATGCGGCGCAGGAGCTGGTGCTGCAACCCGCCAGTTACCGGCTGCGCGAAGGGCTGACCACAGGGATGGTCAGCCTGTCGCCCGATGCGCCGCCGCCGATTCTGTATGGGCGGCAGGGCGAGCCTATGCGGCTGAGCGTTCGCAACACCTTGCCGGATTATACCTCGATGCACTGGCACGGGCTGCGCATTCGAAACGGGATGGACGGGGTGCCCTACCTGACCCAAATGCCCATCGGCGAGGGCGAAAGTTTCGCCTATGAGTTCACGCCGCCGGATGCGGGCACGTATTGGTATCATCCCCATTGCATGACGATGGACCAGATGGCGCGCGGGCTGACCGGCGTGATGGTGATTGCCGAGCCGGACGAGCCGGGGTTCGACAGCGAGCAGGTGGTCAATCTGCGGGATTTCCGTCTGGACGAGAATGACGCGTTCCTGCCGGCCTATACGGCGCGAGGTGCGGCGCGGGCGGGCACGTTTGGCACGGTGCAGACCGCCAACTGGCAGAGCGAGGCGGTCTATGAACACACGGCGGGTAGTCTGGTGCGGCTGCGGGTGGTCAACACGGACACGACCCGCATCTATAGGTTGCATCCTGAGGGGGCCGAGACCCGGATCATCGCCTGGGACGGGCATCCGGTCGAGATCGATCTGCCGGTGCCAACGGCGGACGAACCGCTGTTGCTGGGCCCCGGTCAACGGGTGGATATTGCCGTCCGGATGCCCGAGGGCGAAGGGCAGTCGGCGGACCTGATAGCCAAGCTTCCCGGTCAACCACATCGCGCCATGGCGCGCTTGCGGGCGACCGGCACATCAGCGGCGCGCGATCTGAGAGAGCTGCGCCCATTGCGTGCAAACCCTGTCGCGCGCCCAGATCTTGATCAGGCCGAGTTACATGAATTCGTGTTCGGCTGGACCCCGGAAGGCGGCGCCCCGAATGACGGGTTCTGCGGGTCGTTGGGCTATAGTTTCTGGTCGATCAACCGCACACCCTGGCCGGGCGATGCGGCGCAGGAAACCGGGCCGCTGGCCGTGCTGCAACGGGGCAAGAGCTATGTTTTGCGATTGCGCAATGAATCGCCCAATCTGCACCCGATCCACCTGCACGGGCTGGCCTTCGTGCCGCTGCGATCCAACCTGCGCACCCTGCCACCGCTGATGACGGACACGATGCTGCTGTTGAAGGATGAGGTGGCGGATATCGCACTGGTGGCGGACAACCCCGGCGACTGGGCGTTTCATTGCCATGTGATCGAACATCAGAAAACCGGGCTGACCGGGTTCATCCGGGTGGAGTGATCAATGAAAACCGTCGGCCCGACACCGGACCGACAGATAGTACGGGTCAGATCACGGGTGACGGCGCAGGATGGGGTTCAGCACGGCCACAAACACGATACCGTACAAAACGTGTCCGATCAGCGCGACCCATGTGATGCCGACAAAGTTCAGGAACGGTGGCAGACCGGCAAAGGTCGTGACACCTCCGATAGCAAACACCCACAGACCGAAACCATAGATTGCCGAGGCTACAAAGATGTGGGCCGGACCCAGAACCTTGATCCAGATTGGCTGGAAAATAAGGAACCAACCCAAAGGATAGGCAATCAGGCCGACAATGTAGAAATGCACAAAGAAGCCCAGAAAAGCGTTGCTGGGCAGGCCCAGACTGGACAGCAAACTCTGCGCCAGACCTTCGGGTGACAGGTTGGCCCAGCCGATCCCGGGACTGACAACCTGCCCCCAGAAATCGAAGGCCATGGTTGCCACAAACCCGGCAATGAACAGAAAGCCGATATTGACGAGCGAGAGTTTTGCACGTTGCATTAGATTGCCTTTTTTATGTTGTTTCCTGAGTGCTTTGACCTGCCGTAGCCTGACTGGTGCCAAAACGACTGATACCCAGATACAGGTCGTCTGTCGTGGCTTCTATAGTCTTCAAGTTAGATTGAAGTTTGTGACAGGCCGAGCTTAAACTGAGATCAGCCGACCCGCTCCAGCAAGGCCTTGGCGGCCGCCTGTTCGGCCTGGCGCTTGGAACCTGCCGTGGCTTGTGCCTCGGTTCCGTCCTGAAGGCGGGCGGCGATGGTGAAGACGGGGGCGTGGTCGGGGCCGCTGCGTTTGACCTCGACATAGCTGGGTGGTTTCTGGCCGCGCGCCTGCGCCCATTCCTGAAGCGCGGTTTTGGCGTCGCGGGCGTCGGCCTCGACCTTGTGGATGCGGTCCCCCCAGAGGGCGAGGATGACATCGCGGGCGGCCTCAAACCCCGTATCTCGATAGATGGCAGCGATCACGGCCTCCATCGCGTCGCCCAGCAGCGCTTGCTTGCGACGGCCACCGGACAGCATCTCGGACCGGCCGAGTTTCAACACCGCGCCCAGGTCAATCTGGCGGGCCACATCAGCGCAGGCTTCTTTGCGGACCAGTGCGTTGAACCGTGGGGCCAACTGACCCTCGGACGCCTTCTTGTCAGCTTCAAGCAGCGCAGTGGCCATGACAAGGCCCAGCACCCGGTCTCCCAGAAACTCCAGCCGCTGATTGTCGGGGCGGGTGGACGAAGACACCGAGCCATGGGTCAGCGCGCGCACCAGCAGTTCGGGGTTTTTGAACTCATACCCCAATCGCCGCTGGAACGCCTTTATTTCAGCCGAGAGCTTCAATTGACCGCCTTGAAGAACCGATCACCGCGCCATGTCCAGAAGAACAGCATCGAACGGCCCGCGGACGAGAACATGATCCGGTCGGCACGACCGATCAGGTTTTCGTAAGGCACGTATCCGACACCACCGGCAGATTGCGGCAGACGGCTGTCGCTGGAATTGTCACGGTTGTCACCCATGAAGAAATAATGACCCTCGGGCACGGTATAGATGCCGGTATTGTCCGATGCCTGGTTGCCGATATTCAGCACGTCATAGGACACACCGTTGGGCAGGGTTTCGATCAGGCGCGACTTTTCACAGGTACCACCGATTCCAACAGGGCCGTTTTCACAGCGGGGGCGCAGGCGCTGCGGGCCTTGCGGTTCGGCAATTTCAGTAAACACGCCGTCGGGCTGCTGAGGAACCGGAGTGCCATTGAGGATGATCTGGCCATTGCGGACCTGGATCCGGTCGCCCGGCAACCCAATCAGGCGTTTGATATAATCACGCCCGGTGACCGGATGGCGAAAGACGATGACATCGCCACGTTCGGGATCACCGCCCCAGATACGGGTATTGTCTTCGCCCTGCATCCAGCCACAGATATCTTCGGCATCCACGTTCAGGCCGACGCTGGGGATGATCAGGCTGGGGCAGGATGCGTAGGAATAGCCATAGGCCATCTTGTTGACGAAGAGGAAATCGCCGATCAGCAGCGTCTGCTTCATCGAGCCCGAGGGGATCCAGAACGGTTGAAAGAAGAGGGTGCGGAACACGCCGGCAATCAACAGCGCGTAGACGATGGTCTTGATCGTCTCCCAGACGGGATTTCCGGTTTTGGCGTCCTCGGCCATTCTGCTCGCTCCAGTTCTTTGCTTGGCTTCGCTGCTACATGCGGGGGGGATGGGGGCAAGTCAAGGCTGCGCGGGCTGATCTTGAACCGGACGCGCCTCGATCACCACAAAAGCCTGCGCCCAGGGGTGATCATCGGTCAGGGTGACGTGGATGATCGCCTCGTGCCCGTCGGGGGTCATTTCCTTGAGGCGCTCGGCGGCCCAGCCGGTCACGTGCATCACCGGTTGGCCGGTGCGCAGATTGGTGACGGCCATGTCCTTCCACGAAATGCCCATGCGCAGGCCGGTGCCGAGCGCTTTGGAACAGGCCTCTTTCGCGGCCCAGCGTTTGGCATAGGTTCCGGCCGTATCGGCGCGGCGTTCGGCCTTGCGCTGTTCGGTGTCGGTGAAGACCCGGTTGCGGAAGCGGTCGCCGAACCGGTCGAGCGTGCCCTGGATGCGGTCGATGTTTGCGAGGTCTGTGCCGATTCCGAGGATCATGACAACCGCACCGTGAGGATCTTGTAACTCGCCACCCCGAAGAACCCGGCAAAGGCGAAATCGAACCAGCGGCGGGCGCGGCGGTAGGTTCGAACCAGGCGTTCGGAGGAAAACAGAAACGCATAGCCGATAAAAATCATCAACGATCCAGCATAGAGCATGGTGAAATAGCCCAGCAGCATCGACAGGCTGGCATCGCTGGGGGCGACGATGGCATAGATCGAGCCCCAGCTGAGGATCGCCTTGGGGTTCGTCAGGTGGATGGCGGCACCTTTGGCGAAGATCGTCGGCAGCGCGCCCGTGACCGGTCTGCCCAAAGCGACCTCATCCGCGGTCATCGCGCGGCGCAGGGCCTTGAGGGCCAGCCAACCCAGATAGGCCACGCCGACATAGCGGATCACTTCGAACACCCAGACATTGGCCAGCATGATCGCCGACAGGCCAAGCGCTGCAGCAATGCCCCAGGCGGCGGACCCGGCACAGATGCCCAGCGCGAAGACCAGACCGGCGCGGCGGCCTTCGTTCATGGCGGTTCCGGCAATGCCCATCGTGGCGGGGCCCGGAGAGCCCCCGGCCATCAGCCAGGCGAACCAGATGGCGACAAAGCCGGGGGTGATCACGCGCGCGCCTCGTCCATCAGGCGACGCATTGCCTGAATGGCCGGGGTCATGCCCAGAAAAATCGCCTCGCCAATCAGGAAATGACCGATATTCAGCTCTTTTACTTCTGGGAAAGCGGCAACCGGTTTTACGGTGTCATAGGTCAGGCCATGGCCCGCATGAACCTCGAGCCCAAGCGAATGGGCGAAGGTGGACATCTGGCGCAGCGACTCAAGCTCGCGTTCGGCATCTTCCATGCGACCTTCGGCATGGGCGTCGCAATAGGCGCCGGTGTGCAGCTCGATCACTTCGGCACCAATGCGATGCGCGGCTTCGATCTGACGCTGATCGGCGGCAATGAAGATCGACACGCGGCAGCCGGCCTCACGCAGGGGCGCGATGAAATGCGCCAGCTTGTTTTCCTCGCGCGCGACTTCAAGCCCGCCTTCGGTCGTGCGCTCTTCGCGCTTTTCAGGCACGATGCAGACCGCGTGAGGCTTGTGGCGCAGGGCGATTTTCTGCATCTCGGGCGTCGCGGCCATCTCAAAATTCAGCGGCACCGACAGAACCTCCATCAACCCGTCGATATCGGCGTCCGAGATATGGCGTCGATCTTCGCGCAGATGCGCGGTGATGCCATCCGCCCCCGCTTCTTCCGCCAGTTTGGCAGCGCGCAGCGGATCTGGATAATCCCCACCCCGCGCATTGCGCACGGTGGCCACGTGATCGATGTTCACACCCAGACGCAGATGGTTCTCAGACATCACTCGATTCCTTTTGCATGTTTCTGCCCGAGCCTAGAGGCTCTGCCGAAGAAACGGCAGCCGAATCTTCGGCCAAACGCTTGATTTCCTCGAACTTCGCCTTGATCCTGGCGCGGCGGCGCTGCTGATACGTCAGGATCAGCGGCAGGCTGAGGTAATAGCAGATCACCCCCGCAACGACGCCCGGAATGATCCCACCGATCATATAGGGATAGAAGACGTCATCGTAGAACTGCGACAGCCCGTGCCAGTCGGCCAGGCGATCCGTAAACAACGCCAGAAAATTGTTCTTGAGGTCCCCTATAGCGCTGGCGAATTTGCCCATCAGCCCTTGTGTGTCGCCTTCTTCGTATTCTGTCCCCAGCAGGAAATGCCCAGTCTGAAGACAGATCACCCCGATCGGAACATAGGTGAGCGGGTTGCCAAAAAACGTGCCGCTGAGCGCGGCCAGAATATTTCCCTTGATCAGCCGGGCACCGATGGCGGCGACAAGAAAATGCAACCCGTAAAACGGCGTAAAGGCCGCGAAAACACCCGCCCCTATACCGCGCGCGATCCGGTCAGGGGTATCCGGCAAGCGCCGGACGCGGTGTTTCACGTAATGGAAGGCGCGGGTCCATCCGCCACGCGGATAGACGAAATCCGATGCAATCTGGACTGGAGAGCGTCGGTCTCGGCGCTTGAATACCACCCGTGATCACCCCTTCTCAGCCAGCCGCGGTCGCGGTTTTGGTCCGGTCCCGATAACGTTCGACCGCTGCAACGTCGCTTTCCGCCTCCAGCATCAGCATGAGTGAATGAAGCTGTTCAAGGTCGCGCAGTTCGACATTGATCAGAAGGCGGTAAAAATCCGGTTTGCGGTCAACAAATTCCAGGTTCGAGATATTGGCCTTTTTCTCGCCGATCAATGTGCAAATACGCCCCAGAACCCCGGCATCGTTGCCAATGGTCAGATCCAGCGTCGCGCCATAGACGGCCGGGTGCGTGCCCGAATGCCAGTGCAGATCGACCCACCGGTCAGGTTCGCCTTCGAACTCGCTGAGCCGATCGCAATCGATGGCATGCACGACCACGCCCTTGCCCCGATAGGTGATACCGACGATACGTTCCCCCGGCAGCGGCTGACAGCAGGGGGCCCGGTCGAACTTCTGCCCCGGCTCCAGGCCAATCACCGCACGGCGCAGCGGAATGGCGTCGCCGTCGTCCTTGGCAAGTTCGGGATAGACGGCCTGAACCACCTCATGTGCGGTCAGTTCGGCGCTGCCAAGGCGGGCCAGCAGCTCGTGCCGGTCTTTCAGGCGCAGGTGTTTTGCTGCGGTATCGAGCGCCTTGTCGGTCGCCTTGCGGCCCACGTGCTCGAACCCGGAACGGGCAAGTTCCTTGCCCAGCTTGATGAATCGTTCCCGATCCACCTCGCGCAGGGCGCGGCGAATGGCGGTACGGGCCTTGCCGGTGACTGCAATCTCCAGCCACGTGACCTGCGGCGTCTGACCATCGGCGGTAATGATGTCCACGGACTGGCCATTCTTGAGCCGCGTCCAGAGCGGAACGCGGATCCCGTCAACCTTGGCCCCGACACAGGCATGACCGATCCGGGTGTGAATGGCATAGGCAAAATCGATCGGCGTCGCGCCACGCGGCAGCTTCACCACGTCGCCCTTGGGGGTGAAACAGAACACCTGGTCCGAATACATCTCGAGCTTGACGGCCTCGAGGAAGTCTTCGTGATCTTCCTCGTTGTCGAACTGCTCGGTCAGATTGGAAATCCATTTGGCCGGGTCGACGGCGAAGGGGTTCTCGGTGCGCACACCGTCGCGATAGGACCAATGCGCCGCGACCCCGGTTTCGGCCACGTCGTGCATCTGGCGGGTGCGGATCTGGACCTCGACCCGTTTGCCGTCCCGGCCGGAAACCGTGGTGTGGATCGAGCGGTAACCGTTCGATTTGGGCTGGCTGATATAGTCCTTGAAGCGCCCCGGCACCGCGCGCCAGCGCTGGTGGATGGCCCCCAGGGTTCGATAGCAGTCTTCCTCGGTCTGGGTGATGATGCGGAACCCATAGATGTCGGACAGGCGCGAAAAGCCCTGATCCTTTTCCTGCATCTTGCGCCAGATCGAATAGGGTTTCTTGGCTCGGCCGAACACCTCGGCCTCGATCCCGGCCTTTTCCAACTCGTGCCGCATGTCGCCGGTGATGCGATGGATCACGTCGCCGGTCTCGCGTTGCAGGGTGATAAAGCGACGGATGATCGACTGGCGGCCTTCGGGATTGAGAACACGGAAAGCCAGGTCTTCCAGTTCCTCGCGCATCCACTGCATACCCATCCGGCCCGCAAGCGGTGCGTAGATGTCCATCGTCTCGCGGGCCTTGACGATCTGTTTTTCGGGACGCATCGCCTTGATCGTCCGCATGTTGTGCAAACGGTCGGCCAGCTTGACCAGAATGACGCGCAAGTCCTTGGACATGGCCATGAACAGCTTGCGGAAGTTCTCGGCCTGCTTGGTCTCGCGACTGGACAGTTGCAGATTGGTCAGCTTGGTGACGCCGTCGACCAGTTTGGCGACTTCATCCCCGAAAAGTTCAGCCACCTTGCCATAGTTGGCCTTGGTGTCTTCGATCGTGTCGTGAAGCAGCGCCGTGATTATGGTCGCATCATCCAGACGCTGTTCGGTCAGGATGGCGGCAACGGCAACGGGATGAGTGAAATAGGGCTCGCCGGAATGGCGGAACTGCCCTTCGTGCATCTGCTGGCCAAATTCATAGGCCAGCGCAATGCGGTCAGCATTCGTCTTGGGATTGTAGTTGCGGACCAGCGCAATCAGATCGTCAGCAGAAATCATCCGGTCCGCACCTTCGTCTTCAGGGCTTACCCCTGCCCTTGAGCCTCCATCAGAGCGCGCAGGAGCTTCTCTTCCGACATGTCGTCCATGGCGGGTTTGTCCGTTTCGGCACCCATCAGCAGCGCCATCTGATCTTCTTCGGGCTCATCAACCTCGATCTGGGTCTGGTTGGCCTCGATCAGGCGCTCGCGCAGTTCGTCCGCGCTTTGGGTTTCATCGGCGATCTCACGCAGAGACACGACAGGGTTCTTGTCGTTGTCGCGGTCAACGGTAATCGCTGCACCGGCGGAAATCTCACGCGCCCGATGGGCGGCGAGCATCACCAGCTCGAACCGGTTTGGAACCTTGTCTACGCAATCTTCAACCGTCACGCGGGCCATTGGGCGCTCTCCGTTTCTGAATCCATGTCAGGAAGGGGTTTATCTAAGCGCGAATCCGCGCCTTGACAAGCAGGAAATGCTGCATTTGCACGGATCACAGCGCCGTGACCGCCGCAACCTCTGCCGCGGGAAGGGTCTGGATCATCTCGCAGACGGTGCGACCCATAACCGGATGACGCCAGTCGGGCACGATATCGGCCATCGGCACCAGGACAAAGGCGCGATCCTGAAGGCGCGGATGCGGCAAGATCAACTGATCCGGTGCCTCTTGCCTTTGCGCGTCGGTCGGCAGGGTCCGCCAGCGATCAAACGTGGCGCGATCCGGCAGGACCAGATCTTGGAAACAGACCAGATCCAGGTCCAGCGTCCGCATCCCCCAGCGCTGCACCCGTTCACGCCCGAATTCCTGTTCCACCTCGTGCAGCACCTGCAACAGCTGCGACGGAGATTTCTCGGTCGCAATCAGCGCCGCAGCATTCACATAATCCGGGCCGGCCCCGGAGGGAAAGCACGGGGTGGAAAAAAAACGACTGACGGAGCGAATCACCACATCGTGACGCGATAACGCGTCAAGCGCGTTCTGAAGTGTTACATCGGGACCATTTCCTCTCAAATCGAGATTTGCGCCCAGCGCAACAACGGCATTTGGCATGGATTTGCTCATGTGATACCCTACATTCGACCCATTGCATACTTGCGATAATCGACAGAAGTTCTAATTATGGGCGTACCAGAGCGCGTCATTTTATCACTCACTCACTCACGTAACGCGGCACGCACTGGATTATACCGGAAGGGAACATTTATGTTTTATAAAGACGAACGGCTAGCGCTGTTCATCGACGGCTCGAATCTTTATGCTGCGGCAAAAGCACTCGGTTTCGACATTGACTACAAACTTCTGCGGCAGGAATTCATGCGCCGCGGCAAGCTTCTTCGGGCCTTCTATTATACAGCGCTGCTGGAAAACGACGAGTATTCGCCGATCCGCCCATTGGTTGACTGGCTGCATTACAACGGCTTCACCATGGTCACGAAACCGGCCAAGGAATACACCGACAGCATGGGGCGTCGGAAAGTCAAAGGAAATATGGATATCGAGCTTACCGTCGATGCCATGGAACTGGCGCCGCGCGTCGATCATATCGTGCTGTTCTCGGGTGATGGGGATTTCCGCCCGCTGATCGCCAGCCTGCAACGGCAGGGCGTGCGCGTATCGGTGGTTTCGACAATCCGCAGCCAACCGCCGATGATCTCGGACGAACTGCGCCGCCAGGCCGACAATTTCATCGAACTGGAAGATCTGCGCGATGTCATCGGTCGCCCGCCGCGTGAAATGCCGACGGAGCATCGCAGCGTCGCTGTTGCCAGCAACAGCTGACAAGGCGACAAGCCTGTCATGATGGGGAAAAAATTTGCGCGGTCAGGACATCAGTCCTGGCCGCGCTTCTTTAACAAGGTACAGGTGCTTAAACATCACCCTAGTAGCAACGATTCGTGTCAGATGAATGACGATGTCCTGTCTGGACCAAGGCCGGGAAAAGACTTACCTGTGCCACAAGGAGACAGCCTGATGAAAAAGCCGCCACTGACACTTTACCTTGCCGCCCCACGCGGGTTCTGCGCCGGTGTGGACCGTGCCATCAAAATCGTTGAGATGGCTTTGCAGAAATGGGGACCACCGGTCTATGTGCGCCACGAGATCGTGCACAACAAATTCGTGGTCGATGGCCTTCGCGCCAAAGGGGCCGTTTTCGTCGAGGAATTGCAGGAATGCCCCGATGACCGCCCGGTGATCTTTTCCGCCCACGGGGTGCCGAAATCCGTTCCCGCCGAGGCTGCCCAGCGCGAGATGATCTATGTGGACGCCACCTGTCCTCTGGTTTCCAAGGTGCATGTCGAGGCGCAGCGCCACGCGGACGCGGGGTTGCAGATGATCATGATCGGCCACAAAGGCCATCCCGAAACCGTGGGCACCATGGGGCAGCTGCCCGAGGGCGATGTGCTGCTGGTCGAGACCGTGGACGACGTGGCCACGGTGCAGGTGCGTGACCCGGATAAGCTGGCCTTTGTCACCCAAACCACCCTTTCGGTCGATGACACCAAGGATATCATCGCCGCCCTTCAGGCCCGGTTCCCGGCCATTGTCGGACCGCACAAGGAAGATATCTGTTACGCCACCACCAACCGGCAGGAAGCGGTGAAAGCCGTGGCCCCCAAGGCGGACGCCTTGCTGGTAGTAGGCGCGCCGAACTCATCGAACTCGCGCCGTCTGGTCGAGGTTGCCTCGCGCGAGGGGTGCCAGTACGCGCAGCTGGTCCAGCGCGCCACCGAGATTGACTGGCGCGCGCTCGAGGGTATCTCGACCGTGGCTGTCACCGCAGGCGCGTCGGCCCCGGAGGTTCTGGTAAACGAGGTGATCGAAGCGTTCAGCGCGCATTATAATGTCACCGTCGAGCCGGTCGAGACCGCCGTTGAAAACGTCGAGTTCAAAGTCCCCCGCGTGTTGAGGCAACCGGCGTGAACGGAGTGCCGAAAGCGCCTCTCTATCTGGGGCTGGCGGGACTGATTCCGTTTTTCTGGGGCGCCCTGACCTATCTGAATGGCGATCTGAATGCCTGGGGCGCGCAAACCTTTGGCCCGCGTTTCGTGGGCCCTTATGTGCAACTGTTCTATGGATCAGTCATCCTCAGCTTCATGTCCGGTGTACTCTGGGGTTTTGCCACCAAGACATCGGGCAGCAAGGCGGCCCTGTGTTATCTGTTGTCGGTTCTGCCCGCGCTTTGGGCCTTTGCCATGACAGGTGGTGGGCCGGTGAATGCGGGCACCAATCTGATGTATGGGTTCGCTGGCCTGTTGTTGCTGGATGCCCTGTTTTCCTACTGGCGCCTGACACCGGTCTGGTGGATGCGGTTGCGCATCCTGCTGACCGCGGTCGTATTGGCCAGTCTTGCAGTCGGAGTCTATCTGTGACCGATGAACGTACGATCACCGCTTATACCAACAGGGTGGCGGAATATCTGAAGATCCCTCTGCCGCCCGAGCAGCTTGAGGCCCGACAGGCTTTTGCTGATGCAGTCGGCGCAGGCGGCTATGTGCTGGATTTGGGGTCCGGGCCGGGGTCGGACAGCGGGTTTCTGATGCGTCAGGGGCTGAAGGTTCGCGCGCTGGATGCCACGCCGGCCTTTGTCGAACATGCGCGGGAAAACGGTGTGGATGCTTATCTGGGTACGTTCGATGACGTCACCGAGACAGCCGAATATGACGGTGTTTACGCCAGCTTTTCCCTGCTGCACGCGCCGCGCGCTGATTTCCAGCGGCATCTGAATGCGATCCACAGGGCTCTGAAACCCGGTGGACAGCTGTTTCTGGGGATGAAGCTGGGCACTGGTGAACATCGGGATGATCTGGATCGTTATTATTCCTATTACACGGAGGCCGAGATCGAGGGCGCCTTGAACAAGGCCGGGTTCACGATTGACCGCGCAGTCCATGGCATGGGCAAAGGCCTGGCCGGATCGTATGACGGATATATCCTGGTGTTCGCCCATGCCTGAATTGTTTGCCTATACAGACGGTGCCTGTTCCGGAAACCCCGGCCCCGGAGGCTGGGGCGTGCTGTTGCGCGCGATGGACGGGGACAGCGTTCTGAAAGAGCGTGAGCTGAACGGGGGCGAAGCCGAGACGACCAACAACCGGATGGAGTTGCTGGCCGCCATCAGCGCCCTTGAAGCGCTGGAGCGACCGTCGAAGATAACCGTCGTCACCGACAGTGCCTATGTGAAGAACGGCGTCACTGGCTGGATTTTCGGTTGGAAACGCAACGGCTGGAAAACCTCGAACAAGAAACCGGTCAAGAATGTCGATCTTTGGCAGCGTCTGGACGAGGCGCAGGAACGGCATGATGTGACATGGGAATGGGTCAAGGGCCACGCAGGCCACCCCGAGAATGAAAAAGCTGATGAGCTGGCCCGGGCCGGAATGGCGCCGTTCAAACCGAAAAAGGCACAGGCGTGACCGCGCTGACGCTGCTGGACTATGCCTCGGTTCTGATCTTCGCGTTGACGGGGGCACTGGTGGCCAGCCGTGCCCAGCTGGATCTGGTGGGATTTGCCTTCATGGCCTGCCTGACTGCCGTCGGGGGCGGCACTGTACGAGACCTTTTGCTGGACCGTCACCCGATCTTTTGGGTCGGGCAGCCGGATTACATCCTGATCGCAGTCGCGGCGTCGGTCCTGGTGTTCTTTACCGCACATCTGGTGGAAAGCCGCTATAACTGGCTGGTCTGGCTGGACAGTTTTGCACTGTCAGTGGCTGTTGCGGCCGGAACCGGCGCGGCATTGTCGCTGGATCAGTCCGGGGTCATTGTCGTTTTGATGGGTGTGACGACCGGATGCCTGGGCGGGCTGATGCGCGATGTGGTCTGCAACGAAGTGCCGCTGGTGCTGAAACAAGGTGAGCTTTATGTGTCCTGCGCCTTTACAGGTGCCCTGACGGCGGTTCTGGCTGCCCGATTGGGGACAGAGCCTGCGTTTTCTCTGGCTCTCTGCGCCTTGGTGTGCTGGGCGTTGCGTGCCGGGTCGTTGATGTTTGGCTGGCAATTGCCGGTCTACAAAAGCCGTCCGCCGCGCAACTGAGCCCGATAGTGGACGCCAAAGCGGCTGGCTGATACCCCTTTTGAAAGCACAGCCCGGAGGCCAACGTGACATTCAGACTTGCATCCATCACAGCCTGCCTGGCCCTGCTCGCCTCATGCGGCGCGTATTACACCCCTGTCAGTTTTGTTGCGCAGGGCGACCAGATCATCGCCTCGGGCACGATTGACGAGACAACGCTGTCTGCCTTTGAGGAAGTGACAGCCCAAAACCCCGAAGCCCGCACTTTGGTTCTGCAATACATTGAAGGATCGGTTGATGATGACGCCAATGTCATCTTCGCCCGCGAAGTGCACAGGGCCGGGTTCGATACCGTTGTTCCATCGAACGGTCTGGTTGCCAGCGGCGGCACCGATCTGTTCCTGGCCGGAAACCGCCGCGTGCTGCAACCGGGGGCTTGTGTCGGTGTCCACAGCTGGGCCGGGTCGGGTCTGGTGGCGACCGACTTGCCCGAGGACGATCCCGAACATGACCGATACCTGGACTATTTCAAGGATATCGGCGTGGACGAGGAGTTTTACTGGTACACTCTGTTCGCAGCCCCGGCCGACAGCATCCACTGGATGAACGCCGCCGAGGCGAACCGGTTCGATTTGACCACCAGGGGTGCTCCGGCACTTGGGTCTGCGACGGTGTGCGACGAACGGTAAGTCAACCGTTCAGCAAGCGCGCGCCGATTTCCTTGACGAATTTCGCGGCCACCATCGCCGTCATGCCATAGGGGTCGCGATGCGGGTTGAGCTCGACGATATCCGCCCCGACCAGTTGACCTTTGAACCGGTGGATCAGGTCGATAACCTCGCGCGTGCTCAGCCCACCGGGTTCATAGTGCGAGACGCCCGGGGCAAAGGCCGGGTCCAGCGCGTCCAGATCAAGGGACAGATAGACCGGGCCATCGAATGAAATCTGCAAGTCGGGGCGCCAGTTGCGCATGTCGATCACCTCGACGCCGAACTTGTTGGCCTGTTCGCGCTGATGGGCGTTCATGGTGCGGATGCCGACCTGCACCAGACGCTTGACCGGGCAGGTCTCCATCACCCGCGCAAAGGGGCAGCCATGGCCGAGCGGGCCGATATCCTGCGTGTCGTACAGATCCGGGTGGCTGTCGATATGCAGGATGTTCAGGCCTTCGTACCGATCTGCATGGGCCTTGATCAGCGGATAGGCCACGGAATGGTCGCCGCCCAGCGACAACAGGCGTGCGCCGGTTGCGATCCGCTTCGCCGCTTCGGCCTCGATCCGGTCAATCGGTTCCTGCCCGCGCATTTCGAACACATCCAGATCGCCGGTATCCCTGAATTTGGCGCTTTCACCCAGATCGGTACCATCTTCGGCGGTCAGGTTGGCGGCACCGGAATGCAGCGCTTCGCGGATGCGTCCGGGTGCGAAGGCCGGCCCTTGCAGGAACGAGGAATGCAGATCCAAAGGAACACCCATCAGAGCGACATCACCCGGCTTCAAATCATACGGCATCATCATTCCCCTTTTTCGTTGAATGTGATCTGGACGGAGGAAGGGCACCGGGTCAAGGGGTTAGCGGCGCAGGTAGGTCTGCCAGATCCAAATCACAAGCAACGCGCCCAGAACCGCCCCGACAAAACCAGACAGCCACCCCATAACGGTAACAAGAAACCGCAGCAGCGCCCCTCCGATCAGGGCCCCCACGATACCGATCAACATGGTCGTCGGGATATCCGCCTCGATCCGCATCAGGCGGGTGGCCAGAAACCCTGCCGCTGCACCGATGATGATCAGGGCGACGATTGGCATGTCACTTCCTCCAGTGGGTCGGCACGATGATCAGGGCACCAACAGAGGAAATCACCGCATCCAGCCCCGGAGGACCAAAGCTGATACCGAACATGATACGGACGAAATAGAACAGGAACGCCCCGCCCACACAGATGATGATGGATTGCAAATAGCCGTTATGGGTGAAACCGGTCTGTTCGGACAGATACCCGACGATCCCGGCAATCACGACAGTGCCCATCATCACCATGAACATATGGCTTTACTCCGAAGACATCCGGGTGCCGATCGGGATTGGCCAGCCCCGCAGGAACGTTTCCTTATCCTGCGCGCCTTTGCCCGCCCTTTGCAAGCGCAGCAGTTCTATGGCGCCCTGCCCGCAAGCCACATACAGATCGTCATTCAGAACTTCGCCCGGCGCGCCCTGCCCTTCGGCCAGACGCGAAGCGAGGAGTTTTACCCGGTTGCCGTCGATCTCGGTCCAGGCCCCGGGAAAGGGCGACAGCCCGCGGACCTGCCGATCGACCTCAACCGCCGGGCGCGACCAGTCCACGCGGGCCTCGGACTTGTCGATCTTGGCGGCATAGGTGACACCAATCTCGGGCTGCGGATCAGGGGTCAGGCCGGGCAGCTTTGCCAACGCCTCAACGATCAAGGCCGCGCCCATCGCCGAGAGCCGGTCATGCAGTTTCGCAGTGGTTTCCTCGGGCCCGATATCGGTGGCCTGCCGCAACAGAACGGGGCCGGTATCAAGGCCCGCCTCCATTTGCATGATACAGACGCCAGTTTGCGCATCGCCCGCCATGATCGCGCGGTGGATCGGAGCCGCCCCGCGCCAGCGCGGCAGCAGGCTGGCATGAATGTTCAGGCAGCCATGAGCCGGCGCATCGAGGATGGGCTGGGGCAGGATCAGCCCATAAGCCACAACCACCGCCACATCCGCGTTCAGTGCCGCAAAACTGTCCTGCTCCTCGGCCGGTTTCAGCGAGGTTGGGTGACGCACGTCCAGACCCAGCGCTTGGGCACGCGCGTGGACCGGTGTCGGGCGATCCTTCTTGCCCCGCCCCGCCGGGCGCGGGGGCTGGCAATAGACGGCGGCGATCTCATGCCCGGCCTCGACCAGCGCATCCAGAACCGGCACCGAGAAGTCCGGGGTTCCCATGAAAACAACGCGCATCTTTACCCCTGTTTCTTGGCTTTGCGCAGCAGCATGTCGCGTTTGACCTTGCTGAGCCGGTCAAAATACATCCGGCCATTCAGATGGTCGATCTGGTGCTGGACACTGGTGGCCTCGATGCCGACAAAATCGCGACGGTCCACCACGCCCTGCTCGTTCAGGAATTTGACAGTCACCGCGCGCGGGCGTTTTACCTTGGCCGACACGCCCGGCAGGTTCGGACTGGCTTCTTCATGTTCACGCAGTTCGATCGAGCTGTGCAGGATTTCCGGGTTCGCCAGACGCACGGCCTTGCCCCGCTCGGCCGACCCATCGACCACGGCCAGACGCAACATCACTCCGATCTGCGGCGCGGCCAGACCGACACCGGGCATGGCCTCCATCGTGTCGATCATGTCCTGCCAAATCCGGCGAATGTCATCGGTGATTTCAGTCACCTCATCCGCCTTTGTGCGCAAGCGTTTGTCAGGCCAGGGCAGACAGGTGCGGACGGTCATGCGCGCGCCCGTTCACGTTTGAGCTTTTGCATCTTGCGGGTAATCATCTGCCGTTTCAGCGGTTTGAGGTAATCGATGAACAGCTTGCCGTTCAGATGGTCGATTTCATGCTGCACGCAAGTGGCCCAAAGACCGTCGAACGTCTCCTGTCGCAGGTTTCCCTTCTCGTCCATCCAGGTGACATCGACCACCTTGGGGCGGGTCACTTCGGCATATTGATCTGGGATCGACAGGCATCCTTCTTCGTATACATTGGTTTCCTCGGAAGAGGCGATGACCTCGGGGTTGAACATGATCAGCGGGCGCGGGGTCTCGCCTTCTTCCTTGATGCAATCCAGCACGATCAACCGTTCCAGCACACCGATCTGCGGGGCGGCAAGGCCAATCCCGGGCGCGTCATACATGGTTTCCAGCATGTCGTCAGCCAGCGTGCGCAGCTCGTCCGTCAGGTCGGATACGGGCGCGCAGACCTTTTTCAGGCGGGGATCGGGATGGATCAGGATAGTGCGTTTCATGAGGCTGATTTAGGCCATCCCGCCCCGCGCCGCAACGCCCCCCTTGCACCTGCCCGATTTGCGGTTAGCTTTCGGTCGAGAAAATGGAGCAGACATGACTTTCAACGACCTGATCGACCGCCGGGGCACCAACAGTTCAAAATGGGACAAGATGGAGATGCTGTATGGCGTCTCGCCCGAGGACGGTCTGGCCATGTGGACGGCCGATTCCGATTACAAAACGGCACCCTGCGTGATCGAGGCCGTGCGCAAAGCCGCAGATCACGGCGTGTTCGGCTATTCATGGATGCACCCGGACTATCTGGCCTCGGTTCAATGGTGGATGAAAACCCGCCACGATTGGGAAATCGACACGGATTGGATTCTGACCACCCAGGGCTTGGGCAATGCAATCGCCCTGTCGCTGGATGTCTGGACCGATCCCGGTGATGGCATCGTGATCTTTACCCCCGTTTACCATGAGTTTGCCCACAAGGTGAACAAATCCGGCCGCCGGGTCGTGGAATGCCCTTTGGTGCGGGACGGGGAAAGCTACGGCCTGGATCTGGACGACGCCCAGTCCCGGTTGGACGGGTCCGAGAAGATGCTGCTGTGGTGTTCGCCGCAAAACCCGTCGGGTCGTGTCTGGACGCCCGACGAGTTGCAGGCCGTTGCTGCGTTTGCCGAACGGAACGGTTTGATCCTGGTATCGGACGAGATTCACCACGATCTGGTCTATCCCGGCGCCAAATTTGTGCCGATGGACGTGGCGGCCCCGGATGCACGCCCGTGGACCGTGACGCTGACTGCGGCGTCGAAGACCTTCAACATCGCCGGGCAGCGGACCGGCAACATGATCATTCCCGATCCCAAACTGCGCGCGGCCATGAAGCAACGGCTGCAAACATTGGATTACGATCCCGGCGCGTTGGGCGTGGCGATGATCACCGCCGCCTACAGCCCCGAAGGGGCCGAATGGGTAGATGCCCAGATCGCGCATCTGGAGGGAAACAGGCGTCTGTTCGATCAGACCATCACCGAGATTCCGGGGCTCTGGTCGATGCCCTTGCAGGCGACCTATCTGGCCTGGGTCGATTTCTCGGGCACCGGCATGGATCACGCCGAATTTGTCCGCCGATTGCGCGAGGACGCGCGGATCGCGACATCGTCAGGTCCGGGTTTCGGCACTGGAGGAGAAACGTTTGAACGGTTCAACCTCGCCACTCAACGGGCGCGGGTCGAGGAAGCTTGCCTGCGGCTGAAACGTGCTTTCGGGGATCTGCAATAAGTACGTGCCGGCCAGAGCTTGAAAGCCCTGCCCTGTTTTCACAGGTGCCGGTTGCCTTGGTTGAGGCCGCTTTGGGCCGCGCGCGCCTGTCTTTAGGCTGGCATCGCTGGCCTTTGGCATCGACCAAACCCGGGCCAAATCGGAATACCAGTTGAAATTCGTCCCTAGTCGTCACGCCCCAGCAGGGCGATCGGCGCATCGGGCGCGCGGTAAAAATCAAGCGGCGCGCTGTCATGGGCGGCCGTGCTGCGTTTGAATTCATACCGCATCTCACCGCCTTCATCCTCATCCGCGACGATGAGGCATTGATAGAGGTGGTTGGCCCCGTCAAAGATATCGACAAGCCCGCGCAGGCGCGGCGTGGTTTCCGCCTCAACCGTAAAACCGTCTTTCCACAATTTGAGTATTTTGTAGGTATTGTCGCCCATCTCCACCCGTAAACGGCTGGCTTTTTTCAATGTGGCGATTCGGGCCGCGTCCAACTCGGCGCGTATTTCCTTTGAAACATAGGTACTCATTAATCCGTTCCCCCGTGAATGACTTCTATTGTGCGGGATAAGTTGTAAAAATCCAGTGAACCACGTCACAGAAACACGATCCAGCCGAGGTTTGTTGCACAGAAATCCCGAACTCGACTGTGCGCGGATGCAGAGCATTTGCGCGGGCGCTCGCATAGGAAGATGCAAGCCCTGGCCCTATGTTTTTCGAAACGCACATGCGGAGGAAAAGACATGGGCCTGCTGGTCGACGGAAAATGGCACGATACCTGGTATGATACCAAGTCCACGGGCGGTGCATTCAAGCGCAGCGCAGCGCAGTTTCGCAATTGGTTGACAGCTGACGGCGAGGCGGGGCCATCAGGCAAAGGCGGGTTCAAAGCAGAAACCGGGCGCTATCACCTTTACGTCAGCTATGCCTGCCCCTGGGCCCATCGCACGCTGATTTTTCGCGAGTTGAAAGGGCTGAGCGATCTGATCTCGGTGTCGGTCGTGCATCCGGACATGCTGGATCAGGGTTGGACCTTTGAAACAGACGCTCACGGCGCGACGGGAGATGACCTTTACGGGCTGGGTTTTGCGCACCAGATCTATACCAAAGCCGATCCAGCCTATTCGGGGCGCGTGACCGTGCCGATCCTGTGGGACAAGCGGCAGGAAACCATTGTGTCGAACGAAAGCTCGGAAATCATCCGCATGTTCAATTCGGCCTTCAACGGGATCACCGGCAATACCGATGATTACTGGCCCGAAGCGATGCGCGATGAAATCGAAGAGGTCAACGCGCGCATCTATACAGACGTCAACAACGGCGTCTACAAGTCCGGCTTTGCCACTTCGCAAGCGGCCTATGACGCCGCCGTGGGCCCGTTGTTCGACACGCTGGACTGGCTGGAAGATCGTCTGGCCCGGAACCGTTACCTGATGGGGGATCGGATTACCGAGGCTGACTGGCGGCTGTTTACGACGCTGATCCGCTTTGATCCGGTCTATCATCTGCACTTCAAATGCAACAAGCGGCGCCTGATCGATTACCCGAACCTATGGGCCTATACGCGTGAACTTTACCAATGGCCCGGCGTGGCGCCCACGGTGAACATGAACCATATCGTGCGCCACTATCACTACAGCCATGACAGCATCAATCCGCACCGGATCATTCCGGTAAACCCGGTGCTGGATTACACAGAACCGCACCGCCGCGATCAGCGCCCTGCTGCGTAATGCTCGACCATCGCCGCCAGATCCTCTGGCGGTGTTTCGCTTTGCACATAAGCACAGGCGTTCGGGCTGTGGGCAAATATCGATCCATCCGAGAAGAAGGTGGTGTTGGTGACAAAGATCACCCGCGCCTGGGGGCGGCGATAGCTTGCGAAATCGGCCACAGCCAGTGCACTGCCAGTTTCCAGAACCAGATCCAGCACGATGATTTCGAAATCCGTGCCGTACAGCGCTAGAATGGCGGCTTCCTGCGTCTCGACCAGCGTGACCTCGGCGCCCTGCCGTTCCAGATGCCTTTTCCAGACCCGACCAAGGTCGGGATTACTCTCAACAATCAGAACTTTCATTTGCAACAACCTCGGCACTTGGTATGGTGAGTGGTGCCGACCCCCATGGTCCGTGATCTCGTTATTTCCTTAACAAAGTGTTAACAGCAGCCCCACAGGCCCGTGAACAGGCGGATTTGCTTGTGTAAGAGGCGAAAATCCGCTTGAAGCGGTCCAAAAGCGGTAATTTCTCGCAGAGAGAGCAGATGAGCACATTCGATGAAAGTCTGAATCCACGCGCGGTTCGTGACCACGGCGGCGGGTTGGACAAGGCGATTGTCAAATATGGTGGGCAACGCACCGACTGGATCGACCTGTCCACCGGCATCAATCCCCATGCCTATCCCGTGTCTGGCCTGTCGGCCGGGGATTGGGCCGAATTGCCGGATCACGGGGCGTTCGAACGGCTCAGCGATGCCGCGCGCCGGTTCTGGAACGTGCCGCAGCGTGCCGCGATCCTGCCCGCGCCCGGAGCGTCGGCGATCATCGCGCGTCTGCCGGCTCTGGCCGCGACGGGTACGGTACAGATCACGCCGCCCACCTATAACGAACATGCCGCCGCCTTTTCGGCGCAGGGGTGGAAGGTACGGCAAGACGGGCCCAGCGACGCCCGCGTGATCGTACATCCAAACAACCCGGACGGGCGTATCTGGCAGGAAAGCGACGCATCGGCACCACTTACCGTGATTGACGAAAGCTTTTGCGACGTCATGCCTGACAAGTCCCTGATCCATCTGGCAGACCGCCCCGGCGTGATCGTGCTGAAGAGTTTTGGCAAATTCTGGGGGCTGGCCGGGGTAAGGCTGGGGTTTGCCATCGGACGGCCGGATATGATCAGCCGGTTGAACGATCTGACCGGCCCTTGGTCGGTATCCGGTCCGGCCTTGCGGATCGGCACACAGGCTTTGATGGACAACCGTTGGGCGGAAGCCACGCATGCGCGTCTGGCTGACGAGGCCTCAAGGCTGGATGCGCTGGTCACGAGAAAAGGGGCCAAAATGATCGGCGGCACCAGCCTGTTCCGACTTTATCAGGTCGACAACGCCGCCCATTGGCAAGGTCGTCTGGCACGGTCCCACATCTGGAGCCGCATCTTCCCCTATTCTGAAACCTATCTGCGCCTTGGGCTCCCGCCCGAGGATGGATGGAACAGGTTGGAGGCAGCCCTGTGAGCCCTGGCCTGATGCTGGTCTGTGCCATGTGTCTGGACGCAGCACTGGGGGAACCCGACTGGCTCTGGTCGCGCATCAGGCATCCGGCGGTGATGATCGGCAACCTGATCGGCTGGCTGGATACACGCTTGAACCACGGGGCCCTGCGCCGTTCAAAAGGGGTGGGTGTGCTTGTCCTGCTGGTTTGCGGCGCAGGGGCGCTTGGCTGGGGTTTGTCCCTGTTGGGGCCGGTGATTGAAATCCTGGTCTGCGCGATCCTGTTGGCGCAAAAATCGTTGGTCACCCATGTGCGCGCCGTGGGCGAAGGGCTGATGGCCTCGCTGTCAGAGGGGCGGGCACGGGTGGCCATGATCGTCTCGCGCGATACACGGGACATGACCGAGGCACAGGTGGCACGCTCGGCCATCGAAAGCGCCGCTGAAAACCTCAGCGACGGCGTCATCGCGCCTGCTTTCTGGTTTCTGATTGCCGGGTTGCCGGGGCTGCTGGTCTACAAGGCGGTGAACACGGCCGACAGCATGATCGGGTATCGCAATGAAACGTACCGCGCGTTCGGCTGGGCTTCGGCCCGGTTCGACGACCTGCTGAACCTGATCCCGGCCCGCCTGACCTGCCTGATGATCGTGGCGCTGTCGGGCCAGTGGTCGCGCTGGCGCGAAATCTTGGCAGATGCGCACCGTCACATCTCGCCCAATGCGGGCTGGCCCGAGGCCGCCATGGCCCGCGCCTTGAACGTCGCCCTGGCCGGGCCGCGCAGCTATGACGGCAAGGTGCGGGATCTGGCATGGGTCAATGGCAATGCTCAGCGCGAAATCGGAGCCTTGGACATTTTCCGCGCATGTCGCATGTTGTGGCGTGTTTGGGGGCTTGCGCTTGGGCTCGTGTCGGTGTCGGTTGGGATCGACCTGATTTACTGACGGACATTTGTCATGCGTTTTCTTTCCGGCCTGATCGCCGCCACCCTGTTTGCCCAACCTGCCCTGGCCCAATGTGGTGGCGGCTTCAATTCCTTTGTCAAAGGGCTAAAGGCCGAGGCCGCGCAGCAAGGCTTTGACAAATCCACCGTGAACGCGTTTTTCAAAGGCGTGCAGCAGGACAGCGCCGTGCTGAAGGCCGATCGGGCGCAAGGGGTGTTTCAGAAACCCTTTATCGAGTTTTCCCGTCGTCTGATTTCGCAAGACCGGATCGAACGCGGGCAAGCGATGTCACGCAAACACGACGCGGTGTTTGACCGGATCGAAAAGCAGTACGGAATCTCACGCGGGGTGTTGCTGGCCTTCTGGGCGTTCGAGACCGATTACGGATCATTTCAGGGCGACTTCAACACCCGCAATGCACTGGTGACGTTGGCCCATGACTGCCGTCGCCCCGACCTGTTCCGCCCTCAAATCTTCGCCGCCATCGAACTTTTTCAGAATGGTGATTTCGACCCGGCCCGCACAACGGGCGCATGGGCCGGGGAAATCGGTATGGTCCAGATGCTGCCGCGGGACATTCTTGAAAACGGTGTCGATGGTGACGGCGACGGGCATGTCCGCCTGAAAACCTCGGCCCCCGATGCACTGATGTCTGGCGCCAAGATGCTGTCGCATCTGGGCTGGCGCGCAGGCGAACCGTGGCTGCAAGAGGTCACGGTGCCCGCGCAGATGGACTGGTCGCTGTCCGGCCCCGGCAAGCCCCGGTCGGTGGCCGATTGGCAGGCCATGGGCGTTCAGGCACGCAGCGGGTCGCTGGCAAACCTGCCTGCCTCGCTGATCCTGCCCCAGGGGCACCAGGGCCCGGCCTTTCTGGCCTATCCGAATTTCGACGTCTATTTCGAATGGAACCAGAGCTTTGTTTATGTATTGACCGCCGCCTATTTCGGGACACGTCTGGAAGGGGCACAGACCTATGATGCCGGCAATCCCGCACAGGGTCTGAACGGTGCACAGATGAAGCAGCTGCAAAGCAAGCTTCAGGCCAAGGGGTATGACGTTGGCAAGGTCGACGGGATCCTGGGCGCTGGCACGCGGGCGGCCGTGCAGGCGGAACAGAAGCGGCTTGGCCTGCCGGCCGATGCATGGCCGACAGTGGATCTGTTAAACCGGCTTTAGGCGGCAACCACGCTTACGCGACCCATTCCCGTTGCTGCGGAACACAGGGCGCAAAGGCGTGCGTCGTCACCGTGGCACCCTCGGTTTCGATTGCCGTGTTGGGCTGTATCTCGAGCCATCCCTCGTTGTTGGCATCCAATGGCTCGGACGAAATGATGATACCGTCTTTGCAGGCCTTGTAGTGCAAACTGGGGGCAAACCGATCCGAGGCATAACGGGCCGCAAAAACCCGTTTGCCGTCCGACCAGCAGGCGGCAAACCGAAGATAGGGTGATGCTCCGCGGCGCCTGGAAAGGGCTTCGACCCGACCAACCGCACGGGCCATTGCACCCACAGGATCGGTGTCCAGCCCTTCGCCATGAGCGATGAGAAAGATCGCCTCGCTCTCGGTTGCGCCCATACGATGCTGGTACAGATGCGCTGGGATCATGGCATCAAGCTCTTGCCGGATTCGTTCATGACCCCCGGCCTGACCGTTATGCATGAAACTCCACCTGCCGACGCCAAAGGGGTGACAGTTGTTGCGCGAGGTCGCCGTACCCGTCGAGGCCCGTACATGGGCCAGAAACAGCCGGGATTTCGTGTGATGCGCCAATTGCTTCAGATTAGCATCGGACCACGCCGGATGGGTGTCCTTGTAAAAACACGGCGTATCACGATCAGAATACCATGCCAGACCGAACCCATCCGCGTTTATCGGCGTTTTTCCGATCAGTGCATTTCGGCTTTGAATGACAAGCGATTGTTCTTGCTCAAGGACCAGTTCGTCCAGGTATCGCTGCCGCCCAACCCAAGCCAAGAATCGGCACATTGCCTGTCTCCGTCCGTCAGTGAAAATTTTCGGGACAATACCACCTTGGTTATCAGATTTTCTCCCATACATTATCTGATTTTTCGGATTTCCCCTATCAAATGCGCAGAAACTGCAAGAATCTCAGATCAATTTCACTTACTACGCACCGGATACCGATCGCCTTTTTCGTCAATCAGGATCAACCTGTCCCCGTTGCGTACGTACAAATCGCATCGGCTGAACCCATTGCGGTAAGCGATGCACACGCTGCCATCATCGGCAATCGCGTAAGTTCCAAAGGCAGAATCTCCGCTTGCATATGTATAGGAATAGGCGCCCCCGGCCGAGAATTTGGCCTGTCCGTCGTCGAAAAAGGTCAGCGTCTGCCCCGCCAAAGCATCAAGCTCTGCGGCTGTAAGGGGCGTATCCCCGGTTTTGACTGGCCAGTCGGCTGCAAAGACAGGGCCGGCGGCGATGAGGGCGGGGATCAGAAAGCGCGTCATGCGCTCAGGTTAGCGCGATAAAGCCGCAATCGTCATAAATTTGCAGTGAGCGGTCAGGCGACCATCTGTTCGGCCTTCTTCAGATCGACCGAAACCAGCTGGCTGACGCCCTGTTCCTGCATGGTGACACCGAACAGGCGATCCATGCGCGCCATCGTCACCGCATGGTGAGTGATTATCAGGAACCGCGTGTCAGTTTGGCGGCACATCTCGTCCAGCAGATCACAGAAACGCGTCACGTTTGCATCATCTAGAGGCGCATCAACCTCGTCCAGCACGCAGATCGGAGCTGGATTGGCAAGGAAGACGCCGAAAATCAGCGCGGTCGCCGTCAGGGTCTGTTCTCCGCCCGACAGCAGGCTGAGAGTCGACAGTTTCTTGCCAGGCGGCTGGCACATGATCTCAAGGCCCGCATCCAGCGGGTCGTCACTTTCGACCATCACAAGATTGGCCTCGCCACCCCCAAATAGATGCTTGAACAGCATCGCAAAGTTTGAATTCACCTGTTCAAACGCAGTCAGCAACCGCTCGCGCCCTTCGCGGTTGAGGCTGGCGATCCCGCTGCGCAGCGCCTTGATTGCCTCTTCCAGATCGGCTTTTTCGCTGCTGAGCGTATCGAATTCTTCCTGAACTTCCTTGCTGTCTTCCTCGGCCCTCAGGTTCACGGCCCCCATCGCGTCGCGCTGACGTTTGTGACGGTTCACTTCGGATTCCAGAACGTCCGCAGCTGGCATCTGGTCGGGGTTCACGTCCAGCTGGTTCAGCAATTGGTTTGGGGTCAGTTGCTGATCCTCGGCAATCCGTTCGGCCGCCGCGACAACACTTTCCTTGGCCGCGTCACAACGCGCCTCGGCCGCGGCACGGCTTTCGCGCGCTTCTGATGCCAGACGCTCGGCCTCCCGTTCGGCCAGAACGATTTCACGGTGCAAAGCCTCGGCTTCGGCCAATTTGTCGGCGGCTTCGGCGCGCCGTGCTTCGGCGGCTTCGATCTGTTCGTTCAGCTCCTCACGCGCCTCGGCGATTTCGCCGGGCATGGCCATGGCCTCCGTCAGCTCTTCTTCCGAACTTTCCTTGCGCTCGGCAAGTTCGGAAATCCGCTTTTCAGCCGTTTCCAAACGGTGGCGCCACCCGCTGAGATCTTTCGCGACCTCCTGGGTGCGACGCGTGCGGGCGTCCCCCTCACGGCGCAGCTCGTCATGGGTCGAGCGGTGGGTCAGCATGGTGATCCGCGCCGCCTCGACCGTCTGCTTGATGTCTTCGACCTGCGCGCGGGCACTGTCCAGATCACCCAGACCGGCCAAAGCCGCTTCGGCCTCGCGCAGTTGCGCGCGGGCGGCCATGGCGTCGTCCTTGTGGCGGTCAACGGCGAGGGTCAGGGTTTCCAGCTTGCCCTGGGCCAGATTGCGGTCGGCCTCGGCCCGCGACAGTGCGCGCGCGGTTTCGGCCATGCGCTGATCAGCAGCACGGCGGGCCTCACGCGCGCGCCGGTCTGCTTCGGTCACGTCCGCCAATTGCTGTGACAGCGCCTCATGCGCGGCCCGGGCACCGTCAGCCTGTGCTTCAGCACGGGCAAGGTCCTGTTTCAGTGCTTCCAGCCTGTTGAGCTGCTCCAACCGCAGAGCAGCAGCACTTGGCGCGTCTTCGGCCCAGGCACGAAACCCGTCCCAGCGCCAAAGGTCGCCCGAGCGGGACACGAGCCGCTGGCCCGGCTTCAGAGATGCCTGCAACCGTCCGCCCTGATCCGCATCCACCAACCCGATCTGCGCAATGCGTCGGCTGAGACGATCGGGGCCCGATACATGAAGCGCCAGAGGCTCGGCCCCTTCAGGCAATGGCTGGTCGCTGTCATATCCAGCCACCTGCACCCAGCCAGATGGCCCGTCACCCTCGACCAGCGGCGCGCGAAGATCGTCGGCCAGAGCAGCACCCAAAGCCTTTTCATAGCCGGGTTCGACGCGCAGCAGGTCCAGCACCTGACCGCCTTCCGCCGTGTCGCGCTCCACCAGCTTGGCCAGCGCCGTGGTTTCGGCCCGGATCGCGCCCAGCTCGCCTTCTGCCTCGGACCGTCTTGCCCGGGCCTCGGCTTCGCGCGCTTGCGTTTCGTTGCGCAGTTCATCCGCCGCGGCAAGCGCCTCTTCGGCGGCTTCCACCGCTTCACGGGCTTCTTCTTCGCCCGATTGGGCGTCTTCAAACGCCTCGCTGGCGCGGATCAGGGCCGTCTTGGCCTCGTCCACGGCTTTCCGGGCTTCTTCTTCTTCACTCTCGGATCGGGCCAGTGTCTTGCGACTGTCTTCGACCAGACGCTGGGCGGACTGGTGCCGGGCGACAAGACGGGCCATATCCTCGGTTTGCTGCGACAGGTGGTCTTCGCGTTCCTGTAAGATCGAGGCTGCCTCGCGGGCGATTTCCGCCGCTTCGGCCACTTTCTCATCGTGACCTTCTGCTGCCTTGGCCAATTCGCGCGCTTCCCATTCCAGCCGTTCAATCATTTGTCCCGCATCGCGGTTCAGACCGGCTTCGCGTTCGATATCGTTGGCCAGCTGCTGAATCCGGTTGGTCAGCGTCTCGATCGTTTGACGGGCGCGGGTTTCCTGATCGGACAATTGATCGCGCTGCACCTGCTGGCGTTGCAGCACGGCGGCGGCAATGGCCTCCTCCTCGCGCAGAGGCGGCAGGGTTTCCTCGATCTCGGCACGTTTTGCGGCGGCGGCGCGGGCTTCGACCTCGGCACGGGAGGCTTCGGTGATCCGCTCACGGAGTTTTTCTTCGGCCTGCTGGCGGGCCATGTCGGCCTCTTTCCAACGTCGATAAAGCAGCATCCCCTCGGCCTGACGCAGCTGTTCGCCAATTTCACGATAGCGGGCCGCCTGACGGGCCTGACGCGCAAGCTGGGCCAGTTGTCCGCCCAACTGCTCCAGCACGTCATCGACGCGGGTCAGGTTGGCTTCGGTGCCTTTCAGCTTGAGCTCGGCCTCATGGCGACGCTGATACAGGCCCGAGATCCCGGCGGCCTCTTCCAGAATGCGCCGACGGGCACGCGGCTTGGCGTTGATCAGTTCGGCAATGCGGTTCTGCCCGACCAAAGCGGGCGAATGCGCACCGGTCGAAGCATCCGCAAACAACATCTGCACATCGCGCGCGCGCACATCCTTGCCGTTGGTCTTGTAGGCGCTGCCCACATCGCGGGTGATGCGGCGAACGATTTCGAGTTGATCGCTGTCGTTGAACCCTGACGGTGCCAGACGTTCCGAGTTGTCCATGGTCAGGACAACTTCGGCAAAGTTGCGCGCGGGTCGCGTGGCGGCCCCGGCAAAGATCACGTCTTCCATCGCGCCACCGCGCATGGATTTGGGGCGGTTTTCGCCCATCACCCAACGCAAAGCTTCCAGAAGGTTGGATTTGCCGCAACCATTCGGGCCCACCACACCGGTCAACCCGTCCGCGATGATCAAATCGGTCGGATCAACAAAGCTTTTGAAGCCGGTCAGTTTGAGCTTGCTGAAACGCAATGGCTGCGTGTCCCATGATTCCTGTGCATTGGAAGTCTGCGCAAGGGATGGGGTCCGAGTCAACGGAGTTGCGCAGGATATGGGATATCAGCCCGAGTTATCCACAACATCTTGCCGAAATACGCAAGAACGCGCGCATCTCAATATGGGGTGCATTCAAAGACCTGATACCCGTTTTCCCCACCGACGTTTTCATAAAGACCAAAGTCGATGCATTCGTAATTGGGGGTCGAGACGGCCGTCAGCAAAAGCCGCTCACCCGCATCGCGGTCACACCCCAAAACCCCAACGGTCACGGCTGCGTCCCCCAGCACGTCCAGGATCGGACATCCCGAAACCTGCGCCATCGCCAAAGCGGCGCGATCCCGGACCGGGCCCAGCCGAGGGGCGTATTGCGCGTTGATCCGCACAGCCTCGGCCAGGTCGCCGCGCACACGCACATCAAAGACACTGCCATTCACAGCCACGCGCGTGGCGGGAACGTCGCGGAAATGCGGAGTGCCGGCGGCGCAGGCGGCCAGCAAGAGAGGTGCGAGAAACCGGATCATGCCGCAGAGTTGCAGCATTTTGGTTAACAGAACCTTTCCGAACATCAGGCCCGCAGCACCTCTCCCAGCCGGCGAATACCTTCGCGGATTGTCGCCTCGTCAGAATTCGAAAAACTGAGACGGATCGTGTTTGCCCCGCTGCCATCCGGGAAGAACGCCTGCCCCGGAACAAATGCTACTTTGACGGTGTCCAACGCACGCGCCAGCAGGTCAGAGCCAACCATCCCCTCGGGCAACGTGACCCAGATGAACATCCCCCCTTCGGGACGTGTCCAATCCACCCCGTCAGGCATATGCTGGTCCATCGCGTTCAGCATCACATCACGACGGGCGCGATAGACGTTTCGTACTTTCGGAATATGGGTGTCGAAACAGGCCTGCGCCACGTGATGCACGGCCATCTGGTTGATGGTCGCGGAATGAAGGTCCGCTGCCTGTTTCAGCAGCACCATCTGGGAAATGACTGGCTTGGCCGCAACCACCCACCCCATGCGCAAACCCGGCGACAGCGTTTTCGAGAAACTGCCGCAATAGATCGTCCGACAGTCCTCGATTGACCCTTTGCGGGCCTGCTCCAATGACAGTATGGGGGGGATCGGGTCCCCGTCATAGCGCAGAGCCTGATAGGCTCCGTCCTCTATCAACGCGCAATCCAGTTCCTCGGCCAGATCCAGCAACGCCTCTCTGCCCTGCAAGTCCACGGTTTCTCCTGTCGGGTTCGCAAAATCCGCCGACAGATAGGCAAATTTCACTGCGCCTTCGCCCGCTGCGGCCTTGTATTCCTTGGCCCCCTGATTGCCATTGAGCCGATCAAAGCGCGGCTCGTAGGCGTTGAATGCCGCCAGCGCACCCAGATAAGTGGGCCACCCGACCAGGGCCGTGTCGCCGGAGGACAGGAACAGCTTGCCCAGATAGTCCAGCGCCTGCTGCGACCCCGAGGTGATCAGGATGTTGTCGATGTCACAGGACACCCCGATTTCGCGCATGTGATGCGCCAGCCACTGCCGCAATGGGACATAGCCTTCGCTAACCGAATATTGCAGCGCCTGCGCTTGAAAATCCGGCCCCAGAGCCTGCTGAAACGCCTGTGCAAACGCATCGGCGGGAAACAATGCGGGATCAGGAATCCCACCGGCAAAGGAAATGATGCCGGGTTGGTCGAGCAGCTTCAGCAATTCGCGGATCTCTGACGCTTTCATTCGCGAGGCCCGGGTGGCAAACAAAGGGTGTTGGGGCATGAGGCTCCTCCGATCTCAATTCGGTGCAGCCTAAGCTCTCCCCCATTAAGGTCAATATTGCTGATCTAATTAATCAGCGGATGCGACCGGGGATTCTTGAACAGTACCGGCGTCCATGGTCAAATGAGTTGACCACTTTCGGAAGATGAGATGCCATTTCACAAAGTTCAGACGGAAAAGCTGTCGCTCGCAGTTGTTCGCCAGATCGAGCTTTTGATCCTGCGGGGCATCCTGCGCCCCGGCGAGCGCCTGCCATCCGAGCGGGAGTTGGCAGAGCGCATGGGCGTTTCGCGCCCGTCCCTGCGAGATGCAATTTCTGACCTTCAGGAACAGGGGCTTTTGACTGCGAAAGCCGGATCCGGGATCTATGTGGCCGAGGTTCTGGGCTCTGCCTTTTCACCGGCACTGATCCGTCTGTTCGGCAGCCATGAAGAAGCTGTATTCGATTACCTGTCCTTTCGCCGTGACATGGAAGGGCTGGCGGCGGAACGAGCCGCGCGCCTGGGATCAGACAGCGACCTGAAGGTCGTTCAGGCGATCTTTGACAAGATGCAGGCGGCCCACAACCGAAACGCTGCGAATGACGAGGCGCAGCTGGACGCCGAATTCCACATGGCCATCATCGAAGCCAGCCACAATGTGGTGATGCTGCACATGATGCGGTCGATGTATGACCTTCTGGTGCAGGGGGTGTTCTACAACCGTCAGACCATGTTCCGTCAGCGCGCCACCCGCGAGGCTATCCTGGACCAGCACCGCGCCATCAATGCGGCGCTGCAAGAGCGTGATCCCCTGGCCGCCCGAAATGCAATCGAACGCCATTTGGATTTTGTGGAACGCTGTATGGCGGACCAGCAAAAGGCCGATCGAAACGAAGCTATTGCGCAACAAAGGCTGCAACACGAAACCGGGCGGGGCTGAGCGCGGCCCCGATTTTGCAGACTAGGCAGGGCAAGGCCGGGACTAGGCAGCGCCCGACGCGGCTGGCAGCAGATGTCGGGGGAACGGCGCGCCGCTGCCTTCTCCCAAACGGTCCTCAGCGGCCAGTGTCGTCAGCGCCGGGTCGATGAACAGCCTTGCGCCGCGATCTCTCAGATGTTTGTGCAGCATAACGTGTTCGCACACCTGTTGGCCTTTTTCATCCCGGCAAGAATAGCGCAACCCTCGCAGCGCGCGGGATTTGTACAACCCGGCACCGCCGAATGCGCTGTCGACCGGGATTAGGGGCGTATCGGCAGGAATGTGGAACTGGCGGTCAAAAACAGCGGACTTCATGACAGACCGGCGCCATTTGCGACGCCCGAACAGCGGCCTGCGCGTGCTTTGAATGCGTTGCCATACGTCCTCATCACACCAACCCGAGCAACGCAGGGCGTAGATATCATCATATGCTGGTTTGGGGTTGGCGAAAACGCCCTCCCACAACGGGGCGACCCGCTGTGCTGCTGTCAGAACCGCCTGAGCATCCAGGCAGGTATTCGGACCATCCAGATCCAACACCAGCGTCAACTCCAGATCCCTGTCCTGATCCTCGAGTTTTTTGAGAACTGCATTTCTGGCCGCCGTGATACGCTCGACCCGGTTTGGCAATTTTGACGCAAGACCATCCAGTCGCAGGATATCGACATGCCTGTTTTGCACCGCATAGTCGGACAACACCTGATCCGTACCGTCCGTGTTGTCGTTCGTGGCAATGGTGACGGTGAACCGGTGCAACTGCGCAGACAGGTTTTCGATCCTGTTGATCGTGTCGATCAGAGCCGACCCGCCATTTCGGACGACGCCGACAATATTCATCGAAACTGCGTTGCCTGACACCGCCTGTCTTTCCCTGTTGTTTTCACGCCCCCATCAGGGCGCTCCTATCAACCTGATCCCCGGCAGGTCGTAGGATTCGGAGTGTTCCAAACAACAGAAACAGAAGCACGGTAAAAACAAAAGACCCGACAGCCAAAAGCTCTCGGGTCGTCTGTATCACGTGTCTGTCGGGGTCACCCGTCAGTGCAGCTTGGCATCCACATCTGCAATCGATGCATCGATCAGCTTGTTGGCCTGCGCTGCGGTCATTTGCTTTGCCAGAACCGAGCTGGCCGCCGAAACCGCAACCGAAACGGCCTGATCACGCACTTCCTTCAGTGCAGACGCTTCGGCCGAAGCGATCTGGTCCTGAGCTGCGGCCAGACGACGTTCGATCGACTTTTCCAAGTCAGCTTTCGCCTGTTCTGCTGCCAAGGCCGCGTCTTCCTTCGCTGCCGCGACAATCGCATCGGCCTGCCCCTGAACTTCACGCTGCTTGCGCTCGTACGAGGCCAGCAAACTGCGGGCTTCTTCATGCAGAGCACGGGCTTCGTCCAGTTCGGATTTGATGCCTTCGGCACGTTTGTCCAGCGCACCGCCGATCATACCGGGTACCTTGAAATAGAACAGGACCGCGATGAAGACGATGAAGCCCAGAAGGACGACAAAGTCGGTATTGCCAAGCGAGAAGAACGGGCCGCTTGCAGCCAGCGCGGGGCTGGCGGCACCAACGGTCAGGATAAGGGCAAGAGTGTTCCGCATGTCACTTATCCTTTCGTCTGTGCGTCTACTGCACTGTTGATGGCTTTGGCATCTGCCTCGCCGCCCAGTGCGGTGACCAGTTCAGCCGCCGTATCCTTGGCAACCACTTGAATGCTTTCCAGCGCACCGGCACGGATTTCGGCGATTGCCTTTTCCGATTCAGCCGCCTTGGCAGCGATTTCCGCATCCGCCTTGGCAATCGCATCATCCAGACCTGCCTGGATTTCCGCACGTGCTTCGGCAGCGATACGCTGCGCTTCGGCACGGGCATCGGCCAGCGCCTTGTTATAGGCCTCTTCGGCCTCGACCGCCTTGGCCTTCAGATCTTCGGCCGCAGCCAGGTCATTTGTAATGGTCCCCTGACGTTCAGCCAGGATTGCCGCGATGCGGGGCAGAGCCACGCGAGACAGGACCAGAAAGATGACGACCAGCGTAATGACCAGCCAGAAAATCTGGTTGGGGAACCAATCGAAGCAGAGCTGTGGCATCCCGATGGCAGAGCCATAGGAGTCGACGCACGAGCCAGCTACCTCTTTTGTAAGGGGTTCAGTCGCCATGATATCCTCCGTCGGAAACGTGTCTTTACAACAGGTGGGCCGCTATGGCTTGGGCCCACCTGCGCGTAAGGATCAGGTTCCGCAGATTATACGGCGAACATCAGCAGCAGCGAGACCAGGAATGCGAAGATCCCCAGGGCTTCTGCGAACGCGATACCGATGAAGAGGGTTGCGGTCTGCGAAGCAGCCGCCGAAGGGTTGCGCAGGGCGCCGGCCAGGAAGTTGCCTGCAACGTTGCCCACCCCGATTGCGGCTGCGCCGGAACCGATTGCTGCCAGGCCTGCGCCGATGTGTGCGAGATCGCCTTCCATGATGTGTCTCCTTACGAATTGGAAGTTTCGATGTTGGGGTATCGGACCTTAGTGCGAAGGATGCAGCGCATCTTTCAGATAAACACAGGTCAGAATGGTGAATACGTAGGCCTGAATGAAGGCCACCAGGACCTCAAGACCATACATTGCAGTGATCGCCAGAACCGACACGGGCGAGATCACGGCAATCGCGGCGAAGCCTGCGAAAACCTTGATAACCGCGTGACCTGCCATGACGTTACCGGCAAGACGGATGGAGTGGCTGACAGGGCGTACGAAGTACGAGATCAGCTCGATGAGCGCCAGGATCGGGCGCAGCGCCAGAGGCGCGCTGGAGACCCAAAACAGGCCCAGGAATGCGGCGCCGTTCTTCACGAAACCCAGCACGGTCACGGTCAGGAACACGGCCAGCGCCAGCGGGATGGTCACGGCGAAATGCGACGTGGTGGTGAACGAGGTCGGGATCAGCCCCAGGAAGTTTGCGCAGACGATGAACATGAACAGGGTCATGACATAAGGGAAGTATTTCACGCCCTCCTTGCCGCAGATGTCTTCCAGCATCTTGTAGATGAAGCCATAGGCCAGCTCGGCCACCGACTGCATACGGGTCGGAACGATGGCGCGTTTCGAAGTGGGCAGCACCAGCAAAGCGATTATGGCCAGCACCGCAAAGAACAACCACAGGGTCACGTTGGTGACCGTGAACATGCCTACTGCACCGTCGCCGAACAGCGGCTTGACGATGAACTGATCCATCGGGTGGAATACCAGGCTGCTGCCTTCTGCTGCGGTGGTCTCGGTTGCCACGTTCAGTCCCTCTCGTCCTTCTCGGCAGCCGTTGCCGCCGTTTGTTTCTCTTGAACCTCTTTCGCGCTGCGGAGCATAACCTTCACGCCCGCGACAAGGCCCAGCAATGTAAACAGCACCAGAAAGATCGGGATCGTCCCGAGCAGGCTGTCCAGCCCGTATCCGATGCCAAATCCGATCCCCAGACCGGATACCATTTCGATGACCATCCGCCAGGCAAGCTCGCCCCCGGACACGTCAGCATCCGCACGAGGCTTTGGCGCTTTGGCCTTTTTCGCCGCTTCGATCTTGGCCTCAAGCTGCGCCATACGCTGCTTTTGGTCATCATCGGTCACGGGCGTTTCCCTCGTACAATCTTGGGCATGGTGCTAAGGCGCGAAGCGCCCAGAGTCAACGACCTTGAATGCCCTCATTGACGCAGCCTAAAGCATTGAAAATTCTATGATTTTCAGAACCCACAGGGCGTGTCATTGGTTTCGAGGGCCACCGTTGTGCCGCCAAAGCCCTGAATCCACATATTCAACCAAATGGTTGACCAATCCCGGCAGCTATGGTTGAGCGGACGCATGTCCAACGATCTCGACACCGTCTTTGCAGCCCTCGCCGACCCCACCCGCCGCGCCATTCTGGCGATGCTGCTGGAGGATGACATGGCGGTGACGGATGTGGCCGAACCGTTCGAGATGTCGCTGGCGGCGATTTCCAAACACCTGGTCATACTGACCAAGGCCGGTCTGATCAGTCAGGAAAAACGCGGGCGGGTAAAATGGTGCAAGCTGGAACCCGACGCCTTGCGCGCCGCTTCGGTCTGGATGCAGGGGTTCGGACAATTCGAGCCCGTCAATCTGGACGCGTTCGAACGGTTTCTGGAAGCTGAACTGCCAAAGTCGGGCGAGGCCTAGCGCACCACAAAAACAGACATGCTGGCGTGTTTCGCCAGATAACCGGCGTGGCTGGAAAAAATATAGTCGGTGATCCGGGGCGCGTGGGTGCCGACAATGACCAGATCTGCGCCGATCTCCTCGGCCGCGCGGGTCAGATCGCTGTCCACCTCTGCGGCAACGTCGACCGAGTGGATTTTGCGCATGGAAACGTCTGATCCACTTTCTGCGGCCAACTGTTCGGTGAACTCCGCCAAGTCCTTGTCGATCTCGGCCTCGGTTTCCGAGGATTCACCCATATGAGCCCCGGTAACGCTGACCAGAGTGATTTTGGCGCCCTGCCATTTTGCAACCTGCGCGGCAACATCGGCTGCTTTGCGAACTTCGGGCGGTAGATGCCGGTCAACCGGCAACATGATATGTTTGAACATGATCTCCTCCATTTGCCTGCCAAAGAGGTTATGGAAGAGCCCGCAGGGGCGCCTTGATCTGGCTCAACAAATTCCACCTCTGGAATGCATCTAGGATCTGTCGGGTTTTTCCAGCGAAGACATGGCTTATTCCACGGCGCGGCGAACAGGCACCGAGGGCGGGACTTCCTCTTTCAACAACATCAGCAGGGCGATGATTGTCAGCGCCACACCACCCAGGATCAAACCGGTTGGCACGCCTTTGCCCAGCGCGATCTCCCACAGAATGACCCAGCTGGGAACCAGGTAGGTATAGGCCATGACCTTGGCCGACGGCAGCCGCAAAGAAGAAAACTGCACCAGCACGAAGCTGGCTGCCGTTGCAAATAACGAAATATAGAACAGACCGATCCAGACAATAGCCGGAAGCCCGGCCCAATCGGTTGCCATCAGGTCCGACCAGCCGAAGACGACCAACAACAGACACCCGGCGACCAGCGTACCGAAGGTGAATACCACGGCGGGCTCTCCTCGGTTCAGCTTGCGTATCATGGGCGTATAGATCGCATGGGCGACGCAGCCCCAGAAATAGATGATTTCGCCGCCACCGATTTCAAAGGCGCGGAACATGTGCCAATCGGCCCGGAAAATCACCCAAAGCGCCCCCACGGCGCCAATGGTCAGGGCCAGCGCCATGCGCGGAGTCGTGATCTGGCGCAACAAGACCCAACCGGCCATGGCAGAGACAACTGGTGTCAGGGTGAACACCGCCGCCGCACTGACAGGTGGGGCGGTTCGCAACCCATAGAACATCAGGACGAAATAGGTGGCGAACAAAGCCCCGAGCACCAGATAGCGCCAAGGGGCCTGCGCGGCGCTGCGCGGCAGGCCGGTTGTCGCCAAGGCGGCCAAACCAATCACGGCAGCGGCAATCGCAAAGCGAACCGCATTCAGGGCGGCTGGCGCGATTTCGTTGGCGATCATGGACCCCAGCGAAAAGCTGCCTGCCACAAGGGCTGAAAAGGCAAGCATGGCCAGATGGCCACGCATCTGCGGGCTCATGGCTGCCAGCCTTTGGCTTCTTCTTTCAGAAAGCTCAGAAAGGCCTGTACCTTGGTGGTGCGGTGCAAATCCACGTGGGTCACCAGCCACAAATTGCCGAACCATTCCGGCAGCGGATCAATCACCTCGACCAGATTGTCGTGGCGGGCAGCCTCCCAACGGGCCATGAAGCCGATGCCGGCACCGGCCAGGACGGCCTCGCGCATGCAGAAGTTGTTGGTACAGCGGAAGGTGATGCGATCGGCGGGTACCGTCGCGCGCAGCCAGCGTGTGAACGGCGCGCGGCTGGTCTCATCATCGGAACTGACGAAGTGATGGCGTGCAAAATCTTCGATTCCGGATGGCTTGCCGAACCGTTCGATGTACGAGGCGCTGGCATAAAGACCAACTTCCTCTTGTCGGAAAGGCTGGACGACATTGTCGGGTTGATCAGGGGCCGATCCGGCGCGGATCGCCACATGCGCCTCACCGTATTCCAACCGGAACAGCCGGTCGCCCGTCAGGTATCGCACGATCAGGTCCGGATGCATCTTTTGAAACGCGGTGAGCGTCGGCACCACCAACGGGGCAAGAGACCCCAGGGATGTCACGACCAATTCACCCGAGACATCGTCTCCGCGTCCCTTCATCCGGCCGACAAGCTGGTTGAACTGATCTTCGGTCGCCTGTGCCACGCGCAACAGATCGTCGCCTGCTTCGGTCGGCGTATACCCACGGGCATGGCGCTGGAACAGTTTGACACCCAATCGCGCCTCGATCGCATCAATGTGACGGATCACGGTGGCGTGGTGAACACCCAGAACCTCTGCCGCGCCGCTGACCGTCCCCATGCGTGCCACCTGATAGGCGGTTCTCACTTCATCCCAATTATCCATGGCAATGTCGTCACTGTGCAATTTCCAACAATAACTGTTGATGTATCCGAGTTTTGTTCATCAGCGCAACAATCATATTGGGCGCAGGACAAGATTCCCCTGACCAAAAGGACCAAAACAATGACCAAAACGATCCTTCACATCGACTCATCCGCCCGCCGCGTGAACTCGACCACGCGCGATCTGTCTGACCGTGTGGTCAAGCAACTGGGCGCAGACCGTATCATCCGCCGCGATCTGGCCACCCCCCTGCCCCTGCTGACAGAAGACTGGATCGCCGCCAATTTCACCCCCGCCGAGCAGCGCGACGATCTACAGCGCGACCGGCTGGCCCTGTCGGACGAACTCGTTTCCGAACTGCAAGAGGCCGACACCATCGTCATCGGCCTGCCGATCTACAACTTTTCGGTGCCAGCCGCATTCAAGGCCTGGGTCGACCTCGTGGCGCGCGCGGGCCTGACCTTTTCCTACACGGAAAACGGCCCCAAAGGCCTGCTGGAAGGAAAACGTGCGATTCTGGCCATCGCATCGGGCGGTGTTCCCGTCGGATCCGAAGCTGATTTCGCCACCAATTACGCGCGCCACGTTCTGGGTTTCATCGGCATTCATGACATCGACGTCATCGCCGCGGATCAGATGGCCGTGAACCCGGATGCGGCGCTGGAAAATGCCCACAAGGCGGTTGCGGAGCTTGCAGCCTGATCGCCTCTGGCCAACGAGCGTGGAAACGTCCAGTCTGCATGCGAGCAAACAGGCAGACTGGATGGGCCACATGAAGAAAATCGGCATTCTGGGCGGTGTGGGCTGGGCCTCGACCGTCGATTATTACCGGGCGATTGCCGAAGGGGCCGGGCGTTATCACGCGGAACGCGGCCATGGTTCGCCTTTGCCAATCCCACCGATGACCATCGAATCCGTTACGCAGGCCAGAACGCGCGCCCTGCGCGGTGTCGCCGGTGATGAGGCAAGCTGGGCGGATTTTGACGCGGTGTTCCGCGACGCCCTGCTGACTCTCGAACGCGCCGGGTGCGATTTTGGCATTATCGCGTCCAACACCCCCCATGCGCGGCTTCACGCGATACGGCAGGGTGTCTCGATGCCGATCCTCAACATCTTTGACGCAACCGCCGAGGCGACGGCAGGTACCGGCGCATCACGGGCTCTGGTCCTGGGAACAACCGTGACGATGCAGGCCACCAACTATGCGGATCGACTGGCCGCCGAAGGCATTACCGCGAATGAACGGTTGCCCGAACCCGAGATTTCCCAGATGCAGGCCATGATCGACAGTGATTTCTATGGTGGTGCAACCGACACGGCCCGCGCTCGTCTGCTGGCGTTTTGCGACAAGCACGCCAGCCCCGGAACCGCGATCCTGCTGGCCTGTACCGAGCTTCCACTGGCTTTTCCGAACCACCTGGACGATCCGGTGTTCGAAGCTGACGGGCATCTGTTCGTCAACCCGTCAGCCGCGCATGTTGCCGCCGCATTGAAAGAGGCGCTGATGTAATCAGGGCAACCACGTGACCGCGCAGCCGATGCGCTCGAAAAAGGCCATCATGTCGGCCCGCGTCAGGGCCACGGTGCGGTCGTTGACAAGGGGGTGCATGTAAATCACCTCGGCCTGCTGTGCCGCCGCATCCATGAAGAACCTGACATCATTCTGAACACCGTTGATCATCGCCAGCGGACTGACCGCGCCGGGGCGTATGCCGAGATTCTGAAACAGCCGGTCCGCCGAGCCGAAGGACAGGTTGCCTATGCCCAACTCGGCCCCCAAAGCCTTGAGATCAATCTCGCGACTTTGTTCCAAGGTCACCAGATAGTTGCGCTTTTTCTTGTCGCGCAGGTACAGGTTCTTGACCCTCAGCGCGTTCTCTCCCGGTGTCATGAACTGGTCTTCGACCGCCTTTGCATCCTCGACCGTACGCAATGGCACATGGGTATGCAGGCGATAGGTCAGCCCCCAATCTTCCATCTGCGCCAGCAATGCGTCCGAACTCAGCGGCAACGTGTCCTGATAGGTGGATGAAGCGTCCATGAAGCCCTCGCTTTTTTGGGATTGCTCATCGCGCAACAAAGCTTGGAATTCAAGCGCGGGACATACAATTGCCAGGGTGACACCCGCCCGAATGAAAATCGCGCGCATCACTGGCGCAGTCAGTGTCTGGCGTGCCGAACCTGGCCTTGACCTCGCCAACCACACTGCCCGAGATCAAGGACGGTGCTGTCCTTGCCCCGCGCGTTTCCGCCTGATTTCACGCAAGACGGTGATGAAACAAACTGGAACAGGGTGTTGGAACGGTGCTAGCGTACCGCCATGAAAGTGACCCGAGACACCCCGAACCAACTGATCATCGCCAATACGCCCTGGTTCATCGGTATCACGTTGGTCATTTTCATTCTGGCCTTTGTCGGCCCCGGTATTTTTCTGATGAGCACGGGCGGCGAAGGCATCTGGTTCGGCCTGATCTTCGCCCTTGGCGGAGGAGGTCTTGGGTTTGGTGCGTTTTGCGTTTTCGTAAGACGGGTTCAGATCATTCTGGATCGGAACAAGGACAGTATCCTGATCCGCCGCCAATCGGTTTTTGGTTACGAAGCGGTTGAACACAAACTGTCCAACCTGTCCCACGCAGAAATCGAAAGCACGACATCCCGAAGCAAAAACGGCACCTCGACGCTGTATCGCCCGGTCCTTGTTCTTGAGAAAGGCATGAGCGCGGGCCGCCATCCCATTGTCGAAGCGTTTTCCAGCGGCTCCGGCTCTCGCCGGTTGGCCGAGGCGGTGAATGACTGGCTTCCATCTAAGCCCGGCCAAGACCGTCGCGCAGTCGGGACGAATTAAGAGGTCAGGCCGCGTTCCAGCCACAATCGTTCTTCGGCTGAGACCAGCCGGGACATGCAGGAGTCATATCGCGCCATGTCCTGCTCGGTCAGCTTGCCTTCCCACTTGTTGCTTGTGCCCGAAGAGAAGAACTGCGCAAAGTCGTGAAAACCGCTGGTGAATCCGGGGGTTTGCTCCAGACGTATGGCATTGTTTTTCATCGATCCGAAACTGCCGGCCCCGGCTATGTCCTTGACCAGATCCGGGTTAATTTCGATGTCCATGATCCGTGCAAGCCGCGCGACCTGTCCCGGAAGATCCCGGCTGAGCTCGGCATAGTGCAGAAAATGGATGTTTGGCAGGTCGCGATACATCCAAAAGGAATGGAAGTGATGAATGATCGATCTGAGGGTCAGGTCATCTGTGCCCTTGGACGACGCGGGCCGGTTCAAAAACATGTCGAAAGCTTCCGACAGATCGTCGGGGAACAGGTAATCAAGCCAGTCATGCTTCATATTCTCGACATGGCGGCGCATTGAAAAATGAACGTCAACCGGGTGGCGGTGAACAACCAGATATTGCGCATTTGGCGAGAACAAGATGCCATCAAGCGGGGTATGTGTCTTGATACAGCGCCGATGGCTTTGCGCGCTCAGTTCATCCGCCTGCGCCACCCGATCGCGAAAACTGCAATCAAGCCACGGTGAGACCCTGTTGTCGTACACACTGGGGTCGGCCGTTTCGGTGATGAGCATGCGCACCAGTGTTTGCGTCCAAGTGGTGCCGCATTTGGGCGGTGTGCACACAAAAACGTCGCTGGGCCGGATCTCGAATCCGGACCATATATCGGTGTTGGTCACTTCGCCGACATAGTCGGTCGTCTTTCGCGGCAGACCATTCTTCATCGCCTCCTCCCTCAGCTTCAATCACGCAGAATAGCCCGCAATGTGACACTCACATAGCTTATCTTGACTCACACGGCCCAGAGGCGTAGATGATCGCCAAACATCCGGAAGCCTCTCGATCTTCCGGTCCCTTGAGTCGTTCAGGGATCGCCCCCCACCAGCGAGTTTCGCCCGTGGGGGCGTTTGTGCATTGACCCGTCTGCCCTTATCTAAGGGGCGCCAAATCAGAACCGGCTAAGGAGGCCGCAGGCATGTTTGAAAATCTATCCGAACGCCTCTCTGGCGTCTTCGACCGGTTGACCAAACAGGGCGCCCTGTCCGAGGAAGACGTCAAAACCGCCCTGCGTGAGGTCCGCGTTGCCCTACTTGAGGCCGACGTCTCACTGCCGGTTGCAAGGGAATTCGTCAAGAAAGTTCAAAGCCAGGCCACCGGTCAGGCAGTCACCAAGTCGATCACCCCCGGTCAGCAGGTCGTCAAGATCGTGCATGACGCTTTGGTTGACACCCTGCGTGGCGAGGAAGACCCTGGCGCGCTGAAGATCGACAACCCGCCCGCACCGATCCTGATGGTCGGCTTGCAGGGTTCGGGTAAGACGACGACCACCGGCAAGCTGGCGAAACGTCTGAAAGAGAAAGAGGGCAAAAAGGTCCTGATGGCCTCGCTGGACGTCTACCGCCCAGCGGCGATGGATCAGCTGGCGGTTCTGGGCACTCAGATCGGGGTGGACACCCTGCCGATCGTTCCCGGCCAGAAACCTGTCGATATTGCCAAGCGCGCCAAACAGCAGGCGACGCTGGGTGGCTACGACGTGTACATGCTCGACACCGCGGGTCGTCTGCACATCGACGAAGTCCTGATGGATGAGGTCGAACAGGTCCGCAACGCCGTTGACCCGCGCGAGACGCTGCTGGTGGTTGACGGCCTGACCGGGCAGGTCGCCGTCGAGGTCGCTGAAGAGTTCGACGCCAAGGTCGGCATCTCGGGCGTGGTTCTGACGCGGATGGACGGCGACGGGCGCGGTGGTGCGGCGCTGTCGATGCGCGCAGTCACCGGCAAGCCGATCCGCTTTGTCGGTCTGGGCGAGAAGATGGACGCGCTCGAAACCTTCGAGCCGGACCGGATCGCCGGTCGGATTCTGGGCATGGGTGACATCGTTGCCCTGGTCGAAAAGGCCCAGGAAACGATGGAGATGGAACAGACCGAGCGCATGATGAAGCGCATGGTCAAGGGTCAGTTCAACATGAACGACCTGAAAATGCAGCTGGAACAGATGATCCAGATGGGCGGCATGCAGGGCATGATGGGTATGATGCCGGGCATGGGCAAGATGGCCAAGCAGATGGATCAGGCCGGTCTGGACGACAGGATTCTGCGCCAGCAGATCGCCATGATCCAGTCGATGACCAAGCGCGAACGCGCCAACCCGCAGATCCTTCAGGCCAGCCGCAAGAAACGCATCGCGGCGGGGTCCGGGATGGAGGTCAGCGACCTCAACAAGCTGCTCAAGATGCACCGGCAGATGTCGGACATGATGAAGAAGATGGGCAAGATGGGCAAAGGCAAGATGCTGAAACAGGCCATGAAAGGCATGTTCGGCAAAGGCGGCCCCAGCCCCGAGGAGATGGCCGCAGGCATGGACCCCAAGGCGCTGGAACAGGCGGCCAAGGCCATGGGTGGCAAAATGCCCGGTCTGGGCGGCGGCATGGGTCTGCCTCCGGGCCTGAGCGGGTTCGGAAAGAAAAAGTGACCCCCGCACGCTGTACCCAGCCCCCGTCCGGAAAGGCGGCGATGGCAGCAGCGCAATATCGCGCAGCCCTGCCGGTCATTCAGACCCGGCGGCTGGTACTGCGCGTGCCCACACTGGACGACCTGCCGGTGTGGACGTCGATCTGCAAAGACAGCTTTGGTGACACCGCGCAAGCCGCGTGGACCGAGTTTTCCTATTATACCGCGGGCTGGCTTCTGCATGGTCACGGCCTGTTCACGGTCACGCTCAAAGGAAATGATCAGGCCATTGGCTTCGTCGTTCTGGGCTTGGAATGGGACGATCACGAACCGGAACTTGGCTATATGTTCGGCGCTGAACACCGGATGCAGGGCTATGCCACCGAAGCTTGCGCCGCCGTGCGTGATTTCGGATTTGACCTGCTGGGATCGGGGCAGTTCGTAAGCTATGTTTCGCAATCCAACGCCCGTTCGAACGCGCTTGCCCAACGACTGGGCGCAGCGCGTGATGCCGATGCAGAAAGCGCTTTTGGGCCAACCCAGCATGTCTGGCGCTACCGCGAGGTGCAGGCATGACATTCGCGTTGCCGATCCCGACGCTGGAAACCGAACGCCTGATCCTGCGCGCGCCGTCCGAGGCCGATGTCGATGCGGACACTGCCTTCTTTGCAAGCGATGCGGCCAAGTTCGTCGGCGGCCCTCTGCGCAGGGATGAGGTTTGGCGGGTGGTCGCCTCGCTGCTGGGGCACTGGGCTTTGCGCGGCTATGGGTATTGGAGCGTCGATGAAAAAGACACCGGCACCTATGTCGGGCGGATCGGGCTTTGGTTTCCCGAAGGCTGGCCGGAACCCGAAGTTGGCTGGACCCTGTTGAACCACGCCACCGGCAAGGGCTATGCGACCGAGGCCGCGCTGACCGCACGCGCCTACGCCTATGATGTATTGGGCTGGGAAACCGCGATCTCACTGATCGACCTGGACAATCACGCCAGCAAGGCCGTGGCCAAGCGTCTGGGCGCGCAGTTCGAGTATCACTATGACCACCCCAAGTACGGAAAATCCGAAATCTGGCGGCACCCGGCGCCCTCGGATCTGGTGAATGGCGGAATGGAGGCATACGCATGACCTCTTTCACCATTCCCACCATTGAAACCGAACGCCTGATCCTGCGCGCGCCGCATCTGGATGACCTGCCCGCAATGACCGCATTCTTCGCGACCGAGCGCAGCCATATGGTGGGCGGCCCGAAGGATTCGTTCGAATGCTGGAGCTCTCTGTCGAACCGGCTGGGTCATTGGGCGTTGCGGGGTTATGGCCTGTGGCACCTGACCGAAAAGGCCGGCGGCACATTCGTCGGCTGGGCCGGAATGATCTACGTACCGGGCTGGGCCGAACCGGAACTGGGTTGGACCCTGATGGAAGAAGCCGAAGGCAAGGGGCTGGCCTTTGAAGCTGCATCGGCTGCGCGTGATCATGCCGCCCGGCATCAGGGCCTGAATGGTGTGATCTCTTACATCGCCCATGCAAATGATCGTTCGCGCGCTTTGGCTGAACGGCTTGGTGCAACGCTGGAGCTTGAGAATGCCGAACTTCTGGGCAAGCTCGCTCAGATCTGGCGCCATCCGCAGATTGACTTGACCACCGAAAGGACCGGCCAATGACCAACCCCGTGACACAGGCTGCCACGCTGTTGAAAGAGCATCGCGAAAGCATCGACAGGCTGGATGCGATCCTCGTCTACACGCTCGGCGAGCGGTTCAAGCACACGCAGGCCGTTGGCAAGCTCAAGGCCGAACACGACCTTCCCCCGTCCGATCCCTCGCGCGAAGCTGCGCAGATCGCACGGTTAGAAGACCTGGCGAATGAGGCCGATCTGGACCCCGATTTCGCCAAGGCTTTCCTGAATTTCATCATTCAGGAAGTCATCCGACACCACCGGAAGCATCAAGAGTGAACCTCCGGTTCAACAAACACCAGAACTAACCGGCACCCACGCCGGCTCAAACAAAGACACGCCTCTGGCGTGATGCCATTCAAAGGAGATACCACCATGGCAATGAAAATTCGTCTCGCCCGCGGCGGCTCGAAAAAGCGTCCCTTCTACCGCATCGTGGCTGCTGACAGCCGCATGCCGCGCGACGGTCGTTTCATCGAAAAGCTGGGCACCTACAACCCGCTGCTGCCGAAAGACAGCGAAGAGCGCGTGAAAATGAACATGGAGCGCATCCAGTACTGGCTGGATCAGGGCGCACAGCCCACCGACCGGATCGCACGCATGCTGGAAGCTGCTGGCGCACGCGACAAGGCCGAGCGCAACAACCCCAACAAGGGTACTCCGGGCAAGAAAGCTCAGGAACGCGCAGAAGAAAAAGCGGCCAAAGCTGCTGAGGCGGCTGAAGCTGCTGCTGCACCGGCTGAAGAAGCTGCGGCAGAAGAATAAGCAGGCGGGCACGTGCGGGATCAGGCTTTTACCGACGATTTTCGCACGCAGTTCGATCTGTTGATGCGGCTCCGGCGCGATGTGCGCCGGTTCCGCACCGATGCGATTGACGAGGCAGTGCTGGCGCGCTGCCTCGACGCATTTCGACTGGCCCCTTCAGTGGGGCTCAGCGAACCCTGGCGCGTGATCCGCGTCGAAAGCGAAGCGGCAAAGGCCGCAGCGCTGAAGAATTTTCGCACCGCCAATGACAACGCTTTGGCGGGCTACTCGGGGGACAAGGCGCAGCTATACAGCAGTCTGAAGCTTTCCGGGATGCAGGAAGCGCCTGTGCAACTGGCCGTCTTCTGCGACGACAGCACCGAAAAAGGGCTGGGGCTTGGCGCCGGCACGATGCCCGAGATGCGGCGCTACTCTGTCGTGTCGGCGATCACTTTGTTCTGGCTTGCACTTCGGGTCGAAGGGCTGGGGCTGGGCTGGGTTTCCATTCTGGATCCCGACCAGATGAAGCGCGATCTGAATGCTCCTGAAACCTGGCGCCTGATCGGCTATTTCTGTGTCGGCCGGCCGGAACAGATGTCGGATACACCTGAACTGGAACAGGTCGGCTGGGAAACCCGGGCGCAGGGCCTGACGATCGAAACAAGGTAAGGCCTCATGTTCGGATTGATACGACTTCCCATTCTGCTGTTGATCGCCTTTATTGTGGGCGTGTTCTTCGAGCGCAACAACCAGCGTGAAGCCTGCAACGGGCTTGGCGAATGGAGAAACGGGATATGTTTGACGACTGGGGCAGCCAATGAGTGATCTGATCTGCGTCGGCAGCATTGCGGGGGCTTACGGTGTGCGAGGCGAGGTGAGGCTGAAAAGCTTTTGCGCCGTTCCCGAAGATATCGAGACCTATTCGCCGCTGACCGATGAAGCGGGCAAAGAGCGTTATCCGGTGGTATTGACGCGCGCCATCAAAAACGGATTCGCGGCCCGCCTTGGTGGCGTTGAAACCAAGGAACAGGCGGATGCCCTGAATGGGTTGCGCCTTTATGCAAGGCGCGATCAGCTGCCGTCGCTGCCCGATGATGAATTCTACCACAACGATCTGATCGGGCTGGATGTCTATGACACCGGAGGCACCTTGCTGGGCAAGGTCAAATCGGTGCAGAACCACGGCGCCGCGGACTTGTTGGAATTGCACGGGCCGGGCCTGAAAACCACGGTTTTGCTGCCTTTCACGATGCAAGTTGTACCCACGGTGGATCTGGAACAAGGCCGTATCGTGGCCGACCCGCCCGAAGGCCTGATCTGATGCGTCGGGTCCTGCTGCATCTGGGCCTGCACAAGACAGGCATGACCGCAGCACAGTCCTTCCTCCATGAAAACCGGAAACTGATCTGGCCGCGCTTCGCGTTGGTACTGCCCTACAAAACGCGCAACAGCGGCTTGAGCGAGAGCGCCACGCGTCACTCGCTTTACCGGCTGGATTCCACATTGGCGGGTTTTGGAAGCCACCTGCACGCGTTTCTGGACGATCTGGATTTCGGCGCACGCCGGGGGTTGATCCTGAGCGAAGAGAATTTCGCAGGCTTGCGCCCCAGCAGAAACAAGCGAGAAGGATACGGTGCTGCACCGGAACTGGCGGAAACTCTGGTCAGCGTCGTGCGGCGTCGGTTTCTGGGTCATGAAACCGACATCACGATCTACATATCCTTGCGCGCCCGCGATCAATGGCTGCGGAGCCTGTGGGCACACGACTTGCAGAAATCACGCATGGTGCAGGATTTGGACGCCTTTTCCTCCGAACTTGCCCATTTGCCATCCCTTAAGGAAACTGCTGATGCGGTCCGGAATCGGCTGCCATCCGTCACGGTCAGAACAGAGTGGATGGAAGCGTTGCAGAACCACCGCCTTGGTGCAGGTGCGCCGTTGGCCGAATTTTTGAACCTGCCACCCGAGCTTTCGTCACAGCTTGTCGGGCCTGCACATGGCACGCCAACATTTTCAGACGATGTGCTACAGGAAATCTTGGCGCTGAACCGATCCTCGCTGGACGACGCCGCCATGATCACCCAGAAGAAAGCACTGATTCAATCCGCACAGAACGAACTGGCCCGCCAGACATGACAGAGAAACCCAGCAGATCCCACGGCCGCAAGGCGATCCGTCCTTCCCTGAAACCACGCGAGCTGATGACGCCGAGCCCTGATCTGCACGGGGTCTGGAAAGCCAAGATCATCACTTTGTTCCCGTCCGCCTTTCCCGGTGTTCTGGGTGAAAGCCTGACAGGCAAGGCCTTGCAGGAGGGGCTTTGGCAACTGGAAACAGTGGATCTGCGACAGTTCGGAATAGGCAAACATCGCAATGTTGATGACACCCCGGCCGGGGGTGGCGCGGGCATGGTTCTGCGGGCCGATGTTCTGGGTGACGCGATCGAACATGCGATGGCAGGCATTCAAGGAAACTGGCCGCTGATCTACCTCAGCCCGCGCGGGCGTCGCATGGACCAGCGCATGATGCAGAATCTTGCCCGTTGTGACGGCATGACCCTTCTGTGCGGTCGTTTTGAAGGCGTTGACGAGCGCGTTTTGGAACATTACGGCGTTCAAGAGGTATCGTTGGGTGATTTCGTCATGACCGGCGGCGAAATCGCGGCACAAGCCCTGATCGATGCCACGGTACGGCTGATTCCCGGAGTGCTTGGAAATCAGGCTTCGACAGAAGAGGAAAGTTTTGCCTCGGGTTTGCTGGAACACCCCCAGTATACCCGCCCCGCAGATTGGAAAGGGCGCCCGATCCCCGAGGTTCTGATGTCGGGCCATCATGGCCGGATCGCGGAATGGCGGCATAAAATGGCAGAAGACATCACGCGCGAACGGCGTCTTGATATCTGGGCGGAATATGTCAAAGCCACATCGGAAACCCAGGACTAGACCCGCTCGTTGTGGCCGGGATGCCTCAGTTTCGATGTTTGTCAGAATGCCATTTGAAGTTGAACACACCTAAACTTATTCACTTCCATGCCCCATTGGTTTTTGGGTAATAAGAAGTGAAATAGAAGGCATTATGAAAAAGCTATTGCTAGGCACGTTCCTGGTTGCCTCCGCCTGTACCACCAAACCGCTTGGGATGTCCGTTCCGACGCAAGCCGGTCACAATCTGCACTCTGCGAAGGTTGCCGTTGATTCCTGCTCTCAGGAAGCTGACGAGGGCGGCAACAGCGCCGTAATTGGCGGTTATGCAACCAATATCCTGCTTTGGGGCATCATCATCGGGCCTGCGGTCACCGCGCCATTTCAGGACGAGCTGCGCCAACAGGGCGAAATCGATCAGGTTGATCGCTGCCTGCGCGCACGCGGTTTCGAGCGGCGCGAACTGACCGCGGGTGAATCGTTCTGGGTGCGCAACGCCTTTGGTGATGAACGCGAACGGCGGCTGGACCACCTGGTCGGGGGCGGCACTATCGAAACCTACGGAACAGCCAAAAACTAGCGGCGCGCTTTCCAGCTGGCCCAAGTTTCTGGGGTGCCGTTGAACGTGTTGATGTCCACCCTGCCCTGAACCCCCGGCACCAGCCCGGTGCCGGTGTATTGCCAAAACCGCCAGACTGTGCGGGGATAGACCTGACGCGGATGGCCTGCGACGGATCGCAACCAGAACTCGGTTTTGGGCAAACGCCCGATATCCGTATCCGCAAAGAAATCCACTGTCGTATAGACGATGGGACGCCGGCCATAATGCCCTTCGAGAATGTCCAGAAAGCGCTGCGCTTCGGCGCGGACGGTTCTGCCATCGGGCCGCAACGTGCAGGTCTTGGAATGCGGCGTCCACTCCATGTCAAGAACATGCGGCAGATCTGCCCCTTTCGGGACGTTCTGAATGAACCAACGCGCCTGTTCCTGGGCCGATCGGCAGAAATAATAGTAATGATAAGCCCCCCACGGCACGCCCGCTGCCTGAGCACCGCGCCTGTGGTCGCCGAACAATGGATCCGCCACATCGCCGCCTTCGGTTGCTTTCAGAAATGCAAAGCTTACGCCCGAAGCTTTGGCCGTACGCCAGTCTATCGGTCCCTGCCAGCGCGAGACGTCAAGCCCGTGGATCGGATACAAGCCAGGGTGACGGCCTTCCCACTCATGCGGATCGGCGTCCCCAAAATCAGGATAGATTACGGACGGTGCCGTCCTGTCCACGCCAGGCGTGGGCTCCACGACCTGCGGTTTCGGGCCGCCGCGTCCGCACGACATAAGCAAAGCGGCTGCAATCGTCAGCATAAGTGCAATTCGCATCATGGGGTCCTGTCTGAAATTTCTGCTCTTTCAATTTCCTTCAGAATGCCTGATCTGACCGCTGTGGCAACGGTAGGATTTTCGAAAGGCGGATTCCCACTGCTTCGCCATACGATTTGTTCTTGATCCCGGCACTCAATACCCTTAAACGACCGCAATCCGGTGCCGCATGCTGCGACTCCGGTGTTTTGGTTTGATTATCGGCTTAAAGCCCGGCTTTCTTCGGCGGGGATGTGTCAGATCAAACCAGACCAAAGGAACATTCGATCTGACCTCTGGCGGGCTGCATGCAGGACCCGGTGAAGACCAAGAGCTCTCAGGCCGTGCCCAAACTTCGTGGGCCAACCACGAGCATATAGGAGTACCTGCGATGGATCTTATCGCACAGCTTGAGGCGGAACAGATTGCCGCCCTGGGGAAAGACATCCCCGACTTCAAGGCCGGTGACACCATTCGTGTCGGCTATAAGGTGACCGAAGGGTCGCGCACCCGTGTGCAGAACTACGAAGGCGTCTGCATCGCGCGCAACAACGGCAATGGCATTGCCGGTTCGTTCACCGTTCGCAAGATTTCGTTCGGCGAAGGCGTGGAGCGTGTGTTCCCGCTGTATTCGACCAACATCGACAGCATCACCGTTGTCCGCCGTGGCCGCGTTCGTCGCGCCAAACTGTATTATCTGCGCACCCGCCGCGGTAAATCCGCACGTATCGCAGAGGTCACGAACTACAAGCCCAAGGCTGGCGCCGAAGCGTAAGGAACGGAAAGATGAAAAAAGACATCCATCCCGATTATCACGTCATCGACGTCAAAATGACCGATGGCACCGTGGTTCAGATGAAATCCACCTGGGGCGCCGAAGGCGACCAGCTGGCTCTGGAAATCGACCCCTCCGTGCACCCTGCATGGACTGGTGGTTCGTCGCGCCTGATGGACGCCGGCGGCCGCGTGTCGAAGTTCAAAAAGAAATACGAAGGTCTGGGCTTCTAAGTCTGACCGGTTTCGATTTCGAAAGGCCGTCCCTTGGGGGCGGCCTTTTTGTTGGAAGCTTCCATGTGTCTTATGGACGCGAAACCGGACTAACCGAACAAGATGCGTTTTGGCAAAGGCCCAGGGATGCTACACTCCGGTTGACCAACGCTCAGCTTCCACGGAGATCCGGACATGCCCCAGTACAATGACATGATCGAGCTTTCAGTCGATGATATGGATCTGATTGAAACGGCTTTGCGCGACTCGATCGCTTCGTTGTCACATGTTGCTTCGGATGAACCAGAGGACAGCAGGACCGACCGGGAAGACACGTTGAGGCGCATTCACGAACTTCTGGGCAAGCTACACGATCAGAAGGTCTTTTTTCGCCCGCAGAAAGGGGTTTACCTCGGCGGTTAGGGGCTTGGTTGTCGCGGATTGCGGGTCAATTCCGCCGCACTGTGTACAGGGGGAACCGGCCCGCGCAACAACATCAGCGCCAGTGTCATTCCGGCCAGTGCCGCAATCGCGGCAACCAACATGGCATTGTCAAAGGCGTTGTCCTGCACATCCCGCAGGGCTTTCGCCAATGTGTCTCCCGCAGTCGGATCCATCCCCGAGATCAATTGCTGTATCTGGTTCGGCGTTCCGTGTGTCAGCGCATGGGCCAGATTCTCGCGCTGGGTTGACCCGGCAGGCAACGCGTCGATCACCTCGGACAGACCTCGGCGTCTGGTAATCGCTTCAGCCAGACCGCCCACCACGGCACCAAGGGTTGCTCCGAAGTAGAGACAGGCGTTGATGACCCCAGAACCCTGCCCCACATGCTGCTCGGGCAGCAGGCGCAGACCCAGACGTGGCAACAGCGAAAAGCAGATGCCCAACCCGACACCGACGATCAGCAGCTTCCACCAGATTTCGGAAAACTGCGTTGTGTTCGTTGTTGCCATCAGCAGCAGGAACCCGCAGGCCATCGCCCCCAGGCCAATGGCGATCGGCCATTGAAAGCTGTAGGGGGCAAGAAAGCGGGGTGCGGTGGCCGATATCAAAAACATGCTGAGGCTGAGCGGCATGATCGCCAGCCCCGCACCGATGGACGAATACCCAAAGGCATCGGGCGATTGGACGAATGTATTGAAATAGACGAAGAAGCAGAACAGCGTGAAGCCAGTAAAGAACATCCCCGCCGCAGCCATCAGATAACGCGGATGGCGAAAGTACCGAAGCTCGATCAAAGGATCGTCGCTGCGGCGGGATACGATGACAAGGGCAATTGTCGACACGGCCGCCACGACCAGGGGCACCAGTGTCAAAGGCGAAGTCCACCCGCCGCTTTCCCCGTTGCTGAGCGCAAAGGACAATGGCCCGAGGAAAAACAGAATGGCAACGGCCCCCGCATAATCGAACTTTGCCCCGGCAAGGCGGGTATCGGGAACGTATTTCCGTTTGCTGACATGCAGCCCGATGGCAAAGGCCACAGCCAGCAGAACCAGGTCGGCTGCAAAGACGGCGCGCCAGCTGACATAGTGGCCGAAAGCGCCACCGACGATGGGCCCGACACCGATCGCCAGACCGACAATCGCCCCCCAGACGCCGGTAACGCTGGCGCGCTGCTCTTCAGGCGTGGCCGCCGTCAACAGTGACAGGGACGTGCCGAACAAAGCAGCCGCGCCCGCGCCTTGCGCGCCGCGCCCGATAAGCAGCATCGCCCCATCCTGCGCCAACAGGGCAAAGGCAGACCCGATTGCAAAGACGATCATGCCAAAAAAGAACACGCCCATCTTGCCGGTAATGTCACCCAGCCGGCTGACGATGCAGACAAGTGTGGCGCTGGTCACGGAATACGTGGCCATCACCCATTGCAAACCCGACGGGGTCAAATCGAACTCGGCCCTGAGATTGGGCAATATGGTGGACACAGCGGTGGTGTTGAACCCCACGACCATCATGCAGATGGCCGTCATGGCCAGCACCACGCGGGCGCGGGACTGCGGAGATACACTTGCCGAGCTCTCATCGGCCATAAAACACCCACTGACGAAGAATGTTAAATACAATCATCATCAGTTTAACGATTTCTGGCCCTGCGCATAGAGTTGCGTCAGATCCAGTAAGACAGCGCAACGGGCAGCACCAGCACAGTACCGAGCGTCGAGACAAGAATGAACCCCGCCACATCCGGCCCGTATTCCGGAACATGCTGGTCGATAAACAGATAAGTCGCCACGGAAGAAGGCATCAGGCAACACAGGATCAGCACACCCCGCTCGGTTCCCGTGAAACCAAACAACCAGATCAGAACACTGGCAATTGCAACCGCCATCGCCAGATGCAGGGCCGTTAGCAGAACCGCGCGACCCAGGCTTTTCACACGCAGCGTAGCGAGCGTATGCCCCAGGGTCAGCAGCATGAGCGGGATGGACAATCCACCCAAAATGTCAAAGGACTTTGCGACCGGTTGCGGCAGGCTCTGCCCCGTTGCCATCAGGATCAGGGCGAGGCCCACGGCATAAATAATCGGGGACGTCGCCAGTTTCCTGGGCGAGAATTCTCCGGCCGGGATCCACATGCCGACGGTGAAGATGCTGATCAGCACAACCACCACGAACGCCATGGTATAGGCCATACCTGCATCGCCCAGCGCCAGCAAAGTGATTGGCAGGCCGATGTTGCCGACATTCCCGTGCATCAACGGCGTCAGAAAGGCCCTCACCGGCAAGCGAAGAACCTTGAGCCCGACATACCCCAACACCCCGAAACCGGCCACCGCAAGGGCAGCGGCGGTCATCATGTCAAGAAACGTGCCCACGGCCAGTTTGGTGCTCGACAGATGAGAAATGATCAATGTCGGATAGCCGACTTTTGAGACGATCCCGCCAATGACCTTGTTGTCGAAAGGCGCCTGAATCACGGCAAGAACATAGCCAATACCAGCGCAGATCAGGACAGGCAGAACCACGTTCAAAACATTCAGGAACAGGTGCTCCAAGCAAAAAACTCCTTGCCGAAACCGTTTGTCGACAGTGAATCAGTGCCATTGCAATGGCAAGCGCCCTGTGTAACCCGTGCACGGCGTTGGGTTTTCCCGATTGGAGTCTGATATTGCCCGAAAGCGCCGCTTGAGGTTCTTTCCTTCGCCGCCGACACAACATATAGTGGCTGACAACAACGTGTAGTGAAGCACGGCGGGACTTGGGAATACAAGCATGGCACATATCATTGTGGTCGGGAACGAAAAGGGTGGCGCAGGCAAATCGACCGTGTCGATGCATGTGGCGACCGCGCTGGCCCGATTGGGACACAAGGTCAGCACGTTGGATCTGGATCTGCGTCAGCGCAGTCTGGGACGATACTTCGAGAACCGCAACAACTTCCTCAAGAGCTCGGACCTGACCCTTCCCAGCCCGCGCCATCACGACCTGCCCGAGATCGATGCCGCAACGTTGAAACCGGGCGAGAACATCTATGACCATCGCCTGTCTGCTGCCGTATCCCAGCTGGAAAGCGACAGCGACTTTATTCTGATCGACTGCCCGGGGTCTCACACCCGTCTGAGTCAGGTGGCGCATTCGCTGGCCGACACCCTGATCACCCCGTTGAACGACAGCTTCATTGACTTCGACCTTTTGGCGCGGATCGACTCGAAGGGCGAAAAAATCCTTGGCCCGTCCGTCTATTCCGAAATGGTCTGGAACGCTCGTCAACTGCGGGCACAGGCGGGGCTGAAGCCGATCGACTGGGTCGTTGTCCGCAACCGGGTCGGTACGCAGCGCATGGTCAACAAGGAAAAGATGCAACGCGCGATCGAAATGCTGTCCCAGCGCATCGGCTTCCGCGTCGCCTCGGGCTTTTCCGAGAGGGTTATCTTCCGCGAACTGTTCCCGCGCGGCCTGACCCTGTTGGACCTGAAGGACATAGGCGTCAAACAGCTGAACATCTCGAACATCGCCGCCCGGCAGGAATTGCGTGACATGATGAAAGAGCTGAACCTGCCGGGTGTAGAGATTGATTTCTGATCAGCTGTCCCGGCGACCGCCATGCCGACAAAGTGAGCTGCGCGGCGGCTGAGCGTCACACTGCTCGCCCCGGCCGGCCCGCGAGGCGATGTCTATCTCATGACGGAGAGTACGTTTTGCGTTGGATGCTCAGACTGCATTTCCCGGATCGCATGGCGAAGGGATCTCCGAGAGCGGGCTTCGTCGGTGGCCGGATGCGGTGAAAGCCGGGCGGTCAGCTGCGGCTGATCTTCGGCGACGTGACGGTCGAGCCCGCCGCCGACACCTCGGCACGGCTCGGGGGCGACGGCATTCAGAATTCCCGGCTTCGAAGATTTCCTTCGGTCAGATGTCGTCAAGCTTCGGCTTGCAGGCCGGCTTTACGAAGACTGTTCATCAGTTTCCTCTGAAACGAGTCATCGAATTGCCAGATTGAAAAAATGTCCCGCGCCTTTGATGCGAAATTTGGCTGTAGCGCCCGCAGTTCATTCAATGACGCCTGGGCCGCTTCTTGATTCCCCAACTCACCATTCAAGGCAGCCCCCCACAGATGCGTCCAAAAGAAGTTCGGCATGTCGATTTGATCCAGAATTGTCAGGGCCCGCTGGTGGTTTCCCTGATCGAACTCATAAATGACACGCGGGAAACGATACCAGTGCGGATGGACCGGGTTCAGGGCGATGGCCCGTTCCACGAAGGTCAGCCCTTCGTCCCATTCGCCACTGAAGGCCAATCTCATTCCGTAATGCGCCAGAACAGCCGTGTCATTCGGGCTCAGATCAATTGCGACCTGACCCGCCTGGCGAAACCCCTGAATATCGCCAAGAACAAAGCGCATGTTGGCCAGCATCAAATGCCCGGCAGCCAAATTTGGATCAATCTCCACCGCCCGACGCGCAGCCGCATCCGCGGCGGCAAAAAGATCTTGGCGGTCTCCGCCAAGACTAAACCGGACTTGTTGAAGATACAGGTTGGACAGTACTGCCCACGCTTCGGCATAGTCGGGGTTTTGTTCAAGCGCTCTCAGGATACAGGCCTTGATTGCGTGGTGCCGATCAAGATCGATTGTGACCTGATAGCTGTAGTAACTCAACACGCAGTCAAGGGCATCACGGTTTCCGGGCGGGGTGCGCGCCGCCTTCTTCATCGCGTCTTGCGTAAGAACACCGTATTTACCCGCAAGTTTTCCGATCACATCCTGTATGACCATGTCTTGCGCGGCATAGATGTCACTGGGTGAGCTGCCAACCTTGTATTCGTGAACCCAGATGTAGCGCTGGCTCTTGAGGTCTATGAGACGGGCAGACAATTCTACCGTGTCGCCCATGTCCATGACACTGCCTTCCAGCGCGAAATCCGCGTCGAACTCTGCGCGCAAAGCTTGTGAATCCGTGCCCCCTTGCGAAAACCTCCGCACGCTGCCCAAAGGGAGAACCCAAATATCACGAAACCGGACCAGCTCGCTGGTCAGTTGCTGTGTAATGCCATCGGCGAAATAGCTTGGCCCCTCACCCAGAGTGTCGAATGGCAGTACCGCAACCACAGGACCCTGCGGCAACGGCTGAACCGAGAGCTGAGCCGTTTTTGTGGGCGACGCAAAAAAAGAAACCCAGATCAAGGCGCAAAGTACCAAAGCCCCGAAAACAGCCAATCCAGCCCTGAAAAATCGCCGGGGGCCGAAGCCGGAAACAAGAGGGGGCGCAGGCTGTGCCGGTACTGGTTCCGCCGGGGAGGCAACGCTTTCAAACCTTGGGGCATAGCCGCCCTTGGGAATGGTCAATCGAATGGGATCTGATCGGCCGGGCCCAGCATAGTAGCCGTCTATATCTTGACGCAGTCGCCTCGCTTCAAGCCTGACAATCGGATCAATTTGCTGATCGAAGGTTTCATCCCGGCCGAAAACGGACATGGCGATGGACACGCCTTTGATTTGGTCCGCGCGCCCGGCCAGATACTCATCCACGATATAAGACAGAAAAGCGCGGCGCTGGGGTGTGGCGGTGAAATCTTGATGCTTCAAAAGGCGGTGCAACTGCGCCCGAATGTCATTTTCCGATAAGCCCAACTGAAGAATCCCGGTCCCGTAAAAAGTTCCTATAAATTAAGCACTCAGAGAGCTACGGGAACGTTCATACATGGGATTGAACTCGGGTGGCAACATGTTCGCACTTCACTGATCTTTTTCTCAGGTTAGCAGGAACGTGCAGTTTGCCACGCAGGCAGGCGCCGGAGCCTCAAGGAAGTGGCATTTGTGTTCAAAACAGCTACCGTCCCGTGCGGACGGTCTGATTTTCCCTAGTGGTGTGATTTTATTGCTGCTTCCTTGTCGCTTTCGTTATTTGCATTCAACTCGACAGGAACCGTTTGAACATGGCACGCCGACATACACTTTTTTTCTCTACCGCGCTTTCGATTTTGACGGCTGGTGCCGCGGTCGCGCAGGATCACTTTGACCCCAAGGGCAAGATGCCATCGAAATTCACGGTCGAATTTCAGGAGCAGATGCGCGACTCTCTACCATTTGACGATCAGCGCGATTTTGAAGAAAGCCGCAAAGGTCTGATCGCCGTTCCGGATTATCGCCAAATCAAGACCGAAGACGGCACTGTCGCGTGGGACATCGGCAGCTATGACTTCCTGTTGGAAGAAGGGCAGGATTTCGACTCGATCCATCCATCGCTGCAACGTCAGGCGATCCTGAACATGAACTATGGTCTTTACGAGATTCTGGAAGGCAAGATCTATCAGGTGCGCGGCTTCGATCTGTCGAACATCTCGTTCATCCGCGGCGAGACCGGCTGGATCATCTTCGATCCACTGGCATCGAAGGAAACGGCGGCGGCGGCGTTGAAACTGTTGAATGACACGGTAGGCGAGTTGCCGGTCAAGGCGGTTGTCTATTCGCACTCACATGCCGACCATTACGGCGGTGTCCGTGGTGTCATCACCGATGAAGATGTGGCCAATGGGGTCGAGGTCATCGCACCCGAAGGGTTCATGGAACATGCAGTGTCCGAGAACGTCTATGCAGGAAACGTGATGAACCGCCGTCTGTTCTTCCAATACGGTGTTTTGCTGCCGCGCGATCCGCATGGTCATGTGGATCAGTCGATCGGCAAGAACATCTCGGCCGGAACCACCGGCTTGATCGAGCCGACCCGCTATGTCTCGGACGATTATGAAGAGATCACCATCGACGGTGTGCGCATGATCTTCCAGAATACGCCTGGCACCGAAGCCCCTGCCGAGATGAACACCTATTTCCCCGACCTCAAGGCGTTCTGGGCTGCGGAAAACATCACCGGCACGATCCACAACATCTATACCCTGCGCGGCGCGCTGGTCCGCGATGCGCTCAGCTGGTCGAAGCATATCAATGACGCGCTTTATGAGTTCGGGCAGGAAGCTGAGTTGATGTTCGCTTCGCATTCCTGGCCGCGTTTCGGCAATGATCGCATTCAAGAGGTCATGCGTGCACAGCGCGACACCTACGCCAACCTCAACAACGGAGTGTTGAATCTGGCTAACAAGGGTGTGACCATCAATGAGGTCCATAATGTCTATGAGGTCCCCGAAAGTCTTCGGCAGCAATGGGCTGCGCGCAGCTATCACGGCTCGGTCGAACATAACAGCCGGGCAGTGATCAACCGGTATCTTGGGTATTGGGATGCGAACCCGACCACCTTGACGCCTCTGTCGCCCCAGGACAGCGCACCACTGTATGTTGAGATGATGGGCGGTGCCGATCCGATCCTGTCCAAGGGGCAGGACTTGATTGACGCAGGGCAATACTTGCACGCAACCGAGATCCTGAACAAACTGGTCTATGCCGAACCGGAAAATCAGCAAGCCAAGGACCTGCTGGCTGATGCGTTCGAGCAGATCGGCTATCAAAAAGAAAGCCCTTCGGTTCGCAACTCGTTCCTTGGTGCCGCTTACGAATTGCGCAACGGCATCCCGCAAGGTGCAACTATCGAAACCACCGGCCCTGACACGATCCGGGCGATGGAAACCTCAATGTGGCTTGATTTCATAGCCATCCGCGTCAACAGCGAAAAGGCGGCGGGTATGGAATTCACGATCAACCTGTCGATTCCGGACCGGGATGAAAACATCGTCGTCGAGATGAGCAACGCCACGCTGACCCACATCGTTGATCGAAAGGCACCCGACGCAGACCTGTCGATCGTCTTGAACAGAGCGGATCTGGAGAAAGTCATGACCGGAGAGAGCAAGCTTGTCGATATGCTGGCGGACGGAACCGCTCAATCCGAGGGCAACACCGATGTTGTGTCGCAATTGGCTTCGACTCTGGACCAGTTTGATCTTGGGTTCGAGTTGATGCCCGGAACCGGAGCCGCGGACCTGACAGCGCCAGCCAATGACTTTGCTCAACCGCCGCTGGCGAACTCAAACGGAGGCTGAGTTCTACATGGATTGAAACTGGCAAGACCCAAGTCGGCATGGATTCATGGCAGCAGGAATAAAGCTGGCAAAACCCAAGACCGGCTTGGGTCACCTTTTCCGGCAGATATCAGAATTATGTGAGGTTCTGTCGCTTGTCCCCGGTGCAGCATCGGTGGATCTGGGTTCGAACCAGATACTGGCTCAAATCCACAACATACGCGATTATCCGATCAATCCCGGCGGGTCAAAGGCGTTCCATCACGTTTTTCAGCTTCGGCACCGCTGGAAGGAATAGCCGCAGTTTCAATTGGTTTCCGATGGCCCGCCGGGGCTGTACACCGTAAACAGCTCTTTCGGTTCATTCACCCCGCGCAGCATGTAGCGACCGACCGAGACAAGCTCCTGCGCGCAGGGCTGTGCAGCGCGGGCGACATCATCCGAGATCAGGATCCTCTGACCCAAAGACCGGTGCATTCCCGCAATGCGGGCGGCCTGGTTGACAGCCGGGCCGATCACCGTGAAGTCCAGCCGGGTCTCGGACCCGATATTGCCATAGAGAATCTCGCCCGAATGCAAGGCCAGCGTATAGTTGGCCACCGGCAGACCCTGCGCGCGGCGCCTTGCGTTCAGTTCATCCATGCGGGACTGCAATAAGGGCACGGCCTCAAGCGCGGCACGGGCGTCTTCGTCGATCTCTCCGACATCGAACATTGCCATCAGGCCGTCACCCATGAATTTCAGGATGTTGCCGCCCTTGTCATGCACCACACCCACGGCGACGGCCAGATAGTCGTTCAGCATGTCGATGATCTCATGCCCCGGCAGGTCTTCGGACAGCGTGGTGAAGCCTTCGAGGTCGAAATTCCAGATCACAGCGTCGATTTGCTGCAAAGACCCACGCCGAATTTCACCCGACAGAACCCGGCGACCGGCATCCCGCCCCAGATAAACCCGCATCAAATCCTTGGCCAGTTCCTGGTTCTTGGCGGATTTGAGCGCCAGCCCCAGATGCGGCAGTACAGTTTGTATTTGGTTCAGATCGCTGTCTTCGAATCCGTTCGGTGCGTCGCTGGTCCAGGACATCAGAACACCATCGCTGACCTTTTTCGTACCGTCGGGGCGCAGTTGTCTGGCCCCTTCATATGACAGGCCGGTGGCATAATAATCGGTCGCTCCGATTTCACGCAGATCATTCAACAAGGGAAAGCGGCTGGGTTCATTATGGTCGACCAGTTTGACCCGGATTTCATCCAGATCACCGTTCAGCAGCGTATAGAGTGGGCTTTGCTGCCAAACTTCGCTGGGCGTTTCCGTGAACTCAAATTTCTCGGATTCACCGCCCGCGCCGTTGTACCAGCTGTAACCGGTACCTCCGTAAACCGGATGCAGAGTCGACTGCGCCGCATGAAAGCGCATCAAAGGAATACCCATTTCCACCAATCGGGCACAAAACCCTTCCAACAGCTCTTCTTGCCCGGCGCCCTCCAGCCCCTTGCTGACCAGCCATTCGATCAGGGAATGTGAGAAAACTGAAGCGGAATCTGGCAATGTCATTTTGTTGTCCGTATCAAGTATGATCCCCATTTGGGGGCAGGCCGCGTCAATTGCCATAGGTCAGTCCAAACCAGCCAACCTTTGCAGCATTTGTCGCAATAACGCGGCCTCTTCCGGTTTGAACAGGCCTGACAGTTTCGCATCGTAATTGGCAGCTACGCCGCGCAGGTCACGATACACAGCTTGCCCTGCTGGTGTTAGTGTCAACCATTCCGCCCGCCGATCCGCTTCGTCCCGTGTGCGTTTCAGGTATCGACGCTGTTCCAGCTTGGCGACAGCACGGCTGATTTTGGTTTTGTGCATTCTGGCGCGCTCGCCGATTTCTTTGGCGGTCATCTCGCCAAACAAACCCAGATGGAACAATACCCGCCATTCGGTTCTGAGCATCCCATAGCGGCCCTTGTAAACTGCCTGAAACTCTAGCGAAGCCCGTTCGGCCGCCTGATTCAGCAGGAAGGGCAGAAAATTTTGCAGATAAAAGTCATCATTTTTTTCGGATTCATCGTGTGTCATGCTTGTTAGTTACAAAATCAACTATTACCCGACAAGCAGCAAACGGAGGAAAACGCAATGAATCGTCCGACTGATCCGCATACGCTGACACAGGCTGCGACGCCTGTCGGAACTCATGCAGGCTATATGCCTGGCTTTGGAAATGACTTTGAAACCGAGGCCCTGCCCGAGGCCCTGCCGCAAGGCATGAACAGCCCGCAACGGTGCAACTATGGTCTTTACGGAGAGCAGCTGAGCGGCACCGCCTTTACCGCCAACCCGCCCGAGCGCACCTGGTGCTATCGAATTCGCCCATCGGTAAAGCACTCACACCGTTATGAAAAAATCGATCTTCCCTACTGGAAATCGGCCCCCTGCATTGATCCGGATGTGATCAGCCTTGGACAATACCGCTGGGATCCTATCCCGCATTCCGATGAAGGTCTGAACTGGATGACGGGTATGCGGACCATGACGACCGCAGGTGACGTGAACACGCAGGTCGGCATGGCAAGCCACATCTATCTGGTCACGGAATCCATGGTGGATGACTATTTCTTTTCGGCTGATTCCGAATTGCTGGTTGTGCCACAGGAAGGACGCCTGCGATTTGCGACGGAATTGGGAATCATCGACCTGGAACCCAAGGAGATCGCTATCATTCCACGCGGTTTGCTGTACCGGGTCGAGGTTCTGGAAGGCCCTGCGCGCGGCTTTGTCTGCGAGAATTACGGTCAGAAGTTTGAACTGCCGGGTCGCGGACCAATCGGTGCCAACTGCATGGCCAACCCGCGCGACTTCAAGGCGCCGGTGGCCGCTTATGAGGATCGTGAAACCCCTTCTACCGTGACAATCAAATGGTGCGGGCAATTCCACACAACCAAGATCGGCCACAGCCCGCTGGATGTCGTGGCATGGCACGGCAACTATGCGCCCTACAAATACGACCTGCGCAACTATTGCCCCGTCGGCGCGATCCTGTTTGACCACCCCGACCCGTCGATCTTTACAGTTCTGACGGCTCCGTCCGGCCAGCCCGGTACGGCCAATATCGACTTTGTCCTGTTCCGTGAACGCTGGATGGTGATGGAAGACACGTTCCGCCCGCCGTGGTACCACAAGAACATCATGTCCGAGCTGATGGGCAACATCTACGGCCAGTACGACGCGAAACCGCAGGGCTTTGTTCCCGGCGGCACAAGCCTACACAACATGATGATCCCACACGGCCCCGACAGGGAGGCCTTCGACAAGGCGTCATACTCAAACCTGGGGCCGGACAAGCTGGACCAGACAATGTCGTTCATGTTCGAAACCCGCTTCCCGCAGCACCTGACCTCGTTTGCCGCCACCGAAGCGCCGTTGCAGGATGACTATATCGACTGCTGGACATCGCTTGAGAAGAAGTTCGACGGAACGCCGGGTAAGAAATGAGCCACCCATCGGTTCAGTTTCATTGCCGTCGTCCTGCCCGCGCTGAACATGCCGGAGTTGAACCGGTTTCCGAGCCAACGTGCCTCGGCAACCGGTGTGCAGTGACGCCTCGTGCATATGACATGCCACAACCGCGGCGGCTTCGTGCTTTTGCTATCGCCGTTCCAAAGCTAAAATCCTCTCGAACCTCTTAGAATATAACAAAATAGGGGCAAGATATGCCTTTGATGACTTCGTGGGTGGCGTCGGCCAATGACGCGACACATCCGTTCCCACTGAACAATTTGCCTTATGGTGTCTTCTCGACCGAAGGTGATGATCCCCGCTGTGGTGTGGCCATCGGTGACATGATCCTCGACGTCACCGCCGCCGAAGCCGAGGGGTTGATCACCCTGAGCGATGAGCCGCTGTTCGACATGCCGTTCTGGAACCCTCTCATGGAGGAAGGCCCAGCCGTCTGGGCGGCCCTGCGTGAGCGGCTGATCAGCCTGCTGGCCGAGGGTTCAGATGAACAAGCCAAGGTCGAACCGCTGCTTGTCAAACAAGAAGATGCGGAAATGCATCTGCCCTTTGCGGTCAGCGAATACACCGATTTCTACGCAGGCCGAAACCATGCCTTCAACGTGGGCACCATGTTCCGGGGGCCGGAAAACGCCCTGCCACCGAACTGGCTGCACATTCCCATTGGTTACAACGGCCGCGCATCTTCGGTCGTGGTATCAGGCACGGATATTCGCCGCCCCTGGGGTCAGTTGAAAGCCCCCGATCAGGACTTGCCCGCCTTCCTGCCCAGTCGCCGTTTTGACATCGAGCTTGAGATGGGCGCGATTGTCGGAACGCCCTCGGATGGTCCGATCACCGTTCAGGAAGCGGATGACAATATCTTCGGCTACGTGCTTCTGAATGACTGGTCTGCGCGCGACATCCAGGCATGGGAATATCAGCCGCTGGGCCCGTTTCAGGCAAAGGCCACGGCAACCTCGATCAGCCCGTGGATCGTGACCAAGGCGGCGCTCGAGCCATTCCGCTGTGACACGCCACCCCGCGAGTTCGAGCTTCTGGATCACCTCAAGGATTGCGGCCCGATGCTTTATGACATCGATCTGGCGATCACCATGGCACCTGCCGGGCAACCCGCCTCGACGATTGCCCGGACCAATTACAACCAGATGTACTATTCCGCTGCGCAGCAATTGGCGCATCACACCACATCAGGATGCCCCATGAACACGGGCGACCTGCTGGGATCGGGAACCATTTCCGGGCCAACCAAACCTGAACGTGGCTCGTTGCTGGAGCTTAGCTGGGGCGGCAAGGAACCTCTGACATTGGACAGCGGTGAAACCCGCAGCTTCATCGACGATGGCGACACGTTGACGCTTACCGGCGCAGCTCGTGGCGACGGCTACACGATCGGCTTCGGTGAATGTGTCGGCACCGTTTTGCCCGCTCTTGAAAACCCATATTCACGATAAGGAACCCACCATGGCCAAGGCATTCGCGTCCCAGGGGGACATGTCGGAAAAAAAGATCAGCTTTACTGAAGTCGGTGAAGGGCTTTATGCCTTTACCGCCGAAGGCGACCCGAATTCGGGTGTAATCATCGGCGACGACAGCGTGATGATTGTCGAGGCGCAGGCGACTCCGCGTCTGGCAAATAAGGTGATCGAATGCGTGCGTTCCGTCACCGACAAACCGATCACGCATGTGGCCCTGACCCACTACCACGCAGTGCGTGTTCTGGGCGCAAGCGCATTCGGCGCGCAGCAGATCCTGATGTCGGACATGGCCCGCGCCATGGTCGTCGAGCGGGGTCAAGAAGACTGGGACAGCGAATTCCAGCGCTTCCCGCGCCTCTTTGAAGGGCATGAAAGCATCCCTGGCCTGACATGGCCCACCACCACCTTCAGCGATACGATGACGGTGTATCTAGGCAACCGCCGGATCGACCTGATGCATCTGGGCCGCGCGCATACAGCTGGCGATATCGTCATCCATGTGCCGGATCAGAACGTGATGTTCACCGGCGATATCGTCGAATATCACTCGGCCTGCTATTGCGGCGACGGTCATTTCAGCGATTGGGGCGACACGCTGGACGAGATCAAGTGGTTCGACGTCGACGCCATCGCACCGGGGCGCGGTAACGCGCTGGTTGGCAAGGACATGGTGAATGCGGCCATCGAGAACACCCGCGATTTTGTCGAAAGCACATACCGGCCGGCGGCGAAGGTTGCCGCGCGCGGCGGGTCCCTGAAAGAGGCCTGGGACGCAGTCCGCGCTGAATGCGATCCGAAGTTCGCCGACTACGCAATCTACGAGCACTGCCTGCCGTTCAACGTGGCCCGCGCCTATGACGAGGCGCGCGGCATTGACACGCCCCGCATCTGGACCGCCCAGCGCGACCTCGAGATGTGGGAAGCCCTGCAAGGCTGACGAAAAACGGTCGAGTTTGATCCAGATCGTTTTTTGCGGCGGGATTCGATGAAACCATAATCTAAGACCTCCGGCGCCCGTCGCCGGGGGACAGGACATGCAGCACATCGGTGCATCTGTTTCGGGGGGAGCCCATGAACAAGATCTTTGAAACGCCGCTTTACGGATATGAACGCAGCCCGGATCTGGACAGCCCGACGCCCGTCAGGCGCAAGGTGATCGTTATCGGTGCGGGGCCGGTTGGTCTGGCCGCCGCCATCGATCTGGCCCAGCAAGGGGTCGAAGTTGTGGTTCTGGACGAGAATGACAAAGTCAGCTTCGGCAGCCGCGCCATCTGTTTTTCTCAGCGCACGCTGGAAATCGCAGACCGGCTGGGTTGCGGCCAGCAATTGGTCGACAAAGGTGTGCTGTGGGACCGGGGCAAGGTCTTTTTCGACGACCGTCAGGTCTATGATTTCAACCTTCAGCCGGACGAAGGTTATGCCAACCCGGCCTTCATAAACTTGCAGCAATACCATTTTGAAAACTTCTTTGTGGAACGCGTGCGCGAGTTGCAGACAGAAGGCGCACCGATTGAAATTCGCGGGCGCAACAAGGTTGACGCAATCGGTACGCACGAAGATCACGTTCGGCTGGAGGTCGAAACCCCCGAAGGCCCTTATACACTCGAGGCCGAATGGCTGATCGCCTGCGATGGTGCCGCGTCGCCCACCCGGCGCATGCTGGGCATCGATTTCGAAGGGCGTGTTTTCGAAGACAATTTCCTGATCGCGGACGTGATCATGGATGCCGATTTCCCCTCGGAACGCTGGTTCTGGTTTGACCCGCCGTTCAATCGCGGGCAATCCGCGCTTTTGCACAAACAACCCGACAATGTCTGGCGTATTGACCTGCAACTGGGTTGGGACATCGACAAGGAACGCGAAAAGCGCCCCGAGAATGTGATCCCGCGCCTCAAGGCGATGCTGGGCGATGACGTCGAGTTTCAGCTGGAGTGGGTCTCGATCTATACGTTCCAGTGTCGCCGCATGGAGAGCTTCCGCAAAGGGCGCGTCCTATTCGCAGGCGACAGCGCGCACCAGGTCAGCCCCTTTGGCGCGCGCGGTGCCAATTCCGGCCTGCAAGACACTGACAACCTGTGCTGGAAACTGAAACTGGTGCTGGATGGGAAAGCCCCCGAAAGCCTGCTGGACAGCTACAACGCGGAACGCGTGCACGGGGCTGATGAGAACATCCAGAAATCCAGCCGCTCCACCGATTTCATCACGCCGAAATCCGAAATGTCGCGGGTTCTGCGGGATGCGGTTCTGGACCTCAGCGAGAAGTACGAATTTGCGCGTCCGTTGGTGAATTCGGGACGCCTGAGTCAACCTTGCACCTATGACGGCTCGACCCTGAATTCTGCCGACGCGCTGGATGGCCCAGCCGAAACGCGCCCCGGCTCGGCCTGCCCGGACGCGCCGCTGGGTGATGCGTTCCTGTTGCCCAAACTGGCAGGCAAATTCACCCTTTTGACGATTGACGCGGATGCCCCGGAGGTGCTGGAAGAAGACGGGGTCGAGGTCACGCGGTTGGCGCTGTCGGTCAAGGATGACCAGACCCTGGCGCTGAAACGTCGCTATCTGGGCGACGCAACCAGCGCGGTTTATCTGATCCGTCCTGATCAGCACGTGGCGGCGCGCCGGGACAGTTATGAAGAAAACAGTTTCCGCCATGCAATCCGCAGAGCCTGTGGTAAGGAGTGAGCGAGATGTCTGACCTGATCCTTTCCCCGAATATCGACGATGCTGACGACTTCTATGCCGAGCTGCTGGCCGCGCATGAAGGGCTTGAAAAAGCCGACAGTGACGCGCTGAACGCCCGACTGGTTCTGGTGCTGGCCAATCACATCGGCGACAAGGCGGTGTTGTCTGACGCTATTCGCGCCGTCACCCTGGCCGACAAGTGACGGATTCGAATGTGAGCAAAACCGTCCTTTATGACTATTGGCGGTCCTCGGCCAGCTATCGGGTGCGGATCGCCCTGAATCTGGCCGGGATCGACTATCGCGCGGTTGTCGTCGACCTGGTGGGCGGCGAACACAAGGGCGATGCACATATTGCGCGAAATCCACAAGGGTTGGTTCCGGTGCTGGATATTGACGGGCAGCAGCTGACTCAGTCTCTGGCCATTCTCGACTATCTGGACAAGACACGTGAATTGAACCTTCTGCCCGACGATGCAGCAGGGCGCGCGCGCGTGCAGGCGCTGGCCTATGCGATTGCGGTGGACATTCACCCTGTTTGCAACCTTTCAGTTGCTCGCCATGCGACCACCCTCAGCAAAGATCCGACCGACATGCCCGGAGAGTGGATGCGGCACTTCATCCGGCCGGGGTTGCAGGCCTTCGAGACCATGTTGGGTGAGTTTGAACAAACCCCCTATTGCGTTGGTTCACAGCCCGGCCTCGCCGACATCTGCCTGATCCCGCAGATCTACAATGCACGCCGGTGGAAGGTCGACTTGTCGGACATGCCGCGTCTGCTGGGTGTCGAAAAGGCCTGTGCCGATCACCCCGCATTTGTCGCGGCGCATCCTGACAGGCACGCACCCCAATAAGCTTGCACAGGTCCTGTGTGCCGGTGTGCCTAGGCGTTCGTCGCAATCGGACTTAGCTTTGTTTCATCAAAGCAAAAGAGGTTCTGATGCCCGAGATCACCGGATACCACGCCCATGTCTATTTCGACGCCGATACGCAGCACACGGCGCAACAGGTCTGCGAAGAGGCCGCCCGTCTGTTCCCCGTCCGGATGGGGCGCATGCATAGCCGCAATGTTGGCCCCCACCCGCGCTGGAGCTGCCAGTTGAGCTTTGCCGCTGATGCCTTCGATCAGGTCACTCCGTGGTTGATGCTGAACCGGCGAGGTCTTACCGTTTTCACCCACCCGGAAACTGGCGACCATCTGGCCGATCACCGCGATCGCGCGATTTGGATGGGTGAAATGCTGGATCTGGACCTGTCGATCTTTGACACGCTTCAGCCCAGCGCCCGCGCCTGATCCCGCAGAACGAATTTCTGCACCTTGCCGGTTGAAGTCTTCGGCAGGGTGCCAAACACCACGGTCTTGGGCGCTTTGAAATGGGCCATGTTGTCCCGGCAAAAGGCAATCAGCTCTGCCTCGGTCGCGGTTGTACCAGGCTTCAGCTCGACAAAGGCACAGGGGGTTTCGCCCCATTTCTCGTCTGGCCGGGCCACAACCGCCGCTTCCATTACTGCCGGGTGTTTGTAGAGAATGCCCTCGACCTCGACGGAGGAGATGTTCTCGCCACCTGAAATGATGATGTCCTTGGACCGGTCTTTGAGCGCGATATAGCCATCCGGATGCATGACGCCCAAATCGCCGGATGCAAACCAGCCGCCCTTGAAGGCCCCATCGGTGGCATCAGGGTTCTTGAGATACCCTTTCATCACCACGTTGCCCTGCATAAAGATCTCGCCCATGGTTTCGCCATCCGCGGGCACGGGCTCCATCGTTTCGGGATCGGCCACCATCAGGCCAGACAGGGCCGTATACCGCACGCCCTGCCGTACTTTCAGGGCAGCACGGTCTTCGGGTCCCTTGTCGTTCCATTCATCCTTCCAGGCACAAACGACCGAGGGCCCGTAAGTCTCGGTCAGGCCATAAACGTGCGTGACTTCGACCCCCATCGCCTCCATCGCTTCGATCACGGCGGCCGGCGGCGGAGCACCAGCGGTCATCACCTTGATCTGATGGTCAAAGTCTTTCAGTTCATCCGGCGCGTGGGCCAGCATGTTCAAAACGATAGGAGCACCGCAGAAATGGGTGACCTTCTCGTCGCGGAATGCCGCATAGATCGGCTCGGCACGCACGGCGCGCAGACAGACGGACACGCCCGCATTGGCGGCCATGGCCCAGGGGAAGCACCAGCCGTTGCAGTGAAACATCGGCAAGGTCCACAGATAGATCGAATGCTTGGGCATGTCCCAGTCCAGCAAATCCGATTGTGCATTCAGGGTGGCGCCGCGGTGGTGATAAACCACGCCCTTGGGATTGCCCGTTGTGCCGGACGTATAGTTCAGGGTGATCGCGTCCCATTCGTCCTCGGGCAGTGACCAATCAAATTCCAGGTCGCCCCCTGATATCAGGGCGTCATAGGTCAGGCTGCCAAGCCTTTCACCGCCTTCAAAGCTGGGATCCTCGATGTCGATTACCAGAATATCATGATCAACCTGCTCCAGCGCCTCCTTCACGACGCCGGAAAACTCGGGGTCAACCAACAACGCCTTGGTTTCGGCGTGGTTCAGGATGAAAGCGACTATCGGAGCATCCAGACGCGTGTTGATGGCATTCAAAACGGCGCCCGCCATGGGCACACCAAAATGCGCTTCGTACATCTCGGGGATGTTTGCGGCAATAATTGATACGGTATCTCCCTTTCCGATACCCCGCGCATTCAGGGCCCCCGCCAGCCGGCGGCACCGGGCATAGGTTTCAGCCCAGGTATACCGCCGCTCACCATAAACGACCGACGGGTAATCGGGATAAACCTGCGCCGTGCGCTCAATGAAGGAGAGGGGCGACAAGGGTGTGTAATTCGCCCGGCATTTGTCCAAATGACGCTCATAGATATTGGTCGCTGCCAACTGCTGATCCTCCCTGCACTCGGTTTGCGCGACTTGAGCATAAACTTGGTGCTCTGACAAATCCGTAGTATTACGGTCCCCTTATTGACTGGCAATACGGGATGGTGCGATCTGGCCCTACTTAGATCCGGCCATTCGCGGTGATCTGAAGTATCTTAAACATATGCCGGGGCACGCCATCTCCGCACCCCGTGCACCGCACCTCACTGAAAGGACTTGTCATGGACGGCACGTTCAACGAAAACGATCTTTCCCGCGTGGTCGAAGCCGACCGCGCCCATATCTGGCACCATCTGATTCAGCATAAACCCTTTGAAACCAACGATCCCCGCATCATTGTCGAAGGCAAAGGCATGCGCGTCTGGGACCAGAAAGGCAAAGAGCATCTGGATGCGGTTTCCGGCGGCGTCTGGACTGTGAACGTCGGCTATGGCCGCGAATCGATTTGCAAGGCCGTTTACGACCAGCTGATGAAACTGTGCTATTTCGCCAATTCGGCCGGTTCGATCCCCGGCGCGATCTTTGCCGAGCAACTGATCGACAAGATGCCCGGCATGAGCCGCGTGTATTACACCAATTCGGGCTCTGAAGCGAACGAGAAGGCGTTCAAGATGGTGCGCCAGATCGCGCACAAGAAGTACGGCGGCAAGAAGACCAAGATTCTGTATCGCGACCGCGACTATCACGGTTCGACTCTGGCAACCATGTCGGCAGGCGGTCAGGACGAGCGCACCGCACAATACGGACCTTTTGCACCTGATTTCGTCCGCGTGCCGCACTGCATGGAATACCGCAAGCACGAGCTGGATGGTGCACCGGAAGAGAACTTCGGCGAATGGGCCGCAGATCAGATCGAACAGGTCATCCTGCGCGAAGGCCCCGACACCGTTGGCGCGCTGTGCCTTGAGCCGGTGACCGCAGGTGGCGGCGTGATCGAAGCGCCCGAAGGATACTGGCAGCGCGTGCAGGAGATCTGCAAGAAATACGACGTGCTGCTGCATATCGACGAGGTTGTCTGCGGCGTGGGCCGCACCGGCACATGGTTCGGTTATCAGCAATACGGCATCAAGCCGGATTTCGTGACCATGGCCAAGGGCGTCGCCTCGGGCTATGCCGCGATTGCCTGCATGGTCACCACCGAGGAGGTCTTTGACATGTTCAAGGATGATGCTTCGGACCCGATGAGCTATTTCCGCGACATCTCGACCTTTGGTGGCTGCACTGCCGGTCCGGCGGCTGCGATCGAAAACATGCGCATCATCGAGGATGAAAACCTGCTGGGCAATTGCGCGGCCATGGGTGACCGCATGATGGGCAACCTTCAGGCGCTGATGGAAAAGCACAAGGTTATTGGCGACGTGCGCGGCAAGGGCCTGTTCCTGGGTGCCGAGCTGGTCGCAGACCGTGGTTCAAAAGAGCCGGTGGACGAGAAACTGGCGCAGGCGGTTGTGGCCGACTGTATGAACCAGGGCGTGATCATCGGCGTCACCAACCGCTCGATCCCAAGCCGCAACAACACGCTGTGCTTCTCGCCCGCCCTGATCGCCACGGCGGATGACATCGACCAGATCACCGACGCGGTCGATGGCGCGCTGGGGCGTGTGTTCGGATAAGTTACCTTAACGGAACCTATGAAAACCGGCGCTAAAATGCGCCGGTTTTTTCGCTCGCATGGCATCTACGCGGACTTTCCTGCCATTCCTCTAATTTCTCAGACTTCTGAGAATTCGTTGATAGAACGCGCCGTTTGCATCTTCAGCGGTAGGTTCGTTGATTAATTCCCAATCCAAATCCAGTGGTCCAGCCGGAACTAGTTCCCGCGCGATCTCGGCTGGTGTGGTTTCATCGCTGGTTCCGTTCTCCCAATCGTGAAAAGCCGATGAGTATCGAACGACCGCCCCGCTGGTGGGCAAATCGAGCGAACCTCCCTCGGCAAAAAACGTCAACCCGTCACCCATTTCTTCCCCTATGAGCTTGAGCCTAGGTCCCAATCGATGTTTGAGGATGGCGACAAAAACTATCGCAGCCGAAAACGTGAATTTATCGACAAGCACAACAACCTGCCTGCTTGCGTTTTCAGAGATGGCGTCGATCAAGGGCATCGTTTTAAGAAAGTCGCCACCGGTGTTTCCACGAATATCAATCAAGAGCGTTTTTTCCGAGCAAACGCTTACTTGTTCTGCTGCACCTGAGATGGCTTTCGGCAGCGCACCTTCTCCTGAATCGAGAAAACTGGGCAACAGTATCGAAAGCCCAAGTCCCCGCCAGCCCTTAGTCTCCACAAGTCTCTCGGGTGTCCAAGCCGGATCGGCCCGGCCATGCTCGTTTCTCGGGTAGAGCGTTGATGCAGGAACCGTATGACTGTTTTCCACTTTGAATTCGGATATCTGACCGTTCTCGTCTTGCACGCGATACTCGGTCGTTTCGTCTTTTGAGGAAAAACCGAGACTAGCCAAAGCATGGGGCCACACGAGTATAATCGATCCGATTACCCGTTTCCTTTGGCGCGTTCCTGCCAGAAATGTTCCTGAGGCGGCTTCGATTTGGCTTAACGGTGTACCGTTGACTGCAACCAGCTTTCCTCTGGGCGCAGTTGTTTCTGGTGCCGTACCAACTAACTGGATGGCAGTTCCGATGCTCACGAATCTCAGCGGGAGCACCGAGATGGCATCATTCGGAATCAGCCGTGTGTGCCCGTTGTCGGGAAGTGCCAGTAGGCGCATTGTTGAAAACAGAAAGGCCTCTTTTAAACCTTCTGAAGCGTATCTTCGGGCATCACTAATGCAACTGTCTATCGCCGTCTGTTCGATCCGCCGAAAGCTGGGATCACGTGGCAAGGCAGTTTCTAAAACTTGCTCAAAGTCTTGTACCAGCGTCATAGTTTAAGGTGCGCACGACTGCCGGACGATGTCCAGAGTGTGCTTAACACCGACGTCCAATCCATGGAAAACAAAAAAGCCGCCCCAAATGGGACGGCCTTTCTTTCACTGTCTCTCGAAAGAGGATCAGGCAGCCAGAGCGGCCTGAGCTTTGGCGACGATCGCGCCGAACGCTTCCGGTTCGTGCACGGCCAGGTCGGCCAGAACTTTGCGGTCCACCTCGATACCGGCCAGGTTCAGGCCGTTGATGAAGCGGGAATATGTCAGTGCCTCGTCATGCGAACGCACAGCAGCGTTGATACGCTGGATCCACAGGGCGCGGAAGTTGCGCTTGCGGTTCTTGCGGTCGCGGGTTGCATACTGGTTGGCCTTGTCGACGGCCTGACGGGCAACCTTGAAGGTGCTTTTACGGCGGCCATAGTAACCTTTGGCGGCCTTGATGACCTTCTTGTGACGGGCGTGAGTTACGGTTCCACCTTTAACGCGGGACATCTCTTAATCTCCTCTTAGCGGTCGTAGGGCATGTAGCCCTTGACGATCTTGGCGTCGGGGGCGGACAGGGTGGTGTTGCCACGGGCGTCGCGGATGAATTTCTTGGTCCGCTTGATCATGCCGTGCCGTTTGCCGGCCTGGCCAGCAAGGACCTTACCGGTCGCAGTCACCTTGAAGCGCTTTTTGGCGCTCGACTTGGTCTTCATCTTAGGCATTTCCGTCTCCTTTTTCGGGTTCGGTTCCAGACGCGACTCGGCATGCCATCTCGGCCGGTCACGCGATCAGAAGCGCCGTTTACGCAAGTTCGGTCATACTGGCAAGGGGGTTTGGATCAGATTCTGCGCTTTTTGCCGGCTGATCGGGCACTGGGGCGACAAAGGCCGCCCCAGTGATTGGGTTCAGTGTTCGAATTTCCGGATTTCACCGGTTTTCAGGCGCTCGGAATACGAAGCCAGCTCCTGACGCACCACTTTCATCAGGAAGTAGAGCGCAAAGACGTTGACCACCGCCATCGCAAAGATCGCCGCATCCGAGAAGTCGATGACCGGGCCAAGGTTGGCTGCGGCACCGATGACGACGAAGATGCAGAAGATGATCTTGAACACCAGCTCTTTGGTGTGACCCTCACCAAACAGGTAGGTCCAGGCCTTGAGGCCATAGTAGGACCAGCTGATCATGGTCGAGAAGGCAAACAGGATCACCGCAACCGCCAGGATATACGGGAAGAAACCGAACGCGCTGCCGAAGGCGGCAGAAGTCAGGCTGACACCCGAGTTGCCGTCAACAGTGGCAATCGCCGTGCCGGCCTCATTCAGCATGTAGTTTCCGGTTTCCGGATCGATGATCAATTGCTGGGTGATGATGATGACCAGAGCGGTCATTGTGCAGATCACCACTGTGTCGATGAACGGTTCCAGCAAGGAAACGAAGCCTTCCGTGATCGGTTCCTTGGTCCGAACAGCCGAGTGCGCAATCGCTGCCGAGCCAACACCCGCTTCGTTCGAAAACGCCGCACGTTTGAAGCCCTGGATCAACGCCCCGACCATGCCGCCTGCAACACCCAGACCGGTGAAGGCGCCGGCGAAGATCTGACCAAAGGCCCAGCCGATCATATCCGCATTCATCAAGATGATGACCAGAGCGGTCAGAACGTAGAGAACGCCCATGAACGGCACCACCTTCTCGGTCACCCGTGCGATAGACTTCAAGCCGCCGACGATGACCATGAAAACAACCGCTGCGAAGACCAGCCCGGTAATCCAGCCCGGATAGTCACCCACGATTCCCGCGATCTGCTGATGCGCCTGATTGGCCTGGAACATGTTGCCCCCACCCAGCGCGCCAAGGATACAGAAGATCGAGAACAAAACCGCAAGGATCTTGCCACCCGGCAAGCCCAGTTCGTTGAACCCTTTGGACATATAGTACATCGGGCCACCCGAAACGGTGCCATCTTCGTACTCGTTGCGGTATTTCACGCCCAGCGTACATTCGGTGAATTTCGACGCCATCCCCAGAAGACCGGCCAGGATCATCCAGAAGGTTGCGCCCGGTCCGCCGATGCCGACGGCGACGGCAACACCCGCGATATTCCCCAGACCGACTGTTCCGGACAGCGCTGTGGCCAGAGCCTGAAAATGGCTGACCTCGCCTGCATCATTGGGGTCGGAATAGTCACCTTTGACAAGACTGATTGCGTGGCCAAAAAACCGCATCTGCACAAAAGCAAAATACAGCGTGAAGACCGTCGCAGCGATCACCAGCCACATCACGATCCATGGGAAGCTGGTCCCGGGGAATGGCGCGAAGATGAAGCTGACGAATGGACCGGTCAGATCAGCGAATGTCTGATTGATTTTTTCATCAAGCCCCGGAGCATCTTGCGCAAAGGCAGGGCTGGCGACAATGGCGGCTGCCATCGAGGCGCCGAGTTGTTTGAGCATTCTCATTTTGTCCCTCCCTTCAGTTCACAACCGTGACCGGAACATCGGCATGCATCACAAGGTTCTGGGTCGAGCTGCCGAAGATACGTTTCTTGATCCCGTCCGCCGAAGACCGGCCGACAACGATCTGCGAGCCGCCCATTTCCATTGTAATGGCGTTCAAGGTCTCGGCCACGTCGCCGTGGCGAACGACACCGTGCGCTTCAAAACCAGCCTCTCTGAGGGCCTCAACGGCAGGTGTCACGATACGTGACGTCGCCAGATCAACCTCTTCTTCCCGTCGCTTGTGACGCTGTGCGTTTTCTTCCGGTGTCTGAAAGGTGTAAGGGGACCATTCGATCACATAAGCGACCACCAGTTCACACGACCCGATCAACTTTGCCAAATCCTTGGCAAAGGCAATCACGCGCTCACCGGTCTCTGTCCCGTCGAGTCCTATGACAATCTTTGTTGTCATGTCGTTCCTCCATTATTTTTCATTTGGCCGAGGCCCGTGCCCCCGGCAGGGCAGCCGGAACTTGGAACTTTCAATAAGACCACCCTTTGGTAAGTATCAGGAATTTTCACTAGGAATTGGGGATTTTTTTGGTCTATACTCAGTGGAAATTGTCGTTTTGCACTAAAATAACAGGAAATTTTACTGATTAGTAGAGAATTGGACAATATCGATCAACGCATCCTGCACGAGCTTGAGGCCAATGGCCGGCTCTCAATAGTTGAGCTTGCGGCGCGCGTAAACCTTACGAATACGCCCTGTTCCGAACGTGTGAAACGGCTGGAAAAGAACGGCTATATCAAGGGCTATAGCGCCATCGTCGACAAAGAGAGAATGGGCCTGGCCCTTCTGACCGTCGTACAGGTGTCGCTGACCGCAACGGCCGAGCAATCCCTGGAAAAATTCAACGAGGCCGTACGCGATGTGCCGGAAATCGAAAGCTGCCTGATGGTGGCAGGGTCGTTCGATTATCTTTTGACTGTCCGCACCCGCGATATCGCGCATTTCCGGATGATACTGGGCGAGAAAATCAACAAGCTGCCCGGGATTCACCAAACCAGCTCATTCACGGTCATGGAGGCCGTGAAAGAGCCGGTTGGTCAACGGGTGTCCGGGCTTTGATACCCGTTCTGGTTATTCGGGATCCGTGCTGTAGATCAGTCGCTCGTCACAAGGTGCCACGCGCAGAATGTTGGTGGTTCCCGGTACGTTGAACGGCACCCCGGCGGTGACAACGATCTGGTCAGTTTCAGTTGCAAAGCCCCCTGCCCTTGCGGCGCGCGCTGCGTTTACAACCGCGCTTTTGAACCGTTCGAGTTCGGGCGTCATGACGCAGTTGCAACCCCAGCTCAGGCAGAGTCTGCGCGCCGTTCCCATCAGCGACGTCATCGCGATAATCGGAACACCGGGACGTTCGCGCGCGGTCAATGCGGCTGTCGTGCCACTTTGCGTAAAGCAGCAGATCGCCTTGATATCGGTTTTCTCGGCTATTTCACGCGCGGCGGCAACGATCCCGTCCGCAACGGTGGTTCCCTTGGCGGTACGCGAGGCTGCGATGATCTGCGTATACGTCGGGTCGGCTTCGACTTCGATGGCAACCTTGTTCATCGTCTGCACCGCTTCGATCGGATAGGCACCGGCAGCCGATTCCGCGCTGAGCATGATGGCATCAGTGCCTTCGTAGATCGCCGTCGCAACGTCCGACACTTCGGCACGGGTCGGCATCGGGCTTTCGATCATGCTTTCCAGCATCTGTGTGGCGACGATGACGGGCTTGGCTGCCCCACGGCATTTACGGACCAGTCGTTTCTGGATCGGAGGCACGGCAGACACGGGCAGTTCCACACCCAGGTCGCCGCGTGCCACCATGATCCCGTCCGACGCATCAAGGATGTCGTCAAACGCCTCAACTGCCGCAGGCTTTTCAATCTTGGACAGGATCGCTGCGCGACCATCCGCAAGCGCGCGAGCCTCGAAAACGTCCTTGGCGCGCTGCACGAAGCTCAGCGCCAACCAGTCCACACCCAGTTGGCAGACAAACTCCAGATCCTCTCGGTCCTTGGCCGACAAAGCCGCCAGCGGCAGCACCACATCAGGAACGTTGACACCCTTGCGGTTCGAGATCGTGCCACCCACCTCGACCGTGCAATTTGCAAAATCCTGCCCACAGTCCTGAACGATCAGTCGGATCTTGCCGTCATTCACCAGCAGGCGCGCGCCCGGCTCAAGCGCCGCAAAAATCTCGGGATGCGGCAGGCAGACACGTTTGGTGTCGCCCGCAGCAGGGTCGAGGTCGAGCCGAAAGGACGCACCTTCTTCCAGCTCCTCTGCCTCATTGGCAAAGACACCAACGCGCAGCTTGGGCCCCTGAAGGTCGGCCAGAATGGCAATCGGGCTGTCCAGATCCTTTTCCACCTGCCGAATGATCTTGTGCCGTTCGCGGATCTCATCATGGCTGCCATGGCTCATGTTCAGACGAAAGACATCCGCGCCAGCCTCGTGCAGGGCACGAATTGTGTCATAGTCATTTGACGCTGGCCCCAGCGTCGCCACGATTTTCACATTTCTCAGGCGTCGCATTGGCATAGACCTCCTTACGTCATCTCAAGTTTGCAGATCAGATTTCGCGAAATGTTACCGCAAACATCATTTCGATGCTTATTGCGCAATTCCCTTTCCAAAGCAACTGCCCTACATCTGCGGCAAACAAGATGACAGGCTCATGACATACACTCCATTTTTCGTCCACGGTGCGGATCGCCCGTCTCGCTGGCTGATTACATGCGACCATGCAACCAACACTGTTCCCCCAGACGTAAATGGTGGCGACCTCGGCCTGCCGCGCGAGGATATGGAACGCCACATCGCCTATGATGTGGGCGCGTATGAGGTGTCTAAACACTTGGGCGAGATCCTGAACGCACCGGTGATTGCCGCCAACTTCTCGCGGTTGGTCATCGACCCTAACCGGGGTGAAGACGATCCCACGCTGTTGATGAAGCTCTATGACGGGTCAATCATCCCCGGAAATCGCCATGCAGATGATGACGAACGCGAGCGTCGCCTGAATATGTGCTACCGCCCTTACCACGAGGCACTGGCACAAATGGCGGCCCTGCCCCATGCTGTGATTGTTTCGATGCATTCCTTTACGCGCCAGCTGCGCGGTCGTGAGCCCCGCCCATGGCACATTGGCGTGCTGCACACCTCGGACGAGCGGTTCTCTGGCCCGCTGATCGAAAGGCTTCAGGCCGAGGAAGATCTGTGCGTTGGCGTCAACGAGCCGTATACCGGAGTTCTGCCGGGGGATGCGATCGACAAACACTGTACCGCGTTCGGACGCCCCAACGCACTGATCGAGCTGCGCAACGACTTGATCGCAGACCATACGGGTCAAAGGGAATGGGCCGAGCGGTTGGCGGTAATCCTGCAGGACGCATTGGAAGCCGGCGACCTTTGACCGCAAGTCCTGCGCATGCTTTTCCGCGCATCACGCTGTTGTGAGCACGGCCTTCATTTCCCATATCAACGGGGAAAGGGGGTCATCATGACACAAGAGTTTTTGACGATGTTTTTTGGTTGGATGGCCGTGCTCAATATCGCGGTGCTTCTGTTTACCACCCTGATGGTTCTGCTTTTGCAGGATTGGATTGCCGGCATTCACGGCAGGATGTTTCGGATGGAACGCCCGGATGTGAAACGCGCCTATTTCAGGTATCTTGCGAACTACAAAATCCTGACGCTGGTTTTCTGCATCGTGCCGTGGCTGGCTTTGAAACTGATGTGAAAAGGCGCTTCGGCACGTCCGTTTCTTGTAACGGGTCCACTGGATTGTTAGGTCAGCAGCAACTCAATCGCCATCCGGAGCCAGATCATGGACAAGCAAACCGAAATTGAACTTCAGGCTGCCGCATTTCGCCGGTTGCGAAAGCACCTGATGGAAGACCGCACGGACGTTCAGAACATCGACATGATGAACCTCGCCGGGTTTTGTCGCAACTGCCTGTCGCGCTGGTATCAGGAAGCGGCAAACGAAAAGGGAATCGAACTGGGCAAGGATGAAGCCCGCAAGATTTTCTACGGCATGACGATGGATGAATGGAAATCGAAATATCAAACCGAGGCCAGCCCCGAGAAACAGGCCGCCTTCAAGGTTGCGTTCGAAGAAAACGTCGGCACGAAAGACTGACAGCTCAGAGCTCATGCTCTGAAACCTGATTTGCCGGCCTTTTGTGATTAGAGTATTCCGCGACGAATCCCTGGTTGGAGCGGGATCGGAAGCGATGAAAGCAGCGAGATTTACGGACGCACAGAAGGCGTTTGTTTTGAAGCAGGTCGAAGAAGGCAAGACGGTTGCCGAAGTGTGCTGAGAAGCTGGGATCAGCTCGGCAATCTACTTCAAATGGAAGAAGAAGTATGCGGGGATGTTGCCATCCGACATGCGGCGGTTGCGAAAGCTTGAAGACGAGAACGGCCGTCTGAAACGCATCGTGGCCGAACTGACGCTGGATCGGGAGATGTTGTAGGACGTCATCAAGCGAAAGCTCTGAGGCCTGATCGGAAGCGTGAGCTTATCGACGGTGTTCGGGAAGACTGGCGAGTGTCTGTCAAACGCACCTGCAAGGTGTTGCGGTTCGACAGATCGACCTGCCAGTATGTTTCCCGGCGCACCGATCCGGCCGTCCTGAATCGGCGTATCAAGGAGATCTGCGAGACCCGTGTTCGCTATGGATACAGGCGTGTGCACTATCTGTTGCGCCCGGAGGGTTGGCCAGCCAACGTCAAGAAAGTCCACAGGATTTACCACGCAATGAGGCTGCAATTACGGAACAAATCACCAAAACGGCGGGTGAAAGCCAAGCTGAAAGAGGATCGTTCGGATGCCGTGAGGCCCAATGATGTGTGGGTCATGCCTTGCCCGATAGGCGATTGCGCAAGTGCAATCTGCCGAAAGGGACTTCGTTCATGATCAGCTTGCGACTGGCCGCAAGCTACGTATTCTGACCGTGGTCGATACGTTCTCGCGCGTCTCACCCGTCATTGCCCCAAGGTTCAGCCAAAAGGGCGAAAACGTTGTTGTCACGCTGGATCGAGTGTGTCGGCAGATCGGATTCCCAGCGACGAGACGGGTGGACAACGGCAGCGATTTCATCTCTCGGGACTTTTGGATCTATGGGCCTACCACAACGGCGTTACGCTCGACTTCTCCCGCCCTGGCAAACCGACCGACAATGCTTTCATCGAAGCGTTCAACTCAAAGTTCAGGGCAGAATGCCTGAACACGCATTGGTTCCTGTCGCTGGCAGATGCTTGCGAAAAGATGGAGGAATGGCGTAGATACGACAACGAAGAAAGACCGCACAGCACCATCGGGAACATCCCACCGGCAATGCTGGCAAACCCACATGGCGATACCAGCCCGCCATACTGAGACAAGGTGGAAGACACTATGCCCAAGTGGCAGAAGGTTGGGTATCAGAGCAACTTACAGAACGAGCGATGAGTTGCACGAACTTCTGAGTTGAACGAACTGCTGAATCGGGTTGTTGTTTCATACGACCATGGAGCCAAGAACCGCATCCTGGACATGCAGGGCGCTTTGATCACTATGCCCAAAAAAGCAAAACCCGCTGATGAGGCGGGCCTTGATTCCGACGACTGTTCGCTAAAGTTGGTTGCGGGAGCAGGATTTGGCCTTTGCCGAACTACTTCGCTCCTAAGCAGAAATGCCTAGACCAAATCTAATTTCGACAGTCCTGCCTGACCTGCCCCCGAGGCTCCCTCATTCATAACGAGAGTCTGCGGTTCTGGTTTTCATATTCTTCGTCGTTGATTTGGGCAAGCGCGCCGGGCGCGGAGCCCTCAAGTTGCTCAAGCGTCCGGCGCGCTTCTGCGGGCGTTTTGTTCCCCAACGATGAGTGCGGTCTGACGTTGTTGTAATCGTATCGCCACAGCGCCAGCTTTCGTCGGGCATCGCCCAGACTGTCGAACATCTCCTCGTTCAAGAGCTCATCACGCAGGCTACCGTTGAACGACTCGATGAAGGCATTCTGCTGGGGCTTACCTGGGTCGATGTAGTGCCATTCAGCACCATTGTCGTTCGCCCACTTCAGGATCGCGCGGCTGGTGAACTCTGTCCCGTTATCGCTGACAATGCTGTCAGGCTTGCCATAGACCCGCACAAGCGCATCCAGCTCCCGCGCCACGCGGGCGCCCAGCGCCGTCTCCTGACGCGACGGGCTGGGTAGTGCCGCCCGCGCACCGTGTATAAGCAGCGTGCGCAGGTATCGGTTCCCTCGTTTGGTGATACCCAGCAACTTCGGCTTGCCGCCGGTCGTCATCTGCCGCGGCACCAGACCGAGCCAGGCCGGCATGTCGCGCGCCCGACGGAATGCCTCACCGTCCCCGACCGCAGCAACCAGGGCTGTCGCGCCAAGCACACCGATCCCGGGGATCAACGTCAGTCGGCGCGCCGCCGCGTCGCACCGTGCATGGTCGGCCAGATCGTCATTCAATGCATCGATCCGCCCATCAAGCGACCGCCACTCGGCGCGCATGTCTTCGATCAGCGTCACGATACGGGGCGACAGTTCCGACGGCGGTTCGGCATGAAACGGGCCAAGCTCTCGCTCGAGAACCTTGCGCCCCTGCCGGAACGCATGGCCGCGTTCAAGCAGGATCGCGCGAAGCTGGTTCAAGAGCGCCTTGCGCGCGGTCACCAGACGGGAGCGGACCCGGTGCAAGGTCTGCAGGTCGAGCCGATCCTGGCTTTTCATCTCGACGAAACGCATCGTTGGTCGCGTCGCCGCTTTGGCGATCCCGGCCGCATCGTTGTCATCGTTCTTCTGCGCGCGGACATAAGGGCGGTCGTATTCCGGCGACATCAGTCGCACTTCATGCCCGTTCGCGGCGAACTGGCGACCGACATGATGCGCCCTGCAGCACGCCTCCATGGCAACGGTGCAAGCCGGAAGTTTGTTTGCAAGATCGGCAAGCGTCGCCCGCCTGACGCGTCGGCGCAGAACGATCTGCCCAGTCTCATCCAGTCCAACCACGCTGTTCAGGTTCTTGCCCAGGTCGATTCCAAGGGTCACAATAGTCATCGGTTCGCTCCTTCCTCTCTGAAACAACGGCACCATAGCCTGGTACCGGCGGGAGGGGCGGGCCATTCCGCAAAAGACCCGCGCCGGTGTTTAAGTCGCTCTCGCGGCGGATTAGGAACGAAAATTCATGCGCTTACCAATCAAGACGGACTGCTAATCCGATATGAATTGACACCCGCCCAAGCCCATGACGCGCCGCCGTGCAAGACGCTCTTGGACAACCTGCAACCAGGCCAACATGTGTTGGCGGACAAGGCATATGATGCAGACTAGATCAGGGACATGATCTGGGAACAGGGGGCAATCGACGTGATCCCTCCGAAGGTCAACCGCAAACTACCCGCCGAATTTGACCCTGAAATCTACCGAGAGCGCAACAAGATCGAGCGCTTCTTTGGCAGACTGAAATCCTCGTTCCGCCGCATCGCAACCCAATACGAGAAGACATCACGAAACGTCCTGTCGATGATCAAACTGGCCTCGGTCAGGCTGTGGATCGAGTTTTATGAGTCGGCTGCCTAGTCCCGCAATCGTGCGCAGTACGAAAGTGCTTGATGCCCGATCAACTCCAAATAGGCCTTTGAAACAGTTCGATCCGGGATCCTTCCATTGCTCTCTTTCTCCCGGTCGATTTCCTCTTTCGCCTCCACATAAGCCGCGTGCTCGTTTCTTATGACTACCTCTTGCTCCCGGACGTCCTGAGTAACATCGCTGGGTTCTGGCACAACCATGTGCAAGACTTCCTCGGTCGAGCCGTGAAACTTTATTTCTTGAACCTCGTCGGGAACACTCACTCCCCACTCGCGAAGCAGACCTAGTATGCCGATTTATTGCACATCGACTTTGTCGGTTGAGATATCAAAAATGATCTTACCAAGGTGCCGTTTCTGCATTGGTGACAGTTCTAATCGAGCCATGGAAAACCACCGTTCCTGTGTATTGGTTCGAAGCTGTATTCACATCCTTCACACCCCTATCGTGTCCACAGATTTCATTGACCAATACGTTTGATTGCTTCGAACGAAACACGGTGAGGTTGTGACGCAAAATCACTGCGCTTGCACGACCTTGCAGGATACGCCGTTGGGTGGATCGATGTTGTCCCATCACCAGACAGTCCCCGCATTCGGATACCTTGAACTGGCTGCGTGTGTTATCGATGCAAGCTCAGCGGTGAGCTGGGTTTAGAAGTTTCCCTTTGCGGCTTCCGCTAGGATAAGCTTGTCCAACGTCAGATCAGACACCGCGCGTCACAATCGCTCGTTTTCCTTCGTAAGCCGAACGGCTTTCTGCGCTTTACCCCCGAACAGCAAACGGCTATCTATCGCTTCAATGTGCTGCTTGGGGATTTGAACCTGCATGTCCGACTTGAAAATAACAGATCCTGAGTTCGATGCAGCATGGGAGACCGTCAAAGATTACACCATGACCAGCCGCGAACGCGGGTATGCATTGTGGTGTGCCGTCAACACGGTAATCGACAACGACATCAAAGGGTGCATTGTCGAATGCGGGGTTTGGAAGGGCGGGTCAGCGATGCTGATCGCTTTGGCGCTCAATCAGCGCGGTGCCGCACGTGATATTGTGCTTTTCGACACGTTCTCGGGCATGTCTGACCCACTGCCCGAAGATATCGATATCAGCGGGGATCATGCCTCTGTTCTCATGGCAGGCAAACACGGCCCCGAAATCGCGGAACTCGTCAAAGCCGAAGCTCCGCTTGACCAAGTTCGCGAGGCTGTCGAAAGCACCGGCTATGACATGCGTCTTGTTCGTTTTGTCGAAGGGAATGTCTGCGACACACTTCTCAAGACGCAAACGCTCGACATCGCGTTGCTGCGGCTTGATACGGATTTTTACGACAGCACACTGGCCGAGCTGAACCATTTATATCCGCGCCTGTCCCAAGGCGGCGTTATGATCATTGACGACTATGGCCATTGGCAAGGCGCCCAAAAGGCCGTGGAAGAGTATTTCCAGACGGTTGAAGAAACAGGTCACAAACGCCCGATGCTGTGGGTCATCGACTATACGGGTCGGGGTGCAGTTAAGATCGAACCCACGGGTACGACAGAGATCGAGCGCTATGACTACATCCCGCCGGGGATGGAACCGCCCGATCTGCATTCGCTGTTTCCCCACGCTGTTGCCGGGAATCCTTGGACGGTAAACTGGCCCTATCTTCGTTGCTCTGCCCCCCATGTGTGGCGGTATGACGACCGACACAAGGGCTATGTCACCGGGAATGCGTCAGTTGAAGAAGCGGCCTGTCTTTATACATTTGCCAAGCAATTTGCCGGCAAGCGCGGAATCGAAATCGGTACCTATTATGGCTGGACCGCTGCGCATCTTATGGCGGCGGGCCTTCGTTTGGATTGCGTCGATCCCGCATTCTCGATGCCAGATGTTGATTGGGACGTTCGCAATGTCTTGGACAAAGTTCCGGGATCAAATGGCTATACGCTTTGGGCAGAGTCGTCGCCCCAATGCATTAGCAAGGTAAGGGATTCGGATCCTGAACCTTGGTCCTTTGCCTTCATTGACGGCAACCATGATGACCATGCTCCGCGCGATGATGCGCGCGGAGTTCTGCCACATCTCGCAGAAGATTGCATGGTCATGTTCCACGACTTGACGTCACCATTTGTCGAAGCCGGGCTTGACGTTTTTCGCAAAGCCGGGTTTGAAACACGCATAATAAATACAATGCAGATCATGGGTGTTGCATGGAGAGGCAATGTGACCGTTCCGGATCACATACCCGATCCAAACGTGCCACACCCGTGGCCTGGACATCTACAAAAATACTTCGCCTAAAACATTCCAGTACCAACCAAAACGAGTGGGCACATGAATCGTATTTCCAGGGCCATCAAGGTACTGAACCGCAAAAGCGCTCCAGCACCGGCAATGGCTGATAAAAGCCCCCAAGCAACAGAAACCGCATCACATCAGCGGGAGGACTCTGAATCCATGGCAAATATCTGGGAAAACCTAGTAACACTGAACTCCGACGTTGAACCGAACTTTGAATTGCTGTCCCGGGCCGGTGAATATCTGGCGACAGATTCCAGAGCAGCTGATTGGGGCGATCTCAATTATCACGCCGCGCTTGAACGCGATCACTATCCGATCCCTGAAACCGCGGATAGGGAAGGGTATTATGGCACAGACCACTTTAGCTATTGGGCAAGCGGCCTGAAAGATGCCCGGCTTTTGGACGATGTTGTAAGACAACATGGCACCGGCGAGCTAAAAGCCTGTCTTGATCTTGGATGTGCTTCGGGGCGCGTGCTGCGCCATTTGGCACTGGAAAACCCGAATTGTCGGGCCATCGGCTGTGATATCAACCGTCTTCACGTCGAATGGTGCAACGCACATCTCCCGCCGAACTGCTCTGTGTTCCAGAACCATTCGATTCCGTCGCTGCCGATTGAAGACAATTCACTGGATGCGGTTACAGCCTATAGCGTCTTTACGCATATCGAAGCACTTGAAACCGGATGGCTTGCTGAAATTCGTCGCGTCCTCAAACCTGGGGGCATTGCCTGGCTGACGGTGCATACAGAACATACGCTGGCCGATATGAACGAAGGCTGGCCGCTTTGGAAACCGACGATGGATCACCCGGATTCACCATCGCTTTTGGATGAAAATCGGAACTTCAAAGGCGATCGCATGGTGCTGCGTTGGCTGGCTGAGCGGTCGTATTCCTCGAATGTCTTTTACAAGTCCGACTATTTGACCAGTCATTGGACGCGTCAGCTGGAATTGCTGGAATTGCGCAGACGTCATCCGAGCTTTCAGGATGTGATGCTGATGCGGAAACCACTCTGAGCAGCAGATACGTTCGTCGAACGTAAGGACCTTTTGTAAGAGAGAAATATCATGCGTGCTATTGTGTTGGGAGGCAATGGATTCATCGGCTCACATGTTGTCGATGCTTTGCTTGCCGGCGGGCACACGGTCACGGTCTTTGATCGCGTGCCAGACAAATTTCGAGACCCCCTGCCGGGGGTAGAATTTTTTCTGGGCGACTTTCAGGACAAGATGGCTATAGCCGAAGCCCTGAACGGCAAGGACGCGGTCTTTCATCTCGTCAGCACGACTTTTCCCGGTACGGCCAATCTGGACCCCAAAGCGGATGTTACCGGGAATTTGATCGGCACGCTAAGCCTAATTGAATCGATGAACTCGATGGGGATCGAACGTCTGGTCTATCTGTCGTCAGGGGGCACCGTTTATGGACCAGCCCCAGGACATCCTATTCCCGAAGATCACCCTCTTAACCCAATAAACTCGTATGGAATCGTTAAGGTCGCGATCGAGCAATACCTGAACATGTACCAAAAGAGTCATGGGCTAAAGCCGATCGCAATTCGCGCTGCCAACCCCTTTGGCCCACGTCAGGCACATACAGGCGTTCAGGGTGTCATTTCCACGTTCTTGAGACGCATCTACGAAAATGAACCGATCGAGATTTGGGGGGACGGGCAGGTCGTACGAGATTACCTGTATGTCGAAGATCTGGCCGATCTTTGCGTTAAGGCCGCCGAGACCGATTATTGCGGGGCCGTGAATGCGGGGTCTGGACAGGGCCGATCCCTGCTCGACGTGATCGATGCGATCTCGCGCGTGACCAAAACGCCGCTTGAGCCTGTTTTCAAACCTGGTCGAAAAATCGATGTGCGCTATTCCGTTTTGGATATCTCTTGGGCCAAGACGCTTTTTGACTGGGCCCCATCGGCAGATTTCGACCGAGCCTTGGAACAAACCTGGCAATGGTTGCAAAACACATCCAGTTAATGTGCAAATGCATTACACACTGCTAATATAGGCAGTACTCAGAAGACCATAAGAAATAACGTGCGACCCTCTACATTTTTGGCCATCAAATAGGACCGAAATTCAGATGCCTCAACCAGATGAAATCGAATACCTTTACGACAGGCTCGCATATTTTGAACGGAATTCGACGCGATCGTCTTGGCTATTTCGCCAATTGGGCAGAAAGATCAAATATTTCCCGCGCGATTTCTCGCGCAGATTGCGGCGCTCAATAAAGAAGCGGCGCTTGCGCAACGAGACGGCGCATCAGGTTGACACCACCACGCCGCGAAAAGCGTCACGGGGGGACGACTTTTTCATGTCCGCTGAGATGCTGAGCTTGGTTGCGAAAGCCCGCAGCTTTGATCCCGAAATCGGGGAACTTACCGGCGATGAGCCGCATTTGAAGCCGCGTGCGAATGATGCAGGCTACGAAAAATTGCGTGAGGCGACCAAGATCCTGCCAAAATCACGATACGACTCGGTTGTTCTGATGCCCGCCGGCCGCATGGGCGGCGCGGATTTGGTCGCCGCCATCCTGGTTCGAGCGTTAGTCAAATCCAAGAAAGTTTTAATTCTTCGCACCGACGACTCGCACTGGGATTGCCCGCACTGGTACCCGGAAGATGTCGATTCCATTGATATTTCCCCGTATCTGAAAGACATCCAGAACCAACACCAAGGCATCCCGGTCCGCCACCGCGCGCTTTACGTCATTCTCACCGAAATCGCCGCGCCACAAATCTTTAACGTCAACAGCCGCTTGGCGTTTGAGACCATGGTGTCCTATGGGGCCCAGCTTGCCAGCCAGTTCAAGCTGTATGCGTACTATTTCTGCGCGGACCGGACCGAGAACGGCAGCGAAACAGGCTATCCTGTTCTGTTTTTCCACAACATTTTCCGCTACCTGGATGCGGCAATCCTCGATACGAAATATTTGGCAAACATACTCGAGAACCGGTTCTCCCTGCCGCTGTCAGAAACCCAGCGTCTGAAAACCATCTATACGCCCGCCCAGGTCGACGCCGAGCAACTGCCGGTTTCCGAACGCCACAAGTCAGAACCGGATCGCAGCCGCCCCCGCATCTTGTGGGGTGGGCGGCTTGATCGTCAAAAACGTTTTGATCTGGTGGTACAGATCGCCCGCGGGATGCCGGATGTCGACTTTCTGTGCTGGGGCAAGGCCGTTCTCGACAAAGCCCCTTCGATGAAAAAGGCGCCTGAAAATCTTCACCTTAATCCTCCCTTTAAGGATTATGATGAGTTGCCTTTGGGGGATTGTGACGGCTGGCTTTACACATCTGAATGGGATGGGCTGCCGACAATCCTCATTGAATTGGGCGCGTTGGGCATGCCGATCGCAGCCAGCGCCGTCGGAGGCGTCCCTGAACTCATTGACGAGGAAACCGGCTGGCTTGTTCCGGAAACCGCAAGTGTCGATGAGTATGTCGCTCAGATTCGCGCTATGATTGATGATCCCGAGGCCCGCGTGTCGCGCGGCCGCGCGCTTCAGCAACGCGTGCGGGAAAGACATTCGATGCAGGCTTTTGTCGATTCAATTGATTCAATTTAAGGCGTATATATCATGACGGATCAACCTCATGTATCAGCCATTGTCACAGCGCATCGCGAAGGCCTTATGGCCGGGCCTGCGGCGCGCAGTCTTTTGGCCGCTGTGGCAGACGCTGAAAAGGCGGATATCAGCTGCGAGATCATCGTGGTTCTGGACATTGCCGATGACCTGACCCGCGATGTTCTGAACGGCGCATTGGGCGAACGCGCAAAATACGTCGAAAGTGCGACTGGCGATCCCGGTCTCGCACGGAACACTGGAATTGCCGCCGCCACGGGCGAACATGCGTGTTTTCTGGATGCCGATGATCTGTGGTCTGAAAACTGGATTTCAGCGGCTATCGCGGCCGCCCGGAAACGTCCCGATGCCATTCACCATTCCGCCTGCAACATGGTTTTTGGGTTCCAGAGACTCATGTTCTGGCACATGGATTCAGAAAGCGACGGTTTTGACAAATCCTATCTGGATTGGAGCAACTACTGGGATTCACTCAGTCTTGCCAAAACTCAGATCTATCGGGATACCCCGTTTGAAGCCAACGAGCTTTCCAAGGGGTTTGGCCACGAAGACTGGCACTGGAACGCGATCACGATTGCCAAAGGTATTCCTCACAAACCTGTGGCGGGCACCATGCATTTCAAACGAGCGCGGACCGATTCTCAGATGAGCAAGGTGGATTCCGTCGGCGGCATTCGTGCGCCTTTGGGCGATGGCGAAATCCTGCGCCTGCAGGACTCCTGGACCTGAACGACAGCGATATTTGGGTTGCAATAGACCTGAGCCCCCACGAGTGGGAGGCACCGCAAAGTGTGGGGCAATTACGCTGCCACTTTGCCGTCTGCGCACGCTTTCAAGGGGTCGACGCCTGTTAGACCCAACAGCACCGAGTCGAGTGTATGGCCGCCTCCTGGAGCGCAAACAGAATCTGGAGGTGAACAAGACAGATTCTTCACCAGAGCATTCTGAAATCGGTGGTTAAGTGTAATGACCTGCAATCACAATCCGTTCGGCTTGCAAACATCCCGGATTCTCGCCCGAATTAACTGCGACTATCCGGGGCGCCAAACCCACATTATTTGAGAATGAGCCCAGATTGTGTGCGACCAGCTTGCAATCATCCGCCCCGGGTTCACATTAAATGCGAATAGGATTTTGGACTTGTTTTTAAGCGCCTGCATACGTCTGGCTTCCCATCTGAGAATTGCGGCGCTGAACGTAGATACTCGGACGGGACTTCCGGACAATATTATTCAAGGTCTCTGGGCGAGTGTTCTGGGACGTCGCGGTGTCTGGGAAACCCCCGTTTCCCAGACCAGCCGTTCGGGCAAAGCGCGGCAAATTCAACGAACGAGCCCGAGTAGTACCTGGGGTTTTCTTGCTGCGCGCGCTCGCAGCAGGGATTTTGCCGCGCATGCATCATCCTGAGTTCTGCAATGCGGCGTAGAATGCGGCCATTGGCACCGGGCGCAGCGAGATTTCGTCAAGCAATGAGCAAGACGCGGGACGGAGTTGCCGTAGGGCAGGAACGCCTGAACGGCAGGAAACTGCGGTTTGTGGACATTGCCCGAATTGGACATTGCGCTTGGATGCCGGTGATTGAAGGACCTGCCGTGAGGTTCCAGGTTTCGCATTCCCGCCATTCGTACGACCTGTAGTGCTTTCAGGGTCAGCAATGACCCGGTCGCGGACGTAGCTGCCGGTTGAAGGAACCCTTCCGCCCGGCCGCTTAGGCACTGCTACCAATCAAGAATTGGGTTGCCTCTACGGATCGCATTCTGGCGATACCGGACCTCTCAGCAGGAAGTCGCTCAAGCTTAGTCGTTCCCAGTCGCACTATCACGAAACATCCTCCAGAATCTGTCGTCCTAGCGCGCCCGCTTGAGCGCTAAAAGTTGTTCAGGTTTTTTCCAGATATCCGTTTGGATTGAATGAAAGATTATATCCGAAAAAGTCGTTGTAGTTATCCATAAGGCGATACTCATCGGGATTATTTAAGAAAAACTCATGAACAGCGCGGTTCGGGCCACCATCATAACGCCAATTCGCACCTTGATCCTCGATGATGCCATCTTCGACAATAAGGCATTCACCCGTTTGCATGCGTGATTTGAAGTATTCCAATACCGCGTATGACACTTCAAACGTATGCGCACTATCCTCGATCACCATCCACGGCCTTGGCGCGGTTTTCAGTCGCTCTTCCAAATCGCTACCATCGAGTTTTAGTGCGTCGGTCTGCACAAATTCGATCCCTTCCGTCCCAACCTGCTCGTCTTGATACTGGTTAGAGCGGAAATCCACGGTGATGACCTGGGTATCAAGTCCCCATGCTCGGGTGATGTCTCGATAGAACATCGCAGCGCCACCGTGGAACGATCCAATTTCCACGATGGTGCCCGGCTTCTTCTCAAAAAGGATCAACATATAGACGGCGAGATCAATGGGACTCTTGAGACATGTCACTCCCCGGTACTGATACTTCATCACACCAGCATGGTAAGCGGCTAAGATGTCTGGCGTGAAAGTTGATCCAAATGGTCTCGGCACAGGCGGGGTCGTACCGAAAGCACCTTCTTCATTGTCGATGTTCTGCTCTTGCGGACGCACATCGGGGTTCAAAGTGTGTTCAGCGAGCGGGTCGAGTGCTTCGGCGGGGTCTTCCTGCGCTGCAACAACCTGCATCTGAGCCGGCTCGGTTGGTAGCGATGTTGAGGGATTTGGTTTCGACGTCATTTGTTTATCCATTTGTGTAACATATCCCGAGCGGAACAATGTCACTGGCATACTGACGCTAGGATTCATGTAAGACAAGAGGTAGTATCGCAAACTTTTGGAACGACGAAAGCCAGCGATATGCTAGACGCAGTTATCCTGCGATCTCAGCAAACATCCGAAAGCCGGAAGTCGTATCACTAGAGAATTGCCGCTTCCGGATCATGTTGGCGACCTCGATGCTGACCAAAGTGGCGGAAGCGGATTCGAACGACTTAAACCCACACATGTGCCGAACACGTCGTTTTTTGAACCGATGGCCCTGTTTGTTCATGTCGGTCAAAAATTTGGACCTAATCGTCTGTACTTTGGCTGGGCAACGGAACCGCTTCAGGATTCTGTTCACTTCTCGAATGCCAGCTGCATTTGCGCCACTTTTGTCGATGACGATTTTGTTTGGGATCCCGTTGGACGACAGTGCTTTGGCAAAGAACCTGGTTGCTGCTGGACGATTTCGTCGCTCAGACAGCATGAAATCAAGGGTGTTTCCCGCTTTGTCGACCGCTCGATAGAGATACATCCACTTCCCGCGCACACGGAGATAGGTTTCGTCCATGCGCCAGAAACTCAGCGTTGATCGCTTCTTCGATTGCGCGCTCGCGGTGAAGCTCGGCAGATATCAACGCAAAATACGGGCGTGCCCCGGGTCTCAAGTTTTACACCCACATCTCCGATCAGTTCAGCCCGTTCCACTCGACGGTCATCAACGCTACAGAAAGCGAAGCGCCCTTTGTTTTGGATGGTCTGCTTCGCCACCAATCGGGCGTCGCAATCGAAGAGCATCATGTGGACACTGGTGGCGCGACGGATCAGGTCTTTGCCCTGTGTTATCTCTTGGGCTTCCGTTTCGCACCGCGTTTTCGAAACTTCAAGGATCGCAAATTGTATCTCCTGCCCGGCATGAAATCCCTGCCCATCATGGCACCCTTCATTGGCGGCACCATCAAAGCAGGTCACATTGTCGAAAACTGGCCCGAGATCCTCAGGCTGGCAACGTCCATCAAGGCCGGGACCACCACCGCATCAGCGATCCTCAAAAGCTTGTCCGCATACCCGCGGCAAAACGGACTAGCAATCGCCCTACGTAAACTGGGGCGGTTAGAGCGGACCTTGTTTGCCCTGGAATGGATGCAAAGCCTGGAATCGCGTTTTAAGATTTAGGTGGAGACCCGGTACTGCGGCTTGGCAAATTGGCCATGCGCCGTGGGGAATGTCGGTTAAGAGTGGCTTGGTCAGCGCAGCGGGCATAGGCCATCAGGCAAGGGCCGCGGCCCGGCAGACATGTAGATCGAGCCAGCCGGGGGCAAGCTCCTGGTCGAGCGCCCGCAATGTGTGCCATTGGCGGTAGATGTCGGCAATCTCGCTTAGCGGGCGCCACTTGGCAGGGTCCAGCTCGCGTCCAAAAAGCCCGCTCATTTCGCCCGTGAACTGTGCCTCGACAAAGCTGCCCTCGCGCGGGGGCTTCGGCGGGGTCTTGAATGGATTAAACCACTGGTTGACGATCTGTCCAACCTCATAGCCGCATTTAATCAAGATGTCGGGTTCGTTCCCGTCGTTCATCTCGATTGACACAAAACGAGGTCGCTGCACGCAGGACAAGAGCTGCTCACGCATGATCAAATCGCCGCCCTCCATGTCACATTTGAGATAATACGGTGTGCCATAGGTCTCGAAGAGGGTCATGAGATCCACTGTCTGAACCTCGATCTCGACCGCAGTCTCCACGCCTTTTTCGGCGATGTTGCGATCCAGGCTGCCCCAGTCATCCTTATTGGGAACCGTAAAGAAAGAAACTGTCTCGCCTGCCCGGTGATACAGGGCCTTGTTAATAAGTGTCGCACGGGTTCCGAACGCACTGATGTTTTCAACCGCCGCGTTGTACAGTTCTGGCACGGCTTCGAGGCCAAGCACGCGAAACCCTTTTTTGAGATAGAACTCTGTATCATATCCTTTGTGCACGCCAAAATCGTAAATTAAGTCGTCTTGTATAGCTTGGTGCTTCACAACTACAGCCTTTCGCACGCGTTCTTCCGCTCTCTGAAGCGGTTACCCTACTCCAAGTATTTCTAGCATGTAGCGCTCGAAAGCAACCTGCGAAATTGGTTGAGAGACACGCGGCCTGGCCGAGATGTTTGTTGCATGGCCGATTAATGGTCGGTTGGCCGCTTGGCGTTCTAGCATGAGCGAAATTTACGGCAAAACCTTGCGAAGCTCCAAGTAAGCAAGTCCAATGATCTCCCAAGGGCGCAAGACGCAATGATTTCAAGAGGCGGTGCCAACCTAGGGGACAAGACAATACTTGACTCCATGGATGCAGTTATCACCGCCACAAAAGGACTAGTGGATCCGGAAGCGTTGTACACTGCAGCAGCCATCGCCGCGTAAGAAGCGCGCGACACTTACAAAGACAAGCCCAACAAGATCGGCCGGGCTCGAGTATATGCTGACAAATCGATTGGCCTGGAAGATCCGGGCATGGCGGCACTCGTTCGACTGATCGATGCTTTGAAGAAATAGCAAATTTCGTTCTATCTCCCCGACTGGCGGTGTGGGTTTCCACGCCGCCTTTTTTTTCGCAATCGTTTATTGAAACGCGGCAACATTGCAGGGTTTACGAGATTTTTACCAAGATTTTTAAACCCGTGACCGTCTTGTAAAAACTGTCGTTTGCGGAAGGGGCACTAACACTTACGGTATCGAAGCAAGTGACAAGATCATTAAGATTCATGGCTGCTTGATGCCGAAGGAGATATTCAGTTGGCAAAAATAGTTGTCGAATAGGACCGCCGTTTCCTTAGGCGTTGAACTCGGGCCCGAATAGACTTAGCCGAGCCAGCTACTTATCCTAGCAACAATCGCCAAGACAGCTCGGCGTACCCTGGGCTTGACGACAGCGTCGGGGGAAATTCATTCAATCCCCTGCCAGATTTCTGATGTGTTCTGCGGTGCCGGTTAATTCCGAAAACAAACCAGTAGTCAAAAGGAGGATTTGCGCCAAAAAGACTTAGTCTGGTAAGATAGCCAAATAATCCAGAAATCGCTCAACGCCTGGTCGCAATGGGGTGTCCGCGTAAGTTAAGAAGTACGCGCATCGTGTGGATTGCGCCGACGGGCCAAGTTGGACAAGTGATCCTTCGTTCAGTTCAGCAGACAGAAAATGCGGGTTAGCAAGGGCGATGCCCGTCCCTTGTAAAGACGCTCCGATCGAACGTGCATATGTTCCGCATTCGATGCGTGGCCACCCTGATACCAAACCCGTGTTTTCCCAATTGTCCCAGTTTGTCCAGTCTGGGGTAACACGTGGGAAGTTCAGCAATGGCGCCAATTCCTTTGCTTCAATCAACGAAAGAGACTGACCAGACATTATACTCGCCTTATCAGCAAGCGAGGGGGCAATAACTGGAACCAGTAGGTCGGGAACTAAGGGGCTAGCCACACGTCCCGGCCATTCCCCGGTTCCATGCAGGATGGCTATGTCATTGGAACCATCTTGAAGCGTACCAGGTTGGTCAGTAGATACCAGTTCAACCGGGCAAGCATGCTCGGACAATCCAAAGTCCTTAAGCCTCGGCCCCAACCAGAACAACGATACTGCACTGTTTGCGGCAATCCGAAGCGGGGCATCGGGGCGCGTCGCGATGCTGGCTAGGGCTCTCTGGGCGAAGTCTAATAGAATTGCGCTCTGATCGGCTAATTTGCGGCCCTCGTCTGTCAGATCAATTACCCTCCCAGTTCGTACGAATAGGGCCACGCCAAGGTGCTCCTCCAACTGACGAATTCGTTTGCTGACGGCGGTTTGAGTGACCAACAATTCTTGCGCTGCATCAGAAAAGCTCAGGTGACGTGCCGATGCTTCAAAGAAGATCAGGCTATCTAGTGGTGGCAAGGAGTGGCGATAGCTTTTCATAACTTAAAGTTGGGCAATTTTCTGATTATTCGGAATTTTACACCTTGCTACAAGATTTTCTATCATAAGCCGAAACATTTTTTCGGAGCTTCAAATGGCAAACTTCGACTGGCACGCAGAACGCAGCGATCTTTCCGGGATTGCATTGCTTGATCGCTCACCTGAGAGCGAGGGTATCGACTTAACGGCAGTTCGCCAGTACCGATTGGGTCGAGTGAGGGCCGAAATGGCCAAGCGCAATATTGGTGCGGTAATCCTGTCTGATCCAATCAATATTCGTTATGCCACAGGCACCCGCAACATGCAGATTTTTTCGATGCGCAATGCACCGTCTCGCTATCTGCTGTTGACTGCTGACCGCTCGATCCTGTTTGAATTTACAGGATGTATGCATCTGGCGGATGGTTACGAGACCATAGACGAGGTACGCCCTGCCAAGACTGCAAGTTTTGTTGCAGCCGGTCCGCATATTGCGTCACGTGAAAGAGAATGGGCTCGGGAGGTGGGTGATCTGATTGTGGGTCTCCTCGGCAAAGGTACTATCGTTGGTATGGAGCGGCTGAACGCAGGTACAGCCATTGCCATGCAAGAGGCCGGATTCAAGATCGTCGATGCGCAGGAACCAGTAGAAATGGCGCGCGCCATCAAATCGGAAGAAGAGATGAAGTGTGTACGTGCCTCATTGCGTGCAGCGGAAATTGGTGTTGGAAAACTGCGCGGCGCGTTGAAACCCGGCCTCACAGAAAACGAACTCTGGTCGGTGCTTCATAAATCGGTGATCGAACAAAATGGCGATTATTGTGAAACACGGCTACTCAGCGCAGGCGAACGCACAAACCCTTGGTTTCAGGAAACCGCCAACAACCTGATCGGAAGTAACGAACTGGTCGCTTTAGATACAGATGTTGTGGGCTGTCATGGTTACTACAGTGACTTTTCCCGCACCTTTCATTCCGGACCGAACAAGCCAACCAACTTACAAAAGAGCTTGTATCAAACCGCGCTGGAACAGGTGTACCACAACATGGGTATTCTTAAGGCGGGCATGACATTTCGTGACTACGCAGATCGCGCTTGGGATATCCCTGAGAAATACTATGCCAACCGCTATTATCTTTCGTCCCATGGTTGCGGCATGACTGGAGAATACCCCTATCTCTATCACTGTGGCGATTTCCCCAATGCCGGCTATGACGGTGTAATAGAGGCAGGAATGACCATCTGTGTAGAAAGCTATATTGGTGAAGACGGTGGCCACGAAGGCGTCAAGCTGGAACAGCAAGTGTTGGTCACCGAATCCGGTGTCGAACTGCTGTCAGAGTTCCCTTTCGAAGAAGAATTGATGGACAAGGCTTTTTATCCGGCTTTACCGCTACCGCAAATGTGATCCGATGCATGCAACCCATTTAGAAACCATAGACATTTCGGACAGCGCTTCACCCGCGCAAGCGCTGGTTGAAGCGATTGAGCGGGCGGCTCCGGGGGTAAAGGTAGTCTATGCTCGGGGCTGGTTTCTGACGAACGTGATGCTGGCAAACACAGCCCGCACATTGTTTGAAGAAGGACAGGTCGATCTGGTCCAGCAACGTATACGGAATGGCCGAAGTGGTAAGTTTGCCTATTTGGCCATCAAACGGAAGGCAACGCCGAGAACGTAGTCAATGCCTCGTTCTGCTATGATTTCTTGTAAATCTTGGTAAGAAAAGCCGTGTTTACCGCAGTACACCACAAGTGTCTGACGTCAGACACTCAAAACGGCCATAGACTTGGGGTGGTGTGCTAGATAGCCCGCCGGGGCATGTGCTTCTCTCGCTCTTCACTGAAAGCGGTACTTTACTCCAACTATTTATCAGACAATACCCGGCCCCCGCTCCTTCCCCCCGTCATGCGGGAGAAGGCCCTTCGCTTCCTGTCCGTATCCACGCGATGCCTGTTGTCGGTGGCCAGCCGCTTCCCCGCAGGCTTCAAACCTGCCCCGCCAGAGCCCGTAAGCGAAATGGCAGTCCCCGATCAACTCGATTTCCATTTGTAGAGGAAGACAGGCCGCCGGTGGGTTTCGTTGTCGCGTTTCTGCGCCAGTCCAGAAGGAGCCGACCTGGCGCGGGATGGGGTAGTCCCCGGAACATATCCTGTTCTTAGTGGCCGGTGAAGAGGCAAACCGTGGCAACTGTTTTCGACCTGTCGGCATCGATGGAAAACAGTTGGTCCAAACCACGTGCCACAGGACCTTTACGAAGCAGTCGGTGACTTCCGGCAGGTCTGGCAGCACTGTGGAAAACGTATATGGGAAGGTCGAAGTGTGACGATCCAAATTTGTTTTTGTGGTCAGTACACTATTGGGATCGAGCCCATTTCTCTCCGACTGTCTCGAACCGTCTGCTGCGTGCCAGATGAGAGGTTTAAAACACTTATTGAGCCGTATAGGGTCTGCGGTTGGTGGTTCTAAACGATCCACATGTAAGAACAGAATGTGCTGAGGAGCAGACTAACGTGGCAAGAAAATCGGTGAACTGGGGCATCTGGAACTACGGCCCTGAAGGCGCGTTGAAGGATGCCATGAAATCTGATCTGGCCATCAGGTTTAGTGTCGAGCGCAGCAAACTGGACGACCTGTCACAAAGACTTGCGTTTGCGCTGGCTCCGGACACCGTCAAAACATCCGTAGTTACCATTGTCAAACAGATTGAAAAAGGTCCGGAGCAGTTGGAGGCCTTTTTACAGGATCTCCGCCGGGCAGAGCACTATTTGAAGAAAGCGTCACAAGGATTCTCAAATCTCCACATCGACTATCCGAACGCAGGGCAGAGAGCAGACGATCCCAACGAGTTTTGGCGCCGCATGTTTCATAACGCCGTGACCACGGTCGAACACATTGACCACAGCCTGACCCGAAGCGCTGGGAAGCATTCCGCACACACGCTCGACGAACCGGACAAACGGAGGGCCAGAGACGAAAGACGAACCATTGTCCTTCGGCAGATTTTCGAGTTCTGGGAGCGCATCGGTCGCCGGGTCAGCTATAGCACCGACGGCATAACTTCCGAACGTCGGGGCCCACTTGTAGACTTCGTGAATACCATCGTTCCCTTGCTGTCCGATCCGCCAGCGACGATCAGCGGCGAGACAATCCGGAGCGAGATACAGGGGTGGCGAGAATGGCGTGATGCAATGGCAAGTGTATCGATCCCGGAATAAATTCGAAATCAGCACACTTCGACCTGTTGTGGAAGCGTCGTCATGGTCACGGCATGACAAGCGTTCCTTCCCTATCCCCTTCTAACGACCACGC
>NZ_JAEDOU010000007.1:0-214038 GCF_017872515.1 Ruegeria sp. HKCCE3926 | reverse complement strand
TGCCACCAAGTTCGACGTGAAGGTCATACAAGGGCGTGCGCTTCGGTGTGGTCATGATCCGGTCAACTTCCGATTATCCAAAGGTCAAAATGCATAACCGTCAGTCTGCCCCAAGCCGCATAGAATGCAATGATTCCACCCGGTTTTTAGTGAAACACCGATCCGTAGAAGAGGCGGTATACAGACGCATGCACCATGAATGTTCCTATAGGAAACTTTTTTCCGTTAGGCAACAATCCTTGTTTCCATCGCGTGAATTCCCTGGCGTCCGACCGGATACCAGAGGGAAGGATTTCACCGTCGATACATACCTTCTTCGGGATTTCTCGGCGCAAAGTGACGTTCAGACAGAGAGGGACCGCACCGCACGCACCAGAACTTCGAGCCCGGCAATCAAATCGACCTCTGCCGTATCTTCTGCAAAATCATGGCTGATACCGTCGATCGAGGGCGTGAACAGCATCGCGACCGGCATCAGGCGAGACACATTGGTGGCATCGTGCAAGGCCCCCGAGGGCATCCTGCGCCACCGACCCGGTGCGACCTGTTCTGCACCGCGTTCAAGAGCGCAGCGCAAGGTCGGATCCATGGCAACGGGATCCAGCCCCAGCATGGGGCCGTAATCCAAGCTCATCCCCATTTGCTCAGCGGTTTCTTGTGCTGTCGCCCGAATGATCTCCTCCATCCGGGCCAAACGGTCTGCATCAGCATCGCGCCATTGCATCGAGAACCGAACCCGTCCCGGCACGATGGACGAAGCGTTTGGATGCAGGTTGACCCGCCCGATGGTCCAGACCGTCTGCGGCGTGACGACATTGCGAAACCTCTCATTGAGCCGGGTGTTGAACAGGGACAGGGCCTGAAAGGCGTCGCGGCGCAGGTGCATGGGGGTGGTGCCGGCGTGATTCTGCTGACCTTCGAATGTGATCGACATATCGCGGATGCCAACGATATCGGTGACGACTCCGATTTGGTCTCCGGACGCGTCCAGAGAGGGGCCCTGTTCGATATGCATCTCTATGAAGCCATTGAAACGGGACGGGTCCACGAATCCGTGGGACAGATCTGCCATGGACGATCGGGCCTGGCCAAAGCTGACGCCCGCCCCATCGGTCAACACATCGGCTTTTTCCAGAGACAAACCGCCCGACCAGACAGCAGAACCTGTGGTCACGCCAAACCGCCCCTCTTCGTCCTGAAAGCTGACAACTGAAATGGGACGGTCGACGGAACGTGCAACTTCCAGTGCGGCGATGACGCCAAGGGCGCCGTCCAGCCAACCGCCTTCGGGCTGACTGTCGGAATGTGATCCCATCAACAGCGAAGGGCCGGACGCCAATCCGAACAGGTTTCCCACCGGGTCAAACTGCGGAGTCAGGCCCGCTTCACGCATACGTCCGGCAAGCCACTGGCGCGCAGCGATATCCGCGTCGGAATAGGCAGGGCGGACAACCCCCTTGCCCACTCCTGCGGCACCAAATGCACGCAACTTATGCAGGTCGGTCAGAAAACGCGTGTGATCGACGGTCATATACCCCTCCGGAGGTTTGTTCGGGGCGAACCATAGCCAGAAACAGAAAAGGAGCGAGGTTTTTTTCGACAGGCGTGAAACCCCTCTGGCACCAGAGGGGAACCTGCCCTAAGACTTCGGCGCAAGAGGGACCGACATGTCACATATCACATTGGTGCGTCACGGGCAGGCAAACACAACGGCGCGGGACGAGGCAAGTTATGACAGGCTCAGCGACTTGGGGCATCAGCAGGCGCGTTGGCTGGGGGCGCATCTGCGCGACACCCGCAGCCACTATGCCCGGGTCTATTGCGGCACCCTGACCCGTCACGCCGAGACAGCGGACAGCATGGGATTGCACGATCCAATCCGTGACGCGCGACTGAACGAGATCGAGTATTTCACGCTGGCGCAACTGTTCGAGGACCAACACGGCGTCGCGATCCCCACCGACCGCGAAGGTTTCGTCGAACACCTGCCCAGAACATTTGCGGCCTGGGCCAATGGCGAAATCAAGAACCCGCCGGAAACCTTCGAAGAATTCGAGACGCGCGTGCGCGACGCGCTGCACGAGATCGGGACCGAGGGCGGACCGGCCATCGTCGTGACCTCGGGCGGGTTGATTTCGATGGTGGTGCGGCAGGCGATGGGGTTGGATATCCCGTCAATGGCACGGGTGGCCCTTGCCATCATGAACACGTCGATGCATCGTCTGCATCCGATTGGCGCTCAGCTGAGCCCGGTTCTTTTCAATGCCGTTCCGCATCTGGAAGCCCCTGATCGGCAGTTCGCGCAGACCCACCTGTAACCAGATCGGAGACGCCTGATGCAGCTCTACTATGCACCCCGAACCATCTCGGTCGCTGTCGCGATCGCACTGGAAGAGGCCGGGCTGGAATACGAAGCGATCAAACTCGACTTCGCCGGGGGCGAACAGACGAAACCAGCTTACAAGCAAATAAACCCCAAAGGCCGCGTTCCGGCGCTGGTGGTGGATGGCGGCATCCTGACTGAAACCGGAGCCCTGCTGGAATTCGTTGCGGCCAAGGCCCCCGAGGCCGGGCTGGTGCCGGCTGATCCGGTGATGGCTGCCCGGATGCGCGAAGTGATGTTCTACCTTGCCTCGACCATGCATGTGAACCACGCGCACAAGCTGCGCGGGCACCGCTGGGCCGACAAGAAATCCAGCTGGAAAGACATGAAAGACAAGGTCGCGCAGACGATGACCGCGTCCTGCGATTATATCTCGTCGAACGGCCTGCGTGGTCCATTTGTGCTGGGCGAGGCGTTCTCGCTGGCCGATGCCTATCTGTATGTGGTGTGCAGCTGGCTGGAAGGCGATGGTGTGGACGTTTCGGCCTTTCCCAAAATCGTCGCCTTCCGTGAGGCGATGGAGGCACGCCCTTCGGTTCAGGCAGTGCGTGCTGCCGGAATGCTCTGACAAAAGGAAATAAGATGACACATCTCTGGGTCCGGGCAGAACAGCGCCCGAACGAAGAACGGGTTGGGCTGACGCCGGAAGGTGCCGCCGCGCTGATCGCGGCCGGCATCCGCTTGACGGTCGAGGAAAGCCATGCCCGCGCCATTCCACTGGACGGCTACAAGGAAGCAGGCTGCGAGATCGCGCCCGAGAATTCCTGGCCCGAGGCCCCGCTGGACGCGATCATCTTCGGCCTCAAGGAACTGCCCGAAGACGGTACACCCCTGCCCCACCGCCACATCATGTTCGGCCATGCCTTCAAGGGCCAGCATTCGGGCCGGGCTCTGCTGGAACGGTTCAAGGCGGGCGGCGGCACGCTATATGATCTGGAATACCTTGTGGATGAAGATGGTCGCCGGGTCGCCGCATTCGGCTATTGGGCAGGCTACGCGGGCGCGGCGGTGACGCTCAAGACCTGGGCGGCGCAGCAACGGGGCGAGATCTGCGGCCCTGTCGGCGTCTATCCCGGCAAGGACGCGCTGAACGCCGAACTTCTGGCAGAATTGGACGCCACAGGCGCGCCCCGGCCCCGCGCCATCGTCATCGGAGCTTTGGGCCGTGTAGGCACCGGCGCCGCAGACCTATGTGAGGCGATGGGCGTCGCGGTCACCAAGTGGGACATGGCCGAAACCGCGCGCGGTGGGCCTTTCCCGGAAATCCTCGACCTTGATCTGTTCCTGAACTGCATCTTCGCGCGCCCCGGAACGCCTGTCTTCGTCCCGCGCGAGGCATTGACCGCCCCGCGCAAGCTGACCGCCATCGGTGACGTGGCCTGCGACCCGGACAGCGATTACAACCCGGTGCCCGTCTATGACCGCGCCACCACGTGGCAAGAACCCGCCCTGCGCGTGGCCACCAACCCGGTGATGGACGTGATGGCGATCGACAACCTGCCGTCGATGCTGCCGGTCGAAAGCTCGGAAGACTATGCCGCGCAACTGCTGCCGTCCTTGCTGACTCTGACCGATCTGGACAGCGGTGTCTGGGGTCGGGCAGAAGCAACTTACAAAACGCATATTGAAGGACTCTGAACGATGACCATTCATTGGTGTGGCACCGGCCTCTCGGCCATTCCCGGCCTGCGTCGCCTGATCGAAGGCGGCCACAAGGTCACCGTGTGGAACCGGACCGTCGACAAGGCCAGGGCCGAGGTCGGAGACCTGACCGACGACATCCGCGCCTTCGACATCGACGCGCTTGGCGCCGTACTGGAGAAGGGCGATGTGATCGTCTCGATGCTGCCGGGCGACTGGCATGTACCGCTTGCGGACCTGGCAATTTCGAAACAGGCCAATTTCGTCTCGTCCTCGTATATCGCGCCCGAGATGCGCGCGCTGGACGACAAGGCGCGCGACGCCGGCGTCGCACTGGTCAACGAGGTCGGGCTGGACCCGGGCATCGATCACCTGATGGCGCATGCGCTGGTGGACGACTACCGCGCCTCCGACGCCTTCGACCCGAAAAACCACCTGAGCTTCATTTCCTATTGCGGCGGCATTCCCAAGAACCCCAACCCGTTCCGCTATAAATTCAGCTGGTCGCCGCTGGGCGTGTTGAAAGCGCTGCGGTCGCCGTCGAAATCGATCCGAGATTACGCGCCGCTGGACGTTGCCCGCCCCTGGGATGCGATCAGCAGCTATATCGCGCCGCTGCCCACACCGGAGAGCTTCGAGGTCTATCCGAACCGCGATTCGATACCCTTCATGGCGCAATACCATTTCGAGGATCACTGGCCGGTCAAGGAATTCGTCCGCGGCACGCTGCGTCTGAACGGCTGGGCCGACGCGTGGTCGGATGTGTTCACCGAGATCGAAACCCTGTCCGGCCCGGAAGGGGATGCGCGTCTGAAAGAGATGTCGGACCAGTTCTGGGAGGAAAACGCCTATGACGAAGGCGAGCCTGATCGTGTTGTGTTGTGCGTGGGATTGAAGGCCGAGAAAGACGGCGTCGAAGTCTGGCACAAGACCTATGTCATGGATGCCTGGGGCGACGAGCGTGGCACGGCGATGGCGCGTCTGGTGTCGATTCCGGTCTCACTTGCGGTCGAGGCCGTATTGAACCGCGCCATCCCGGCCGGTGTTCACGCGGCCCCCAGCGATCCAAAGCTGGTGCAGGGATGGATGGGTGAAATCGAAAAGCTGGCCCAACATCTGCAAATCGTCGATCACAAGGCCTGAATGCAAAAAAGCCATTCCAGACTGCCTGGAATGGCTTTCATTGTTCCACTTTACGCATGTTGTCCTCGTTCGGGTTTCCCTCACCCGGACTTCAGATATACCGCTGGATGGTATCTTCGATATCACTGCGGTTGATGCCCAGCTCGGACAACTGATGATCGGTCAAAGCATTCAGATGCTGGGCTGCGCGGACAATATCAGGGCTGATCGAACGGATTCGCATGGCACGATCGAACAGCAAAAGCGCAGTGGCGGCCGGAGCCGGTTGATTGGTGGGCGGTACGACGTCGAACATTCTGGTAACCTCGCTAACATGCTTTTGGGGATTGTCTCAGTTCACGCTGAATGCTTGATCACTGCCGGTATGGCTTGTTGTGATACACACTTTCATATGCGCGTCTTTTGATCTGATCCCGCTGGATGCCGATGTCGGCCAGTTGTACGTCATCAAGCTTTTCCAGATCCCGCACGGTTTTCGAAAAAATCCGGCGGCGGAAATGCTCGACCTTTGCTTCTGCATAGTTTGAAAACAGACCGTCAAGCAGGCCACCCCGGCCTTCGAATGTTTGTGTATGTGCCATGTCTTTCTCCTCCTGAACTCAATGTCTTTGTCTTCCTGACATCAGATTTGGGAAGGCTGCCTTAACGTTGCCAAACCGGTTCATTAAGGTTTGTTAAGACTGTATTGGAGGGAAAGTTCGGGCTGGACCGGCGCGTTGATTACAGTCTTCGATCCAGGCCCGCGACATGTCTTTTCAGTGGCGGATCAAGATAACGCGAATGTCGATCCGTCGCAGAAACCGCCCCTTTGCAGGCAGGTCACATCAGATCGTTTTCAACGTCCTCGGCTGATATCCCCAGCGCGTCCAGACCGTTCTCAAGGTGGTCTGACATGTGCGGAGTGCCGATCAGGTAGTCGGCACAGGGGGTCGAGGCCTCGGCCTTGGCAGTGGCAATCGCTTCGGCCAGATCCTCGGCGAAAAAGCTTTCGCGGCCGATCCACATGATGGCAACCAGTTCGGCTTGCTCGTCTTCGCTCATACGTTCGATGAAGGCGCGCATTTCACCTTCTGCCCGGTTCAGCTCGCGCCCCATCATGGCAATCTGAGCGACCTTTCTTGCCGATATTTCCAACATGCATCAGCTCCTCGTGTTCGCGGTTGTTGTGCCATCACAATCACCGAACGGGGGGCGAGTCTTTGATCTTACGCAAACAACGGCCCTCGTTCCGCGCACGCGAAATCGGCCGGTCCGGTACCGGTTGCCTACGAAACGGGCGAAAGGTGGCTTTTTTCAACCACAGCCTGAAAGCCTGCCAGACGATCAGTGCAAAGGTTCTCCGGGCGCCGAATGGCCGCCGCAGCAAGGACCACAGAATCACGCGGTTCGTCAGGGGTTGCCGCGGGCCGGTCAGCGTCGCGATCAGCCCACCATCAGCGCGCCCGTAATCAATCCAGACACCGACGCGATCCGCGCGATAGTCGAAGCGGAACGTATAGCTGCCTTCGATTTTCTGAAACGGTGAAACATGCATCAGCTTGTCCGCCACCACCCTGTCAGTCGGTTCGATGACCGAGAAATCGGGTTTGTGACACAGGTAACTGTGACGGGTGCCATAGGTATTGGTGACCTCGGCCACCACCGCATAAAGGTGATCGCTGTCGTCAAAACAGAACCAAAAACTGACGGGATTAAAAACGTGCCCCAAAACGCGCGGTTGCGTCAGCAACTTGAAACGCGCCGGTTGTTGCACCGACATTTCATCAAACCGCGCGCGGAGCCACTGGGCCCCTTCCCCGTGACTCGGCTCTCCCCCATGGTCGGTGGTGCGCCAGTTCGTGACATTCGCGCGATCAACCGAAAACAGCAAAGGGGTGTCCAGCTCTGCTTCGGGGTCCAACAGGATGTAATCGACCGAGTATCGGAATGCGTTTTCAATCGCACCCTTGCGCCCGTGATAGGTATGACCCGCGATATGGTCTATTTCCTGCGTCATCCGCTGCTTTCTGGCCTTCCCGTAAACGCCTTGAACTGCACTGATTTCCCTCAGATGCTGGCAATTCTGATACGGCAATTTGCACAATTTGGATCATAATGTCCCGATAAAGTGATCCGGCTTGGGGAACGCGCCGTAATGAGGTTATGTTTACCGAGATCGATACCGTGACCTTGGACGAACCTGCGGCTGAACCGGCCGCCCTTCAGCCTCGGCGCGAAAAGAAACGCATCAAGGGTAGACGGGTGAACGGAAATAACGGCGGGCGCGAGACCAGAACCGAATGGGTGGATCACGTCAGGCGCATCCGCGACGCGCAGGACCAGGCGGCATTTGCCGAACTGTTCCAGCACTTCGCGCCACGGATCAAGGCGTTCCTGATGAAGTCAGGATCAGACGCCACGATGGCCGAGGAGTGTGCGCAGGAGGTGATGGCGACCTTGTGGCACAAAGCCCATCTGTTCGACCCGGCGCGGGCAACAGTGGCTACTTGGGTATTCACGATTGCTCGGAACAAGCGCATTGACGCTCTGCGAAAGCAACGCCGCCCCGAACCCGAAGAATTGTGGTGGGGTCCCGAGGCCGAGCCTGAGCAGGACGATGTCATCGCGCTGCAACAAGAAACCGCGCAGCTTCGCACCGCTTTGACAGCGTTGCCAGACGCGCAGAGAGAGCTGATCGAAAAGGCGTATTTCGGTGATCTGAGTCACCGCGAAATTGCGTCTCAGACCGGGTTGCCCCTGGGAACGATCAAATCACGAATCAGGCTGGCGCTGGACCGCTTGCGCCATGCAATGAACTGAGATGAGTATGATGAGTAAGTCGATCAAACATCACCTGACAGATGACCTGCTGATGGCATACGCAGCAGGCAGTCTGCCCGAGGCATTCGACCTGATGGTCGCGACGCATCTGTCGCTCTGCGACCATTGCCGTGCGCGGGCGGAAAGTTACGATGCCGTAGGTGGGCATGTTCTGGAGGAACAGACTGTATCCATCGCCATGAGTGATACATCTCTGGCCGCGACTATGGCGTTGATCTCCAAAGGTGCGCCAGCGGCCAAACCGGCGCGTCCGAACTGTTCGGTATTGCCGGCCCCGTTGCAGGATTATGTCGGCGGTACGGTTTCAGATATCCGATGGAAACCGATCGGCATGGGTGTGAAACAGGCCATTCTGCCGACCACAAGCGAGGCCTCGGCCCGGTTGCTGTTCATTCCAGCCGGAACGGCTGTACCAGATCATAGTCACAACGGTATAGAATTGACGATGGTGCTTCAGGGCGCATTCTCGGACGAAGTGGATCGCTTCGCCCGTGGCGACGTCGAGATCGCGGACGAGGATTTGGAACACACGCCTGTGGCGGACATTTCGGAAGACTGCATTTGTCTGGCGGTTACGGATGCACCGTTGAAATTCACCAAGCTGATGCCACGCCTGTTCCAACCCTTCCTGCGCATCTGAAATTGCCCGCGAGGGCCGCGAGCGGCGTGTTTGAAAGGAATGATCATGTTCGCAAGACTTGCTGTGTGCGCCCTTCTCGTTGCTGTCGCGCCCGTCGTATCGGCCCAAATGTCGGCCGAGGTTCAGTTTCAGCCCGGCAATTTTGGCACCATGGTCAGCGGAACCATCTCAGGAGATGAGTACTTCGACTATTCGCTGGGCGCCAAAGCCGGGCAGGAGATGTTTGCCGATCTTCAGGTCAGCGACACCAATGGTAACGGCGTGATCTATTTCAACATCCTGCCGCCGGGCAGCGACGGTGTGGCGATTTATAACGGGTCGATTGACGGCAATACGGCCCGGATCACCCTGCGCGACGATGGAGACTATACGATCCGCGTCTATCTGATGGGCAATGACAGGGATACCGGAAAAACCGTGGGGTACAATCTGGACCTGTCCATCCAGTAGATTTCAACCTTCGTGACGAGCAAGGGGCACAACGCCGTTTTCGGCCTTGGTCTCGATTTCTTCAAAGTCGAAATTGTCCAAACGCTGCGCGCGGCGGCCAGCCTTTTCGGCGCTGATCTTGATTTCCGAGATATCCTTGGCCGCCTGCCCGAAATGACGATCCAGGTTCGAGACGCGATCACCCAGGCGGTCCACATCCTTGTGCAGCAACCCCAACTCTTTGCGGATCGCGCCGGCCTGTTCGCGCATACGCGCGTCTTTCAGGATCGCCCGCATGGTATTCAGCGTGGCCATGCACGTCGTCGGGGACACGATCCAGACCCGCGCGGCGAACCCTTCACGCACGACATCAGGCAGACGCGCGTGCAGTTCGGCGTAAATCGCCTCGGAAGGTACGAACATCAAGGCGCCGTCCGCGGTTTCCCCGTCCAGGATGTATTTTTCGGAAATCGCCTTGATATGCACTTTCACCGCAGCGCCGAAGGCCCGCAGGCATCTCTCGACATCCGCCTTCGTCTGCGCAGCGGCCAACGCCTCGAAATCCTCCAACGGGAACTTTGCGTCGATCACGATCGGTCCCGGCGGGTTCGGCAAGTGAATCAGGCAATCCGCCCGCCTGCCGTTCGACAAAGTGGCTTGCAACGAATAACTGTCAGCGGGCAGCGCCTTGGACACGATATCGTTCAGCTGGATTTCCCCGAACATCCCGCGCCTTTGCTTGTTTGACAGTATATCCTGCAAAGACAGCACATCGCCTGACAGTTTGGTGATATTGTCCTGTGCCTTGTCGATGGCGGCCAGACGTTCCTGCAATTGGGTCAGCGAGGTCGCCGTCTGTTTCGACGAGCCATGCAACGTTTCTTTCATCCGTTCCTGCATCTCGGCCAGCGCACGCGCCGATTTCATCGCATTATCCGCCAGCCGGTCATTCATCTGTTGCTGGACCGAAGCCAAACGCGCCTCGACCGTCTGAATCACCTGCATCTGCGCATTGGCCTGAGTGTCCGAGACATGCTGAAGACCGCCGCGCAACTGTTCTTGCCCCTGGCCCAGTTGCTGAACATGCTGACCCAGATGCGCCATCTGCCGCGCCAAAGGTTCCGCCAGCCGGGCCGAGCGGTTGGCCGCCCGCAACGACAGGAACAGCAGCAGCAGAATCAACGCCACCACGCCACCCACGGTCAGTATCACGGGATCATTCAACGCCATCTCAGTGCCTGCAATCTGGATCATGGGGGTCAATTTGTTCTCGTTTTGTTTCTATCTTGTTAAACCGTGTTTGAAACCAGATCAACTGCGTCCGAACAGGCGTTCGATATCGCTGAGTTTAAGTTCCACATAGGTTGGTCGCCCATGGTTGCACTGGCCGGAATGCGGCGTCGCCTCCATCTCGCGCAGCAGGGCATTCATTTCCTCGGCCCGCATTCGACGGCCGGATCGGATCGACCCATGGCAGGCCACCCGGCTGAGGATCGCCTCGATCCTTGCCTGCACCATCTGGCTTTCACCCTGATCGGCGAGTTCATCCAGGATGTCGAGGATCATGGCGCGCGCATCGACTTCGCCCAGAATGGCGGGGGTTTCGCGTACGGCAATGGCGCTTCCGCCGAAAGGTTCGATGGTCAGGCCAAGGCGCGTCAAGTCATCTGCGACGGCCATCAGGTGGGCGCAATCCCCTTCCGACAATTCCACGATTTCCGGAATCAGCAGGGCCTGCGCCGCGACGCCATTCTCGGCCATCTGCGTTTTCAGCTTTTCATAAACCAGCCGTTCATGTGCTGCGTGTTGATCTACGATCACCATGCCATCGGCGGTCTGGGCAATGATGTAATTCTCGTGCACCTGTCCGCGGGCTGCACCAAGCGGCAGATCCTGCGCCTGAGGCTGCTCCTGCATCTCGGCGACCTGCGCAACCGGGGTCGGCTCGACAATGCTGCCGCTATAGTCATTGGCCAGCTCGGCAAAACCCGGAGCCTGCGCGCGATATGCCGCCGTGCGCGCGGCAGGCGACGGACGATCCATCTGGTAAACCCGCGCCGGAGCAGGCTGTGCAGGTTCTGGCCGCATCGCGCCCAGCGTCGCATTCGCCACGGTCGAGGATGCCCTGTGCCCGGCTTCCGCCAAAGCATGACGCAGACTGGACACGATCAGCCCCCGCGCGACGCCGGGATCCCGGAACCGAACCTCGGATTTCGCGGGGTGGACGTTCACGTCAACCAGCGTGGGGTCGCAGTCGATGAACAACGCCGCAGCCGGGTGGCGGTCGCGGCTCAGGAAATCGAAATAGGCCGCCCGCAGCGCGCCGGTCAGCATCTTGTCGCGCACGGGGCGTCCATTGACGAAAAGATACTGTGTTACGGCAGCCCCCCGCGAGTAGGTCGGCAGGGCGGCATAGCCGTACAGCCGGATGCCATCACGCGAGGCATCAATCTGCAAAGCGTTTTCTGCGAATTCGCGCCCGATCACGCGGGCCAGTCGGGCGTGGAGCGCATCAAACAGATCTCCGTTCTCACGATCCGCGCGGAAGGTCACGCGACCCTCTCCGCCGCCGGATACATCCCGCAGAGCGAATGTCACGGAAGGTTCGGCCATGGCCAGCCGTTTCACAATATCGGTGATCGCCTGCCCCTCGGCCCGGTCCGTGCGCATGAATTTCAGGCGGGCCGGTGTGGCGTAGAACAGATCGCGCAGTTCGACCACAGTCCCCGCGCGCAGGGCGGCGGGTTTGACCGCATCCATCTTGCCGCCCGCGACGTGCACCTGCGCCGCATCCGCGCCGGGAACACGGCTGGTGATGGTCAGACGCCCAACAGCACCCAAGGATGGCAGCGCCTCGCCCCGAAAGCCGAAAGTGTGGATGTTCAGCAGGTCCGAACCGTCAATCTTTGACGTGGCATGGCGGGACAAGGCCAGCGGCAGATCTTCCGCCGCGATACCGCAGCCATCATCCGTGACCCGGATCAGGGTCTTGCCGCCATCCGCGATATCAATGGCGATCCGCGTGGCCCCGGCATCGATTGCATTCTCGACCAGTTCCTTGACCGCCGAGGCCGGTCGTTCCACCACCTCACCAGCCGCGATGCGGTTGATTGCGGCATCGTCGAGCTGCCTAATTACGGGGCGTTTTTCGCCGATATTGGGGTTTGCCTGCGCCATACCCCTACACCTAGCATAGTAGCGCACGATTCTGCCACCGGTTTGAACCGCAGATTCTAAAAGAGAGGGGGCGCCCGGGTATCCGCGAACGAGAACTCATTCCGGATCACCCGGACGTGCCAAGTGAGTGGTGTGTTTCAGCTAATTTATGAGACCGCATGTATCACGCACCTGTCGGAAAATCTGCTTAAGATTCTCGGGCTCAGTTTCTTGGCAGAGATTGGCCGATGACGTGTGGGCCTGTGTGGCGGGAAGATGCCTGATCAGGCAGATATGCGCGCACCGATCCTGCCCCGGCAGGGTCCGAACATCGCTGCCGCCGCAAGAATCAGGCCTGACATCGTGGCGATCATACCCGCCGCGCTGACGGCATCCGCGCCGCCCAGCCACAGCGGGCCATAACCTGCCAGCACATAGCCCGACACCGCCGAGGCAATGGCGAACACAACGCTCCAGGCGATCTGCGCTTCCAGCCGGTTGGTCAACATCCGCGCCGCGGCAGGCGGGCAGATGAACATGGCGATCACGATGATCGAGCCCACCGCGTCAAAGGCCGCCACCGCCGCGATGGCCGCGGTGATGACCAATGCCATGCCCAGAACGCCGGTGCGAATGCCAATGGTCCGGGCAAAGCCTTCGTCGAAGGTAGAGATCTTCAGCGGCCGCCAGAACAGCCAGGTGAACAAAGACACACCGAGCAGTGTCAGCGCTATGCGGGGTAATTCCGGGGGCAGCCCGGACAGCGCCTCTGTGTCCAGCAAGGACGACCATCCGGTGGCGTCCAGCCAGATCAGGCTTTCGAGATTGCCGTAAAGCGCATGTTCCACATCCAGATGCACCGTCGACGTATCCGTCTGCTCAAGCAGCAGGACGCCCGCGGCGAACATGGTGGTAAAGACCACGCCCATGGCGGCCCCCGGTTCGATCTGACCCAATCGGCGAATGGCTTCGATCAGCACCACGGCCACAACGGCAGCGCCCGCCGCGCCCAGCATCATCGGCCAGGTCGATATCGCCCCTGTGATCAGAAACGCCACGACGATCCCCGGCAGCACCACATGGCTGATAGCGTCTCCGATCAATGCCTGTTTGCGCAACACCAGAAAATTGCCGGGCAACGCGCAGGCAATGGCCGCAAACGTACCGATCAGCAACGGTGTCAGAGACAGGGGGACAAATTCTTCACCACTCATACCGGCACCCCCATTGGCCCGCCGATGCGGCGGTCTATCTCGGCGATCTGGTCGCGGGTCAGGACGGTTTCGATGTCCCGTAACCCGTCATAAAGCGCGGCTGTTGCCTCATGCGCCTGATCTGCGCGCACGATTTCCCAGCGCTTTTCGTCCCGCAACGCCTTGGCCGCGCGGGCTTTGCCGATATCGGTCGCAACGCCGTCCGCGCGCACCAGCCCAGCGCGGCGCAGCAAGCGCAGGGTCAGGGGCTCGTAGATCTTTTGCCCCTGCGCCAAGGCCAAAAGACCCTGACGAATATGCACCCGGCGCTGAAAGCGCAAATGGCGCAGCACCGCCGCCAGAACGCCACGTATCGGCGCCAGAAACAAAGACACGACAAAAAAGGCAAAGCTGACCAGAACGATAATCGGCCCCGTCGGAAGGTTTGGCGCCGAGGCCGAAATGGCCGCGCCAATGTACCCTGCCAACCCGCCGGCCAATCCCGCAAGCAGAACCACATGGTCCGAGCGTTCGGACCAGAACCGCGCGGTCACGGCGGGAATGATCAGCAAAGCCACGATCAGAATCAGACCTACGATTTTCAGGCCGACCACGGTCACGGCCATGACCAAACCCATCATGGCCAGATCGATCCTGTGCACCGGCAACCCGCGTGCTGCGGCATATTCAGGATCGAAGGCCACAAGAATCATCGGGCGACGAATGATCATGACCAGCAGCAGCGTCGCAGCGCCGCCGACCGCAATGATCATCGCATCAGCCCAGAGCATCCCGGCAGTGGATCCCAAAAGGAAGCCTTCCAGCCCGGCCTGACGGCCTACGCCCATCGTCTGAATGACCGTCAGCAACACGATGCCAAAGCCGAAGAAGACCGACAGGACCGCTCCGATGGCGGCATCTTCGGCCAAACGCGTGTGACGCGTCAGCCAGTTCATGCAGAGAAGGCCGATCCAGGCCGAGATGGCCGATCCTGCCAACAGGCCCAGCAGGTTGCGCCCGTCTCCTCCCAGTGCGACCAATACCATGAAAGCCAGACAGACGCCCGGCAGGGTTGCGTGGCTGATTGCGTCACTGACCAAAGCGCGCTTGCGCAGAAACAGAAACGTCCCCGTCACACCGGCTGAAACACCCAGCAAGGTTGCACCGATGGCGACCAGCGTGGCGTTGTAGCCAAGTTGCAGGGTCAGAGCATCCCAAAGCATGCGTTACCCCAGCGCGCGCGATATCTGATCGATCTGCGCGGTTGCCAGTCGACCCCCATATGCTGATTGCAAGGTTTCCGCCGTGAAGGCCTCGGCCACTGGTCCCTCGGCCACCTTGCGGGTGTTGATCAGGAAGACATGGTCGAAATAATCGGTCACGGTCGCAAGGTCGTGATGCACCACGACAACCGTCTTGCCCGCCTCTTTCAGGGATTTCAGCACCGAGATGATGGCTTTCTCGGTGGCGGCATCGACACCTGCAAAAGGTTCGTCCAGAAGATACAGATCCGCGCCCTGCGCCAGCGCGCGCGCCAGAAAGACACGTTGTTGCTGCCCGCCGGACAGCTGCCCGATCTGGCGATCCGCGAAATCCCGCATTCCCACACGGTGCAAACAATCCATCGCGCACGCCTTGTGGCGGGCACGCACGCGGCCCAGCAAGCCAAGTTCGCGCGACAGGCCCATCAGAACCACGTCGATGACACGCGTTGGAAAATCCCAATCCACGCTGGCACGCTGAGGAACATAGGCAATGCGCGCGCGCTGCGTGTCCAATGGCTGGCCAAACACGGTCACTTGACCTGACAAAGGGGAAACGATGCCAAGCGCCGCCTTGAGCAATGTGGATTTCCCGGCCCCGTTCGGCCCGATGATCGCCGTCATCGCCCCGGGCTGTACGGTCATGTCGACTGAAAACACCGCAGGTTTCTGCCCGTATGAAACCGTCAGGCCGCGCAGGGCAAGGGGGCTGTCGGCCAACCCCTTGTCACCCACGGTCACGCCTTCATTGCTGATCAGGCCCAGCATCGATCAAAACCCCGCCGACAGTTTTCCGTCCATGCCACGATCTGGCACATCGCCACCCAAAGCACTGGCAATGACCGTGATGTTATGGTCCAGCATACCAAGATAGGTACCTTCATAGGTTCCTTCTTCACCCATGGCGTCCGAGAACAACTCGCCCCCCACGTGCACTTCATGACCCTTGGCGGCCGCGCCCTCGATCAGCGCGCGGATCGAACGATCCGAGACCGAGCTTTCGACGAAAACAGCCGTGATCTTGCGGTCAACCAGCAGATCGACCAATTCGCCTATCCGGTTCAGTCCCGCCTCGGACTGGGTCGAGATGCCCTGAATTCCCAGAACCTCGAACCCGAAACTTTCACCAAAGTAACCAAAGGCATCATGGGCAGTTACAAGAACCTTGTTGTTGTCGGGAACGGACGCCAGAACTTGATCTGCATAGGCTGTCAGGCGATCGATATCTGCCAGGTGGGCCTGCGCATTCGCTGCAAAAACCTCGGCCGCTTCAGGACGCACCTCGGTGAGGGCTGCCTGCACTTCAAGTACCACGTCCCGCCACAACTCGGGCGTCATCCAAACATGCGGATCATATTTGTCGGCGTAATCGTCATGGGCGCGCAGCTTCGACGTGTCGATACCTTCGGCAACTGCAACTACGGTTCGCTTGCGTTCAAGGTCATGGAAGAAATCTTCCATCTGCGCCTCGAGGTACAAACCATGCCACAGGATCAGATCCGCACGCGTCATCGCCACAATATCGCTGCGGGTCTGACGATAGGCATGCGGGTCGACGCCCGGCCCCATCAGCCCCTTGACGTCTACCTGATCACCACCGACCTGACGTGCCGCGTCAGCAATCATGCCCGTCGTGGCCACAACCTTGAGGGGTGCATCGGCCCAGGCCGTGACCGGCAGGGAAAAGGCCAGCGCCAATACCGCAAGAAAATTCCGGCGAATCATCTTCTACCTCAGTTTTTGCTTCTCGTTCGAACTGAATATGAGAACCATTCGCAAGTAAGTCAACGCTAATGCGAATTATTCGCAAGAAAGCGGTTACATTTTGTCCATTTGGTCAAAAATTATCCAAACATTGCCCGCCTGCATCTTCCATTCCCCGGTCTCCCGTGCGATTTTGTCGCAAACCTCCCAAAGGACGTGACAATGGATACGCAGAGCTCAGAAAGCCCCGTGCGCACCGCGCATCTGCCGCAAGTGACCGAAGCCCGGAATCCCGGCATGGATCTGGACCTGGACTGGGTGCGCGCCGTGCAGGCCAACACCTCGGCCATTGAACGCCGGGCCGCGACCCTGCCCGGGCGCCGGTCGGTGAAAAAGGAACATCAGGCCGCGTGGCTGCTGAAGGCAATCACCATGATCGACCTGACCACCCTGTCGGGCGATGACACCGAGGGCCGCGTGCGCCGCCTGTGCTCCAAGGCCCGCCAGCCGGTGTCGCCCGCCCTGCTGAAGGCGCTGGACATGCCGCCGATCACCACCGGCGCGGTCTGCGTCTATCATGACATGATCGAAACGGCGGTGGATGCGCTGACAGGCACCGGCATTCCGGTCGCGGCCGTCTCCACCGGCTTTCCGGCGGGCCTGTCGCCCTTTCACCTGCGCGTGGCCGAGATCGACGAAAGCGTGAAGGCCGGGGCCGAGGAGATCGACATCGTGATCTCGCGACGCCTTGTACTGAAAGGCGACTGGCAGGCGCTCTATGACGAGATGAAGGCATTCCGCGACGCCTGCGGCGAGGCGCATGTAAAGGCCATCCTGGCCACGGGCGAGCTGGGCAGCCTGCGTAACGTGGCGCGTGCCTCGCTGGTCTGCATGATGGCGGGGGCCGATTTCATCAAGACCTCGACCGGCAAGGAAAGCGTCAACGCCACTCTGCCCGTGTCGCTGGTGATGATCCGCGCGATCCGTGACTATTATGACCGCACCGGCTATCGCGTGGGCTACAAGCCCGCGGGCGGGATTTCCAAGGCCAAGGATGCGCTGGTCTACCTGTCGCTGATCAAGGACGAGCTGGGCGACCGCTGGCTGCAACCCGACCTGTTCCGGTTCGGCGCGTCGTCCCTGCTGGGCGATATCGAGCGGCAGTTGGAACATTTCGTCACCGGGGCATACTCGGCCGGCTACCGGCACCCGATGGGCTGAGGACAGGAAAAATGACAGTCAAAGAGATTTTCGAGACCATGGAATACGGACCCGCCCCGGAAAGCGCCGCCGAGGCCCTGGCATGGCTGGTCGATCAGGGCGACACGTTCGGCCATTTCATCGACGGCGCCTTCACCAAGCCCGGCAAAGGGTTTGAAAGCCGCAACCCGGCCACGGGCGAGGTTCTGGCCAAGCTGACCCAGGCCACACAGGCCGATGTGGACGCCGCCGTTGCCGCCGCCCGCAAGGCCCAGCCCAAATGGGAAAAGCTGGGCGGCCCCGCCCGCGCCCGATACCTCTATGCCATCGCGCGGCTGATACAGAAGCATGCCCGCCTGTTCGCAGTGCTGGAAACGCTGGACAACGGCAAGCCGATCCGGGAATCGCGCGACATCGACATTCCGCTGGTGCAGCGGCATTTCTACTATCACGCGGGAATGGCCCAGCTGATGGAAACCGAGCTGCCCGACGCACAGGCGCTGGGGGTCTGCGGCCAGATCATCCCGTGGAACTTCCCGCTGCTGATGCTGGCGTGGAAAGTGGCCCCAGCGTTGGCCATGGGCAACACGGTGGTTCTGAAACCGGCCGAATACACCTCGCTGACAGCGCTGCTGTTTGCCGATATCTGCATGCAGGCTGGCCTGCCCAAGGGCGTGGTCAACATCGTCACCGGCGACGGCGCGGTGGGCGAGATGATCGTGGCCGCAGACGTGGACAAGATCGCCTTTACCGGCTCGACCGTAGTGGGCCGCCGCATCCGCGAGGCCACCGCCGGGTCGGGCAAGTCCCTCACGCTCGAGCTGGGCGGCAAGTCGCCCTATATCGTCTTCGACGATGCCGATATCGACAGTGCCATCGAAGGTCTGGTCGATGCGATCTGGTTCAATCAGGGCCAGGTCTGCTGCGCGGGCTCGCGCCTGTTGGTGCAAGAGGGCATTGCCGAGCGCTTCTATGCCAAGCTGCGCGCCCGCATGGACACGCTGCGCATCGGCAACCCGCTGGACAAATGCATCGACGTGGGTGCCGTGGTGGATCCGGTTCAGTTGCAGACGATCACCTCCATGGTCGACAGCAATACGGTGGGCCATGTGCATCAGGCTGCCTGCGAATTGCCCGCAAATGGCTGCTACTACCCGCCGACGCTGATCACCGGGCTCGAAACCTCGGACCCGTTGATGCAGGAGGAGATATTCGGCCCGGTTCTGGTCTCGTCGACCTTCCGCACCCCGGCCGAGGCGGTCGAGCTGGCCAACAACACCCGTTATGGATTGGCGGCCACGGTCTGGACCGAAAACGTCAACCTTGCGCTGGACATCGCACCCAAGCTGGTCGCGGGCGTGGTCTGGGTCAATGCCACCAACCTGTTCGACGCGGCCGCGGGCTTTGGCGGCGTGCGCGAAAGCGGCTTTGGCCGCGAAGGCGGCTGGGAAGGGCTGGCCGCGTATACCAGACCTAAGGGCAAGGCCAAGCCGCTGACAAAGGTCGAGGCAGCCATGGGCGAAGGGGCACCGATCGACCCGATTGATCGCACCGCCAAGATGTATGTCGGCGGCAAGCAGGCGCGACCCGATGGTGGATATTCGAAACCGGTCTGGGGCAAGGCGGGCCTGCTGGGCCATGTGGGTCTGGCCAACCGCAAGGACGTGCGCAACGCGGTTGAGGCCGCGGCGGGGGCCAAGGGCTGGTCCAAGACCACCGGCCATCTGCGCGCGCAGATCCTGTATTACATCGGCGAGAACCTGTCGGCCCGTGCTGACGAGTTCGCCGCGCGTATCGACGCCATGACCGGTCGCAAGGACGGTGCGAAAGAGGTCGACGCCGCGATCCAGCGCCTGTTCACCGCCGCCGCCTGGGCCGACAAGTATGACGGCCAGGTGCATGGCGTTCCGATCCGGGGCGTGGCGATTGCGATGAAGGAACCGGTGGGCGTGATCGGCGCGCTGTGCGCCGACGAGGCGCCGCTGCTGGGTCTGGTCTCGGCCATGGCCCCGGCGATCGCGATGGGCAACCGGGTGGTTCTGGTGGCGTCCGAGCCCTACCCGCTGGCGGCGACCGATTTCTATCAGGTGCTGGACACCTCGGACGTGCCCGCAGGCGTGGTCAACATCCTGACGGGCAGCCACGCGGAACTGGCCAAACCGCTGGCCTCGCACCTGAACGTGGACGCGGTGTGGTCGTTCTCATCGACGGACCTGTCGGCGCAGATCGAGGTCGTCTCGGCCGGGAACCTGAAACGGACCTGGGTGAATAACGCGACGGCATTCGATTGGGGCATGGACCATTCCCGCCGCTTCCTTCAGGCTTCGACCGAAGTGAAAAACATCTGGGTGCCCTACGGCGAGTAGGGCTCCCGCCAAGGGAGGCCTACATGGATTTTTCGGGAAAAACCGTCATCGTCATCGGTGGCACCAGTGGCATCAACCGGGGCATCGCCGAGGCCTTCGCGGCCTCGGGCGCGAAACTGGCCGTGGCCAGCCGCTCGCAGGACAAGGTGGATGACACCGTCGCTGCGCTGAAGGCGGCAGGCGCGGCCGAGGCGATCGGCGCGGCCTTTGACGTGCGTGATGCCGAAGCGGTCGCGGAGGGGCTGAAACAGTTCCACGCGGCGCTCGGTGATTTCGACGTGCTGGTTTCGGGGGCGGCGGGCAACTTCCCGGCGCTGATGGCGGAAATGTCGGCCAACGCCTTCCGCACCGTGGTCGAAATCGACCTGATGGGCACCGTGCATGTGCTTAAAGGCGCCTATCCCTATCTGAAACGGCCCGGCGGCAACATCATCAACATCTCGGCGCCGCAATCCTACCTGCCCTACGAGGGCCAGGCCCATGTCTGTGCCGCCAAGGCGGGCGTCGATCAGATCACCCGCACCCTGTCGATGGAATGGGGTGTGGAAGGCATCCGGGTGAACTCGGTGGTGCCGGGCTTCATCGAGGGCACCGAAGGCGCGAAACGGCTGGCCCCCACCCCAGACGCGGGCGAGCAGCTGCGCCGGGACGTGCCGCTGGGCCGCTGGGGCACCCCGCAGGACGTAGCCAATGCCTGCCTGTTTCTGGCCTCGGACATGGCCAGCTATATCAGCGGTACGGTTCTGGCGGTGGACGGGGCGTTGTATCAGCGCGGCTCGGGCCAGTTCGGCCAGATGATGGGAGACATGCTGCGCAGCATGAAAAAGGGGTAAGCCGCAGCTTACCCCCGAAAGGTTCAGTTCGTTGTTTCCAGGCCCACCGGCTTGCCAACGACGACAAAGTGGAGACCGTCCGGGTCAAGCAGTTCGGCAGCAACGCGGTTGACATCTTCCAATGTCACCGCGTTCACCTTGTCATTGCGGGTGGCGATATAGTCGATCGGCAGGCCTTCCATCTGCATTCCGACCATGATCGAGGCAATCTGACCATTGCCATCGAACCGCAGCGGATAGGCGCCGGTCAAATAGGTCTTGGCGTCGTCAAGTTCCTCTTGCGTCACACCCTCGGTGGCCGCGCGCGCCCATTCATCGCGAATTACGTCGACGGCTTCGGCGATACGGTCATTGGCCGAGGACACGGACCCGAGGTAGACCGAAGCCAGATCCTTGGGCACCAGATAGGTCCCGACCCCATAGGTCAGGCCGCGCTTTTCGCGCACCTCCTGCATCAGCCGGCTTTCAAACCCGCCCCCGCCAAGAATGTGGTTCAGAACGAAGGCCGCAAAGAAATCCGGGTCATCCCGATCAATCCCGGCCTGACCGAACAAGGCCACGGACTGAGGCGTGTCGAATTCGACAACACTGACGCCGCCGGGAATGTTCACCTGGGCCTTGCCCGGGATGGGCTTGCCGGTGTCCGGCAAGTCGCCAAGCAGGGTATCAAGCAGGGTACCCAGTTCCTCAGCCGTGATATCGCCGACGGCCCCCACGTACAGACGATCCTTGGCGAACACGCCTTTGTAAGCCGCGACCACGTCATCGCGGGTCAGGGCCGAGACGCTTTCGATGGTGCCTTTCCCCTCGGATCCGTAGGGGTGATCGCCGTAGGCCATCTGCGCAAAGGTGAGGCCTGCGAGTTCGTTCGGGTCAGTCTGGTCCGAGCGCAGGCCCGACAAAACCTGCGCGCGCACGCGGTCAACCGCATCCTGATCAAAACGCGGTTCGTGGATCGTCGTGCGCAGCAAATCGACCACTTCATCCCGGTTTTCGGACAGAAAACGCGCGGAAATCGAAACTGAATCGTCGCCGGCATTGTATCGGAACGAAGCCGCCAGAGCCTCCAGCTCGCGGGCATAGGTCCGCGCATCCATGTCGCCCGCGCCTTCTTCGATCAGCCCGCTCATCAGGTTGACCGCGCCGCGTTTGTCAGGGTCGTCCAGCGACGTGCCACCACGGAACCGCAACTCCAGCGCGGTGAATGGGATGGAATGATCCTCGACCAGCCAGGCTTTGATACCACCGGGCGAGGTCACTTCTTCGATCTCGATCTCGGCCAAAGCCGGCAGGGCGACCAGGCAGGCAATCAGCGTTGCAACAAACCGTTTCATTGCGTCACCTCGTCATCGCGCATCAGCCAGCCTGTGACCGATGCCTCGGGTTGCAGAACTTCGCGGGCCGCGGCGATGATCTCATCCCCGGTCACGGCCTGAAGGATCTCGGGCCAGGCCTGAACATCTTCGACCGTCAGGCCGCTGGTCAGGGCCCGGCCATAGCGGTTGCCGATGCCGTCCACGTTGTCGCGCGCATAGGTCTGGGCGGCGCGCAGCTGCATCTTGATGCGCTCAAGATCGTCTTCGTTCACACCTTCGGCGATGAAGTCGGCCACGGCCTGGTCCATGGCGTCTTCGGCCTCTTGCAGGGAAACACCCTCGGACGGAACGACGATCAGATCAAAGGTCGTGTCATCCAGCGAAACACCGCGATAGAACGCTCCGGCATAGACGGCCTTTTGCTGATCAAACTGCAACTTTTCGTTCAGGTAAGACGTCGTGCTGCCGCCCAGCAACTCGGCCAGCAGAAACAGAGCCGCCGCTTTTTCCTGTTCGCCCGGATCGCGTTCCGGGGCCAGATAGCTGCGCTGAACGTAAGGCTGGGCCACGCGCGGGTCTTTGAAGGTCAGGCGACGCTCGGCCGTTTGCGGCGGCTCTTGGGACCGAACCCGCTCGGGCAGGTCCGGGTTGGCGGGAATCACACCGTAATACTGATCGGCAAGCGAGCGGACTTCAGCGGGATCGACATCGCCCGTGACCACCAGAATGGCGTTGTTGGGCGCATAATGGGTCTGGTAGAACGACAGCGCGTCCTCCATGTCCAGATCCTCCATCTCGTGCATCCAGCCGATGATCGGCACGCCGTAGCGGTGGTTCAGATACTGGGCCGCGCTCATCTGTTCGCCGAACAGGGCGCGCGGGTTGTTTTCGGTGCGCTGGTTTCGTTCCTCGAGAATCACGTCGCGTTCGGTCAGAATGTCCTCTTCGCTCAGCCGGAGGTTCCGCATCCGGTCGGATTCCATCCGCATCATCAGCTCAAGCCTGTCGGCGGCGACACGCTGAAAATAGGCGGTGTAGTCATACGAGGTGAAGGCGTTGTCGTTGCCGCCATTGGCAGCAACGGTGGCAGAGAACTCTCCCGGGGCCAGCGTGTCGGTGCCTTTGAACAGCAGGTGTTCCAGGAAATGCGCCACGCCGGATGATCCGATCGGCTCATCAGCGGATCCGGCCCGGTACCAGACCATATGCTGCACGACCGGGGCACGGTGGTCTTCGACCACGACGACATCCATGCCGTTGTCCAATGTGAATGTGGTGACCGCTTCTTTCCCGTCCTCGGCAAATACCGGGGCGGCAGCGATCAGGGCAGCCGACAAGGCCAGGGCCCGAACCATAGGGCATCCTCCGTTTCGTTTCTGGTATTCAAACTACGGTGACGTGGCCCGGGTTCAAGCCCGATGACAGAAAGTTAAGAATTATTCACCCGGCGGCGAAGAAGGGGTTTCGATCCCGGCCCGACGGGCGGCTTCCGTTTCCGCGAACGGATCGATCGATTGTTTTTCGTAAACCTGACCATAGCGGTCGACCGGGAACAGACGCAGGCCGGTCCAGCGCCCCCGGCGTTTGCGGAACGCGGCGTCATCAGCCTCGACCACCTGCCGCGCATCGGGAGAAACACCATATCGACTGGAAGCCGTGACAAGCGCTGCATCCGAGGATGGCACAGACGCGTTCGGATTCAGCGCAGCAGCATTGCCGCCCAGCGCAGCCACCGCATCGGCATTTGGGTTCGGATCCGTCAGATTCGCGCCACCCGGCGTGGGTGCAGGCAAGAACGCATAGTCCTGAGGTTGGGTCAGCGGCTTGACCGGCAGCACCGAAAACTCATCCGGCCCCGGGCCCGGAGGCGCCAGATCCCGCAAACCGGGATTCGAACACGCCGCAACCGCAGCGGCAACAGTCAAAACAAATAGGGCGCGCGGCATCCGCATTGGTGTCTCCAGCCTGTTTCAGGCGCTTTTATCGCATATCATTCCGCGCGTCACGAGGCCTTTTTGCCGTCAAACAGCACCAGCCCGATGGCTCCTGCAAATATGAAGACATCTGCGAGGTTGAAAACAAACGGATTGTTGATGCCGCAACAGGACATGTTCAGGAAATCCAGAACAAAGCCGTAAAGAACCCGATCCACCACATTCGCCAGCGCACCGCCGATCAGCAGGCCACCGCAAAACAGCATCAGCCCCGAATGGGCTGCACGGCTGAGCCAGACAAGCACGCCGACACAGATCGCCACGGAAATACCGATCAGAATCCAGCGCGCAGCCTCCGAATTTCCTTGGAACAGGCCGAAATTGATTCCCCGGTTCTCGCCGTATTTGAACACCAGAAGCGGTGGCACAACATCAATGCCGCCGGGCTGATCGGCCACGCGCATGACATGAACGACCAGATATTTGCTGATCTGATCGATCGCAAAGGCGGCCAGGGCCGCCCAGAGAAGCAGGCGTGACCGCATCAGTGACGGAAATGGCGCATGCCGGTGAAGACCATGGCCAATCCGGCCTCATCCGCAGCGGCGATCACTTCGTCATCCCGCATGGATCCTCCCGGTTGAATGACGCAGGTTGCACCTGCCTCGGCCGCTTCCATCAGCCCGTCAGGGAAGGGGAAGAACGCGTCCGAGGCCACGGCAGAGCCGATGGTCAACGGTTGGGCCAAGCCCAGCGCGTCGGCCATGCGCTCGGCTTTCTTGGCGGCGATCAGGGCCGAGTCCACACGGCTCATCTGGCCCGCGCCGACGCCGACGGTGGCGCCGTCTTTGACATAGACGATGGCGTTGGATTTGACGTGTTTGGCCACTTTCCACGCGAACAAAAGGTCACGCATCTGTTCGTCGGTCGGGGCCTTCTTGGTCACAACTTTCAGATCATCCAAGCCGACAAAGCCGTTGTCCTTGTCCTGCACCAGCAACCCGCCAGCCACCTGACGCACGGTTTTCCCGCCGGCGGCCACATCCGGCAAAGCTTCGGTTGTCAGCAGGCGCAGGTTTTTCTTGGCGGCAAAGATTGCCTTGGCCTCATCCGATGCGCCGGGAGCGATCACGACTTCGGTGAAAATCCCGGTGATCTCCTGCGCGGTTTCGGCGTCCAGGGGCTGATTCAACGCCACGATCCCGCCAAAGGCCGAGGTGCGGTCGCAATCGAATGCCGCCTTGTAGGCCTCAAGCAGGGTTGCACCCTTGGCCACACCGCAGGGGTTGGCGTGCTTGATGATGGCACAGGCGGCGCCCTCAGTGGGGTCAAACTCGGCCACAAGTTCAAAGGCCGCATCCGTGTCATTGATGTTGTTGTAGCTCAGTTCCTTGCCCTGATGCTGGATCGCGGTCGCTACACCGGGCCGATTGGTGCCGTCGGTGTAGAACGCGGCCTGCTGATGGCTGTTCTCGCCATAGCGCAAGGTCTGTTTCAATTCACCGGCAAACGCGCGGCGCTTGGGGGCTTCAAGCTCCAGCGCATCGGCCAGCCAGTTGGACACTGCCGTGTCATAGGCGGCGGTACGGGCATAGGCTTTCTGCGCCAGCTTGCGGCGGAATTTCGGACAGGTCGCGCCGTCGTGCTGATCCATATCGCCCAGCAGTTTTTCGTAGTCTTCAACATCCACGACCACATTTACGAACGCATGGTTCTTGGCCGCCGCGCGGATCATCGCCGGACCGCCGATGTCGATATTCTCGACGCACTCATCGTAACCTGCGCCTTTGGCCACGGTTGCTTCAAACGGATAGAGGTTCACAACCAGCAGATCGATTGCACCGATGCCGTGTTCGTTCATGGCTGCAACATGGGTGTCGTTGTCGCGCAGGGCCAGCAGCCCGCCATGCACCATCGGGTGCAGGGTCTTGACCCGGCCATCCATCATCTCGGGGAAGCCGGTGATCTCGCTGACATCCTTTACCGCAAGCCCTGCATCGCGCAGCGCCTTGGCCGTGCCGCCGGTCGACAGCAGCTCGACCCCGCGTTCGGCCAGCGCCTTGCCCAGCTCGATCAGCCCGGTTTTGTCGGATACGGAAAGCAACGCGCGGCGCACGGGGTGAAGATCGGTCATGGGTCCAAAGGTCCTTTTGGCGTCAGTCTAACTCGGGCTCGTCCCGGTGCGTATCGCGCACGGCATAGGCTGTGTCCTGTGCCTTGCTCAGAGTCCACCGGGTGCGCGTCGCATACTCCATTGCGCGCCCGGATAGAACGATCTGTTTTGTCGCGCGTGGCTTCAAACGCCCTTTTTCAAGGTAAACGCTTGGCTCGACGGACAATTTTCCAACGCCGTCATGTCGGAAAACCCAGATTTCACCGCTTTTGAGCGCCATCGACACTGCCGCCCCGCCCAAATCCAGCGCCGCATCGACATCCGGATGCAGGTGAAACCGGATGTCATAGCCAATGCCTTTGAGGCCCGAAGCGTCCATCGCCTTGTCAAATTGACGCTTTGCCTTGTCGGTCGCCGTCAGCAGAATATCCTCGACCGTCAGCTCGCGCCCGTCAAATCGCAACTCAAAGGTCCGCGCATGGGTCAGACCAAAGACCTTTGCGTATCCATCGTGCCCCGCCATGAAGCGGATGCCCTCGAACGCATCCTCGAAATCAACGGGCACCTCCTGTGGTGCGTCCACCAGCGCCTGCGCTTCACGCCCCGGCACCGGTTTGGCCAGCCGGGCGCTTGAGAACCCATCTAGGCAAAGCGTCGAGTGCGACGGCGTCGCCCGTCCTGCGCGGCGCCATTCCAGCCCGAAACTGGCCCCCGATCCGCAATTCACGATCAGCGGCCGCCGCCCCGAGGTCAGCTCGAACGCCAGAGTAGAGGCATGCGCATTGTACGAGGCCGCCCCCGACGGCGGTATGCTGGCATCCACGATCACCGTGGTGCGCGCCGCAGACAAACGGGCATAGCCCATTGGCAGTTCGGTCGCTGCCTTGTGCTTGACGCCGCTTTGCGCAAGGGCCTGTTCCAGTCGCCCTTCGACACCGCGCCCACCGCCATGGAACCGCGCCAAGGCCCCATCCGCATGGCGCAGGCTGCGCAGGGTCGGCGCGATCCGTTTGATCGCATTGGCCTGAGCGGCAGGCGTCCCGCGACCAAGATCATTCAGCGCAGCCGAAGTCCAGCTGAGCAGCGTGAATACCTCGAGCAATTCTTCCGGATTGCGGGTTGGAATTCCGCCCTGCGCATCCACCTGACGGTCGCATTCCCCGGCCAGGGCGCGCAGGGCCGGGTCGGCCATTCGCTCCAGCCCCTCCAGCGCCAGCCCGGCCTGCACCAGTCCGGCCAGCGCCTCGAACCGGGGCAGTCCCGGGGTCGCGGCATGCCAGCGTTTGGACAGGAACCATGTTTGCTGGGCCAGCGAGCGGAAAAACAGTTTGCTTTGTTTTTCATCCGCCCCTCGCAGCAGAAAAAGCGCATGGTTGATCCAGCGCATCACCCGACGTCCGGTCAGATCAGGCGCCCAGCCGGGCCCTTGCCCGCGGCCATGAGATTCGATCCATCCCCACACCCAGCGCTGCGCCTTTTCCCGCGCACGCATGTCTCCGACCGCCGCCAGATCATCCAGCCACGCAAAGCCGTGACGTTCTTCGTCAAAGCCGGCACTGGGGGCGGTGACGTCCCAAAGCCCGGTATCCTCGGCCTCGACCAGATAGCCCGCGAACAACAGATTTCCGGCAACCAGTTGCCGGCCACGTGCGAACGAACCCACCGAGCGCGGATCCGGTTGCGCAACAAACCCTGTGACCGCCTTTTGCCGCTGGCTCAGGCGCGCATAGAAACGGTTCTGAAACCGCATCCACCGACTGGCCATGGTGTCTGAATTCGACATGACGCGTGTTACTCTGCCCCTTGCGCTCTGCTGGCGCTTGAGACCCAACGATAGACCGCGCCGATCGTCAAGTCACCGAAAAGCGTGCGTTCAGACGGATTTGGTCAGACAAGCGATATAGAACCCGTCCATACCACCCCGATCCGGCCAATAATCCGGTCGCAATCGCAAGCCGCCTTCTTCGGTGATCCAATCCGTTTCGACACCGGGTACGTTCAGCGCGTCGCGATCCACGCTCATGTCCGAGTACATGTCCAGCGCCTCTTCAACCTGAACTTCCCCCTCGTCCGGCAGCAGGGAACACGTGCAATAGACCAGACGCCCACCGGGTTTGAGCAAGCCCCACGCATGGGCCAACATGCGCGTCTGGAGCTCGATCAGGCCGCCGAATTCCGAACCGTCCTTGGCAAACGGCAAGTCAGGATGCCTGCGAATCGTACCCGTGGCCGAGCACGGCGCGTCCAGCAGGATCGCGTCGTACCGGTCTTCGTGTTCCAGCGCATCGCCCACGATGACCTTCGCCCTGAGGCCGGTCCTTGCAAGGTTCTCGCGCACCCGTTCCATCCGTGATTCCGACACGTCTAGCGCCGTGACATTAGCCCCTGCGGCCGCAAGCTGCATCGTTTTCCCACCCGGCGCCGCACACAAATCCAGCACTTTCTGGCCCGCCTTCGGGGCCAGAACGCGAACCGGCAATGCGGCCGCCGCATCCTGCACCCACCAGTCTCCGGCCTTGTACCCCGGCAGGGTCGAGACCTGACCCGCATCGTGCAACCGCACCGACCCGGTCGGAAGGATCTCGCCTGAAGGGCCTTCCGCCCCGGGTTTCAAGGTAAGGTCCAGTGGCGCACCCGCGAAATGTGCCTGCTCCATTCCGGTAACGGCATCCGTGCCCCACGCTGCGATCAGCGGTTCACGCAACCAGTCCGGCAAACGCGGAACGCGCATCTTCGGCCACGCCTCGGGGCCTTCTGCCGCAACCTTGCGCAGAACGGCATTCACCAACCCCTTGAGGCGACCATGCTTGCGCGAACGGCTGACGATCTCGACCATGGAATTGACGACGCCATGGGCGGCTTCGCCGTTGCAAAGTTCGACCGCACCCAGTCTCAGCGCGTTGTGGACCGTCAGAGCGGGTGTTCGGTTCAGGTGGTTGGCCAGCAGGCGGTCGGCCCGTTCCAGCCCACGCAGTGTTTCCAACGCCAGTCGCTGGGCACGCGCGCGATCCTCGGGTTCCAACCGATCCACTGCGCCCGCCGCCAGACACTCGGCCAGCAGGCGACCTTCGCCCAGAACCTGATCCAGAAGATAGATTGCGCTGCGCCGTGCTGCTGTCGCGCTGTTAGACATGGTACCGCCTTCATGTGACCTGCGCCCGCATTGCCAATAGCGGACGCGGGCGTATATCAAGACTGCGCAAGGAAAGGAACCCGATGTCATGAGTGACGACCGCAAAGACTTGCCCCCCGCCGCCCAGCGCGCCCTGGCCGAAGCGGAAGAACGCCGCCGCAAAGCCAAAGCCGAGGCCCGGGAATTGCCGAAAGAGCTGGGTGGCCGAGACGGACCGGACCCGGCCCGCTACGGTGACTGGGAAAAGAAGGGCATCGCCATCGATTTCTGAACGGTCAACCACGCAGCGCCTTGAGGAAATCCTCGATCAGCGCCCGTTGTTTTCTGGACTTCGCCCGGTCTTCAGGCCAGGTCAGCCAGTACCCGTCTTTGGTGTGCAATTCGGGTAAATCCAGCCGCCGCAACCGACCCTCTTGCAAGTCGGCAAGGGCCAAGGGCACCGATCCCAAAACCACACCCATGCCGCGCTGCGCAGCCGAAATCGCATGTTCCATCGAATCAAAACTGATTTTTGATTGCGGCAGGTCCTGCTGGCCGTTTTTCTGGCTCCACTCTCTCCAGCCGGGGCGTTCTCCGCGCAGGTCAATCAATTGGGCGCCCCAGTCGACACCCGGCGGCGCCATGGGGGCAAGGACCTCAGGCGCGATCAGGGCGGCATCACGCCCGGCCCAGATGCCCCGACCATATCGGATTTGCAGCCAGGTTCGTTCTTCGTCCAAAGACGACCGGCGCGCGACCGAGTCGGTCATCACCCGAACCCCTGGCTGCATCTCGTGAAACCGGGTCAGCGCCGGCAGAACCAGTGCGTGGATGTTCGACGACAAGCCGGCCACGCGCAACTCGCGCGGGGATTTGCCAAACAGGTCCTCGGTATTGCGCTCCAGCGCGCGAAGGCTGTCCTGCACCAAAGGCAGATAGCTTTCACCTTCGACCGTCAGTGACACGCCCCGCGCCTCGCGCACGAACAAGGATCGGCCCAGCCAGGCTTCGAGGTTGCCGATCCGCTGGCTGACAGCGGCCTGCGTCAGCCCGAACTCCTTGGCTGCTGCCGAGAACCCACCAAGACGCCCGGCGGCCTCGAACACGCGCAGCCAGTCCAGTGGCGGTAGCCCGATCTTTTTCTTAGCCATTAGATTTTCCAAGCCTCAGCCGAAATAAGGATTAATTGTCGTAATGCCATGAACGGCGTATCTGCTCAACCAAAGCTCGCGCCGAACAGGAGACCCCAAATGCTGCGCACCGCCACCCATGACACTTCGATCGTCACCGTCGCGTTCGACACAGGAACGCAAGCCCGCTTTCACGCCGTCTGGTTGCGCGACAACGCGCTGGACCCGGAAACCCGCGCCCCGGGCAACGGCCAGCGGCTGATCACCATCGGCGATATCCCTGCTGACATCTCGGTCAGTTCAGCCGAGGTTGTCGCGGGCGGCCTTCAGGTCACGTTCCAGCCCGAAGACAAAACCGTTACCTTCCCGGCCGAATGGCTGGTCGAACACAACTATGATTGCGAACGGGACGATACGCTGGGCCGCACCGCCCCCGGCATCATCACCTGGGAAGGCGGGATCGCCGCACCCTCTGGCGATTGGAACGAGGTTCATGCCAGCCCTGCGGCCAAACGCAACTGGCTGGCGTCTGTGGCGAGTTACGGCTTTGCCAAGCTGACGGGCGGGCCTACCGAACCAGAATCGCTTTTGAAAGTGGCCGACCTGTTCGGCTATGTCCGCGAAACCAACTATGGCCCTTATTTCGAGGTTCGGACGGAAGTGAACCCGACCAACCTCGCCTACACCGGGCTTGGCTTGCAGGCCCACACCGACAACCCCTATCGCGACCCTGTGCCGACGCTGCAAATTCTCTATTGTCTGGAAAACAGCGCCGAAGGCGGCGACTCGATCGTGGTCGACGGCTTTCGCGCTGCCGAAAAACTGCGTGCGCAGAACCCCGAAGGTTTTGCGCTGCTGGCAGGCTACCCGGCGCGGTTTGAATATAAGGGGTCAGACGGTGTCTGCCTGCGGTCTCGCCGTCCGATGATCGAATTGTCGCCGGATGGAGAACTGGTTGGCATTCGCTTCAACAACCGTTCCTCAGCGCCATTCGTGGACGTGCCTTTCGACAGGATGGAAGCCTATTACGCGGCTTACCGCCAACTGGGCGAGATCATCGACGACCCGGCCATGGGCGTGTCGTTCAAACTGGAGCCGGGCGAAAGTTTCATCGTCGACAACACCCGTGTCCTGCATGCACGGCTGGGCTATTCCGGTGCCGGTTCGCGCTGGTTGCAGGGATGCTATGCCGACAAGGACGGGCTGCTGTCCAAACTGGCGGCGATGAAGATGACGCAGCCGGAGGCAGCGGAATGAAGCCCGATTTCTCGACCCTGAACCGGGACAATATCGTCGCCTTCATCGGGGATATCTTCGAACGCCGCGGCGGTGAGGAATATCTTGGCGAACCCGTCACCATGGCCCAGCACATGCTGCAAGGCGCCACCATCGCCGAACAGAACGGCCAGCCTGAAGAGATCATCGTCGGCGCCTTGTTGCATGATATCGGCCATTTCACGTCCGAATTCGGAACCTACCACCCCGATGATACCGAAGACCGCCACCACGAGGATGCGGGTGCTGAGGTGCTGGAACAGTTCTTCCCTTCGGTCATCACCGATTGCTGCCGCTATCACGTGGCCGCCAAACGGTATCTCTGCGCCACCAAGCCCGAATATTTCAACCGCCTCTCTGCCGCCTCGGTCCATACCTTGGAACTGCAAGGCGGCCCGATGAGCGCCGAAGAAGTCGCCGCCTTCGAATCCAATCCAAACCTGAAAGAGATCATTCAAGTCCGGTACCTGGATGAGGCCGGCAAACGGGCGGACATGGAGACACCGGATTTCGCCCATTTCGCACCGATGGTGCAGCGCATGGTCGACAAGCACCTGGGGGCATCATGACCGCACCCGAGTACATCTTCGAGGCCAGTTCCAAGCCATCCCTGCCGTGGCACGAGGTTCCCCTGATCCGGGCGACGGACAACACGGTTAGGGGGTACGGCTGTTTGGTTGACGACCCCGAGACCTTTGAAATCGAGATCGTACGCTGGCCGCAGCAGGGCTGGCGACCGATTGACGACGGCACGGGTGACGAAGGCGGCTGGGTTGAAGGCACGTTCAAATGCGATTGGCAGGGTGACGTGCTTTACGGTGAGAACGAGGCGGTCAAAGGCCATTACGTGCTGGGTTGGTCCGCCGACCCTCAGCACGCGCAAACCGACCGGCAAACGGCCCCGCGGGATCAGGTGTTGCTGTGGCATATGAATTATCACCCCGATGGCGGGCAGATGTTCTGGCCGCTGGACAACAAGCCCTTCATCGTGCCCGCGGCCCTGCCTGGCGACAATCTGACCCCGGACAAGGTGGTGGCATTCTGGTGTGACGGGTCAAAGGGGCTCTATATCCATCCCGGCATCTGGCACGAGGGGATTTTCCCGGTCGAGGACAACCAGCGTTTTCTGGATCGTCAGGGCCGGGTCCACGCGCGGGTCAGCGCCGATATCGGCAAAGAGTTCGGCGTTTATCTGGCCTGCCCGCTGCGGGCGGACAAAGTCAGGGATTTGTGACCAACGCCCCCTGATGCCTCTGGCGCCGGCGCGCAATCCAGATCTGCACGGCCAGCAGATAAGGCACAAAGAACGCGAAATTCTGCACCAGATCAAAAGGGCCCGAGAAATCGGGCTCTGACCCCACCCCTCCGGTCAGCAGATACCAAAGCGTATAGTGGACTCGGTAAAGCCACGACCCCAACGCCAGCCAGAACAGCCGCAATCCCCATGCCCAATGGCCTGCGCGATCCCCTTCCAAAGCCCTGCGCGCCACCATCAGCGCAGCCGTGAAAAGACACAGCCCGTACAGAAAAAAGGCGGCAGACATCAGCGGCCCACCGATGGTTCCGCGCAGGGGAATATAGCTCATGCCCGCCAGCCCGGTGATCCATGCCAGCGCCACCAGACAGGCTCCCAACATGCGGTGAAATCGATTGTACTTGAGCCGCAGCCCCTTCAACAGTTGAAGCGGGACGAGTGCGACCAGAAAAGTACCAGCCAGAATGTGTACCAACATCGCGGCATTGCCGACATTCTCACCATCAGCGAACAAGTAACTGTGCCGGGCAGCGTCCTGCGACAGGCCTTTGCCGATCATTCCAACGCCATGCGCAACGAATGGCAACAGTGTCAGGTAGAACACCGCAAGCAAAATGCCGGTTGCCAGTCCAGAGCGCCGAATCCTCATGAATCAAAGCTTAGCGTCGGCGACCGCTTCGTCTATGGCTCACAGACCCAGCACATCCACCATGTCATATTGGCCGGGTGCCTTCCCCTGCCCCCACAGCGCCGCCTTCAGCGCGCCGCGGGCAAAAATCGCGCGGTCGCTGGCCAGATGGCGCAAAACGATGCGCTCGCCGGGCGCGGCGAACAGGACGTCATGTTCACCAACGATGTCTCCGCCGCGAATGGCGTGGAAGCCAATGTCACCACGCTTGCGCGCACCGGTGATGCCATCCCGCCCCCGGTCGGCCACATCCGACAGTTTGACGCCACGCCCCTCGGCGGCGGCCTCGCCCAGCATCAGCGCGGTGCCGGATGGTGCGTCTACCTTGTGATGGTGATGCCCTTCGATGATTTCGATATCAAAATCCTCATCCAGTGCAGCCGCGACTTTCTTGGTCAGTTGCACCAGCAGGTTGACGCCAAGGCTCATGTTCCCTGCCCGCACGATCACCGCGTGGCGCGAGGCCGGTTCCAGCGCGGCGATCTGCTCATCCGTCATGCCGGTCGTGCCGATCACATGCACGCAACGCGCCTGCGCGGCCAAAGCGGCAAAGTCCAGCGTCGCCTCGGGCGCGGTAAAGTCGATCACCGCCTGTGCCTGCGCAAAAGCTTCCAGCGGGTCATCGGTAACTTTGACGCCCAGCGCCTGGCCACCCATGGCTTCGCCCACATCCTGACCGACCCAGTCATGCCCCATGCGCTCGACCACGCCGACCAGACGCGCCTGATCACTGTCGGTTACGGTCTTGATCAGCATCTGCCCCATACGGCCCGAAGCCCCTGTGATGACGATACCCGGAATATGGGTCATGGCGGTATTCCCTTGCTGCAAACTGCTCAAAGCCTCCTACCCCGTTCGCGCCCGCTTGGCAAAGCCCCGGTTTGCGCTTAGATCGGGGATTATGGCAAAGAACAAATTCCACGATGGCCCCGGCCCGTCCCAACGACAGCTGCGCGTCGGCGAACTGATCCGCCGCACCCTGTCCGAGGTTCTGGCGCGCGGAGATGTCCACGACCCCGACCTGAACCGCATGTCGATCACAGTGGGTGAGGTGCGCACCTCGCCCGATCTGAAAATCGCCACCGCCTATGTGCTGCCCTTGGGCGGCAAAGGGCAGGAGGACGTGATCGATCTGCTCGCCCGCAACAAAAGTGAACTGCGGCGCATGGTCGGTAAAAAGGTCGGCCTGAAATTCTCGCCCGATCTTCGGTTCCGCCTGGATGACACGTTTGACCGTCTGGACGACACCCGCCGCATGTTCGAACAGGACGCGGTGCGCCGCGATCTGGACGAGTGATCCGGGCATTCGTCACATTGGGCGCGGTTGTCTGGGCCGCACAAGCCTCTGCGGTCACTTGCGAAAAGCTGACCCATGATGACAAGCGCTATACCATCTGCGAGGTCGACGCGGAAAACGAAGACCTGCGCCTGTTTCTCAACGACGAAAACGGGGATCTGCTGGGGCATTTCTCGTCGGTGAACGAGGCGCTGGCCCCCGGCGGCAAGCGTCTGGCCTTTGCCATGAACGCGGGAATGTACCACGATGACCGTTCGCCCGTCGGCCATTATGTCGAGAACGGCAAAGAGGTCATGCGGGTGATCTCCAACCCCGGCCCCGGCAATTTCGGCCTGCTGCCCAACGGCGTGTTCTGCATCCGCGAGGGCCGCGCTGACGTGTTCGAGACGCTGGATTTCATCGACCGGGCCCCCGACTGCCGGTTCGCCAGCCAATCCGGCCCGATGCTGGTGATCGATGGCGACCTGCACCCCCGGTTCCTGCCCGATTCGACTTCGCTCTATGTGCGCAACGGGGTGGGCACCAGCGCCGATGGTACCCGCGCGGTGTTCGCGATTTCCGAAGATTACGTCACATTCCACGAATTCGGCCGTCTGTTCCGCGACGTGCTGGAAACTCCGAATGCGCTGTTCTTCGATGGCAATATCTCTCGCATGTATGACCGCGCGAACAATCGGTCCGATGTCGGGTTTTCGCTGGGGCCGATCGTGGGTGTGGTCGAAGACGCACCTTGAAATTGACAGGACGATGGCGATCCGCTAGGTCGCGCGCCTCAGCAAGATTGAAGGTGCTATATGGGACGCAAACGCAAGGGTCGCGACATTTCCGGCTGGCTGGTGGTGGACAAGCCCGCGGGCATGACGTCGACCGCTGTGGTCAACAAGGTGCGCTGGGCGATGGATGCCAAAAAGGCGGGCCATGCGGGTACGCTTGACCCCGAAGCGACCGGCGTTCTGGCCGTGGCTCTGGGTGAGGCGACCAAAACCGTTCCCTACATCACGGACGCTCTGAAAGCCTACACCTTCACTGTCCGTCTGGGCCAGGCCACCAACACTGACGATGCCGAGGGCGAAGTGATTGCCGAAAGCGATGCCCGCCCGTCGGATGAAGACATCAAACAAGCATTGACCCCGTTTCTGGGCGACATCATGCAGGTTCCGCCCAAGTTTTCCGCCGTGAAAATCGACGGCCAGCGCGCCTATAAACTGGCCCGCGACGGCGAAGACGTGGAACTGACAGCCCGGCCTCTTTGGGTCGAGGAACTGATCCTTGTCGACCGCCCCGACGCAGATCACGTGGTGTTGGAGATGACCTGCGGCAAGGGCGGTTATGTCCGCTCGATCGCCCGCGATCTGGGTGAAGCGCTGGGATGCCACGGCCACGTCCGGGAACTGCGCCGGATCTGGTCCGGACCGTTCGAGGCCGAAGACGGGTTGAGCATCGAACAGATCGACGAAATGGCAAAAACCACGGCGTTGGACGACTATCTGCACCCGCTGGAAGCCGGCCTGTCCGACCTGCCAGAGCTTAAATGCACCCCCGAAGGCGCAACCCGCCTGCGCAATGGCAACCCGGGCATGGTGTTGGCCTCGGATGTTGAATACGGCGACGAGGCATGGGCCTCGCTGGATGGCAAGGCCGTGGCCGTGGGGGTTTACAAATCGGGCGAATTGCATCCCAGCCGGGTGTTCGCCGCCTGAACCACGTGTTAGGCGAAAGGCATGATCACCCGAACGCACACCAAGGGCGATGCGCCCTCGACCGCCATTTACTCCGACTGCGAGAAATACCGCTATAGCCTGACCCGCGTGTGGGACCCGGCAGGGCGCAAGGCGCTGTTTGTCATGTTGAACCCGTCTACCGCGACCGAAGTGCAGAACGACCCGACGGTTGAACGCTGCGAACGTCGTGCCCGGGCGCTGGGGTTCGGCGCGTTTCAGGTGACCAACATCTTTGCCTGGCGCGACACCGATCCGCGCAAGATGCGCGCTGCTGCCGATCCGGTAGGCCCGGAAAATGACGCCGCCATTCTGGAAGGTGTTCGGTGGGCTGATCAGGTCATCGCCGCCTGGGGCACCCATGGTGCGCATCTGGACCGGGGCCCGGCGGTGGAAACCCTGCTGCGCCGGACCGGCCAGCCGCTGTTCCATCTGGGCTTGACCAAAGACGGTCACCCCAAGCACCCGCTTTATATCGCCTACAGCCAACAGCCCGAGCAATGGTGATAAAGTATTTACCATTTCAATAACTTGACTTTGACCCGATTGCCGATTGCATGGGATGTTCACCCTCGGAGCATTCTGCGATCGGAGAGGTGTCATGTTTCTGGCCGGATTGATCGGACTCGCCGCCATCGGCGGTGCCGCATACGCGATGAGCGATATGCTGATCGAAGACGAGGACGTTTCAGAGGACGGGCCCAACGAGGACCCGGAAGCGCAACCCTACACCGGAGAGTTTCTTGAGATTGGCGAAAACGTCGAAGACCCGGTGAATCCCGACATCGAAACCCAGTCCACTGGCACCGTAATCTCTGAAATCGAAGGAGACCTGGTGATTGCCGGCAGCGATGGCCCTGACCAGATCACCGGTCAGGACGGTGTTGACCAGATCAACGGGTTTGGCGGCGATGATACCATCGACGGCGGCAAGGGCGATGACGTTCTGCACGGGGGCGAAGGTACGGACACGATTTCGGGCGGTCAGGGTGATGATGTTCTGCACGGAGAGGCGGATAACGACATTCTGTTCGGCAATGAGGGGGACGATGCCCTGTTCGGCCATTTCGGGGACGACACCCTGGATGGCGGCGAAGGCGAAGACGAGCTCTATGGCGGTCAGGGCGACGATACTCTGACGGGCGGGGCGGATGATGACGCGTTGCAGGGCGGGTTCGGAGACGATGCCCTGAACGGTGGCGCAGGTGAAGATACGGTCTTTGGCGGCGACGGCGATGACTTTGTCTTTGGCATCGAAGATGGCGCAGCCGAAAAGGACTTCCTGAATGGCGGCGCCGGTGACGACACCATTGTGGCAGGCGGCGGGGATGTGGTTAACGGTGGTGAAGGCGCCGATGACATCGTGCTGAGCCCGGGTGACGAAGACGTGACCGTCATGGGATTCCAACCCGGTGAGGACAAGCTGCTTGTCACCTGGGAGGATGAGGCCGACCCGGAGATTGAGGTGGAACCTGACGCTGAAAACGCCAATCTGACCCGGGTGATGATCAACGGTCAGGAAGTGGCGCAGGTATACGGGGCTCAAGGCATGACGGTGGCCGACATTCAATTGATCACCGAAGCGCAACTGGCCCAGTACGGGCAGATGGTCTGAGCCCGCAAATTCCCTTTGCCATTTGGTGAAAATGCGCTTATACGCGCCCATCCGCATCGGAATCGGTGCGGTTTTCTCCATGGGCCTGTGCTGGACGACATCCCGGCCTGCGCCATCAACTCTAACCTTTGAAGGAGACCCCGATGTCGATCACTGCTGAAGAAAAAGCACGCGTCATGAAAGAATTCGCAACCAAAGAGGGCGACACCGGTTCGCCTGAAGTACAGGTTGCCATCCTGACCTCGCGCATCACCACTTTGACCGAGCACTTCAAGACCCACAAGAAAGACAACCACGGTCGTCGCGGTCTGCTGAAGATGGTTGCCCAGCGCCGCAAGCTGCTGGACTACCTGAAAGGCAAAGAAGAAGCACGTTACCAGGACCTGATCAAAAAGCTGGGCATCCGCCGCTAAGCGCTTTTTTGCAGATGACCTGAAACCGGGTTTTCCGGTTCAACGCCCGCCAACCGGCGGGCGTTTTCCGTTGGATCCGCCGCAAGCGATACATCCCCCTTAACTTGCCAGAACAGCAGAGCATTCCGTGGCGATCAGGGAATGCCGCGGCCGTCAGGGATTGTCCGTTGCGGCACTTGGTTCTAAGCTTTCTGCGTGTTTTCCCAGCGCGTGGCATAGTCGCTTTGCGACACACTTGCACTTGTCTTGGTGCCGGCAACAGGTTTTCGAACCACATAATCCAGAAGGACAGGCAACCCCAGACCAAAAGTTCCCAGCGGTCGCGGACGTTTCTTTGTCTTGTTGGGATTCGTCATCTTCACCACGTCACGGGCGGCATATGGCCTTAACGGCTGCCACACACATTTCAGAGCCTCATAGTTCATGGCGTTGACCCAAAAGCCGTACACGATCTCTGGGCAAATCTGATAGAAGCCGTGATTGATCCAGTTGTTCGATGGCGAATGTGCGATAAACACACCCCCGGGCTTCAGCATCTTGTCGATGTTCCGGTATGCGGTCGGCAAGTCGAACACGTGCTCGCATGTTCCACCGTCATAGATAACGTCAAACCGACCAACCAGGTTTTCAGGCAAATCCCCCGCGAGATCCTGAACGATGCTCGCACCTTCGAAATCCGAAAAATCCAGCGAATCCACTTCCGAGAACCCAAGTTTCCGAAAGAATGTTTCCGAATATCCATCATCCGGGTTGCAAAGGTCAGCTTCGGCCACTCCGGGCAGGTATTTCTGCAAGGTTTCCCTGAACAATGCGGCGGACGCAGACCGGCGCGCACCGATCCAATCCTGCCGCCCAAGCATCAGAAAGCTACCTGACAGGTCATTGGATTTGACATCTTCGATCAGGCGCGCAGCCAGGACATCAACAATTGACACTCATTCCTCCGGGGTGGTCGACAGCAGATCGTTTTGCAGTACAAATCCTGTTCCGAGAGTTCAATGTCAACGCAATAGCAGCGCCGAAGAACACTCGACAAGGCGGGCAAGTTCCCTGTTTGGGCAAGGATGGAATCGTCCCTGCCTCAACAGTATCTTGCAGCCATGGTTATTGGCATCTGAAAACACTCGCTGCGCCAGCCACAAGCCTTGGCACATCATCAGAACCAGCGGCTTTACCGGTATCAATTCCACACCACAGCGCCCTGCAGGGAGGCTGGACTTTCTAGTATGAACCGGAACACAAAACCGACACCACCCAATGCCCAGCCTGATTGTTAAACGCAAATGAGCTTTGTGCTAACTCAGGCTTATACAAAATTCAGAAAATTAGATGACCAGCTTCAGCATATCAGACGGTAACAGTACCACATATACAGATACTTCTCCCGGTGGCGGTGTCGTTATCGATTTCGATACGCTCGACAACAGCTTCAGTGCTCAAATCAACGGTGTTGACCTGTTTGTTGGCGGACCCGGATCTTCGCCCAATGAACTTCAGTTCCAGATTTCTGGAACCTCGGGGCAAACAGTTCGGTTTGCCGACGGTCAGAGATATGAAGTCAACACGCCAGCTGTTTGGCAGTTGGGGAATACAAACGGTGATCCCGTGGTCCGCCTGATGATCAATCCGGATGGGACGGTCGAACTCTACGGTGTGAAGACAAACAATGGTCCGCTTGAACCTCTAGAGCTGTTCAACGGAATGACAGTCAATACCGATGCGATTGCAGCGGCCTGGAACGACAGCGGTACCAATACTATTGAAATTGACCAGATTTTAACCGGCCCGACCAACGCAAGCGGTGAGTTTGTGGACGTTCTGTGCTTTGCATCTGGGACAATGATTGAAACACGCCTCGGATCAGTGGCGGTCGAAGACCTGCAGATTTCAGATCAGGTGTTGACCTTTGACAATGGCTACAAACCTATTCGATGGATCGGTACGCGACGCCTCAGCGCTGCCGAGCTTCATGCGCAGCAAAGGCTAAGACCCATTTTGATCCGCACCGGAGCTTTAGGCGACGGATTCCTCAAACAGGACCTTGTCGTCTCACCGCAGCATCGCGTTCTTGTGTCGTCGGCAGTTGCACTGCGGATGCTCGATTGCAAGGATGTGCTGATCCCCGCAAACAAGTTGTTGCCACTGGACGGCGTGGACATTGTGCAAGACACAACTGACGGTATTGAGTATTTCCACTTGCTGTTCGATACCCATGAAATCATCTGGTCCAATGGGACACCGACAGAAAGCCTGTTTACCGGCCCCGAAGCACTCAAATCAGTCTCGGCTGACGCGCGACAAGAAATCATGGACTTGTTTCCAGAGTGCTGCGCTCCGCAGTTTCAAGCAACTTCTGCGCGTTTTATTCCGCAACGGGGCAAGCTAATGCGAAAACTGGTTCAACGGCATCAGGCAAATCGCAAACCCCTCTTGGAAAATGTTCATAGGTAAACGCCCGTGCCCATCTTTACTTGGAGTTACGAGTAACGAAGGTCCAGGATTTCTTAAATCGACCCGAAAAAACGCCCACCATGCGGCAGGCGTTTTTTGGGGATTCGGTGTATAATCTACATCTTTGCCCGCTCAGATTTCAACGCCAGCCACAGGCAGTAGCACATTATCAGAACCACCAGCGTAAAGGGGATGCCGGTTGAAACCGCCGCGCCCTGCAATGCGGAAAGACCGCCTCCCAACAGCAATGCGATGGCAACCAGGCCTTCCAAAGTGCACCAGAACACGCGCTGAACCACTGGTGCGTCCATCTTGCCGCCTGCAGTGATCGTGTCGATCACCAAAGATCCGGAATCAGACGAGGTGACGAAGAAGATCACGATCAGGACAAGGGCGATCGGGGCTACGATGCTGTACAGCGGCAGCTCCTTCAGGAAACCGAACAACGCTCCCTCGGGGGCGTAGCTGTCGATCACGGTCGCGCGGACGCCTTCCGCTCCGCCTGCGTTCAACATGTCGATGGCAGCGCCGCCGAAGGTCGACATCCACAGGGCACAGACGGCAGTTGGCGCAAGCAGCGCACAGATTACGAACTCGCGCACTGTACGGCCCTTTGAAATGCGGGCAATGAACATCCCAACAAACGGTGACCATGCGATCCACCACGCCCAGTAGAAGGTCGTCCAACCGTGGAAATAGCTGGTGTCTTCCCGTCCGAACGGGTTCGACAGCGCAGGCAGGTGCAGCACGTAATCAGTCATCACGTTGAAATACCGTGCGATGGCGGTGCCAATGCCCGTTACAGCGATGACGAAAAGGAACAGCCCCACGGCCATGATCATATTGATCTCACTCAGCCGTTTGACGCCCGCATCCATGCCCAGCAAAACCGAGCCCAGCGCGATCAACGTAATGCCGATGATCAGCAGAACCACGACGGTGGGGCTGGGTTCGATGCCGAAGACCTCGTAAAGGCCAGCGGCAACCTGCTGAGCACCCAGACCGAGCGATGTGGTCAATCCGAACAACGTGGCAAAAACCGCCAACGTGTCGATGATATGGCCCCACCAGCCCCAGACCCGTTCACCCAGAATTGGATAGAAGGCCGAACGCAAAGTCAGGGGCAGGTTCAGATTGTAGCTGAAGATTGCCAGGCTCAGGCCGACTGCGGCGTAAACCGCCCAGCCTTCCAGCCCCCAATGGTGAATGGTACCGACGATGCCGATATACTCATTGCCCGGGACAGCGATATCGATACCCAGTGGGCGCGCATTCCCGTCTTCGGCAAAGTTGTAGTAGACCGGCTCCATCACCCCGAAAAACAACAGGCCGATACCAATACCGGCGGCGAACATCATCGCGATCCATCCGGCGTAGGAATAATCAGGCGTGGCGTCCTTGCCGCCGATCCGCACACTGCCGACGGGCAGGATGATCAGTACCAGACAAAACAGGGTGATTGCATCTACCGAAAGGACCAGAAACCAATCGAACGTGCTGGTTAGCCAAGGTCGGAGCCAGCCGAAAAACGTAGCTGCGGCCTCTTGGTTGGCCAATGCGATCAGAACGAACGCAAAGATCATGATACTCGAGATCAGAAAGACCGGGTTGTGAATGTCCAAGCCAAACGGCCGGACGTTATCCTGCCCCAGTTCATATTCCGTTTCGAAGTCGTAAATCCGGGGGTCCGGATCCAGCATCTTCTTTGTTTGTGCCATTCGATTGCCCTTCTGTTCGCTGTCTGCAAACGCCAAGGTATTCGGTCGGCGGACGGGAATGAGTTAGTTAACCCCCTTGGCGCGTTTCCGTCATTTCGACCGCAGGCTTAATGGTAAGAGCTTATACTGCCTTCATATTTTTACAAAATGCATTCGACTGCAGATATGTTAGCGCTACAGATTGATCTGTGTTCCCGTAATCCCGCTCGTGAAAAACGAACCGCGACTTGATAAGTTGATCGTTGTTCGGGCTTGAATCTTTTGCACCCGGTGGCAGCACAAGCCAGTCCCGGCATGAAACGGCCATCCGATGCAGTTTCTCTTTCCTTCCAACGCATTCTCATGTATGCGCGCGGTATCTGAGACGTTGTGCCCTGACCTCGGCACTCGAATGGAAGATAAATTGGGGTCGGCGGCAATGGGGCCGCCACGCAAAACGGGAGACCCGCAGGGGCGGGAGTGCTCCCATCTAGGATACGCATATGTTTGATGTAACGAAGAAATCGATGCAGTGGGGCGAGGAAACGCTTACACTGGAAACCGGCAAGGTTGCCCGTCAGGCTGACGGCAGCGTGATTGCCACCCTGGGCGAAACCAGCGTCATGGCCAACGTGACCTTCGCCAAGGAACAGAAGCCCGGTCAGGACTTTTTCCCGCTGACCGTGCATTACCAAGAGAAATACTATGCCGCCGGCAAGGTTCCGGGTGGCTTCTTCAAGCGCGAAGCGCGCCCGACCGAAAAAGAGACGCTGACCGCGCGTCTGATCGACCGTCCGATCCGTCCGTTGTTCGTTGACGGCTTCAAAAACGAAGTCCTGGTGATGTGTACCGTGCTGAGCCACGATCTGGTCAACGATCCCGACATCGTTGCGATGATTGCTGCTTCGGCTGCTCTGACCATCTCGGGCGCACCGTTCATGGGCCCGATCGCGGGCTGCCGCGTGGGATACACCGACGGTGAATATGTCCTGAACCCGACCGTGGACGACATGCAGGATCTGCGCCTGAACCCCGAACAGCGTCTGGACCTGGTTGTGGCCGGCACCAAAGACGCCGTGATGATGGTGGAATCGGAAGCGTACGAACTGTCCGAAGCGGAAATGCTGGGTGCGGTAAACTTTGCGCATGAGCAGATCCAACCGGTCATCGACCTGATCATCTCGCTGGCGGAAGAAGCCGCGAAAGAGCCGTTTGACTTCCAGGCGCCGGATTACTCCGAGCTTTATGCCGCCGTTAAGGCCGCCGGTGAAGAGCAGATGCGCGCCGCCTTCGCGATCACCGACAAGCAAGAGCGCACCGCCGCTGTTGCCGCCGCCCGCGAAACGATCAAAGAGGCGCTGACCGAAGAGCAGCTGGAAGACGGCAACCTCGGTTCCGCGATGAAAAAGCTGGAAGCCGGCATTCTGCGCGGCGACGTCGTCAGGGGCGGCAAGCGGATCGACGGTCGTTCGACCACCGATGTCCGCTCGATCGTTGCAGAAACCTCGATTCTGCCCCGGACCCACGGTTCTGCCCTGTTCACCCGCGGTGAAACACAGGCGCTGGCCGTGACCACGCTGGGCACCGGCGACGATGAGCAATTCATCGACGCGCTGCACGGCAACTTCAAATCGAACTTCCTGCTGCACTACAACTTCCCTCCGTATTCGGTGGGTGAAGTGGGCCGCGTTGGTTCGCCCGGCCGTCGCGAGATCGGCCACGGCAAACTGGCATGGCGCGCGCTTCAGGCGGTTCTGCCTGCGCCGACCGATTTCCCCTACACCATTCGCGTGGTGTCCGAGATCACTGAATCCAACGGCTCAAGCTCGATGGCCTCTGTCTGCGGCGGTTCGCTGTCGATGATGGATGCGGGTGTTCCGCTGAAAGCGCCAGTTGCCGGTGTGGCCATGGGTCTGATCCTGGAAGATGACGGTGAATACGCTGTTCTGACCGACATCCTGGGTGACGAAGACCACCTGGGCGACATGGACTTCAAGGTTGCGGGCACCGAAAACGGCATCACCTCGCTTCAGATGGACATCAAGGTTGCCGGCATCACGCCTCAGATCATGGAAACCGCCCTGGCACAGGCCAAGGAAGGCCGGATGCACATTCTGGGCGAGATGGGCAAAGCCCTGTCCGAGACCAACGATTTCTCGGTCCACGCCCCGCGCATCGAGACCATGAACATCCCGACCGACAAGATCCGTGAAGTGATCGGTTCAGGCGGCAAGGTCATCCGCGAGATCGTCGAGGTTTCGGGCGCCAAGGTCGACATCAACGACGATGGCGTCATCAAGATCGCCTCGCCCGACGGGGAATCGATCAAGAAGGCCTATGACATGATCTATTCGATCGTGGCAGAGCCTGAAGAAGGTCAGGTTTACACCGGCAAGGTGGTCAAGATCGTCGATTTCGGCGCCTTCGTGAACTTCTTTGGCAAGCGTGACGGTCTGGTCCACGTGTCGCAGATCGAAAACCGCCGCCTGAACCATCCGTCGGATGTTCTGAAAGAAGGTCAGGAAGTCAAAGTCAAACTGCTGGGCTTTGACGATCGCGGCAAGGTGCGCCTGTCGATGAAAGTCGTCGATCAGGAAACCGGCGAAGAGATCGTTCCGGAAAAGAAAGAAAAGAAAGAGGAAAACGCAGAGTAATCTGCCCCTCTGACAGACAGCGGAAGGCCCCGGTTTCATCCGGGGCCTTTTTGTTTGCGCGGCACAGGACGGTTAACTGCGCCGCAACTTTGGTAAATCAATTATTAACACTTATTGCGTGTATTAGCTCAACCTTAAGGGGGATATTGCCGTTTTCAAGGAAGCTGTTCGACCGTGGCATCGATTACTGTTTACGAAATCAGCGCAGACCCGTTCAGCAACCGCAGTGTTGATATTACTGCTGCGTATTCGGTCGAAGTCACGGATAATGACGCCCTGCTGCAAGATCCCGACCCGGATGGCAGCTCGCAACTTGACCTCGCGTCTCTTCCCGGCTTTTCCGGCTCGACCCAGAATTTCAGTACTTTCGAAAACTACACAGGCACGGTCGATGGCGCGCCGGTCACGTTCATCCTGATCCAGTTTTCAAACCCGCGTTACATCATAGTCACTTCGGGTCAGGCCGAACTGAATGACACGATTTCAGATACCAGTTTTGCCGGCACCGCGCCGTCATCCGCGTATGACACTTTGCCTTCTTTCGTGTGTTTCACCACAGGATCTCTGATCCAGACACCGACTGGGCTGCGCAGGGTCGAGGCGCTGGAGCCCGGCGACCCGGTCATCACCGCCGGCGGCCATGCACGCCCGGTCCGCTGGATCGGCAAGCGCCGGTTGTCCGCGGCTGAGTTGCGGCGAAACACGCACCTGTCCCCTGTACGGATCAAGGCGGGCTGTTTCGGGCCGAACAGCCCAAGCCGCGATCTCGTCATTTCCCCACAGCACCGGATTGCCGTGACCTCGACCATGATGGAGCTTATGCATTGCGAGCCGGCGATGCTGGCCCCCGCAAAGGGGCTGATCAATGGGCATACCATCGTTCAGGAAACGCCCGCACATGGGGTGGAGTACATTCATATCCTCTTTGATCAGCATGAGTTGGTGAATGTCGAAGGACTCTGGTCCGAGTCCTTTTACCCCGGTGATACAAGTCTTAGGGCAATGGCATCCGCCACCCGAAGCGAGCTGTTCGAACTGTTCCCGGAACTGGCCAATGGTGAAGGCTGTTACGGTTCGACCGCATTGCCGGTCCTCAAACCCTTCGAAGTCCGGGTGCTGTCGGCGGATCTGGCGGTTCCGGGCTGGAAGATCCGCCCCGATGAATCCGCGAAAGCCGCCTGACCGCAGGTCAGTGCGCGACGCCACCGGGGCCATGTTTCAACAGGTGCCACTGGCCGTAGCTGTCTTTCAGATCCAGTTTGATCGCCGCATAAGCTCGGGTCGAGGCGCTGCCGATCTCGGCAATGGTGAATTCGATCCCGCCGGGAATATCGATGCGTACACGGTGTTCGCCGCCACCATGCGGGGCCTGAATCGGGCGCCCGGTCGACTTTAGAACGTCGCCAACGGCAACGCTGGCCGTTCGTCCTTCGATATCCATCTTAAGCTCGATCGGCAGGTACAGCGTGTCGTGCACCGTCTCACACATGGCTCGGAACACGTACCAATGGGTTGCCATCTCTTCGGTTTCTTCGCCGTGAAAGACTTTTTCCAGCGCATCGCGCTGCGCCGGTGAGGCCGCGGGGTCGACGATCACCTGCATTTCACCGCCACCCTCGAATATTGGCCCGGGCCATGCATAGATCAACGCAGCCTTGGTTCCACTCAGATCCGTTTCGCCAAAATATCCGGTGGATATTTCAAGCACCTCGAAGCCGCGGCAATCGCCATGCGTCGGCAATTCCTCGAACTGGCAGGGGCAGGCATAGCCGCAGTTGCAGTTTCCGAAGCTTTCTCCCTCGACGTACCAATCTGTAAAAGCCATGGTTTTCTCCTGTTCAGGACAGTCAGAAAGCCCGACATCGTTGGTCCCATGCCCGTATGTTTCCGCAAAACAAACTAGCACAACTTGATTGCAATCTGAACCTGACGCGCGCAAACGGCTGCGAATGGCCTAAACCTTGGTTCTATTCACCCTGTTTCAACCAAAAACCAATCGCAGGGCGCCTCTGCCATCCCCAGTTCCACTGCATCGCCACAACGCAAAAAGGAGATGCGATATGGAAACCTTGAAACTGCTGACACTGACGGGATTGATCGCAACCGCACCAGTTCTTGCTTTGGCCAATGTCGGACTGGGCGACAAATTGGGCACAAGCGAAGCCGATATCCGCGCGGCGCTTGAAGCCCAGGGGTACCAGATCGAAGAGATCGAATTCGAAGGTGGGAAGATCGAGGTTGAACTCACCAAGGATGGCGTGGAAACTGAACTGGTTCTGTCTGACACGGACGGGGTGGTGACAGCCATCGAGCTCGAAGAGGACGACGACTGAACCCGCAACGTCCATGGGGCCGCATGAAAGTTACTCAAACGTCTTTGCTCTGGCTTCTTCTGGTGGTGCAGGCCCTCTGCGCCGCCTTTTTCATGACGGATGCGCTGCTGGATTGGACAGGCGGCGACGGCGCGGGATTTCGTCACCTTCATTCGTTCGAGCTGTTTTTGTCGCTGGCGCTTGTCGGCGGCCTGAGCGCCACGATCGCCCTGATCCGTTCCCAGTCCAGACGGGTGCGCGACATGCAGCGGCAACTGCAAGTGGCGCAAGGGGCTTTTGCCCAGGTCATCGAAACCCAGTTCAGCGCGTGGCAGCTTAGTGAGGCTGAGCGTGACGTTGCCATGCTGACGATCAAGGGGCTTTCCATCGCGGAAATCGCCGGAATGCGACAGACGAAAGAAGGGACGATCAAGGCCCAAAGCGCTGCGGTCTATCGAAAGGCGGGCGTTTCCAGCAGGGTGCAGTTGCTCAGTTTCTTTGTCGACGAACTCCTGTCAGAACCGTTGGTCAGGGATGTGCCCTGAAACAGTGGCAGAGCCTCGTGCCTATTCACTCACACATTCCTAAAAACCTGTGAAACGAAGTGAAGGCCCGGCGCCTTTCTTTTTGGGCCAGCCTCGTCCACATCCATGGCATGCGGACTTTGGGACACTGGAGATGGTTATGTTCACGCGCCTCATTCTCGCCTCTTCGGCTCTGGCGATCAGCGCAACGGCGCTTGCCGCGCAGAGCCTGGGCGACGGCACCTATATTCACGGCTTCATCGGCTACAGCCAGCTACAGGACAGCGATTTCACCGGGACGATCGGTGGCGCGACGCAATCGGTCGATACCGAATTCGACGCAGGTTTCGGACTGGGCCTCGCGGTAGGCAAGGAAATCCCGCAATGGTCCAACGATATCATCGGAACGCGGATCGAGCTGGAACTGTCATATCGCGACAGTGACGTGGATGGTGTAAACTTTACTGGCAATGGTCCGGGGCCCGAGGGCAATATCTCGGGCGACGTCACGCAGACCTCGTTATTTGCCAATCTGCTGTTCGATTTCAAACAGGCCGGCGCGCTGACACCGTTTGCCGGGTTTGGGCTGGGTGCCACCTATACGAATCTGGATTTTTCTTACGGGCCGGGTGTGGCGCTGGACGACACCGACACCACCTTGGCCGCCCAGCTGATCGCCGGTGTGGCATATGACATCAACCCGTCGACAGCGTTCACGATTGACGCCCGTTACGCCCGCGCCTTTGATGTTTCGTCGCAGCGCCTGGCCCCCAACGGAGCTTTGACCGGCAACGTAGAGAACGATCTGGATACTTTCAGCATCAATTTCGGACTTCGCCATAATTTCTGATTGCTTCGGGTGTCAGGTTTCTCTCCGGTTTCCTGCACCTCTTTGCCCTCGCGCCTCAGGCGCGGGGGCACCCGGAAAACCCCGAAAAATGCAGTACGCGCAGGACATTTCGGTGGTCGCTCGACCTGCAACAACCGCCTGCTTCATCTGGCTAAAAATATCCTCGGGGGGAATCGTGCCTGCGGGCACGATGGGGGGCAGACAGCCCCCCTGACCCGGCAACCGGCTTACGACGGCGCTTTGGTCTTGCGCAGATAGGGGAAGATCGTTTCGAACTCGCCAAACTTGGCCTTGGCGTCTTCGTTCGACACGGTTGGCGGGATGATCACGTCTTCGCCCGGCACCCAGTTGGCAGGTGTCGCAACGCCCTTGGCCGACATCTGCAAACCGTCAAGCGCGCGCAGAATTTCGGCAAAGTTCCGGCCCACGGTCATCGGGTAGGTCATCGACAGCTTCAGCTGCTTGTCCGGTCCGATGATAAAGACGGAACGCACCGTGGCACTGTCAGCCGGTGTACGGCCGTCGGGCAGATATGCTTCGGCGGGCAGCATGTCGAAAGCCTTGGACACAGCCAGACCGTCGTCGGCGATGATCGGAAAGCCGGGTTCGGCCTTGCCGTATTCCTCAATGTCCTTCTTCCACTTTTTGTGGTCTTCGACACCATCGACCGATACGCCGATCACCTTGGTGTTGCGCGCGGCCCATTCGTCATTCAATTGCGCAACGGCCGAAAACTCGGTGGTGCATACAGGTGTGAAATCCTTTGGGTGCGAGAACAGAATGGCCCAGCTATCGCCAATCCAGTCGTGAAACTGAATGGTGCCCTGATCCGTTTCTGCCGTGAAATTCGGAACGGTGTCGTTGATACGCAAACCCATGGGGCATCTCCTTCTCTGTGAAAAACCTGAATCGGTTGTTTGGAACCTAATCACTTTGTGTGCAGGTTAAACCGTCCATCGCGCTTGAGGATACGGATTTCGTGGGCATTGCCAGAAAATAATTTGATCAAATTCACTATTGCTCAGCCTGTGCATGGGTGACAGAGTGGCCCCGAACAGCCGATTTCAGGCAGACCTTCAGGAGGGCTCAGGATGATCGAAAAGCGGGATTTCTATATTAATGGTCAGTGGGTGGCCCCATCGCAGCCCAATGACTTCGAGGTCATCAACCCGTCAACCGAAGACCCCTGCGCCGTGATCTCGCTTGGCGCCGAAGCCGACACGAATGCGGCCGTTGCCGCGGCCAAGGCCGCCCTGCCGGGCTGGATGGCCACGCCAGTGGAAACCCGCATCGCGCTGGTGGAAAAACTGGTCGAACTCTATGCAGCCCGGGCAGAGGATCTGGCGCAGGCGATGTCGCTGGAAATGGGCGCCCCGATCGATCTGGCGCGCTCAGCGCAGGCGGGTGCCGGCATCTATCACCTGAAGAACTTCATCCGCGCCGCCAGGTCGTTTGAATTTGAACGCCCGCTGGGGGATCATGCGCCGAATGATCGCATCATTTACGAGGCGGTTGGCGTTGCCGCTTTGATCACGCCGTGGAACTGGCCGATGAACCAGATCACGCTCAAGGTTGGTGCTGCTGCGATTGCGGGCTGCACGATGGTGCTGAAACCGTCGGAACAAAGCCCGCTGAACGCGATGATCTTTGCCGAGATGATGGACGAGGCAGGCTTCCCGCCCGGTGTGTTCAATCTGGTCAACGGCGACGGTGCGGGCGTTGGTTCGCAACTTTCGGGCCATCCGGATGTAGACATGGTCAGCTTCACCGGCTCGACCCGCGCAGGCACCGCGATTTCCAAAAATGCGGCTGATACCCTCAAGAAAGTACATCTTGAGCTAGGAGGCAAAGGGGCCAACGTCATCTTTGAGGACGCGGACGAAAAAGCGGTCAAGCGTGGGGTGCTGCACATGATGCAAAACACCGGCCAAAGCTGCAACGCCCCCAGTCGGATGCTGGTGCAGCGCCCGATCTATGACAAGGCTGTGGAAACCGCGGCCGAGGTCGCAAACATGGTCAAGGTTGGCCCTGCCTCAGAGGAAGGCCGCCATATCGGACCGGTGGTGAATGAAGTTCAGTGGATCAAGATTCAGGACCTGATCCAGAAGGGCATCGATGAAGGGGCGCGGCTGGTCGCAGGCGGCACCGGACGGCCAGAGGGGCTGAACAAGGGCTACTATGTCCGCCCCACGGTCTTTGCCGATGCAAACAACCAGATGACCATCGCCCGCGAAGAAATCTTTGGCCCGGTTCTGACCATGATCCCCTTCGACACCGAAGAAGAGGCTGTCGAAATCGCCAATGATACACCCTATGGCCTGACCAACTATGTTCAGACGCAGGACGGCGCGCGTGCCAATCGCATGGCGCGGGCGCTGCGGTCGGGCATGGTCGAAATGAACGGACAATCGCGCAGCGCGGGCTCACCGTTCGGCGGCATGAAGCAATCCGGCAACGGGCGTGAAGGCGGCGTCTTTGGGCTTGAGGACTTCCTCGAGATCAAAGCTGTCGGCGGTTGGGCGGCAGAGTAACTTACCTGCAAAGCAGACAGATCGGGCGGGGCAACGCGGTTGGCCCCGCCTGCAACCCCTTATAGGGGCCGCACCACAAGCTGGGGTACGCCATCGGACGTGTGGCGCCGGGATTGACCGTCCCACCCAATCTCGCCGGTGACGCGCTGTCGAAATGCGGAAAAGCTGTCAAAGCGCACCACATCGACCGGCGTATCGAAATGCAGGGTCACTCGGCGACGCGCGCCATCACCAAGCATGGTCAAACCGCGAATTTCGGCCGTGAACGCCTGACCCAGATAGCGCCCTTCGACCCGATCACCCACGCGCAGATGCATCCGGTTTCCGGCCATTGCGTGCAAGGTGTTCCAGTCTCGAACGCCATGCTGATGGGCCAGCAGTTCCAATGCCGCACTGTGCGACAGCGAAACGCCCTTCGTTTTCAAGTCTTCCCGCAGGCGTTTCGCCTGCGCTTTCAGCTCTTCAACCGGAGCAACGGTTTGGGATCGTATCATCATGTGCCTCGTGTCCTTGAACGGGCGCGAAGTCAGGACGGGGCTCGCATTTCCATCCGCGCGCCGGGAAAGGGCAACAGATGCTTGTCAAACCGGGTTTCACCAAAGCCAATGGCCGCGAACGGCAGGGGACCCGAACCTGAGGTGCCTTTTGGCAGCGGCCGGGCCGTCTGTCAATCAGGCGTCTGCCTGCGCCGCCTCATAGGCCAGCATGGCACGCTTGACAGGCAAGCCCCAGTGATAGCCCCCCAGACCACCTGATTTGCGCAATGCCCGATGGCAGGGGATCAACCAACTGACCGGGTTGCGGCCAACTGCCGTTCCCACGGCGCGAACGGCTTGCGGCGAGCCGACTCGCTGGGCGATCTCGGAATAGGTCGTGACCTGCCCGGACGGGATATGCATCAGCGCTTCCCACACCTTGATTTGCAAAGGTGATCCGATCAGGAAAACCGGTGTCGGCTCCAACCGGTCGCTGGCAGCGCCAAAAGCACTCAGCGCCCAAGGACGCAGACGCATCGGATCTTCGACAAACGTCGCCTTGGGCCAGCGCGAGATCATGTCTTCCATCGCGGCCTCTTCGCCGGTCTCGGCGCCGAAGGCAATGCCGCAGATGCCCTTGTCGGTCCCCATGACCAGCGCGGGGCCAAAGGGGCATTCGAACCACCCCCAATAGATCGTCAGACCTTCGCCTTTGCGGGCATATTCGCCGGGGCTCATGGATTCCCACGTCAGGAACAGGTCATGCAGACGTCCGCTGCCGGACAGGCCCACATTGTGGGCCGTTTCCAATGTCGTAAACCGTTCACGCAACAATGCCTTCGCATGGCCCAGCGTCAGGTATTGTTGATACCGTTTCGGTGACACTCCGGTCCAACGCGAGAACAAACGCTGGAAATGGGCCGGGCTCATATCCATCTGGCGTGCCAGTTCATCAAGGCTCAGGCCTTCACCACCCTGATCGATCAACTCGATTGCCCGGCGCATGACGTTGTAATGATAACCGCTTTCTGGGGTCTGGACGTTCATGGTTCCACCTCATCATCTGACAAAACCATAGCGCGCTGGCCACGCTGTCGCGACCCGGAACTTGCGCATTGGCTTTGTGCTTGTGTCAGGGCGCGGTGGACGGCATTAAGGCCCGGATGGCAAAGCAACTCGACTATCATACGATCCGCGAGATTTTCACGCGCTTTCAAAAGGCCGACCCGGAACCCAAGGGCGAGCTGGAGCATGTGAACGTCTATACTCTGGTCGTCGCCGTGGCCCTTTCGGCGCAGGCCACGGATGCGGGTGTCAACAAAGCGACGCGCGACCTGTTCAAGATCGCCGACACGCCGCAAAAGATGCTGGATCTGGGCGAGGACGGCCTGATCGAGCACATCAAGACCATTGGCTTGTTCCGCCAGAAGGCCAAGAACGTCATCAAGCTCAGCCGTATCCTGGTTGACGAATATGGCGGCGAGGTTCCCAATTCCCGGGCTGCCCTGCAATCCCTTCCGGGTGTGGGCCGCAAGACGGCCAACGTGGTTCTGAACATGTGGTGGCGGCAACCGGCGCAGGCGGTGGACACCCATATCTTTCGCGTCGGCAACCGCACCGGTATTTGCCCCGGCAAGGATGTGGACACGGTCGAACGCGCCATCGAAGACAATATTCCCGCTGACTTTCAACTTCATGCGCATCACTGGCTGATCCTGCATGGCCGGTACCACTGCAAGGCGCGCAAGCCGCAATGCCCGACCTGCATCATCCGTGATCTCTGCCAATTCGAGGACAAAACCCTATGAAGACTTATCAACTGACCGGCATCGGAAATGCCGTTGTGGACGTGATTTCCCAGGCCGATGACAGCTTTCTGGAGCTGATGGGCATCGAAAAAGGCATCATGCAGTTGATCGAACAGGAACGCGGCGAGGTGCTGTACGCCTCGATGGAAAGCCGAGTTCAAACGCCGGGCGGCTCGGTGGCCAATACCATTGCGGGCGCAGGCGCGCTTGGGTTGGATGCAGCATTCATCGGCCGGGTACACGATGACGCTCTGGGCCGGTTCTATGCAGATGCGATGAATGAAGATGGCGTCGACTTCGTGAACCCGCCTGTTCCGGGTGGCGAATTGCCGACGTCACGCTCGATGATCTTTGTGTCGCCTGATGGCGAGCGGTCGATGAACACTTATCTGGGCATTTCCTCGGAACTGTCGTCTCAGGACGTTCCGGATGAGGTCGCAGGAAACAGCCAGATCATGTTCCTTGAGGGGTATCTGTTCGACAAAGAGAAGGGCAAGGCGGCATTCCTTGAGGCCGCACGTGCCTGTCACAAGGGTGGCGGCAAGGCCGGAATTGCCATTTCCGACCCATTCTGTGTGGAACGGCATCGGGTGGATTTCCTGCTGCTGATTGAAAACGAGCTGGATTTCGTGATCGGCAACGAGGCCGAGATCAAATCCCTGTTCGAAACCGACGACCTGGAAGAGGCGCTGCGGCGCACGTCGGCGATCTGCCCGCTGGTGGTCTGCACCCGGTCGGGCGACGGGGTGACGGTTATGAACGGCGACGCTCGCATTGACGTACCGGTCGAGAAGGTCGTCCCCGTTGATGCAACAGGTGCGGGCGACCAGTTTGCCGCCGGGTTCCTGTTTGGCATGGCAACCGGCCGCGATTTCGAGACCTGCGCCCGTATTGGCAATGTCTGCGCCCGCGAGGTCATCAGCCATATCGGCCCGAGACCCGAGGCGGATATGCTGGAATTGCTGCGGGAGGAAGGGCTGCTTTGAGCCCAAAGCGGACTTAAATGTGCTCGCCAAAATGAATTGCGGCGATAGACATTCTCTTGAGCGGTCTAACCCATCACTAAATGCATTCACCGCCATCGATAACCAGGGCTTGCCCCGTCATAAAAGCGGATTCATCTGAAGCTAAATAGACGATCCCATGGCCAATCTCTTCAACTGTCGCCCATCGACTCATGGGGATCGCCTGCTCGATGTAGCTTTCCAGTTTGGCACGGCCTCCCATCTGCTTTTCGAAGCCTGCATTGAAAGGGGTGTCTACAAATCCTGGACATAGGGCATTGAAACGGATTGCATGGACAGCGTAGTCGGCTGCCATCTGCCGGACCATCGCAACAGCAGCGTGCTTTGTAGTCGCATAGGCGATCATACCCCGGTCATATTGAACCCCAGAATTGGAGGCCGTGACGATCACGCTGCCTCCACCTTGTGATTTCATATGGGCGACGGCTGCACGCGCGGCAATGAAGTGAGCGCGGACATTCAATGCCCAAGAAGCATCCATTCCATCTGGTTCCACTTCTTCCAGCGTTCCTTCGATCTGCAACCCAGCGTGAGAGTGCAACACGTCAAGCCGACCGAAGTTTTTAACTGCTTCGTCTATGGTTCTGGTAAGGGCATCGTCATCGGTCACATCAAGCTGTATGGCAGATGCTTGATTTCCCTGCGCTACGATCGCGGCCACAGTGGCTTCAGCAAGGGTTGCATCGCGATCGGTTACCACAACATGCGCACCCTCTTGTGCCATTGCCATTGAACCCGCCCGACCAATTCCTGATCCCGCGCCCGTCACGAGCGCGACCTTACCTGCAAGCCGCATGTCACTTGGCTCCTTTATTTAATTATTCGATTTTGAGGCGCCTCGGCGCAAAAGCAGCTGCGCTGCTACGAGCAACAAGAGCGACGCGCCCATAACCATAGTGCCGATGGCATTGATCTCGGGTGTTACGCCGCGCCGGATGGATGAGAATATGTAGATTGGCAGGGTTGTTTCTGAGCCAGCTACGAAGAACGCGATGATGAAATCATCAAATGAGAAAGTGAAGCTGAGCAGGAAGCCTGCCAAAATTGCCGGTGCTATCAACGGCAGGGTCACCTGTCGAAAGGTGCCCCAGGGCGTCGCAAAGAGGTCAGCCGAAGCTTCCATGAGCGCGCGGTCCATACCCGATAGCCTTGCACGTACGATGATTATGACCAGCGCCATTGTGAACATGGTGTGTGCGGCGACAAGCGTGGGCATCCCCATGGAAAGTTGCGGGGGATTTGCTCCATCGGGCCATAGGCTTGCAAGAAGCGGGTTTAGCCAGCCGAATACGGTGACCAGGGCAATGAGTGTCGCGATGCCGATGACGATACCGGGTATCATTATTGCAATATAAATCATCGCATCAAACAAAGTTCGGAGCCATCCCTTAACCCCTTGTAAAGCGATGGCCGCCATGGTTCCGAGAGTGGATGCGAGGCAAGCAGTTATGAATGCCGCAAGCAGACTGGTCTCGAGCGCGTCCATTACAAATGGGTTGTTCAGCGCTTTACCATACCATTGGGTCGAGAACCCCATGAACTGGCTTGCGTGTCGTCCGGCATTAAAGCTGAAAAGCGCGATGATGCCGATTGGAATATAGAGAAAAAGGTAGACGCAAATCGCGTATAAGCGCATCGGACCCTCACATCAGCGAGACATCTTCGCGCTGGCCACCCAGGCGCGAGATGAATTTCATGTAAATTGAGACAGTGACAAGCATTACGACAACCAGAGTCATTGCGACCGCCGATCCGTACGCCCAGTTCCGAGACTGCAGGAACAGGTCCACCAGCGCATTTCCGACGAAAAAGACCTTTCCGCCGCCCAAGATCGCTGGGATCAGAAACTCGCCCATCAGCAAGATGAAGACCAGCATGCAGCCAGTTGCGATACCAGGTACCGACAAAGGAAGTGTCACCTGACGGAACGTACGCCATGGGGTAGAGCCGAGATCAGCCGATGCTTCCAGAAGGCGTTTATCCAGTTTGTCTAAGCTTACAAAAATCGGGAAAACCATCAGAGGTAGATACCCATAGACAATCCCGACAAGCACAGCGAACGGCGTATTTATCAGGCGGATATCATCGATGCCGATCGACTCCAGTAAAGCGGGCAAGCCACGCCCCCCAAGGATGAAAATCCAAGCGTATGACCGGATCAGGATCGATGTCCAGAACGGCACGATCACTAGGATCAACAGCGAAGTTCTCCACTTTGGTGAACAACGCACCGCAAGAAAGTAGGCGAGCGGGTAGGCAATTACCAACGCAGCGATAGTCCCCAGAGGTGCAAGGATCAAAGTGTTCTTAAACGCCGTCCATCGCGCAGGAAGGTTGGCATATTGTTCCAACGTGAACGCTGGAACGTAGCCTCCGGCGGCACCCCGTTCGCCAAAGGAAAAGACGAAGACGACCAGCAGAGGAAGGGCTAGCATTACCAAAAGCCATATTCCTGCTGGAGCCAGCAACAGTGCTTTTCTGCCTCGTTCGGTCATTTTGTCCTCGTCTTTTCCGATATTGGCGGCCTTGCCGCTTAGGCCGACTTGAAGCGGGCGAGCAACTCGGCACGGTTTGGATCGGTTAGTGTAGCCGCCGCGCCGAACTCGAGTGCATTCAGAAGGTCAGCTGCCGGATAAAGGATCGGATCTTCCAGTAGTTCCTTCGGCAGCAACGCATTGGTGCGAGCATCAGCCGATGGATAGCCGTGAGCGAGGACTTCTTTCGCATTAACTTCCGGGTTCAGCAGGAAGTCGATCAAGGCATAAGCGGCATCCATATGGGGTGCGCCCTTAGGAATAGCGTAGTAGTCGGACCAGAGCTCACCGCCCTCAGTTCCCAGAACGTAGGCGATTTCAGGCATGTCGACATTCATCTGCTTGCCGTCACCTGTCCAGCACATCGTCATCCAGGCGTCACCGTTACGCATCGGTGGCTGATAATCCGACGAGATTGCAAACAGATGCGGTTTGGCATCCAGCAACAATTTCTCGGCATCCGCCAGTTCCTTCTCATCGACCGAGTTGAAGGAGTAGCCGAAGTATTTCAGGGCATTACCGATGGTGGTGAGTTGGTAATCATGCACCATTGTCCGGCCTGAGTAACCTTCCATAGTAAGGTCCCAGAACTCTTTCCATGTGGTTGGAGTCGGAGCGCCGTCAAGCTTGCTGGTGTTCACTGCAAAGCCAGTCGTGCCCCAGTTTTTTGGCACCGCGTAAAGCTGGCCATCGACAGAACCGGCATCGGAAAAGCGCTGTTCGAATGAACCTGCGTCGTAGTTTGGCAGTTTGGACGTATCGAGCGGGATGATCAGATCTTCACCCACATACGTAGTGATCGTGTAGTTGGTTGGAACGAAAACGTCCCAGCCGGACCCTCCAGCCTGTAGTTTTGCCAACATCTCTTCGTTCGAGCCAAAAACATTGACCTGAACATGGGCGCCAGTGGCTTCCGTGAAGGCTTCGAAGTTCATCTCGTCATGGTAGTTCGGCCATGTGGCGAGGATCACTCGGTCGCCAATGTCCCCGGCAGCAAATGCCGGGCGTGGACGCAACCCAGGAATGGCCGTGCCCAGAACGGCCGTTGCCATCCCAAGACCTGTCACGCCTAAGAAATGTCGCCGTGTAACCGAACCCTTTTGGTACCGGCGAAGCTCTTCCATGAACTTTTGCTTGGAAATAGTCCCATTATCCTTGGTCATTGTGAACCTCTCTGTTGTTGGATTGCGGGATTTGTTATTTTTCCAGGATCAGCAGTGCGCCTTCGCCCCATGAAACAAAGGCCTGCTCTCCTGCATTGAACGTCCCCTCGTTCAATTCCGCTTGCCTTGGCACAAGTACGTGGAAATCACCCAGTGCTTCGTTGCGCGCAAGGTATTCTGTGTGCTCCCCAAGGAAGATCCGATTTTGAATGGTAACTGGCAGAGCGATTTCAGCTGTGGGTAGCGCGCGGGTCAGCGTGATCTGTTCAGGACGGATACTAACGCACACTTCCTGCCCTGCATCTATTGGAATCTCCGGAGTTCCGCGCACCTTTTGGCCACTCGCTAAACGCACAGTGATTTGGTCGGCTGCTGAGTCAGTCACAGTTGCATCAAAGAAATTTGAGGTGCCTACAAATCCAGCCACGTAGCGGCTGCGGGGCATGTCATAGAGTTCGCGTGGGCTGCCAACCTGCACAATACTGCCGCCTTCCATCACACAAATTCGGTCGGACATTGAAAGCGCTTCTTCTTGGTCGTGCGTGACGAGGACAAAAGTTATTCCCAGTTGTCGTTGCAGGTTCTGCAGTTCAAACTGCATTTCTTTTCGAAGCTTTCGATCCAGAGCAGCCATTGGTTCATCAAGCAGCAAAAGCTTGGGCTCGTTTACGATCGCACGCGCCAAAGCGACGCGTTGCTGCTGACCACCAGACATCTCCCAGATGCGACGTGGGCCAAACCCACCAAGACGGACAGTTTCCAGCGCTTGCTCAACCTTTGTCGCGATTGTTTGTTTGTCTACGCGTGGTCGTTGTTGGCGCAGGCCGTACGCGATGTTGTCGAACACGCTTAGGTGAGGAAAAAGAGCATAGTGCTGAAACACCATGTTGACTGGGCGATGGTGCGCATCCAAGTCGTTGACGACTTCTCCATCGAGCAACACCTGACCTTCGGTTGGCTTCTCGAAACCTGCCAACATTCTAAGCGCAGTGGTTTTGCCGCAACCAGATGGGCCTAAGAACGACAGGAACTCTCCTTTCCCAATGGAAAGATTCAGGTCTTTGGCGGCGACCACATTCCCGAAGGTCTTGGTCACTCCTCGGAGTTCCGCAATCGTCTGCATGGTGACGCTCATGTCAAAGCTCATATACTGCCGTTTTCCTTTTGCTTGATTTTTTGGCACTTGTTGGCATACCACTCAAACAAGGAAAAAGTAACAATAACTCGGAATAACTGTATATACCACAATTGGGGTATAGAGGTGCTTTTCGAAAATCTGGAGCGGCGCGTGTACGATTGGATGGAAGAGGCCGGCAGGGTCGTGGAGAAGATCGGAACCCCAGAATTTCCATGTGCTTTGGCAGATGGCTTGCGGCAGGTCGCACCATTCGATTTTACGGTGGTGTTTGGCCATGTCGGAACCGAAGCGCCTATAGACCTTCACGACGATTTTCCCAAAAGCAAACGGCGTATTTTTGTTGAGGATTACCAAGCAGGGCCCTACGTACTTGATCCATTTTTTTTGGCCGCGACAAAACCGATAACACCGGGTCTGTACCGCATGCGCGATATCGCACCGGACAGGTTCTATCAGGGCGAATACTATCGCAGCTATTACAAAAGGACTGGGTTAGCAGAGGAGATTGGCTACTTTATCGATATCCCGAGCACTGGGATGGTTGTGGTCTCGCTCATGCGATCAGTGAAGCCTTTTTCAGCCAAGGAAATTCGTCATTTGCACGCTCTATGGCCGCTCGTTCGGGCAGCCTGTTGCAAACATTGGAGTGACTTTCCAACACTGGCCCGCGGCGCCGCAGCGAATGGCGTTAGTCGTCGCGTCGATCTTGCTTTCCAGGCATTTGGCGATGGCGTTCTGACACCACGAGAACGCGAAGTCGTTGAGTTCACGTTGAAGGGCCATTCGGCAGAAGCTGTCGGCACAATTCTCGGCATCTCTCCAGGCACAGTCCGCATCCACAGACGCAACATTTACGCGAAACTTAGGATCAATTCGCAGGGTGAGCTTTTTTCAAAGTTCATTGAAAAGGCACTTTAAAAGGTTCCTTGAACACCCACTTTATCCGTTTTGCCGACCTTGCTACCTTGTGACCCGGAAAACACCAAACATTTGGACGGCACTGTCTGATAGCCAAGGAACCCAAAGGGAGAGGGTTGGGACGCCCGGGACCCATGTTGGGCTAAATTAATACCCGAAAACGCTTTCGGGCCATTGTCTATCTAACCGGATCAGCCGTTTTAAAAAATCAGCCGTTTTAAAAATGGCGTCAAGATACGAAAGGCAAAATTTCATGGACGCACCAGTTATCCAGTTGATTTTTATGCTCATCTTGCTGGTTGTCGTGATCTGGCTTTATATCCTGCCGATCACGATGGCAGGGCGGCGCAACCGGTCTGGTTTGATCTGGTTCCTGATCGGTCTGGTTGGATCACCCCTTTTGGCTATTCTTTTGCTGCTGGCTCTGGGTGATGCACCCGAACAACCAACAACCTAATTTTGGGACGATACCATCTGACACTCAAAAGGGCTTAACCGGAGGGTATCTGGACGCTCGTGAGCCATAACGTCCTGCTCAGCATGCAATAAGGGTGCCAATTGAGACACTATACTTCCGGAAGTGAAGACAACTAATCCTTCTCACTCTCCACAACCGTGTACTGTAAACCCAAGGTCGGCCGATTTGATTGGAGAACCACAGACCGCTTTGTCCGCGTTGCGGATCAATCTGAAACGCAACCCAAGCGATCAGAATTCGCTTAGATAGTCGGAAAAAGCCTCGACCACGCGCTCATACACATCACGCTTGAAAGGCACGATTTCAGCGATCAGCCGGTCTGGCTCCTGCCATTTCCAGCAGGTGAACTCGGGGTGGTGGGTTGCGATGTCGATCTGGTCGTCGGTTCCCAGATACCGCATCAGGAACCATTTCTGCTCCTGCCCGCGGAAGCGGCCCTTCCATATCTTGGGCACGATGTCATGCGGCAGGTCATAAGGCAGCCAGCCCTCGGTTTCCGCGATGATTTCAACCAGATTAGCCGTGACTCCGGTTTCCTCCAACAGCTCTCGCAAGGCCGCATCACGAGGGTCTTCGCCCTTGTCCACACCGCCCTGCGGCATTTGCCAGGCGTTCGCGTGGCGGTCGTTGCGCTGTCCGACAAAGATCTGGCCCTGATCGTTCATCAGCATCAGCCCGACGCAGGGGCGGTAGGGCAGTTTTGCAATATCTTCGGGGGTCATGCGCGGCCTCATCGGGTTGTTCCGCCCACCTCTAGCAACCACCGGCGCAACAGCAAAGAGGGTGACGTGGGGTTTCGCGTGACAAAGTTTACGCGAACGTCAATCTATCACGCAAATTCAGGAGGGAGAGTTTTGCCATGACTGTGTACCCAAACATGCTGGCACCACTGGATCTGGGCTTTACCACGTTGAAGAACCGGGTCCTGATGGGCTCGATGCATACCGGGTTGGAAGAAACCGGCGACTGGAACCGGGTGGCCGAGTTCTATGCCGCCCGCGCGCGCGGTGGCGTGGCGCTGATGGTCACGGGGGGAATCGGGCCGAACCTTGAAGGCTCGGTCCTGCCGGGGGCGGCGATGATGACCGGCGACAAGGACGTGGCCAATCATTCCGTCGTCACCGACCGTGTGCATCAGGCAGGTGGCAAGATCGCGATGCAGATCCTGCATGCGGGCCGCTATGCCTATGGGCCGAAATGCGTGGCGCCCAGCCCGGTGAAGTCTCCGATCTCGCCCTTCTGCCCCAACGAGTTGGACGAGGACGGCATCGAGAAACAGATCAGCGACATCGTCAACGCCGCCGTGCTGGCCCAAAAGGCGGGCTATGACGGGGTCGAGATCATGGGGTCCGAGGGTTATTTCATCAACCAGTTTCTGGTGACCCACACCAACAAGCGCACAGACCGTTGGGGCGGGTCCTATGAGAACCGCATGCGCTTGGCTATCGAGGTGGTTCGCCGCACCCGCGCGGCGGTGGGAACCGATTTCATCATCATCTACCGGCTGTCGATGATCGATCTGGTACCCAACGGCTCGACCCATGACGAGGTGGTGCAACTGGCGCAGGAGATCGAAAAGGCCGGGGCCACGATCATCAACACCGGCATTGGCTGGCACGAGGCGCGGATTCCGACCATCGCCACCAGCGTGCCGCGCGCGGCCTTTTCCTGGGTGACCAAGAAGCTGATGGGCAAGGTGGGGATTCCGGTCATCACCTCGAACCGGATCAACACGCCCGATGTGGCCGAGCAGGTGCTGGCCGAGGGCTGTGCCGATATGGTCTCTTTGGCGCGGCCGATGCTGGCGGATGCGGATTTCGTGGCCAAGGCGATGGCCGGCGAGTCGGCCAGGATCGCGCCCTGCATCGCCTGCAACCAGGCCTGCCTGGATCACACCTTCAGCGGCAAGCTGACATCCTGCCTTGTCAACCCGCGCGCCTGCCACGAGACCGAGCTGGTGATCGAAAAGGCCGCCACGCCCAAGCGCGTGGCCATCGTGGGCGCGGGTCCGGCGGGCCTGTCCACGGCGATGACGGCGGCGGAGCGCGGCCATAACGTGACCGTGTTTGACAAAGCCGACGAGATCGGCGGCCAGCTGAACATGGCCAAGCAGGTGCCGGGCAAGGAAGAGTTCTGGGGCTTGGTGGACTGGTACTGCACCATGCTGAACGATCTGGGCGTCAAGGTCGAACTAGGCCGCAAAGTCGGCGGCGACGATCTGGTCGGGTTCGACGAGGTCGTGATCGCCACGGGCGTCAACCCGCGCGACCCGCAGATCCCGGGCGAAGACAGCGACAATGTCGTGAACTATATCGACGTGCTGCGCGACAAGGCCCCGGTGGGCAAATCGGTGGCCGTGATCGGCGCCGGCGGCATCGGCTTCGACGTGTCGGAATACCTGTTGGAGGAAGGCCATTCGCCCACCACCGACCTGCCTTTGTGGATGAAGGAATGGGGCGTCGCCGACCCTGAACAGCACCGCGCAGGCCTGGCGCCCGAAGGCCCGCAACCCGAGGCGCCCAAGCGGCAGGTCACGCTGCTGCAGCGCAAGAAGCAGGCGCATGGCAAGGGGCTGGGCAAGACCACCGGCTGGATCCACCGCGCCACGCTGAAGATGAAGGATGTCAACTTCGTGGGCGGCGTGAACTATGAACGCATAGACGACGAGGGGCTGCATGTCTCGTTCGGAGAAGAGCGCGCCGATCCGACCGTCATCAAGGCGGATACGATCGTTCTGTGTGCAGGACAGGTGCCCGAGCGGTCGCTGGCCGACGCGCTGATCGAACGCGGGATCACCCCGCATGTGATCGGTGGGGCGGACGTGGCGGCCGAACTGGACGCCAAACGCGCGATCAATCAGGGCACACGCCTTGCCGCAGAGTTCTGAAGCCACTCGTTCAGAGTGTCTTCAATCCGACAGCGCGAGCTTTGCACCCAAGGCACCAAAAGCGGTTGCGAAACACCGCTTTATCCACGCCATCACAGCAGGGCGCCGGATCACATAGTCCCGCGCCAGTGCGGCGCATGCCCCATACCCGACAAAAACAATAAATGTCATGGCCATGAAGGCCAGCGCCAGTTTGGCCAGCTCCATTCCTGCATTTGCTGCATTCGCCGGCAGGAATTGAGGCAGAAAGGCCAGGAAGAATAGCGACAACTTTGGGTTCAAAACGTTGATCAGCGTTCCTGTCACGGCAATTCTAAAGTCGCTTTTTGCGGATTTCTCCGCCGCGACGTCCATGGCACCACCGTCCTTCAGGATTCCCCATGCCATGTAGAACAAGTACAAGACGCCAAGATATTTGATGAATTGAAACGCGACGGCACTGGTGTGCAGCAAGGCTGCAAGTCCGATGATGCCGGCCAAGGCCGCCGGAACGATCCCAAGTGTGCATCCGAAGGCTGCGGCAAGACTTGCGCGAAACCCGCGCCCAAGACCGACAGCCAAAGTATAGATGACGCCGGTACCCGGCAGCAAAACAACAATCAATGATGTGACGAAGAATTCCAGCGACATTATTACCCCCTGCGAATGCAGGCAGATTCACTAAGTGCGCCGAAAATGTAAATGCCTTTCCATCACATGAACCGAACGGACGGTTTCAACGACCTGCGGCTATTCCACGGTGATCGTGATCACTTCGGATACAATCGGCGGGGAATGCGGCACATGCCCGGCATCGCCCAGAACCAATTGCAGGGTGTGTTGGCCCGGCGACAGATCCAATGTTACTTCGGTCTGACCGCCTCCGAAGTGCATGTGATTATCGTCGGCGGGCAGGCCATTGGCCAACTCATCCTCGCCATCCTCGCCTTCACCCAGCGGGGGACGGTCAAGCAGCAGGTGGTGGTGCCCGGTGTTTTCTTTGTCGGTTCCGGCGGGCGCGACGCCCATGCCGCTTAGGCCAAAGACAACCGTGACCGGTGATTGCACGGTATCGCCATCCGACAGGTTGACGAAATAGACTTTTGCATCAGGATTCGACGGAGTCTCTCCTCCGGCATGCGCAAAGCCCACAGAAAGGCAAAGCGCAGCAATGGCGAAAAAGGTTCTCATGATCTCCTCCCTGGTCACAAAAATGCCATTCTCAATGAGAGATCTTAGCGCGATTGCCTGAAAAACACAGCATCACAATGCCTGAGGTGAGTTTGGAAACCACTGTTTCTGCGTTTCTCATACGCAAACGATCCGATTCAAATCCCTGATATTATCCCATGTCTGCCCCGTTTCCGCCCAGATTCAGCGCCATAGTCAGGACGGAAATCAAGATCTGGGGAACGAGTATGGACCGACTGACCGAAATGGAAGCCTTCGCCAATGTGGTGGACCAGGGTGGCTTCACCGATGCGGCCAAAAAGATGGGCATCTCCAAATCAGCTGTGTCCAAACACGTATCGAGCCTTGAGGCGCGTCTGGGAGCGCGGCTGTTGAACCGCACCACGCGCCGGGTTTCACCAACGGAAATCGGGCTGGCCTATTATGACCGCGCGCGGCGCGTGTTGAATGATGCCGGAGAAGCGGATTCACTGGTCACGTCAATGCAATCGGCCCCGTCTGGTCTTTTGCGCATCAGTGTCGCCACGGATTTCGGCGTCAATCACCTGTCACCTGTTCTGTCCGAGTTCCTTGCAGCCTACCCCGACATCACCGTGAACATGGTTTTGAACAACCGCTATGTCGAGCTGATTTCCGAAGGATTTGACGTGGCCGTGCGCATTGGTGAGCTGGAAGACAGCACGTTGCGCGCCCGCAAACTGACCGAGACGGTCAAACGCATGGTCGCCGCGCCCAGTTATGTCGAAAGATTCGGCCGGCCGCAGAAGATCGATGATCTGAACGAACACAAGCTGCTGCATTATTCCAGCCAATCCTCGGGCAATGTCTGGAAACTGACCGCGCCGTCCGGCGAAAAACGTCAGGTTCGTACCGCCGGGTGGTTGAGTGTCAATGATGGCCAATCCCTGTTGAACGCAGCGGTTTCCGGCCTGGGTATCGCCTATCTGCCCAGCTATCTTTACGCCGAAGCCCTGAAGGCCGGGCTGGTTGTCGATGCAATGCCGTCCCTGCCTGACGAAGTTCAAGGCGTTTACGCCGTCTACCCGCCGGGCCGCTTTACGCAACCCAAAGTGCGGGCCTTCATCGATTTCCTCGTTGATTCCTTCCACGGGAAGGGTCCGATGGACTGGTAATTTCTCCCTGAAGACCAACCTTTGGCCCGCGTATGAAAGTGCGGGCCTTTTTTTACGGGTCGATCACTGACAGTCCCATGGACCGGGCGGAAGTGCGCAAGCTGTCCGTCAGCACATTCTGACCCGGCGGTGGGGTCTCGGAACTGCGTGCCAAAAGAGCAATATCGCGATTTGCATTGGCGATGGACAGCGGTCGCAAGCGCACCTCGTCGCGGTAGATCCCCTGTCTGCGAGCATAAAGATCAGGCAGTACCGCAACACCAACACCCGAAGCCGCCATCAGAACAATGGAATCAAGCGTCGTGCCTTCATACTCATCCGAAACAACCCCACCGCATTCCGCCGCCAATGCATAGACGATGCGCGACAGGCGGTGGCTTTGATCCAGGGTGAGGAAGATCCGGTTCTGAAGATCGGTGGCACTGACACCCTGCAAGTCCCGCGCCAGAACGTCATCAACGGCAACCGCGACCCAAAGAGGTTCGTTGAACAACCGGTGTTGCACGGTATTCGGATGATCTTCGGGCGTGGACAATATCAGATCAAAGCGACCGGATTTCAGACCCTGTTCCAGATCCAGTGTGTTTTCCTCGCGAACCGCAATACGCAATCCGGGACGAATCCGGTGCACCTGTTTGATGGCTTGCGGCAACAGATAAGGCCCGATCGAAGGCAAAACCCCCAGTCGCAATCGTCCTCCGACGGGCATATCGTTCGACATGGCGTGGCGAAGGTCCTTGACCTCTGCCAGGATCTTCTGTGCGCGCAAGATGAATTCTTCTCCTTTCGCCGTCACCTGGATACCACCCCGGTTACGCTCAAAGATCCGAACGCCAAGCTCTTGTTCTACAGTCGCAATTTGCGTCGACAGGCTGGGCTGGCTGACATTCAGCACCTCGGCAGCCAAACTGAATCGCCCAAGGCGACTGACCGTAACGATGTATTCCAACTGTCGCAATGTGGGACGCATTTCATAGCCTAAAACTATATATAACTTAGAAAGATAGTATTTGGCGAAATCAGTTTTGCAAGGCACCTAACCCGAAAACGAGGGATCAGGAGTCAATTATGCCCGGAGTGATCGAGACGCTTTCCAGCAACCTGCTTGTGCCGACCATACTGTTTTTTGCCCTTGGGCTTCTGGCTGCCTTTGTACGCAGTGACCTGTCCATTCCGGCGGGCGCGGCCAAGTTCATGTCGCTTTACCTGCTGCTGGCCATCGGGTTCAAAGGCGGTGCCAGTCTGGCCGCGCATGGCATTCACCTGCAACTGTTCCTGACGCTGCTGGGCGGTGTCGCCTTGTCCTTTACCATCCCCTTCGTGGCCTTTGGCCTGCTCAGGGTGATGACACGGCTGGATGCGCTGAACGCGGCGGCGGTGGCAGGGCACTATGGTTCGATCTCGATCGTCACCTTTGTTACGGCCACCAGCCTGCTGGATCTGGTGGGGCTGACCCATGACGGATTCATGGTGGCCGTTGCGGCTGCGATGGAGGTGCCCGCAATCCTGTCGGCGCTTTGGTTGGCGCACAAGACCGGAAGCAATGGCGTCAAGGATGACAAGCTGTGGCGCGATCTGCTGGCCAACGGCTCGATCGTGCTGCTTACCGGTGCCTTCCTGATCGGAGCCATCACCGGTGGTGAAGGCATGCAGATGATCGCGCCCTTCATCGTGACGCCTTTCACAGGAATCCTGTGCCTGTTTCTGCTGGATATGGGCCTGTCGGCAGGGCGCAGCCTGATCAGCAACCGAGACAAGCTGTCGGTTGGCCTGTTCGCCTTTGGTGTTTTGATGCCCCTGATCGGCGCATTTATGGCCTGGGCGGTAGGTGCCGTGATCGGCTTGCCACAGGGCAGCTTGTTCCTGTTCATGGTGCTGTCAGCCTCGGCTTCGTATATCGCGGTTCCCGCCGCGATGAAGATCGCCCTTCCAAAAGCCGAGGCCGGGATCTATCTGACCTTGTCGCTGGGGGTGTCGTTTCCGTTCAACATCACCGTCGGATTGCCGCTGTACCTGTGGTGGGTCAGTTGACCAGCAACACGGCTTCGACCCGACGGTTGAGATCGCGCCCTTCCGGAGTTGCATTCGATGTGAGCGGAGACAGATAGCCAACACCCTGCGCTTCGATCCGGTCGGGTGCCACGCCATGTGCATCAATCAGGCGGGTTCGCACCGCTTCGGCCCGGCTTTTGCTGACCGCAATATTCGCCTGCAAGGCACCGGTATCGTCAGTGTGCCCCACCAGTGCCAGACGCGTTTCCGGGTTGTCGGTCAAATATCCGGCCAACAAGGTCAGTGAGTCAAACGGACCCTCGCCCAGGGCAACCTCGCCCGTAGGGAAATGCAGATCATCCAGGATCACGTGGCCCGTTGCCGCCAAGGCCTCCAGCACCCCGACCGAACCTTCTGCGGCTTGCTCGACCACCACAGGGTCCGGGTCCGGTGCATCTTGAGGCGTCACCCGGATCATCTGAACATAGCCATCCGGGGGGTTGCGGCTGACCAGCAGACTAAGGGCAACCGGCCCCTTGGTGGCCGACAAGAACCGGTAATCCTGAATGGCGACATACATGTCCGGGGTTGGCACGACCTCGGTGCCAAAACGGAAATCGAAACCGCCACAAACCCGCGCGTCGCATTCGAACAGGATCTTGTAGCCCTGCGCCTCGATCTGGTCCCGCAACGGTGCCAGCAGCTGCAATGTCGTGCTCGACCCCGCCTGAAGCCGCCACGTATAGCGTTCCACGCGCCCTTCGAGCGTTTCTGCGGGAACCGAGCCATTTGCATAAGGCCCCGTCGGCAGGTCATAGCTGTCCAGTGGCGATGTTCGGTCGCTGATCTGTCGGGCACTGGCCGGCAAGGTCAGGTCCTGCGCGGCAACAGGTCCTGTCATCAGCAGGGCAACAAGGGCGGTGGCGCGGATCATCGAAACTGTGCGTGATATTCTTCGTTGGGCACCATCGCCGTTGCGCTGGCGACCCGGTTTGACATGTTGAAAAACCCGGCGACATTGGCGATGTCCCAGATGTCGCGGTCGGAAAAGCCTGCATCGCGCAGGCGCTGGCGGTCGGGCTCTTCGATCTCGGCGCTTGCGGTGGTCATCTTTGCGGCAAAGTCCAGCATCGCCCGTTGACGCGGCTCCAGCGGGGCGACGCGATAGTTCATCACCAGCATTTCGCCCAGTTGCGGATTGCCCGAAAGCTGACGCACCGCCGCCCCATGGGCGACCAGACAGTAGAAACATTTGTTGATTGACGAGACGACGACCGCGATCATCTCGCGTTCCAGTTTGGTCAGCCCGCTGTCAGCCAGCATCAGGTCGTTATACATCGCGGTGAAGGCGTTCAGCTTGTCGATGTCGAATGCGTTGGCTTTCAGCACATTCGGCACCATGCCCAGTTTTTCGATACAGATATCAAAGTATTTCTGCGTTTCCGGCGGCAGCGGATCGACCATGGGCAGGTTCAGCGCGGTAGGCATGTCTTTTTGTGTCACGGCGGCCTCTTCGGTTCAGACAAGATGACGGTAATGGTATTCGCCCGCGATCTCCATCCCGAGGGCACGATAAAGACCGTTGGCGCCCGCATTGGCCTTGGTGCAGATCACGCTGAGGTTCTGCGCACCGTGATCACGCGCCCAGAATGCGGCCGCGCGCATGGTCCAGTGGCCCAGCCCCTGACGACGGTGTTCGGGCAACACTTCCAGCGCGTGGACCATCGCAGTGTCTGCATGCATCGCCACAAAAGCCACGCCGCTGGGTTTGTCGTTGTGACGCAGCAAAAATCCTGTCTTGGGTCCCTTGGCACGTTCCATCACCGCGATCCGCTCGGGTCCGATCCCGCCCGAGGCCCAGATTTCGCGCATGATCTCAAGCGGTTCCCAGATCGAAAACACCATTACCGGTGGGATCGGCTGATCGATCAGCCGAGAGATGGGGCAGACATAAATGTTGACCGGGTCAAGAATGTCGTATCCCCTCTGGGCCAGCATTGCATCCAGAGCTTCATCCCCGGGCCGCAGGCAAAAGATGCGTTTTTGCCCCATGGACAGCATCGCGGCCTCAGCGGCGTCGATATCGTCTTCGTTGGCCGGGCCCAATGCACTGGCCGCAGACACGCGCGACCCTCCGCCCCGCCCCTCACGCAGCAGAAACGGGCCAAGCCGCTGATAGCGTGCGGCGGGCCATGTTCCGTCGACTATTTCCGCCCAGTTATTGCTCAAAGCTCAAGCTCTTTCGCCAGGCGGGTGGTGGCCGCGTCGATCCGGCCTCCGTCGGTGCCGCGTACAACCACGTTGGCCCCGAAGGCACCGTTGATCTGAAACGGATAGCACCCGATGGACAAGTCACTGAAATCTTCGGCCAAGGCCGCCAGGGTTGCGGCGATATCACCTTCTCCGCGGTCCACACGCAGAGTTTGCGACAGCAAAGGGCGGCCTCCGGTCAATGTTGGCAACACGCTCGCCACCATCGCCTGAAAAACCGACGGCACACCTGCCATGACATGCACATTCGCAAGCGTGAACCCGGGCGCTGTCGAAACCGGATTTTCGATCAGCGTCGCCCCGTCCGGAATACGCGCCATGCGCAGGCGGGCGGCATTCAGTTCCAGCCCGGATTTGTCGTAATGGGCCTGCAACAGCGCGCGCGCGTCATCGCGCACATCAATGGGTGTATCGAAAGCGCGGGCAATGCAATCGGCCGTGATATCGTCATGGGTCGGGCCGATGCCGCCGCTGGTGAAGACAGTGTCATAGGCATCGGACAACGCTTTGACGGCCGCTTCAATGGCAGGGGCATCATCGCTGACAATGCGGACCTCTTTCAGGTCGATGCCGTGTTTGGTCAGCTCCTGCGCCAGAAAATGCATATTCGCATCGCGGGTGCGACCCGACAGGATTTCATCCCCGATCACCAGCATCGCTGCGGTTGGATTGGCCATGGCGCTGTCCCCTCTTGATCGTTTTCAGGGGCAGGTATAGGCCGTGAGACATGCGTTTTGAAACCCCTCTTGTCCCCGCCCGGCTGATCCGCCGCTACAAACGCTTTCTGGCCGATTGCAGGCTTGAGGACGGGAGTGAGGTAACGGCCCATTGCGCCAATCCGGGATCGATGATGGGGCTGGCCGAACCGGGTGAGAAAATCTGGCTGGAACCCAACGACGATCCGAAGAAAAAGCTGAAATTCGGATGGCGGCTGGTGGACCACGAGAACGGGCATTTTACCGGGGTCGATACCTCGGTCCCGAACCGGGCGCTGCGGGCTGCTTTGGAAGCCGGTGAGATTCCCGAACTGGCCGCCTATGACACCATCCGGCCGGAGGTGAAATACGGCGACAACAGCCGCATCGATTTCCTGCTGACGGAGCCGGGCCTGCCGGATGCCTATGTCGAGGTGAAAAGCGTGACACTTTCACGTCAGCCCGGACTGGCCGAGTTTCCCGACAGCGTCACAGCCCGTGGCACCAAGCATCTGGGCGAGTTGGCCGCGATGGCGTCACAAGGGCACCGGGCGATCATGCTGTATTTGGTTCAGCGAACCGATTGCGACCGGTTTGCTTTGGCGGCCGATATTGATCCAGCCTACGCGGCGGCATTTGAGGCGGCGCAGGCGCAAGGGGTGGAACGGATCGTTTGCGGGACGCGGATAACGCCGTCGGGGGTTTGGGTGCAGACTGAAATGAGGATTTTGGCCGGCTGAGTCAGTCCGCAACGACAGCATCAACCTCAATCTCGACCAGCCACTCGGGATTCACAAATCGTTCGATGGCCATGATAGTATCTACAGGGCGAGCATCCAGACAATACAGCTTTCGGGCTTCGATCGCCTGTTTCCAGTTTTCGATTTCGGTCAGGATGACACGCGTTCTGACAATATCGTGCAGCCCTGACCCGGCACGCTCAAGCGCATCTTTGATGATTTCGAAACATTGTCTGGTTTGCAGATAGACATCGCCGACACCCACAGTGTTGCCGTCAGCATCGACTGGTGCGGTTCCCCCGACCGCGATGAAGTTCCCGACCCGAACCGCTCGGCTGAACCCAACGATGCTTTCCATGGGGTTTCCGTTAGAGATCAATTCTCGTTTCTGTGACATGCATCCGGTTCCCTGATTTTCTCAAGAAAAAGTGCAATCATTAGATACTGATCCGCCTGCCGTGAAAAGTGTCCAAGCCAGTAGCCGTACGGATTGCAGTCGAGGCGGTGGGGTCCGAGATGCTGCAATGCAGCCCCTACTCTTGAATCCTGAGCCAACGGAACCAAGTTTCCCGCATGGTTTACGCAGTCTGAACACGCGCCCTCTGGTACTTTCTGCACAAGCAGCGTAAAAGGAATGCTGCGCGCAACATTTGGAGCTTAGCGTCGATGAAAGAGCATCGTGGCCGCCTGACCAAGGACGGCATTCGCATCTATGAACAAGGTGACTTCGCCGGGATGCACGCGGCAGGGGCTTTGGCGGCGCGGATTCTGGATGATATTGCCGAACATGTGTTTCCCGGACAAACCACGGGCGCCATTGACGGGCTGATCACGCAGATGGTCGAAGACGCCGGTGCGACCTCGGCCACCATAGGTTATAAAGGCTATCAGCACGCCAGCTGCATCAGCGTGAACCACGTGGTCTGCCACGGTATTCCAGGTGAGAAAAAGCTGAAGGACGGCGATATCCTGAATATCGACGTCACCGTCATCGTCGATGGCTGGTTTGGCGACACCTCGCGCATGTATGTGGCGGGCAAGCTGCCGCGCAAGGCGGAACGGCTGATCCAGGTGACCCATGACGCACTGTTCAAGGGCATCGAGATGGTCAAGCCGGGCAATACCTTTGGCGACATCGGCCATGCCATCCAGTCCTATGTCGAAGCACATCGGATGAGCGTCGTGCGTGATTTCTGCGGTCATGGTCTGGGTCGTGTGTTTCACGCGCCACCGAACGTATTGCACTATGGTCGCCCGGGCACCGGTGCCGTGCTGGAAGAGGGTATGTTCTTTACCATCGAACCCATGGTCAATCTGGGTCGCCCGGAAACCAAGACTCTGGCCGACGACTGGACAGCCGTGACCCGCGACAAATCGTTGTCGGCACAGTTCGAGCATTCGGTGGGCGTCACCTCGGATGGGGTCGATATCTTTACCCTGTCACCCGCTGGCAAGTTTCACCCGACCTATTCCTCCTGATCCGCGGCCTGCTCACGGAGGAGTTTCAGCAGCACCGTTTCAGCCCCCCACGGCGTGACCGCGTCGTGGATGAAGACCGGCGCGCGCAAGGGTTTGCGCTCTGGGCTGGTGGAAACTTCTGCATCACTGGAAAAGGTCCAGGCAAAAGGTGTCAGGGTGCGGTCCATGCGTGCACACTAGCACAACCGCGGGTCAAAGTCCCAACAACCCATGCGCCTGTGACATGTCCGTGATCACCTCGGCCCCCAGATCCGCCAGCTTTTCACCGCCTCCATGAGGCGCATAAGCAAGGCAACGCATGCCGGCGCGGATCGCCGCCGTGACACCACTGTGGCTGTCTTCGATCACCACCGGAGCCGTCGCGCCAAAGTGCTCGGCGGCCAGGCGGAACATCTTTGGGTCCGGCTTTCCGGTGCCCAGCACATGGGCCGAGAACATCACGTCTTTGAAACGGTCCCAAAGCCCGTTCTGACCCAGAGTGATCTTCATCTTGTCCGGGCTGCCATTCGACGCGACGCAACAGGGGATACCCTTTTGATCCAGCCCCGCAAGCAGGTCTGCGATGCCGGGGACCAATGGCACACCTGCGCGTAGGCGGTCGTAGGTTTCGGCATAGACCTGATCTATCCAGTCTTCGGGCAGAACGGCGCCCATCGCGCGGGCCTTGTCCCGCACCCCCACCATGGTTCCGCCCACGAACAGGGACATGCATTCACGCAGTGCCAGTTGCAGGCCATGATGCGCCAGATTGTCCACCAGCACCTGGTTCGAGATCACCTCGCTGTCCACCAGAACGCCGTCGCAATCGAAAATGACAAGATCGTGCATATGGGATTCCTGCTGTGCCTCGCGCTCGGCCTATCCAAGCTGTCCCGTCAATGCAAACACAGGCCCCGGGCCAAACCGCACGGAACATCTCAGCCTGGCACATCTTTCCACATCAAGGAAATATGCGTGTCGCCATATTTGCGACTGTCTTGCAATGTGAACCCGGCCGGCGCCTGCATCGGGGCATTTTCTTCCCAGACCAACAAGGCATCATCCGCGATCCAGCCATTGGCCAAGGCGGCGACGGCCTTCTGCCCCATGGATTTCCCGTAAGGCGGGTCCAGAAAAACCAGATCGTATGGAGCGCCGGGATTGTCGCCCAACCGGGTCGCATCGCGACGGACCAAGTCGGTACGGTCGGCGCTGCGGGTCAGGTCGATATTCTTGCGTATCAACCCCTGAGCCACCCGCCCGTCATCGACGAAGGTGACATGCGACGCCCCCCGCGACAGCGCCTCGAGCCCCAGCGCCCCGGTTCCCGCGAACAGATCCAGCACCCGCAAACCGTCAAAATCGATCTGGTGGTTGAGCACATTGAACAGGCTTTCACGCACTCGGTCGGTGGTGGGGCGCAGATGCGCGCCCGCATCACCCTTGCCAACCGAGGCGAGGGCGCGGCCCCGGAATTCTCCGGCTATGATCCTCACGCCTTGAGCAGCGGTTTCAGGTCCGCGTTGGGGTCTGCCACGACTTCGGGATCAGCGGTCTTGCCCATTTCGATCAATCTTTTCCCGACCATATATGCCCGCGGGTCATTCATCGCGTCCACAGCAATCAGCCTGTCGCCTTTGTAATACCAGAAAGACACGGTCTGACCCTCGCCCTTGCGGGTCACCACGCGATCATATCCGGTGTTCAGGCCCGCGATCTGAAGCTTGACGTCGTACTGGTCCGACCAGAACCATGGGGTCGCCACATAATCCTTGGCGGCACCTAGCATGTTCTGCGCCACAATTTCGGCCTGGTCGATGGCGTTTGGGACGCTTTCCAGACGGATACGCCCTTCGCCATGCGGAAAAGAGGCGCAATCGCCCGCCGCCCAGATCGACGGATCAGACGTGCGACCATGGGCATCGGTTTTGATGCCGTTGTCCAGTTCGAGCCCTGCCATCTCGGCCAGTTGGGTTGAGGGGGTGATGCCCACACCAACCACGACGAAATCAACGTCCAGCGTCGTGCCGTCCGTCAACACGGCCCCCACAACCCTGCCATTTTCGCCAATCAGACGATCCAGCCCGACGCCTTCGCGGATGTCGGCACCGTATTCGCTGTGTAACGCGCGGAAATACGCGCTGGTTTCTGGCGCAGCGACCCGTTGCAGGATGCGGTCGGCCATCTCGACCAAGGTGACCTTGACGCCGCGTTTCGCGCAGACGGCGGCGGCCTCGAGCCCGATGTAACCGCCGCCCACAATCAACGCGCGGGCGCCTTCGGTCACTTTGGGTTCCATCTCGTCAATATGGGCCAGGTCGCGCACCACGTGCACGCCGTCCAGATCACCTCCGATGGCGGCAGGCAGGCGGCGCGGATCTGACCCGGTGGTCAGCGCCAGTTCGTCATACGGGATGACTTTATCCCCAACAGTGACCGTCTTGGCCTTGGGGTCGATGCCGGTCACGCGCTGGCCAAGCCGCAGAGTGATGTTGTTTTCGGCATAGAAGCTTTCGGGTCGCAGGAACAGGCGCTCCAGTTCCATCTCTCCAAGAAGATAGGCCTTGGATAAAGGCGGGCGCTGATACGGCAGATGCGGCTCGGCCCCGATCAGAGTAATCTCTCCGTCGAACCCGTCCTTGCGCAACCGCGCCACCAAGGACGCTCCTGCCTGACCCGCGCCAATCACGACAATATGGCTCATGCTTTGCCCACCCTGCAGATTTCCCGTGGTCTCTCTGATTTGACCACCTATATTGCGGCTTAGCCCAATTCTGCAAATCCAAACGACAGGAGCTGAAAAATGATTTCAACAGGAGACACTCTGCCCGAGGCCACACTGATCCAGATGGGGGCCGACGGGCCAGAGGAAGTTCGGATTTCAGACAAGACCAAAGGGCGCAAGGTTGTCATTTTCGCTGTGCCCGGCGCCTATACCGGCACATGCACCACCGCACATGTGCCAAGCTTCATTCGCACCAAAAAGCAGTTCGACGACAAGGGCGTGGACGAGATCATGTGCCTGTCGGTCAACGACCCGTTCGTCATGCAGGCCTGGGGTGAATCCACCGGCGCGACCGCAGCCGGACTGACCATGGTTTCAGACGCGGCCTCAGAATTCACCAAAGCCATCGGCATGGATTTCGACGCCCCGCCCGTTGGCCTGTTCGCACGCTCGAAACGGTATGCGATGCTGGTCGAGAACGGCAAGGTCACGGCCCTGAACTTGGAAGATAACCCCGGTGCTTGCGGGATCTCGGCGGGTGAAGGTCTGCTGGAGGTGATCTGAATTTGGCCGGCCCCGGTCTGTCCGGGGCCGCGTGAACCCAATTTAACTTGAAGCACTGCCTCAATGCGCGAATACTCGTCGCACAAAATTGGGGAGACTTTTATGAAACTTAAGGTATTTCCATCCATCCTGACCAGCGCAGCCCTTTTGGCAGCCTGCGGTCCGGCCCCAACCCCGCAACAGCAAGCCGCCCGGCAGCACGAAATTGCCTGCCTCAGCGGCACATTGGGCGGCGCCTTGATCGGCGGCGCGATCGGCAACCAGTTCGGCGGCGGATCGGGCAAGACGATCCTGACCGCAGCCGGCGCTGCTGCCGGTGGCATTGAAGGCCAAAGGTTTGCATGCTGAGGAGATTGGACATGAAACGGACGATTTTTGTATTCACGGCTGCATTCCTAGCCTCGGCGACCAATGCCGAAACCGTGGCCAAGCTGCATGAAAAAGAATTGAATGCCATCGACGCAAACAATGACGGGTTCCTGTCCAAAGACGAATTCGACGCTTTTTCAGACTATGCGTTTCAGGCCATGGACGAAGACAAGAACGGCACACTGGGTCTGGCCGAGGCCAAGCCGTTTCTGGACATAAAGCAGTTCCAGGATGTTGACCGCAACAAGGACAGCTTTATCTCAAGATCGGAATATGATGCACAGATGAATGAAGATTTTGGCGTGGCAGATCAGAATGGCAATGGTCAACTGGACTAAGCCCGCTTGAGGGAGCTTGCTATGAAAAAATGGATCGGAATGGGTGCTTTGGCACTGGCCGCGGCCTGTGACGTTCAGCAATCTCCTGTGGTGACGGGGCCTGACGGACAGGCCCGCATCCAGATCAATCCGTCTGGCCTGACCTGCTATGAAAACCGGTGTCTGGATATCAACCCAGCGGCGCGCAGCGTGCGCCAGATCGGGAACAAGACCACTGGCATCCCAAGGTCCATCGATGTCAGCGATGGCACCGTCACACCTGCGGAATTCAAGCAGATGGGCACGGCTGCGTCGCTTGCCGGTGGCCAAGGGTCAGGCAACGACCGCTAGCACAGACTGTCCATCTTTCGGGCCAGTTTGGCGTCCAGTGACGACAGGCCGCCTACGTCATGGGTGGACAGAACCACCTCGACCGTGCGGTAGACGTTGGACCATTCTGGATGATGGTTCCATTTCTCGGCCCAGATCGCCACTTGCGTCATCCAGCCAAATGCGTGCACGAAGTTGTCGAAAATGAAGGTCTTGGTGATCGCGTCGCGGCCTTCGACCATGGTCCAGCCGTTTTTGAACAGCGGATCCAGCAGCGGGCCACGGGTCTCGGCGGACAAAAGTTCAGTCATTGCTGTTCCTCCGGGTTCGATTTCCTGAACGGGCCGTAATCCGTCAGAATCTCGATCTCTTCTCCCACTGCGCGGCCTTCGGCGTCCAGATATTTTTTGACGGCATCGGCAAACCCCGGATCGCCGACCCAGTGCAAGCTATGCGTGCGCGTCGGCAAATAGCCCCGCGCCAGCTTGTGTTCACCCTGAGCGCCCGCTTCTACCCGGGCCAGACCGTGGGCAATGGCAAAGTCTATCGCCCTATAGTAGCACAGTTCGAAATGCAGGCAGGCATGATGTTCAATGCAGCCCCAATACCGCCCAAAAAGCGTTTCGCGGCCTATGAAGTTCAGCGCACCCGCAATGGCATGACCATCCCGTTCAGCCAAAACCAGGGCCATGTCCTTCGCCATCGTCTCTTGTGCGATGTCAAAAAACTGACGCGTCAGATAGGGCGACCCCCATTTTCGCGCCCCGGTATCCTGATAGAACCGCCAAAATGCATCCCAGTGTTCCGGGCGCAGGTCATCGCCCGTCAATGTGTGGATTTCACCGCCAAAACCATTGGCCTGCGCGCGTTCCTTGCGGATGTTCTTGCGCTTGCGTGAGGACAAGGCCGCTAGGAAGTCATCGAATTCGGCGTAGCCATCATTCAGCCAGTGAAACTGCTGCGAGCTGCGAAGCATTAGCCCCATCTGCTCTCCGGCCAATGCCTCGGCTTCTGTACAGAAGGTTACGTGAACCGAAGAGACCTGATTGTCGGCCGCCAGTTGAACGGCACCCTGCACCAAAGCCGACATTCCGATCCTGTCATAACCCGGGCGCACCAGAAACCGCCGCCCGGTGGCGGGTGTGAACGGCACCGCAATTTGCAGCTTGGGATAATACCGTCCGCCTGCGCTTTCATAGGCATGGGCCCAGCTGTGGTCAAAGATGTATTCGCCCTGGCTGTGCGATTTGGCATACATCGGGGCCGCTGCGATCAGGATCCCGTCAAGAAAGGCGGTCAGGTATTGCGGTTGCCAACCCGTACCGCGCCCGACCGAGCCGCTTTCCTCGAGCGCCAGCAAAAAGCGATGCGTGGTGAAGGGATCAAGGGGCCGCCCACCATCAGCGGCCTCGGGGCAGGCGCAGGCATCCCACTCGGCCGCTGAAATCCGCGACAGAGACCCAATGACCTGAACTTCGATTTGGGCCTGATCCATGTTTCCTCCGCACCAGCCCTTTATCTGTGACCGAGGCGGCAAGGTTCAAGCTGAATGCGCGGCCAGATACCCTTCGAAGGTCACATTGTCGGCAACCATGCGGGCCTCTGCCTCTTGTTCAGGCGTTCGGACGGTCCAGCACAGGATCGGCACGCCCTGCGCCTTCAGTTCGGCCACACGCGGGCGGGAAAGATCTTCCGCCTCGTGACTGATGAAACCGGCCCCGACACGGTCAAAATCAGGAATGTCGCGCAGGGTGTCGCAGACGTCTTGCGGCAGAAGCTCGACACTGGGCTCATAGGCGCAAGTCGTGATGCCGCGCGGCAGATGCGGGGCCAGCCGCGCCAGTTCCGCAACCGAGTTTGGATTGAAGGACATCAGGGCCACCGGGCCGTCATAGCCCTGCAATGCGCGCACGGTGTCGTGCTCGAGGGCGCCGATATTCATACCCATAACGCCGTCCTGATCCTTCAGCTCGATCAGCAGCGGCACCTGGCCTGCGACCATATCCAGCACTTCATCCAGCGTTGGAATGCCGTCATCCCCATACAGAAGGGTCAATTCAGACGCCGCCGCCGCCGACACCTGCCGGATCGGCCCGGGCTGGCCGGTCAGACGCCCCATGTCGTAATCATGGAACACGACGGCACGATCATCAGATGTCAGCTGAAGGTCGATCTCGATCCCGTATCCGGCATCAATGGCGGCACGAATGGCCGCCCGGCTGTTTTCCGGGCGGTTGTTCGAGACGTCATGCAGCGCCCGATGAGCAATCGGGGCCTGCAAAAACGCAGTTGGCAGGGGCGGTATCATTCGATCTCGAATATGCCTTCGATCTCGACCGCCACGCCCAAAGGCAGCGACGCAGCACTTACGGCAGAGCGCGAGTGGCGACCGGCGTCGCCCAGCGCTTCGACCAGAAAGTCGGATGCGCCGTTGATCACTTGCGGCTGCGCAGTGAAATCTGCGGTCGAGTTCACGAAACCGGTCAGCTTGATGACACGCACCAGTTTGTCGATATCTCCGCCACAGGCCGCCTTGACCTGTGCCAGCAGATTGATCGCGCAGACCCGCGCCGCTGCGGCTCCGGTCTCGACATCCATATCATCGCCCAGCTTGCCGGTGATCAGCTCGTCTGATTTCGATATCTGGCCGGACACGTACACGATATTGCCCACACGCACATACGGCACATAATTTGCCGCTGGAGCGGGTGCGTCGCCCAGCGTGACACCGAGGCTTTCCAATTTTGCAGCGATGCTCATTGAGAGGGTCCTTCCCTGATTGACTCTGCCGGACGCTAACCGGGAAGCACAGCCGTGGAAAGACGGAATGCGGCAAATTCCGGCTTGCATGCGATCTGAGCATATCTTTACTTATTATGACTTGTAGATACTCAATTACTTTACCCGGACCTGACGGACAGGTTACACGCTAGGTGTTTCATTTGAGACCTGAAACGACTATGTGACAGGAACTTGTGCCATACTGGCGTGAGAGTATTGGTGAATTGTGATTGTTGGCCTGACAAAACAGATGTCGGGCATTTGGGAGAAGCAAAGATCGTGTCGAGCAGATTTCGCCTGAAACACCTGGTTGTCCTGTCGCTCATGGCCATTCTGTCCGCCTGTGCAACGACCCCGCCCGAGGGTGCCTCTCGCAGCGACGTGTTTGATCCTTACGAAAACGCGAACCGGGGAATTCACAAGTTCAATCTGGGCGTTGACCGGTTTCTGTTTCGCCCTGCGTCCAAAGGGTACGTGAAGATCGTTCCTGATCCCATGGTCACCAGTTTCAGCACATTCGCCGAAAACATCTCGCTGCCCGGACAAGCGGTCGACTACCTGCTTCAGGGCAACCCGAAACAGATGGGCAATGCGCTGCTGCGCTTTGTGATCAACATGACCGTCGGTGGCTTTGGCCTGTCTTCGCCTGCTGATGAGCTGAACCTGCCGCCCGTCGATACTGACTTCGGCGAGACCCTGCACGTCTGGGGGGTCGGTGAAGGGGCTTATGTTGAACTGCCTTTCTATGGCCCGTCGACCCAAAGGGATGCCATCGGCGTCGTGATCAACCTGTTCTCGAATCCGATCAATTTTACCCCGGTCCGGCCCGCCGACAATCTGGGCGTCTATGCCGAAGTCGTTCGCCGCATGGGCGATCGTGGGCGGTTCTCGGATACCGTGGACTCGATTCTTTATGAAAGCGCAGACAGTTATGCGCAGGCGCGCCTGATCTATCTGCAAAACCGTCGCTTCGAACTGGCAAGAGATGACGAAGACGCCTATCTGGATTTGTATTCTGACCCCTATGCCGAAACCGGGACAGACCCGGTCAGGGACCCCTATCTAGACCCCTATGAGGACCCCTATGCTGAATAACGAGTTGAATCGCCGTAACTTTGTCGCAGCTGGTCTGGCCTTGGCGGTCCTGCCCAAATCCGCGTTTGCCCAGACCGAGGCAACAGCCAAGGCGCTGGTCAACAGCGTGGTCAACGACATCAACAGGGTTATCGCATCGGGCAAGTCTGAGAATGCGATGCTGCGTGATTTCGAGAAGATCTTTGTGCAATATGCCGATGTCCCGATCATGGCGCGTTATGCCCTCGGTGCCGATGCCCGAACGGCCACCCCATCCCAGTTGAGGCAATTCACCAAGGCGTTTCAGGGCTATATCTCGCGTAAATATGGTCGCCGCTTCCGCGAGTTCATCGGCGGTGAGGTCAACGTGCGCAATGCCCGCAAGATCAAGGCCGGATATGAAGTGCGCACAATGGTCAAGCTGCGCGGGTCGGCTCCGTTTGATGTGACGTTCCTTGTTTCGGACAAGTCGGGGCGTGAAAAATTCTACAACATGTTCATCGAAGGCGTGAATCTGTTGCTGACCGAACGCACCGAAATCGGCGCGATGCTGGATGCCCGCAAAGGCAACCTGGACCAGTTGATCAAAGACCTGAATAAGACGGGCTGATCCGTTTCACTTGCGGCCGGGCATTGAATTGCGCCTTTGACAACAGTTGGACAAAGGCGTCTGACCACCTGTTTTTTCAGCGCGCCGCGGCTACTTGTCGAGGTTACGGCATGTAACTGCGCACCAACGCGCCCGCAATCAAAGCCCACCCATCGGCGATCACAAAAAACGCCAGCTTGAATGGCAAGGATACGATGGCCGGAGGCACCATCATCATGCCCATCGACATCAATACAGCGGCCACGACAAGATCGATGATCAGAAACGGCAGGAAAATCAGAAACCCGATCTGAAACGCCCGTGCGATTTCCGACAGCATGAAGGACGGCATCAAGACCGACAACGGCGCCTGTGCGGACAATTCCATTGCCTCACCACCGGGGCGCAAAGCCGCCATGGCATAGAATGTGTCCGCATCCAGTCGGGCCGCCATGAAGGCACGGAACGGCTCTAACGCGCGCTCCAACGCTGGTTCCACTTCCATCGTCTCTTCCATCATCGGTCGTATTCCTGTCACCCATGCTTCTGAAAACACCGGGTCCATGATGAAATAGGTCAGGAACAACGCCAGGCTGACCAACAGCATATTGGGCGGAGATTGTTGCAGGCCGATCCCTTGCCGCAGGATCGACAGAACGGTGATCAGGAAGGGAAAGCAGGTGATCATGATCGCCAGCCCCGGAGCGATGCTCAGCACTGTGATCAGTAGAATCAGCTGGATCGTCCGGGCTGAAATCGACCCGCCGTCGCCCAAGGACAAGGTCAAATCCTGAGCAGCGGCCAGTGAGGGCGTCAAAACGGCCACCAAAGCCAGGCAGATTACATAGCGCATCAACCGATTCCGTTGTGCAAATCCGCAATCTCGGTCAAGCGCACTGCAAGTTGCCCTGCCTGATCGCCTTCCATTTCTTCCAGCAGCCCGCGCGCCACCAACTGATCCCCAACATAGAGGTCAACCGGATCTTCGATCCGTTTGTCCAGGGTCAGCACGGCATTCTCTCCCATGTTCAACAGGTCCTTGATCAATGGGCGCGCACGACCAACGGAAACGGTCACTTCAATCGGGACCGAGTCGAAGGGGTTGGGTTTTTCAGATTTCGGGATCTGGGTGTCATTCATTGGACAAAGCCTCTCTTGTCTCAAAGACATAAGCGTCAAAGGTCTGTTCGATGGCGGCGAGCAAAGCGGTGCAATCAACCTCACGCCGGCTCGTGCCGACCTGAAGGCGGGCCTGTCCCGGCTCCAGCTCGGTGTGTTCGATCACCTGAGGAGTGGAAGGCAGATCTTGCGGCAACAGCGCTGCGACACTCTCGGCACATCCCGGCGGCACCAAAATCTGCATCGGCTGCTCTACCCGCGAACGCGCCATTTCACAGAGTTGCTCCACAATGCGGGCTGCCAGACCGCGATCGGCCATCTCAGGCAGTACGGTCTGAACCAGACTGGTGAACATGGGCTCCAACGACAGGGTCATACGGGCGACGGCTTCGTGATAGGTGAAAGACATATCCTCAAGCGATCTTGCCATTTCAGCCGAAATCTGGCCGCGGCTTTGCTCCTGCGCCTGCGAGGCATCTTCCCAACCGGCCCCATACCCGTCTTCGAAGGCAGCGAGCCGTTGTTCTTCCAGCGTGTCCTCATTCAAGATCAGAACAGGCCCGGTACCGGTCTGGGTGGTGAAATCCTCAAGAAGATGGGCAATCGACATCACACCCGCTCCTCACCTTCTTCAAGCCAACTGCGCAGGATCTCGACAGTCTCTTCCTGCTTGTCACCGATCATGGCGCGCAGCCGGTCGACAGGATCCTCTGTGGCGTTCGAGCCGAGGGCCGGAACACCGCGCTCTGCCGGCAGGGACGAGAGCTCTGCCGGTTCCTCCAGAGCGATTTCACCTGTCAGTGCCAGGGTATCCGAGTCCGCCCCTCCCGCAGCCGCCTGCAGCGCCGGTGTCGGTGTTGCATTTGTCAGGATCGGGCGGATCACGAACAAGGCCAGCACGAGCGAAACCAAAGCCAGCACAGCCATCTGTATCAAGGACATGACATCCAGATGGATGTTCTGCCAGAGCGACGACGAAACCAGAGTGCCCTGTGGTTCGACCGACGGCAAATCCATGGATTTCAGTGTAATAACGTCCCCGCGCGCCGCATCGTACCCGACTGCCGACGCCACGAGCTCTTCCAGAGCGGTAAGCTCTTCCTGAGGCAAGGGCGTGAAGACTTCGGCACCGGAGGCGTCCACCGATCTTTTCCCATTGACCAGAACTGCAACCGTCAGACGCTTGATCGCGCCGGGGGCTTTATGGACTTCCAGCTCTGTCTCGGAGACTTCGTAGTTCACCCGCTCACGAGTCTGGGTAGCCGTCGAGTTCGATTCGTCCCCGCCCGCCGCATCGCCATCCGGCAGGTTCGACGCCACGGTGACATCCGATGACTGATTTCGGGCGCTGTCCGAACGTTCTTCGACATCCGTGCTGATCGCCACGCGGCCTTTGGGGTCAAAGCGCCGCTCGCGAATGGATTCCGTCTTGGTTTCGGTATCGACACTGACTTCGACCACGGCGTTGCCGGTACCGACACGCGCCTCGACCAGACGCAGAACGCGTTCCCGCAACTGGCGCGACTTGTCGTCCGAAGTGTCCGCAGGCGCTGCGGTATCCTGCCCGCCAATCACGGCCCCGTGCGAATCAACCACCGTAACGTTCTCGGGCGTCAGGCCGCTGACGGCCGAGGCAACGAGGAACCGGATGGCCTTGGCCTGATCCCCGGTAATTTCGGTCCCGGATGGCACGAGGTAGACCGAAGCCGTTGGTGACACGCTGCGCTGAAACGGGTTTGCCGTCCCGTTGGCAATATGGACGCGCGCCTGACTTATATGCGGGCTACCGACAATCGTCCGCGCCAGTTCACCCTCTTTCGCGCGCCAATAGGCAGCATCGAACATCTGAGAGGTAGTGCCAAACCCGCTTAGCGAATCAAGCAGTTCGTACCCTTTATTGCCGTTTGCGGGCAGGCCTTCGCTGGCAAGGGTCATTCGCAGCTCGTCGCGCTGCGCGCCGGATACGTAGATCGATCCGCCCCGAATTTCATATGTGACGCCGCGCTGGTCCAGCGCGCGTACTATTTCCCCGGCGGCACCGCTTTCCAGACCCGCATAAAGCAGCGTCATGGACGGAGCCGTTACAAGGCGCGACATGCCAAGGATTCCCAGAAACACCAGCGCAACCGCACCGGCGACGATGATTTGTTTACGCCTGTCCAAATTAGCCCAGACAGTTCCGATCTGCTGCACGCTCACCTCCGACTCGCCGGCATTCTGCCCGACGCACCCTCTGTTTGGACGATTGCTCTTAACAATCGGTTAGTCCCTGCGCGGTTATGACGGGGTCGGAACGGATGAATGAGGACGTCATGACCGACGCAACCGACGAACTGGCGGAACCCACCGGGAAAAAAGGGAAAAAGGGAATGCTGATCGGTATGCTTCTTGCCATCGCCGGCGCTGCGGGCGGGTATTTCCTGACGTCATCCGGATTGATTCCGCTGGGTGGCAAGGCCGTGGTTGAGGCCGGTAAGGACGAGGCGGAAAAGGAACCTGCCAAAGCGCTGGCAGATGTCGGGTTCATTGATCTGCCGCCGGTTGTTGTATCGGTGAATTCCGGCAAGTCACGACATTTGAAGTTCCACGCTCAGCTCGAAGTTAACGCGCCGTACATAGCTGATGTGAAAAAAATGCAGCCACGAATCATAGATGTCCTGAACGGATACCTGCGAGCCGTCGAATTGAAGGACCTGGAGGATTCGCTGGCATTGACGCGCATCCGAGGTCACCTGCTGCGACGCATTGGAATTGTCGTTGGCGAAGGGCGCGTTCGCGATGTGCTGGTGATGGAATTTGTACTGAATTAGGAGGCGGAATTGGAGCTGATTGCGGATATTTTGCTGGTCGCCGGTGCGTTGGGCGCGGGTCTTTATTGTTTTGTGCTGTCGCGCCGCCTCAGGCGGTTCACCGATCTTGAACAAGGCGTCGGTGGCGCGGTGGCCGTGTTGTCGACCCAGGCAGAAGAGCTGAAGAAATCCCTGGACAGCGCGCGAAATGCCTCTGATCAATCGGGGGATCAGCTGAAGGCGCTGACGCAAAGGGCTGAGACCGTGGCGCAGCGCCTGGAGCTGATGATGGCATCTCTGCATGATGTCATCCCCGAAGAAGAAACTGCTGCCCCGGAAAAAGCAAAGCCTGTCCAAGACGAGCCCCAGCCTGAAGAGGAACAGGGCACCAAGCACGAGAAAGCAGCGGAACCCGTCGAAACTCGTGCGCGTGAAGAGCAAGCCAAGGCGCCAGAGGGCCTGATGTTCTTCCGCCATGACCGCAAGCAGAACGGGGCGCAGGTATGAGCCTTGCGCGCAACGCCAAACACGATACACGCCCGCGCGGTGGTGTGCTTGCTGTCATCTCATTGCTGATGATCGGCTCGGCAGCCATTCGCGTTGGCTTGGAGGCAGGACCCGCGCTCGCCAAACCGGCGACACCCGAAGCCGTGGAAAACGAGCCTGCCGCGTCCGAAACACGCGATGTTCAGGTTGTGCTGGCGGAGCTTTTGCGCCGGGAGGATCGCGTCAAACAGCGAGAGGCTGAATTACGCGATCAGGAAAAAGCACTGGAGATCGCAACCCAGGCCGTTGAAACGCGTCTGACGGCCCTGAAGGAAGCAGAAGATGCCCTGCGTGCCACGTTGGCGGTTGCGGACAAAGCGGCAGAGAACGATCTGGCGCGCCTGACGGATGTTTACCAGAACATGAAACCCAAGGACGCAGCCGCGTTGTTTGAAACCATGGACCCGACCTTTGCCGCAGGGTTCCTGTCCCGCATGCCGGCGGACGCAGCGGCTGGCGTACTGGCGGGCCTGAGCCCCGAAGCGGCCTATACAATCAGCGTTGTCATGGCCGGACGCAACGCCTCGGCCCCACAGGAGTAGTCGCTCGTGTTGCCCGGTAACGCACAGAACTCATCTGGAGATCTCAAATGATTGGAATTGTTGGAATTGTTGTCATCTTCGTAATGGTCTTCGGCGGCTATCTCGCGGCAGGTGGCAAGATGACCATCATCATGAAATCTCTTCCCTTCGAAATGATGATGATCGGTGGTGCTGCCGTAGGAGCCTTTCTGATCAGCAATGACATGGGCGGCGTGAAACATACGATCAAAGACATGGGCAAGGTGTTCAAGGGCCCGAAATGGAAGCCCGAAGACTATCGTGACCTTCTGTGCCTTCTGTTTTCGTTGATCCGCATTGCCCGAGCCAACCCTGTTGAGGTCGAGCAGCATATTGAAGACCCCGAAAACTCCAGCTTGTTTTCCGCATACCCCAAGATCCAATCAGACAAGGAGGCCGTCGACCTGATTTGTGACACCATGCGGTCGGCGGCAATGAATTATGACGATCCGCATCAGGTTGAAGAGGTTCTGGAGAAGCGCATGGAGGCGAATTTTCATCACGCCATGCACTCAAGCCATGCACTTCAAACAGTGGCAGACGGCCTGCCCGCGCTGGGGATCGTTGCTGCGGTTCTGGGCGTGATCAAGACGATGGGATCAATCGATCAGCCGCCCGAAGTGCTGGGGAAGCTGATTGGGGGTGCCCTTGTGGGCACGTTCCTGGGCGTTTTTCTGGCCTATGGTCTGGTCGGCCCCTTCGCAGGCAAACTGAAAGCCGTGGTTGAAGAAGACAACCACTTTTATCAGCTGATCAAAGAAGTATTGGTGGCCAACCTGCACAACCACAATGCTGCCATGTGCATTGAGGTCGGACGCCAGAACACCCCAACCCATAACCGCCCTGGCTTTTCCGAGCTGGAAGACGCATTGAAAGAGCTCAAGCAGGCTGCAGCATGAAGCGCATCGGGTTTCTGATTGCGGTTTTGGTCACGGCTGCATCTGCCGTGACCGCACAGGACGTGGTGGTGCGATCCGGTGAGCATGACGGATTCACACGTCTGGTTTTCGACGTGCCACCGGATACCCGCTGGGTGCTGGCGCAACGGAAGAACGGCGCCAGCCTTACAATTGCCCTGGACGACGTGACATTCAAGACCAGCTCGGTTTTTGGGCGTTTGACCACGAACCGACTGGCCTCATTGTCGCAGGAAAACCCCGGCAGCGCGTTGGAGCTGGAGTTCGGGTGCGACTGCGTGGCGTCGGCGTTTCTGTACAGAAACTCGATGATCGTATTGGACATCGCACCAGGGGAATTGTTGCCGCCGCTTCTTGAGAATGTACCGCCACCCTTGATCGGAAAAACGGCCAAAGGCAAACCGCCCTCGGTGGAGACAGGGTTGCACCTGCCGCTTCTCACCATGACTGAGCAGGGGATAAAAGACCAGCTGTCCACTCGTCTTCTGCAAGGGACCGATCGCAAGCTGCTGGACTTGGAGCTTGCTCCTGTCGGGCCACGCAACACCGCCCCGTCCGGTACACGCGTTGTGCCGCCCCAATTGAGTTCGAACCTACGTCTGACCACGGTTCTGGACGATTTGCAGAATGTTCTGAACGCAGAACTGCAACCAATTGACCAAAGACCGGCCTGCATCTCGACTGCTGAGCTGAATTTTGCGTCCTGGTCAGGGAACACGCCTTTTCCGGATCAGGTGTCAGCTCTCCGCTCTGGGCTGTACAAAGAGTTTGACAAACTTGACGGCGAAAAGGTCATGACCCTGGCCAGACTCTACGCCTCTTTCGGTTTCGGAGCCGAAGCGTTGAGTGTCTTGAGGCTGTTGGAGACGCCGCCAGCGGGCTTCGAACCCGTTGCGGCAATTGCGCGGGTTGTAGATAACCGGCCGCCGCTGCCCAGGAATCCATTCAACGACCTGCAACGATGTGACAGCGATGCCGCGCTTTGGGCTGTGTTGTCCGAAGGGGAACTGGCACCTGACGCAAACGTGGAAGCAATCGAACACGCGTATTCAAGACTGCCGGATCATCTTCGCCGCCAGCTGGGGCCGCGGTTATCAGGAATACTGGTGAGAGCACAACACCTGGAGGCTGCCCGCAGAATCCTTCGCTCGGTTGACCGGATTGAACCGGAAACGACATCCAGTGTCGCTCAGGCCAAAGCCAGCGTTGCCAAGGCGGAAGGAAACAGTGACCGTGAAGAAGAGTTGTTGACCGAGGTTATAACCTCTACCGACGCCGCCGCTGAATCTCCGCTGGCTTTGGCGCGCTTGGTGGAAAAACGTTGGTCTGAACGCAAAGCTGTTTCTTCTCAGGAGCTTGATCTGGCGGCATCTTATGCGGTCGAGCTCAGGCGATCGGAGCTGGGCCCGATGATGAACCGCACCTATGCGATCGCTCTGAGCCTGAGCCAGGAATTCGACCGTGCATTTGACGTGATCAAAGCGCAGCCACCCGGACCCGGTAGTGACGGCGCGATCAATCGGCATCTGCAATTGCTTGCTGAAAGATCGGATGACGCAACCTTTCTACGCCAGACGATGGAGGTAATGCAGCCGGACATGACGGTGGTGCTGACAACCGATACTGCAATTGCATTGGCAAGCCGCCTTGCTGATCTGGGCTTTGCTGAGCATACATTTGCGCTGGCGAACAGACCGGAAGATCAGTCGCGGCGCTCGGATCGGGCTCGGTTGCGGGCTCGGGCCGCTTTGCTGTCGGGGCGCCCTCATCAAGCCCTGTTAGAGCTGGCTGATGACAATTCCGAAGAGGCGATAGCCTTGCGCGCGCGCGCGAAGGTTTCAACAGAAGAATTTGCAGCTGCCGCCGATATGCTCCGAGATCTCGAACAAATCGAAGCGGCAAACCGGTATTTCTGGCTGGCCGGGATGTCGGATGAAAGGTTGGAACCTGCGGACGGGAAATACGCGGCATTGAACCAAACGACCCAAGCTTTGTCTGACCTGCCGGATCGGTTGGCGGAAAAACCGCTGGCGGATGCGGAAAACCTGTTGAAGGACAGCCAGTCGGCCCGCCAGCGGATCGATGAGATGTTGAACGCAGTTGGGGTAAAATGACGTATATCGCGACTGTTCCGGCCGCACCCGGCAAAGTGAACGCTGGTCCCTAAACCGGTATACCCTGCGATGCGTTTCAACCGCTGGCAGCGTTGGGAGCCCGGCGCCGTTGCTTCAAAGCGGGTCCAATCAGAACGCCCGATCAGGCGGGGATGCAAACATGGCTCCAACTTCTTTCAAGGATGTTGTGTTCCAGACATGACACAGAAGAACAGGCCGCCGAATTTCAGGCCACGTTCCTCAACCAAAAAGGTCACGACGGCTGACCGCCCGTAAAGCAACCGGTGCCGTGGCATTTGCGGCATAAGCGTGAAAACGAGACGCCACATCCGAAATACGGCGGTAAAAGTTCTGCGCCTTCAATGAGTTCCGTGGTCAGAGAAATCGCGGACGTGTCTCCTCATCAAACCTGGCCAACCGGCTTGGGATGGCAACGTCTTTGGACACAAATTCTGCAAGCCCGCCTTTTCCGACACGCTGACAGGCATCGGTATTGCCAGTACAGTATTGCCCGCCACTGGCTGGCGTTTCCTCAGCTCCCGGTGCCGGGCACCGGGAGCTGAGGCGTCAAAAACAGCGGACAACCGTCCTTGATTCAGTACGGAGCCTCAACATCATTCATCGAGACATAGACGGTTTTCATTTCCGAGAAGTGATTGATCGCCAGTTTTGAGTTCTCGCGCCCGACGCCGGACATCTTCGATCCACCAAACGGCGCTTCGACCGGGGCAAGGTTGTAGGTGTTGATATAGCAAGTGCCAGCTTCGAATCCGGCCACAATTCGATGCGCCCGGGTCAGATCATTGGTGAAGACACCTGCGGCCAGACCGAACTCAGTGTCATTGGCGCGGGCCATCACCTCTTCTTCAGTCTCGAAATCCAGCACCGACATGACGGGGCCAAAGATTTCCTCGCGCGCGATGGTCATGTTGTCCGTGACGTCAGCAAAAACCGTGGGCTGCACAAAATAGCCGTCTCTTTCGATCCGTTCACCGCCATAAACCAACCTTGCGCCTTCGGCTTTGCCCTTTTCGATATAGCCCAGGGCGATGTTCATCTGGTTCTCGCTGACCATCGGGCCAAAGCTGACGTCCTCGTCCATTGGATCGCCGATTTTCGCGTGATCCAGACGTTCTGACAGACGTTTCAGGAAGGCCTCTTTGATACCTTTCTGAACGAAGACGCGGGTGCCATTGGAACAAACCTGGCCCGAAGAGTAGAAGTTGCCCAGGATCGCACCTGAAACAGCGTTTTCGATGTCGGCATCGTCAAAGACGATCATCGGGGATTTGCCGCCAAGTTCCATGGTCACATGCTTCATGCCGTCCGCCGCAGCAGCATAGACCTTGCGGCCTGTCGGCACAGAACCTGTCAAAGAGACCTTTGCCACGCGCGGATCGGTGACCAGCGAAGCACCGACATCGCCGTAACCCTGGATCACGTTGTAGACACCCTTGGGCGCGCCGGCCTCGACAAGAATTTCGGCCACTTTCAATGCCGAAAGGGGCGTGGTTTCCGAAGGTTTGAATACCATCGTGTTGCCGCAGGCCAGTGCAGGTGCACCTTTCCAGCAGGCGATTTGCGTGGGGTAATTCCATGCGCCGATCCCGACGCAAACGCCCAGCGCCTCGCGGATGGTATAGACGAAATCCCCCCCGCCCAGCGGAATATGCTCGCCAGTCAGAGAGGCGGCCAATCCACCAAAATACTCCAGCGCATCGGCCCCCGAGGTGGCATCGGCCACTGTGGTTTCCTGAATCGGCTTGCCGGTATCATGGGTTTCCAGAACGGACAGGTCGTAATTGCGTTCGCGCATAATATCAGAGGCGCGGCGCAGGATGCGGCCACGTTCCGTCCCGGAAAGGGCCGCCCATGCTGCCTGAGCGTTTTTTGCGCTGTTTAGAGCCTGTTCCACGATCGCCGGCGTCGCCGAATGCAAACGTGCAATCACTTCGCCTGTAGCGGGATAGATCACTTCGATGGCCGCGCCGTTTGTATCTTCGACATATTCGCCATCAATGAAATGGCTGGCCCGGGGCTGAAACTTCATACCGTGTCCTTTTCTTTCGCACCCGTCAGGACGGGACAAATGGTCAGTCGAAAATCGGCCTATCGGTTATTGATTGACCAGTCAATAAAATCATCGAAGGGGTGGCTTCACGCCTGCCAAACCCCGCAAACCTTGAAATTTTTGGTTAATGTTCTATTTATGTTCTACATAGTCAGAGGACAAACCGATGACCCAGCAAACACGCCCCACAGCCCTGAACGGGCCGAACAACGACTATCACTTGCTTCCGGTCACCGATCGGCAGATGCGGTATGCGCGAGCGATTGCCGAGAAGTCAGCCCTTGAGATTCCGGTCGAGGCACAGCGTGACCGGCGGCTTTTATCTGACTGGATTTCAGCCCACAAACCACGCGGGACCTCGCAGTTCGACAATTACCCGACGGGAAAACAAGTCGCGTTTGCCGAGCGGATTTCACGCAGTAAACGTCGCCCGATCCCATCCGAGTGTTTCCGCGACAAGAAAATGATGTCGCGCTGGATCGATCACAACAAATAGCCCCGAATTAGGGTCTATCCGGATTGTGGTTGCGGGCATAAAGCGAAACTGCTGCGGCAACAAACATACCCAGTAGGATATAGCCTGTTACGGCCTCGGACACGGCGAGCCCACGGCACATACCGGTCGGGGACATGTCGCCATATCCGACTGTGGTAAAGGTAACATAGGAAAAATACAGGATATCCCCCGGACCCTGCGCACCAATGACACAGTGGTCGTTATACCCAAAGGCCCCGTAAACTGCGGCGAACAGGAATGGAACAACCTGTATGAACGAAACACCCATCAGAAACAAAAGCCTGCGGGGCGATTTCACCTGTGTCATGTAATACCAGGACTGTGACACCAGCCAGATCAACAACCCGATCGAGGCGACTGTGCCAATCGTATCGCCTGCAGCCGCCTCGCTCAGGCGGGACAGGCCATACCAGGCCAGGAAGCTAGCAAGAACCAGCCCCAGTGCCGCAATCAGCGTCGATTTCCATTCGTCCAATGTCGTGGGTTTGCGGTGCATGAACGCCCCCTCAATCCGGTCTTCGGGCAATCATCCGACCTAAAGGCATCGCCCGCAACCCGAATTCAATCCTGCCGCAGATGCGCCTCACCCCGTTCCCGCGCCAGCAGGATCTGCTTTTGCCGCTCGCGAAAGCGCATTTTGTCAGCATCGGACGTCTCATCGATGCATTGATGGCATGAAACGCCGTGCTCGTATTCTGGGCGCTTCATATCCTCGGGCAGGATAGGACGCCGGCAGCCATGACAAAGCTTGTGCGGCCCTTCAACAAGCCCGTGGCCAACCGAAACGCGATTGTCGAACACAAAGCATTCACCCTGCCAGGAACTGTCTTCGGCTGGGATTTCCTCCAGATACCGCAGGATACCGCCTTTGAGGTGATAGACATCTTCGACCCCCTGCCCCAACAAGTAGTTGGTGGATTTCTCGCAACGGATACCGCCCGTGCAGAACATGGCGACTCGCTTGTTGTGAAAGCGGTCCTTGTTCTGTTCCCACCATTCCGGGAAATCGCGGAAACTGGCTGTTTCAGGGTCTATAGCGCCTTCAAACGTCCCGATTGCCACTTCGTAATCGTTTCGCGTGTCGATCAGCACCACATCGTCAGAACGGATCAGGTCATTCCACTCCTGCGGGTCGACATAGTTGCCGACACGGGCGCGCGGGTCCACGTCGGGCTGGCCCATGGTCACGATCTCTTTCTTCAGCCGCACCTTCATCTTGCCGAAAGGCGGGTGGTCCGAGGTCGCTTCTTTCCACTCCATATCAGCGCAACCGGGCAAGGATCGGACATGTGACAGCACAGCGTCGATTCCGGCCCGCGGACCAGCGATCGTGCCGTTGATCCCTTCCTGGGCAAGCAGCAGCGTACCTGTGACAGACTGCGCGCGGCACAGGTCCAGCAAGGGGTCGCGCAACGCGGCCGGGTCCGCGAAACGTGTAAAGTGATAGAGGGCAGCGATTGTGTACATACGCGCGATCTACCTTTGCAGACCCAGAGTCGCAAGGGATTGCATTGACGCCCCGCGCGCCGCCGCCTACCGATAGAGCGGTAAAAGGAGGCCGCCATGACCCATGCCCTGCTCGTGATCGATGTCCAGAACGACTTCTGCCCAGCCGGGGCACTGGCCGTGGCAGAAGGGGACGAGATCGTCGCACCGATAAACGCCATGATGGATGAATTCGATGCCGTGATCCTGACTCAGGACTGGCATCCGACGGGACATTCTTCGTTTGCCAGTTCCCACGATGGCAAAAACCCGTTCGACCTGGTCGACATGCCCTATGGCCCACAGGTTCTGTGGCCCGACCACTGCGTGCAGGGCACGCGCGGCGCCGGTTTTCATCCCGACTTGCGCACGGATGGCGACCTGATCCTTCGCAAAGGATTCCGCAGTACCATCGACAGCTATTCCGCATTCTTCGAGAATGACCACCAGACACCGACAGGCCTGAAAGGCTATTTGGATACACGCGGTATCGACCGTTTGACCCTTGTGGGATTGGCCACCGATTACTGCGTGCGTTATTCCGCGGTAGATGCCGCCAGGTTGGGTTTCGATGTCACGGTCCGCATGGGCGCGTGCCGCGCGATTGATATGGACGGTTCGCTGGCAGCCGCCGAGCAGGCGATGCGAGATGCCGGAGTCGTATTGACCTAAGGTGTGGCCCCTGCGGCGGCCAGAAGCTTGATCATCACGAACAGAACAACCGCCAGACCCAGCGCAAACCCAATGCGCCCTGGTATCGTGCGACGTTCCGGGTTGGTCCGGTCTGACGGAGGTGACGGAACGCGCATCGGCCGGCTGCGCACGATCCCAGCCATGGGTTGCGCGGTTCGCACATAATGCAGGAAATCCCAAAGGTTGAAATCGCCGCAATATTCACCCTGAATTCCACGCGTCCTGATGTTGTCAAACAGCGACCGCAGAATTCGCACCCGATCCGCATGATCCTCGGCCGGAAATACACCTGGCACGATGCCACTGTTGCGCGACTCGAGGCTGAACCCGGCATCCATGAAAATCTTGCGGATTTTCGGCGATGTTCCACGCAACGCGTCCGCGGCTCTGATGTCGCGGAACACCGCACATACCTGGCGTTCCGTATCAGAGGCAGACCCCAGCTTTTCGGGGTCCAGATCTTCCAGCGCTACGTTAACAATATCAAAATCGTACTCGATACCCATTCACAAACTCAGTTTCGACTTTCCATCCCCTCTTCTCACTAACCGGTAAAAACAATGCACAATATGCCGGTATTGTGACGTCAAACTGGCATTGTCACCAAATCAGTGACTCTTGCCATTTCCAGAGTCGATTGATCTAACTACGGAAATCGCAGGAGTTCCCCATGGTCGACATCGCGACCCGCGTCTACAATCACAAATGGAAGATTGACCCGATTGTACGGTCTTTGATCGATACTGATTTCTACAAACTGCTGATGTGCCAGTCAGTGTTTCGAAACAAGCCCCAAACAGATGTCGTTTTTTCGTTGATCAACCGGTCGAATCACGTACCTCTGGCGCGTTTGATCGATGAAGGCGAGCTGCGGGAACAGCTGGATCACATCCGCTCTCTCAGCCTCAGCCGTGGGGAAAGCACCTGGCTGCGCGGCAACATGTTCTACGGAAAACGGCAGATGTTCCGCTCGGACTTCATGGAGTGGTTCGAGAATTTGCGCCTGCCGCCCTATCATCTTGAACGCAAAGGCGACCAATATGAACTGACCTTTGAAGGCAAGTGGCACGAGGTCATGCTGTGGGAAATTCCCGCGCTGGCGGTGTTGATGGAGCTGCGCTCGCGCGCGGTGCTGAACGATATGCGCCGGTTCGAATTGCAGGTGCTTTACGCCCGCGCGATGACCCGGGTTTGGGAAAAGATCGAAAAGTTGAGCTCGATAAACGGGCTTGGGATCGCGGATTTCGGCACCAGACGGCGGCATTCCTTCCTGTGGCAGGATTGGTGCGTGCAGGCGATGATCGAAGGGCTGGGCGCATCCTTTACCGGCACTTCGAACTGCCTGATCGCCATGCGACGCGAGGTCGAGGCCATCGGCACCAATGCGCATGAACTGCCCATGGTCTATTCCGCACTGGCCGATACGGATGAAGCGTTGGCGCAGGCGCCTTATGACGTGCTCAGCGACTGGCATGACGAGCATGACGGCAACCTGCGCATCATCCTTCCCGACACCTATGGCACCAAGGGGTTTCTGGACAATGCTCCTGACTGGCTGGCGGGATGGACCGGCATTCGCATCGACAGCGGAGACCCGGCAGCGGCGGCCGAGATCGCAATTGACTGGTGGAATGCACGCGGCGAAGACCCGACAGGGAAACGGATCATTTTCTCTGACGGTCTGGATGTCGAGAAAATTCAGGAATTGCACGCCCAGTTCGCGGGCCGCGCCAATATTTCCTTCGGCTGGGGAACTTTGCTGACCAACGATTTTCGTGGGCTTGTTCCCAATGACGCGCTGGCGCCGTTCTCATTGGTCTGCAAAGCGGTATCCGCCAATGGCCGCCCGACGGTGAAACTGTCGGACAACCCGGAAAAGGCGATGGGTCCGAAAGACCAGATCGAACGCTACAAGCGGGTGTTTGGGGTCGGAGAGCAAAAGGCGATCGAGGTGATCGTCTGAACCACGGCGGCGCATTCATCATTTATCGGCAACTCACCTGATGCTATTTTGGAAGGCATTCCCATTGAGCATTAAGGTTGAGATACAATGATTTTTGAACCAAGGAACTTCAACGAAACCGGCGGATCCCGGGATGAGCTTTCACTTTTTTCCTACGCCGCATACCTGATATCCCGCGCGCAGTTTCTGCAAGCCGAAGGCAATGACAGCGACTTTTTACTGTTGGGCCGCGATTGGGAAGAAACCGACGATGCCGTTCTGTCCAAACAGCTTGTCATGCTCGGATTCCGGCCAATTGACGACCGCCAAATATCCGCCCACGAATACATGCGTTTCTTTGATGGCCCCGGCGACCTGAGGCCCTTCGACCTGTTTTCTTTGCCGGAGCCTGAGGGGTATTACCAACGTTTGTTCGAGGCGATCATAGCAGCAGAAGAACAGCCGAACGTCGAATACATCGACGCTGCTTTGAAGCTTGGACTTGCGGCCCCTGATTCAATTGTCGCTCTTGCCGCACTGAGTTCGTGCCTCAAACTGTATTCGCCAGAATCCTTTCCGCCACGTCTTTGGCTTGGTGTGTTTTCGGCACGTTGGACGCAATTGGATCCGCTCTCGCAAGATTTGCTTACTGTGTTGTCGTCCGCTCTGATTTCAGACCCGCCCGCTTCACAGGTTCCACCGGCGCCCGCACAACAATTAGCCGGTGTCCCGGGGTTGCTTCTTGTTCATGGCACTCACTTCGAAGTCAATCCTGACCCCACATGGTACTATCCCCATGTCGGAGATTTGCACAATTACATCAAGCCGCATCGCAACGACATCTATTCAGGGCAGAACTACTATGAATGGGAGGGCCGGTGGTCCGACCGCGGCCGACATATTGCTGCCAAACACTTGAAAAACTGGATAGACCTTGAGGCTTATCACGGCTGCGATGTGGTTGCCCACAGCCACGGCTGCAATGTCGTCATGAAAGCCGCCGAGATGGGGGCGCATTTCAACAAGGTCGTTTTCTTGAGCTGCCCGGTACACTGGCACAAGTACAACCTGAATTCTGGCCGGATCAATGTGCCGTATTCAGTTCGGGTCTGGTTTGACTTCGTGATCCTGGCAGACGGCGGCAGACAAAAGTTTCCCGCCAGTGCCAACGTTTCCGACGAGGTGGTCGGAGGTTGGTTCAGTGGGCATTCTGCCACGCGGACATCACAGATTTGGGGCAATCATACATTGGAAGCAAAGCTGATCTGAATTGCCTGGGTAAAAGCTATCCGTGAAACGCGGCAACTGTCTTTAACTGTGAAAAGCCGTACAAAGCTTCGAACCCTTTTTCGCGGCCATGGCCGGATTTTCCCACACCGCCAAACGGCAGTTCAACACCACCGCCTGCACCGTAGTTGTTGATGAAAACCTGACCGGAGTGCAGCGCTTTCGCCAACCGCATCTGCCGCGCGCCATCCCGCGTCCAGACGCTGGCGACCAGGCCGTAATCCGTACTATTCGCTATATGCAGAGCCTGTTCTTCGGTGTTGAACGGGATCAGAACCTGAACCGGGCCGAAAATTTCGTCCTGTGCCAACTGATGATCTGGCGGCACGTCCGCGAACAAAGTGGGCCGGACATAGGCTCCGGCCTCTGGCGCGTCTTCGACAATCTGTCCCTGCGCAGCGATCGTCAGGTCCGTGGCGGTTTTCAGAAAGCCCCTGACAATCTGTCTCTGCCGGTCCGAGATCAACGGCCCAACCCGCAGATCCTGCATCGCCGGGCCGACGGTCAGTTCTTCATAGGCCTGGGACATGCGCGATCTGACCTGTTCATACACGCCACGCTGCACCAGGATCCGGGACGAGGCCGAACAGGTCTGGCCCGCATTTTGGATCCCCGCATTCACCAGAAACGGCAGCGCCGCATCCAGATCGGCATCGTCAAAAACCAATTGCGGGGATTTCCCGCCCAGTTCCAGCGTCACGGGCACCACGTTGCGTCCCGCCGCCTGCTGCACAAGGGCCCCTGTGGCAACAGAACCAGTGAACGAGATGTGGTTTACACCCGAATGTCCGGACAGCGCCGCACCCGCCTCGGCCCCCAGACCGGGCACGACATTCAAAGCACCGGCCGGCAGCCCGGCCTGTTGCGCAAGATGGGCAAAGGCCAACGCGGTCAAACAGGCCTCTTCCGCAGGTTTCAGAACACAGGCGTTGCCCATGGCCAACGCCGCCCCGACCGAACGTCCGATAATCTGCATCGGATAGTTCCAGGGCACGATATGGCCCGTCACCCCATGCGGTTCGCGCAGGGTATAGACGGTGTAGCCATCGAGATAGGGAATGGTCTCACCCATCACCTTGTCGGCCGCGCCGCCGTAGAACTCGCAATAGCGCGCCAGGGCGACCGCGTCTGCCCGGGCCTGCGTCAGCGGTTTGCCGACATCCTTCGCCTCAAGCCGCGCCAGATCGTCCACCCGTTCCAGCACCAGCTGGCCCAGCCGGGTCAGGATGCGGCCGCGTTCCAACGCCGTCTTTCGCCCCCAATCACCATTCAACGCAGACCGGGCGGCTTGTACCGCCGCTTCGATATCCGCCTCGGACCCTCGGGCGATCCGGCAGATCTCGGTCCCGTCCGAAGGGTTGATCAAGGGCAGGCTGTCGCCCGCGGCCGCCCGGATCCAGCGCCCGCCGATCAGGCACAAGGTGGGATCAAACCAAATCTTCTGGGTCATTTTGGGCCTCCAATCAGGCTCTAACAAGGAACTCTACGCCGTCAGCGGCCTTATCTCGGGCAACCGGGGCGAGGCGGCAATCAGGGTTTGCGTATAGGGATGTTGCGGGTTTTCGAACACCTGCTTGGTCTGACCCTGTTCGACGATCCGCCCGGACTGCATCACAAGCACACGGTCGGTGATCGTGCGGACAACGCTCAGGTCATGGCTGATGAACAGATAGGTCAGGTCATAGGCGTCGCACAGTTCAGCGAGCAGATCGAGGATCTGAGCACGGACCGAAACGTCAAGCGCCGAAACCGCCTCGTCGAACAGGATCAGATCGGGCCGGATGATCAGGGCGCGTGCAATGGCGATCCGTTGTCGTTGCCCGCCCGAGAATTCGTGGATGTATTTGCCCGCATCATCAGGGCCGAGGCCCACTGCCGTCAGAATTTCCGAAATCCGGTCCTGGCGTTCTGAATCCTTTGGTGGCGTTTCCAACAGGTGAAAGGGTTCAGTAATCAGGCGCGCGACACGGTGGCGGGGATTGAAGCTGCCATATGGGTCCTGAAACACGACCTGCATCCTCCGACGCACGGCAAGGTTGGGCCTGTGGCCGGTGAAAACCGGCTGACCATCCAACCGGATTTGACCGGATTGAACCTCCTCCAATCCCAAAATTGCCCGTGTCAGGGTCGATTTTCCACATCCGGATTCCCCGACCAGCCCCAACCGCTCGCCTCGGTTGAGGCAGAAGCTGACACCATCCACTGCCCGGTGATGCCGCGGCGCGTCCAACAGGCCCTTTCGGGGCAATCGGTAGTCCCGAACAACCTGGGTTACCTCCAGCAACGTTTGCGGTTGCGCGGGTTCCGGCAAAGTGACCTGATGGCCAGACGCCTCGAACAGCATTCGGGTATAAGGGTGTTGCATGTGACTCAGCAGGTGCTGTGTGGCCCCGCTTTCAACCACTTCTCCGTGGCGCATGACGATGATCTGGTCGGCCATATCAGAGACAACGGCCAGATCATGGGTGATCATCAGCAGCCCCATGTCGTATTCGCGCACCAGCCCCTTGAGAAGGTCGAGAATCTGCGCCTGTGTCGTGACGTCCAGCGCTGTCGTCGGCTCGTCCGCGATCAACAGCCTGGGGCGCAGAGCGATGGCCATGGCAATGACCACGCGTTGCCGTTGCCCGCCGGACAGTTCGTGCGGATAGCGGGAAAGGGGGAACCGATCAGGTGGCAGGCCAACGCGGGTCAGCACCTCTTTGGCGCGGGTCCGGGCCTGAGCAGGAGGCATCGCCTTGTGGATCAGGATCGTCTCCATCACCTGATCGCCGACGGTTCTTACCGGATTGAGCGCTGTCATCGGTTCCTGAAATACCATCCCCACGGACGCGCCGCGCAAGGCGCACAAATCGGGCTCTGACCGTGTCAACAGATCCTGACCGTCCAGCCAGATCGCACCTTCCGTGCTGGCCCCATGCGGCAGCAGTTGCATCACCGCCAATGCGGTCATCGATTTGCCCGAGCCGCTTTCACCCGTCACCGCCACGATCTGGCCGGGGTCGATCGACAAGTTGACCTGTTTCAGGATTGGCATCCCGTGGATCGTCAGCGACAGGTTTTCAATCTGCAACAAACTCATGCCCGCGCCACCCTGATCCGGGGATCCAGCCAGTCCCGCATTCCGTCGCCCAACAGGTTCAGACCCAGCACCGTGACGATGATCGACAGACCCGGAATCAGAGCCAAATGCGGAGCAAAACTGACCATCGTCTGTGCGTCTGCCAGCATCCGGCCCCAGCTGGGCGTCGGAGGTTGAGCGCCCAGACCGACATATGACAGGCCCGCTTCGGCCAGAATGCCAAGGCTGAACTGGATGGTCCCCTGCACGATCAGCAGATTGGCCACGTTGGGCAGAATATGCTCAGCTGATATCCGCGCGGCCCCTTTGCCCGACACACGGGCGGCGAGGATGAACTCTCTCTCCCAAAGCGACAAAGCAGCCCCGCGGGTGATACGGGCAAAGACGGGGATGTTGAAAATACCGATCGCAACAATGGCGTTGATCGCTCCGGCGCCATAGACGGCCGTGATCAGGATGGCGATCACCAGCGAAGGGAAAGCGAAGACCAGATCGTTGCCACGCATGATGACCTCATCCAGCCATGAGCCTTTGCGCGCGGCCGCTGCCAGGCCAAGAGGAACGCCGATTGCCATGCCGATGCCGACGGCCACCAACGCCACCGCAATCGACGTACGCGCACCGACCATGATCATCGAGAACATGTCGCGGCCGAAATGATCGGTTCCAAACCAATGCTGCCCGTTTGGTGGCTGCAATTTATTGGGAATGTCCAGCGCGGCATGGTCGTAAGGGGTCCAGATGAACGAGACCAACGCGGCCAGAACCACCAGCGACGACAACAAGGCCCCAAGGATCAGGTTCCGGTTCATGTCCTGCTCCTCAGTCGTGGGTCCACGGCCGCATAAGCAAGATCGACAAGGAAATTGACCGTTATCACAGCAAAGACCAGCAGCATCACGACCGATTCCACGACGATGAGGTCTCTGGCAGAAATGGCCTGAAACACCAGCCGCCCGAGGCCCGGCAGATAGAACACCTGTTCGATGATGATCGACCCCGCCAGCAGAAAGGAAAACTGCAAGCCGATGATGGTCAGCACCGGAATCAGCGCATTTCGCACCCCATGCCGCCAAAGGGCCTGACGACGGGACAGGCCCTTGGCCCGAGCCGTGCGCATGAAATCCTCACCCAGAATGTCCAGCAAGGCCGACCGCATGACCCGCGCCAGAATCGCCGCCTGTGGCAAGGCAAGAGCCACGGCAGGCAGGGTCAGGGAATGAAGGCCGGCCCAGAGCCCGCCGTTCCAACCGACAAACCCGCCTGCATTGAACCAGCGCAGATTGATGGCGAAGATCAGCACAAGCATCATCGCGAACCAGAAGTTCGGGACTGCGATGCCAAGCTGCGTCGCCCCCATCACTGCAAGGTCCCCCGGTTTGCCCCGACGCGCAGCGGCATAGATTCCGGCGGGAAAGGCGATCAATGTGGACAGCGTCAGCGCGTAAAGCGCCAGGGGTAACGACACCCACAGCCGGTCAGCGATCATCTGCGACACTGGTGTGCGATAGGTGTATGACGTGCCGAAATCGCCCACCAGCATGCCGCCAACCCAGTGGAAATAGCGCTGTATCTTTGACCCATCCAGGCCCAGCTCGGCCCGCAGCGCCGCCAGCGTGTCCTCCTGCGCATTGACGCCCAGCATGAACGATGCCGGATCACCTGGGGCAACCTCGATCACGGCGAAGATGACCACCGAGGCGACGGCCAGGCTGACAAGCAAGGAAATCAGTCGTTTTAGGACGTAGCGGAGCATTGGCACCACGTTAGGGTCACATCAGGCACGGGTCCAGCGTCTAAGGCACCAGAAGGAAAGCGGAAACCGCATAGGCAACGATCGCGGCATAGCCCAGTGGATAGATCCACTTGATCGCATAATTGTCCAGGGTGCGCGCCGCCCCCTCCTTGCCGGACACTTTCAATCGTCGCAGCGCGACGTTGAACACGATCAGCGCCCCGGTCATCAGGAACATGCACTGAAGGACAAAATCCAGAAAAGTCAGATAACCCAGCTTGGGCAGATCTGCGGATATTGCCCAGTTGAACGCGACAAAGACCAGCAAGTTGCCGCCCGCAATCTCGATCCTCCGGCGGTATTCATCCAGAAAAAACAGCGCCCAGCCGACCGAGATCAAGACAAGCATCGGCAGGAAAACCCGAATGACGTAATAGGTCAGATGTCGATTGCCCTCAAAAACAAGCGCGACCTGATCGCTTTCTTTCCCGGATAGACCCAAGACCCTGGATGTTTCCAACCGTGCATTGTTCAGAATCCATTCTTCTTCGCCCAGCTGATCTCCGAGGCCCGAGAATTCGTTCAACGGATGGTAAGTGACGTATTCAGAGGGAAAGACCGAAACCACCTCGAAATGAAACTCCTGCGTGTCGAACGGGTATTTTCGGAAATCGAAATGAGGCGCCTGGAGTGTAAGAGACGATTTTTCGACATACAGCACTCGACCGTCGTAACGCAGGGATGCGGCGGATTCGTGGATCCACTTGTTGGACTGCTGATTGTGAATGACAAAAGCCGGCAGAACGGACCCGATACTTGCCGCATGATTGGCAAGGTCGGGTGGGTTGAAGACCCTGATATCCCTCCCCAGTTCCTCAGGATCAAATGCCAGCGCGGGATCGGTCCATTCCACCCGCAAGACAACAACCGCGCCATAGTTTTCGGCCTTTTGATCAACACCGGTGATCTGGTCGATGCGAATTCCGATCCCAACATTCAACGGATTCTCGGGCGTTCCGGGCAGGGCATCCATCCGACCCCCCAACACATTCTGCGCCGTGGCCGCGATCGAAGAACCGAACACCAGGAAGAAACCTAAAACCAAGACGGGAATGGCACGGAGCAAGAACATACGTGAGAACACCCTGACACAAAGGAAGGCCCGGGCCGCCCGGCGCGGCCCAGGGCTGTAACATCACTCGGACCAGCTGATCTGAGTCAGATCGATTGCGGCGGTGGGCGCGTTCTCCCAAAGGCCCTGAACGCCGACTTTCGCAACGCCCAGTTTGGCCAACTGGAACAGGTAGCCATTGACATAGTCGCTTGCGATCAGGCGCTGCGCCTCACCCAGCAAACGGGTGCGTTCTTCGGTGTCGGTGGTGGTGTTCAGAGTGTCCATCAGCGCCTGAAAATCCGTGCTGTCATACTGAAAGTAATAATCAGGCCGCGCATAAATGCCGATATCCATAGGCTCGGTATGGCTGACGATGGTCAGACCGAATTCCTTGCCCTTGAACACGGATTCCAGCCATTGGGCCCATTCCACATTGATGATCTCGGCCGTGATGCCGACCTCGGCCAGCTGCGCCGCTATGATTTCGCCCCCACGACGGGCATAAGACGGCGGCGGCAAATGCAATGTGGTCTCAAACCCATTTTCGAATCCGGCCTCTGCCAGCAACTCTCTGGCTTTTTCGGGGTCGTAAGCGGATTGCGCGGTCAGATCGACGTAGGCCGGATTGTGCGGCGCAAAGTGGGTTCCGATCGGCGTGCCATAGCCAAACATTGCGCCGTCGATGATCGCCTGCCGGTCAATCGCATGGGCCAATGCCTGACGAACAAGGATATCATCAAACGGAGGCTGCTTGTTGTTGGTGGACAGGATCGTCTCACCTTCGGTCGACCCTACAAGGACCTGAAAGCGCGGGTCGGCCTCGAACTGGGGCAGGTTTTCCGGCGCCGGGAAGTTGTCAAACACGTCGACATCCTCGGCCATCATGGCGGCAAAAGCGGCGGTCGGGTCCGAGATGAACTTGAACGTCGCAGTCTCTAATGTGGGCTGTTCGCCCCAGTAATCGGGGTTTCGGTTCAGCGTGATACTGTCGCCCTGCACCCAGTTTCCAAAGGTATAGGCACCGGTACCAACCGGGTTGGTCTTGATGTTGTCTATGCTTTCCGGCGCGACGATGACGGCATCCCCCCAGGCCAGGTTGAACAGGAAATTTCCGTTCGGCTCTGACAGGGTGACTTTCACCGTCAGCGGGTCGACGACCTCGACGGTTTCGATACCGGCAAACAGGGCCTTCTGCGCGTTGGCGCTGTCTTCCGCGGTTGCGCGGTCAAGGCTGAATTTGACATCCTCGGCGTCCATGGTGGTGCCATCATGGAAGGTCACCCCGTCATGCAGGTTAAAGGTATAGACCGTCCCGTCTTCGGAAATCTCCCAGCTTTCCGCCAATCCGGGCACGACCGAGCCGTCGCCCATGAAACGTGTCAGGCCTTCGAAGATATTGGTGTAAACCACCGAGTCGATGGCTTGCGCCGCGGCGCTTGTCGGGTCCAGATGCGGAGGCTCAAGCTGCATCGCAATGGTGATGTCCGACTTGGCCAAAGCCTGCGTGGCAAGCAGGCTGGCCCCCACGGCCAGGGTCGAAGCAAAGGTCCGGAACAGGAATTTTGTCATGTGAACTCTCCCTACTGAAACGGGTTGTGCCCTTGTTTTCAGGGCCATTTTACTGACAGTCTTCCTGTAAACCTCAGGTCAATCAAGGGAATGTTCGCGCAACCGGGGTTTCTTCGGCCCCTCCCGATCTGCTATGCCGCACTGCAACATAATACTGCAGGAGCGATCCATGAGCGCCACCGCCCGCAAGAAAGCCCCGAACGCCGAGGACATTCGCGCCCGAAAAGGCGGCGAACCTCTGGTCTCTTTGACCGCCTATACCACGCCAATGGCGCGCCTGATGGACGCCCATTGCGATTTCGTGCTGGTCGGTGACAGCGTCGGCATGGTGCTGCACGGGCTGGAATCCACGCTGGGGGTCACGATGGAGATGATGATCCTGCATGGTCAGGCCGTATCACGCGGCCTAAAAAGTGCGATGATGGTCATCGACATGCCTTTCGGAAGCTATGAGGAAGGCCCGGCACAAGCCTTTCGTAACGCCGCACGCCTGATGGCGCACACAAATGCAGGCGCGGTCAAACTGGAAGGCGGGGTGGAAATGGCTGAAACCATCCGCTTTCTGGTGAAACGAGGCATCCCGGTGATGGCTCATATCGGACTGACGCCGCAGTCGATCAACACGCTGGGCGGCTACAAGGTGCAGGGCCGTGACGATCAGGCTGAAGCCGTCATGGCAGACGCCCGCGCCGTAAACGAGGCTGGTGCGTTCTCGGTCGTTCTGGAGAAAGTGCCCCAAGGTCTGGCGAACCAGATCACCGAAGAGATTGCGATCCCGACCATCGGCATCGGTGCATCTGCGGGGTGTGACGGGCAGATTTTGGTCGTGGACGACATGGTTGGCTTTTTCACCGCCTTCAAACCCAAATTCGTCAAACGCTATGCCGAGCTGGGCCCGTTGGCGGAAGCAGCCATCGCAGAATACGCCGCCGAAGTGCGCGCGCGGACCTTCCCGGCGGACGAACATGTCTTTGCCGATCAGGCTCCGGCCAAAGGACAAAAGACATGACCGCACCGATTTTGCGCTCTCTGGCCGAGCTGCGTGCCAAAACCACCACATGGCACCGAAACGGTGAGGGGATCGGCGTGGTTCCGACCATGGGTGCGCTGCACGAGGGGCATTTGTCACTGGCGCAGGCTGCGAAACAGGGCTGCGACCGGGTGATCGTGACGATTTTTGTGAATCCCAAGCAGTTCAACAATCCCGAAGACTTGGCAAATTACCCCCGCACCGAACATGAAGACGCCCAAAAGCTGGCCCCGTATGGTGTGGATGCGATCTATGTACCGGACCCGCAGGAAATCTATCCGGAAGGTTTTTCGACGACGGTATCGGTTGCCGGTCTGACCGACGTGATGGAAGGCCCATTCCGCCCCGGACATTTCGAAGGCGTGGCCACGGTGGTCGCCAAGCTGTTCCTGCAAACACAGGCGGATCGAGCCTATTTCGGGGAAAAAGACTATCAACAGCTGCTGGTTGTCCGCCGGATGGCGCGCGATCTGAACATCCCAATCGAGGTGATCGGCTGCCCGACTGTCCGAGAACCTTCGGGCCTGGCGATGTCGTCGCGCAACCTTCTTCTTTCCCCCCAAGGGTTGAAGATCGCAGAGCAAATGAACGGCGTCATGCGTCAGGTGACGGACGATCTGGCCAAGGGAGCAGACTTTGCCATGCTGGCGCAGGAGGCCAAGGAAACCCTGCTGAAGGTCGGGTTCACCGAAGTCGAGTATATCGACCTGCGCTGTGCCGAGACGCTGGAAAGCCTGTCCAGCGCAAGTCAACCCGCCCGCCTGTTCGTCACGGCCTGGGCCGACGGCGTCCGCCTGATCGACAATATTCCTGTCAATCCGGCCTGATTTCTGCACTGGCCCCTTCGCCATTGTTTGCGCTAAAGTCCGGCAAAACGATACCGGGGGAGAGCGGAAATGACCCATATTCTGGCAATCGATCAAGGCACCACATCCTCGCGCGCCATTCTGTTTGACGCGCAGATGCGGCCTGTTGGCACCGCCCAGCAGGAGTTTCCTCAGCACTTTCCGCAGGAAGGCTGGGTTGAACACGACCCCGAGGATATCTGGTCAAGCGTTCTGCACGTGTGCCGCGAGGTGATGGAGACCACCGGTGTTTCAGCGGATCAGATTGCCGGTATCGGCATCACCAACCAGCGCGAAACGACGGTTGTCTGGGACAAACAGACCGGCAAGGCCATCCACAATGCCATCGTCTGGCAGGACCGACGCACTGCCGATATCTGCGCGCGCTACAAACAGGCCGGGTGCGAGGATGACGTCACAGCTCAGACCGGTCTGTTGCTGGATCCTTATTTCTCGGGCACCAAGGTCAAATGGCTGCTGGATACCGTTTCGGGCGCCCGCGAGCGCGCAGAAGCCGGAGACCTGCTGTTCGGCACGATCGACAGTTTCCTGATCTGGCGGCTGACCGAAGGCCGTGTTCATGCAACCGATGCCACCAACGCCGCCCGTACCCTTTTGTTTGACATCCACAAAGGCACATGGAGCGCCGAGATTTGTGACCTGCTGGATGTGCCCCTGAACCTTTTGCCCGAAGTGAAGGATTGCGCCGCGGAATTCGGAACCACCACTTTGTTCGGCGGCGACATTCCCATTCTGGGCGTTGCAGGCGACCAGCAAGCCGCCACCATCGGGCAGGCCTGTTTCCAGCCCGGTATGATGAAATCAACCTATGGCACGGGTTGCTTTGCGCTGCTGAACACCGGCGCGCAACCGGTTCAGTCGAATAACCGCCTGCTGACGACGATCGCGTATCAACTGGACGGCCGGCGAACTTATGCGCTGGAGGGATCGATCTTTATCGCGGGGGCCGCAGTGCAATGGCTGCGCGACGCGTTGCAGATCATCGACGCGGCGCCACAAAGCGGCGAACTGGCGGCTCAGGCCGATCCGAACCAGCATGTGGTGCTTGTGCCCGCCTTCACCGGCCTCGGCGCGCCTTATTGGAAACCTGACTGTCGCGGGGCGCTGTTTGGGCTGACGCGCAATTCCGGCCGGGCCGAGATTGCCCGCGCCACGCTGGAAAGCATCGCCTTCCAGACCCGCGACCTGTGGCATGCCATGCAAGGCGACTGGGGCGCCGATGCCGATGTCATCCTGCGCGTCGATGGCGGGATGGCCGCGTCCGACTGGACCATGCAAGGCCTGTCGAACTGTCTCGGCGCGCCTGTGGACCGCCCCGTCATGCAAGAGACGACCGCCCTTGGCGCCGCATGGCTGGCAGGCATGAAAGCCGGAATTTATCCCGATCAGGCCGGGTTTGCGGAAACATGGGCGCTGGATCGCCGGTTCGAGCCAACGCAGGAACAATCCGAACGCGATGCGGCCTATGACCGTTGGCAACTTGCGGTACAGGCTGCGATGGCGTTCTAGCTGTGGTCTTTCAACAAACGCTGTTTCTGCCGTGACCAATCGCGTTTGGCTTGGGTTTCGCGCTTGTCATGGGTTTTCTTACCCTTGGCGATGCCGATCTTAATCTTGGCCAACCCCTTGTGGTTGAAATACAAAACCAACGGCACCAGCGTCATGCCCTTGCGCTGGGTTGCATTCCACAAATCGGACATCTGTTTGCGGGACACCAGCAGCTTGCGACGGCGGCGTTCTTCGTGCTTGAACACCTTGGCCTGCTCGTATGGCGCGATATAGCTGTTGACCAGCCACAGCTCGCCGTCATCGACGGCGGCATAGCTTTCCGCGATGTTGGAGCCACCCGCGCGCAGGGATTTGACCTCGGATCCTTGCAGAACGATACCGCATTCGATGTCTTCCTCGATCGCATAATCGAAGCGGGCGCGCCGGTTTTCGGCGATCACTTTGTAATTCGGGTCTGTCTTCTGCTTGGCCATGACGGGTTGATTTAGGCGGCTTGCGCCGCCCTTGCAAGGCACGGATTTCCAGCCGGGGTCATGATTTGGCAGAAATGATCAGATCCGGGCCAAAAATCGTGTCCGCGTGGCTGTGGAGATATATCTTTAACCAGGGTGTAAACCGGTCCGGGTGGCGTTTCACTTCGGCCAACAGATCGTGATAGTCGATCCAACGGATATCCATGACTTCATCCGGGTTGGGCGCGATTTTCAGCGGGCCGCGGACATGGGCCAGAAAGACGTCGACAACCTCGTTTTCCACCATGCTGTTGCCCACATCGGCGTGATATTCCAGCCGGTGTCGGTATTCGGGATACAGACCTGTGATCCCAAGCTCCTCACGCAGGCGGCGCACGGCACAGGTGGACGAGCTTTCCTCCCAATCGGGATGCGTACAGCAGGTGTTCGCCCAAAGGCCGGGCGTGTGGTACTTGCCCAATGCGCGACGCTGCAGCAGGATCTCGGTCCCCCGTACGACAAAAACCGACACAGCCTTGTGCTTGAGCCCCTTTTCGTGAACTTCAAGCTTGTCTACAGGGGTCAACTCACCATCGACCCAAGCTGGGATCATGATACCCATCTGTCCTCTCCTGCTGCCAATCCGCCTGACGAGCCCTGATGTTGATTATAGCTGTTGCCGGACCGGCTTGGCTTTGCGGCGTTGCTTGGCAATCCGCCGTCTGACTTCAAAGTGCGGCTGTTCCACATTGTTATCAATCGCACCAAAGGCCGCAGGGGCTGCGGCCTTTGGTCCTTGTGCAGTGGTGCACAGTATCAGGTGTTATTCACCCGACACGCTTGCGATATAGGCATAGACGTCTTCACCGCCCTTTTTCAGCTTGAAGGTCATTTTCGATTTGGCGGATGTGTCATCCAGATAGGTTTTCAAAAATGCCTTGGGGTCCTGAGCATACTCGACAAAAGTAGTTTCGTCCCAGACCAGACCCTTCTCACCGGCGGCAACGATGCTGTCTCCGTATTTGAAACCCTCAACGGTACCGGCGGTGCGGCCCGCGATTCCATAGAGGTTGGGGCCGGTCTTGCCACCTTTGACGATCACTTCGCCTGCCGGGTCGGCGATCATGTGGCAGGACTTGCATTTGTTGAAGGTTTTCTTGCCCGCCTCAGCGTCGCCTTCAGCATAAGCAGGAAGGGCCAGAAGGCCCATGATTGCGGTAGCGAGGATACGATTCATAGCTTTTGCTCCGATAGAAATTGGCTGCACCGAATGGACCGTCGGCGCAAAAAAGAGTCAACGCGCAGATTGCCGCGCGCGCTTACTGTGCCACTGCGACAAATAGGATGTCCTTAACTTTTGTCATGTACATCGGACCAGCAAGGCAACAGATCGCCCACGGACGGAGTCGCCAGATACACGGCGCGCGCAATAGCTCGCGCGAGGCACAGCGAGGCCGCATGCCCGATGACACCTGGTTCGGTGTCGGTGGCGACACCCCGCGCGCCCGTGCTGACCCCGAATACCAGATCACCATCCCCCGGCGTGTGGGCGGGTACAATAGCACGGGCAATACCGTCATGGGCGGCAACGGCCAGTCTCTGACACTGCGGTTTGGTCAGGTCCGCATCTGTCGCAACGATGGCAATCGTGGTATTGGCCTTGTCCGGCCTCGCGGACTGCATCACCTGCGCTTTGCGACTGACCGTTGGTTGGCCCAGTCCGGCATTGGAATCAGGCCCTAATCCACCGAATTCGCCGTCCATTTCAAATGGGGCGGCCCAGAAATGCCTGTCACCCGGCGTGGTGACACTGCCCAGCGGATTGACTGCAACCAATGCGCCAACGGTAACACCGCTGTCCAGAACAACCGAGGCCGAACCCAACCCGCCTTTGTGCATCGCGGTCAAAGCCCCGGTTCCTGCACCTGCTGTTCCGAGTTCGAACCGGTCCGACGCGGACTCGAACGCCGCACGGCCCAATGCGCGATAGGGATTCTCGTGCCACGCCTTGTCGCCGCCATTCAGCAGATCGAACAGGATCGCCCCGGGCACGATCGGAACCACGGCGGAACCCACCTTAAACCCGCGGCCCAGGGCATGCAGCGCGTCCATGACGCCCGAACAGGCATCCAGCCCGAAGGCCGACCCGCCCGAAAGCACGATCGCATCCACCTGTTCAACGGTCTTGTCGGCGGCCAGCAAATCTGTCTCGCGCGTGCCGGGTGCGCCACCCATCACGTGCACCGAGGCTCGGAGTGGTTGCGCGCCGGTCAGGACGGTGACGCCTGATTTCAAAGGTGCGTTCTGTGCGTTGCCGACCTTCAGGCCGGGGACATCCGTGATCAGGTTTCTGGGGCCGGGGATCATGCAAACCTCGGTGGTCGAGCTGGAAAGCGCGCTGGCGCGCGCTGCCTCCGGTGGGGATATTTTTGGCCAGATGAAGAGCGGATCAGATGCATCGGCCTCCATCCACCTCGAGCGCGGCGCCGGTGATCATGCTGGCCTCGTCCGAACACAGGAAACAGGCGGCATTGGCCATATCTTCAGGGGTTGAAAAGCGGCCCAACGGGATGGTCGACAGGAATTTGGCACGGATTTCGGGCGTATCCTCGCCCATGAAGGATTTCAATAGCGGCGTTTCCCCGGCAACCGGGCAGATCGCATTCACCCGCACGCCGGACGGGGCGAGCTCGACCGCCATCGTTTTAGTTGCGGTGATCATCCAGCCCTTGGAGGCGTTGTACCAGTTCAGGTTTGGGCGCGGCGACAGGCCTGCGGTTGAAGCAACGTTCAGTACTGAACCCGCTCCGCGCGCCTTCATAGGTGGAACCAATGCACGCGCGGTCAGATAGACGGATTTCATGTTCACGTTGAAAACACGGTCGAAATCCGCTTCGCTGACCTCCTCCAGCGGCGTCGGCAGGTGGGTCACACCGGCATTGTTCACAAGGATGTCCAGATGGCCGAAGGTTGAGAAAGCCGCATCCGCCATCTTTTGAACCGAGGCGCCCTTGCCTACATCGACCTGCTGAGCAATCGCCTCGGACCCAAGCTGGGTTGCGAATTCATGCGCGGCATCGCCATTGATGTCAGCAATCATGACACGCGCACCTTCGGCGAGGAACTTCCTTACGATCCCCGCACCAAACCCGGATGCACCGCCAGTGACGATTGCGGTTTTCCCCTCCAGCCTCATGGCGTTACTCTCCTGCACCTTTTGCAGGCCAGACTATCAATGCCCGGACGAGATGCCAGATCAATCTTCGGACACCTTGCCGCGCAGCGCCTTGACGTCGCCCCGCGCCTTTTTCGCCGCAAGCCTGCGTTTGACCGAACCATAGGTGGGTTTCGTCGCGATGCGCCGCTTAGGTTTGACCAGCGCCTTGCCGATCAGCTCGGCCAGCCTTGTTCGCGCAATTTCCCTGTTGCGGGCTTGGGAACGTGTTTCTTCGCATTGAATGATGATCGCACCATCCTTGGTCCAGCGGCGCCCGGCCAGTCGTTTTAGCCGCGCCTTGACCGGATCGGGCAGCGAGGGTGAGCGCGCAGCTTCGAAGCGCAGTTCAACGGCGGTCGAGACCTTGTTCACGTTCTGCCCGCCAGGCCCGGAGGAACGCATGAAGCTCTCGGTCATTTCCCAGTCCTGCAGTGTGATATCGTCAGAGATGCGCAACATGGGCAAGACCATAGCTGGAGCGAGTAAAAACAGAAAGGGCCGCCCCGATGGGACGGCCCTTCGAAAGTTCAGGAGGTCGGGTCGGTTAGATCAATCGACCAGCCGGAGCGTACGCTCGGCCAAGGGCTGCCCTAGCAGGCGGTCCTCCCGGTTGTTCCGACACCTCTCTCCAATCTCTTTCTCGACACTGGATCACCTCCTTTTCTATCTGTTGCGGTTGAAAAGAAGCGTGACACAAGATGCGCCATTCTCAAAGCACTTTTTTACGCAGGCCGTGCAGCGGTCAGTCGCGCAACGATCACCTTGAACGGAATCAGCGCGATCAGAGCCAGCGACAGTTTCACCAACCAGTCGGCAAAGGCCAGCGTCACCCACAGCGGCGCCTCGGGGCCTGACAGCATGAAGGGCACGGGCTCCCACGCCCAATTGATGGCCGCATCTGCATCGGCACCAAAGAAGGTGACCGAGGCCGAAAAGGCGATAGTAAAGAAGATCGCGGTATCCAGCGCTGAACCTACCAGGGTCGAGACCAGCGGCGCACGCCACCATTGACCGCCGCGCATGGCGTTGAACACGGTGACGTCGGTCAGTTGCGCGATCAGGAACGCGGTGCCCGAAGCGACGGCGATGCGCAGCGGCACGGCGGCATAGGTAAACCCGTCGCCCTGAAGCATGATCTGGCTGCCGATCAGCGAGCAGATCACCCCGGTGACGAAGCCCGCGAAAACAACCTTGCGGGCCGGGCCCACACCGTAGACGCGGTTCATAATATCAGTGACCAGAAAGGCCAGCGGATAGGTGAAGGCACCCCAGGTCAACAGGCCGTCAAAGATCAGGAACTGGACCAGGATGTTCGAGGCCACGACGATGGCGGCCATGGCAAGAATGCCGGGAATATAGTTGCGTTGCATTTTGTGATGCCCGTTTTGACAAGGTAGCGGCGACTTGGCCAAGGGACCGTCCCAAGGCAGGCTGTGCGTTTAGACCTTCATCTGCCGTGTGTCAATCGGGCAGCAGATACTCGACCAACTCGGTCCGTTGCAGTGCCAGAAAGTTGTCATCCGAGATCATCGTGGCCCGCAAACGTCCCCGATCATCCCGCCAGATCGACAAGCCTTCGAGGTTGTCATGCGCGCCGGTTCCGGTTTCGAACAGGGTTTCCTCGGCGTTTGGCACGTCGCCTGTCAGATCCCATCGCCGCAGGCGCGAGCGAAATCCGATTGCCGTGAGGTTTCGCTCCAACACGTAGAACCGCCCATCAGGACCGAAATCAGCGGCAACCGGTTTGAACCAACCACGCTGGGGCAGAACAAATGGGGTCGACCAGGTTTGGCCATTCCAGCGATAGACGGGAATATCTCCGTCCGGGGTGCGGTTCGTTTCCGGCAGCGTATACAGCCGTCCGCGCCTGTCGATGGCCAGACCTTCAAAGGACCCGTTGTCGGCGAGATGCTGAAATGCCTGCGGGCGTGGCAATACACGCGCCTTCGTGCCCGCTGCGGGGTAATGGGCGACGCGGTGCACCCCTTCAAATGAGATATAGAACCCACCGTCAGGAGCCGCCGCAATCCCTTCGGAATCGCCAACGCCGCCGGACATGAGATGCCCATTGCTGGACAGAACCGGCCATTGCCCCAGAATGCGAATGCCGGTGATCTCGCCATCAAGACGTTCAATGCGCGCAATCACCAACCGTGCCCGGTCGCTCAGCGCCATCATTTGCTGCCCATTGTCCGAAATGTGCAGCGCCGAGAATCCACCGAACCAATCCGCCTTGTCACGCCATGTAAAACTGCTTTGATGTGTGGCGGTCTTTACATCCACTCCAGGGGCCGCCGTGGCCAGAAACAGTGCCGCACCTACTTGGATTGCAAGACTGAGGCGCATTGCTTCGGCAAATCGGCCAGCACATATTCCCGGCGTTTCTTGGGCGGCGGCGCGTTTGGATCGGGCGGCGGCGGGTTCAGAATGTTACGCACCCATTGTTGCGCCTCGGCACAGCCATCGCCCTTGGGTGGTGCATCCTGGTTGACGCATCCCTTTGATCCTCTTGGGCATTTCAGGCGTACGTGAAAGTGGTAGTGATGCCCCCACCAGGGCCTGATCTTGCGCAGGTAGGCCCGGTTGCCTTTTTCATCGTTGCACATCTGAACCTTAGCCCCGGGGAACACGAAGATACGTGCCACGCGCTTGTCCTTGGCGGCTTCGCGCAGTACCGCGTGGTGCTGTTTGGTCCAGTTGCTGTTGACGTAGGCGCCGTTCGAGCGGCGCAGCGATATGGACGAAATATTCTCGCGCGCCTTGCGCGACAGGCGCATGTTGTCACCCGGAAGCATCCAGATATCGATATCCAGCCCCAGCTGGTGCGAGCGGTGGCCCGAAGTCATTGGCCCACCCCGCGGCTGGCTGATATCCCCAATATAGAGACCGTTCCAACCCGGCTGTTTCGCCGCAAACCGGCTGAGGTCCTGCACGTAATCGATCGCTTCGGGATGCCCCCAGTTGCGATTTCGCGACAGTCGCATAGCCTGCCACGTGGGCCCGGTCTCGGGCAATTGAACCGATCCGGCCGCACATCCGCGCGAATAACTGCCGAAAGCAGCCGATTTTTGTTGCGAGCTTACCTTCTGTGCCCCGAACAACTGCTTTGCCAAGGGCTGCGCTGATGCCGTATTCGCCAGCGCGGTTATTACCAGTAGTGCCAAAAAACGTAGTAAAATCATCTGCTCTGATCCCCTTCAGGTCTGACCCAGCGCATCAGGAATAGACCCAGAATAAACAACAGAATGATCGGTGACACCCCCAGACGCGCACTGCCGGTTGCGGTTGTTGCAATCCCGATCAACAACGGGGCCGCAAAAGCGGTCGCGCGCCCCGACAGACCATAAAGACCAAAGCTTTCGACCGGGGTTTCGGGGTCGGTGTGGCGCACCATCATCGAACGGCTGGCCGATTGCAGAATGCCTCCCATGCCACCGATCAGCACACCACAGCCAAAGAAGACCATGTCTGGCAGGTTGGATCCGTCAGGCAGGCCGATGCCGTAGATCTGCGTCCGGTCCATCGACACCACTGTGACGCAGACAAAAATCAATACCCAGATCGCCACCAATATCACTGGTTTCGGGCCGTATTTCTTGTCTGCCTTCCCCCCGATCCACGCAAAAACGGCCGAGGCGAGAACGCTGACGATCCCGAACACTCCGATCTTGATCAGATCCCATTCCAACACCAGCCGCGCGTAGACACCACCAAAACTGTACAGCCCGTTCAGAGCGTCGCGATAGAACATGGACGAACCGAGATAACTGGCCAGACTGACGCGATAGCGCAAGTTAGACACTGATTTCGACAACAGGCGCAGCGCCTCACCCACGCTTCCCTTCCTGTCCGTCGCCGCATCGTCGCGGACCCACAGGAAGTATGGCACCATGAACAGAATGAACCAGATTGCCGTAAATGGGCCGACAAAACGCGTGCCTTCCCGGGTGGCGGCATCCAGACCAAAGGCGGGCGTCATCCCGATCAGGGTTTTGCCGTTTGGCTGTTCCACAAACAGCGCCAGCATGATCGCCAGCGAAATCAGCCCTCCAAAATAGCCAAAGGCAAAGCCCGAGCCCGAGATCTCGCCCACTTCGCTGTCATCACCCAGATCGGGTAGCTGCGAGTTGATGAAGATCAGCGCATATTCCGCACCTACGAAGCCGAAACCAAAAGCCGACAGCATCAGCCACATGTTCGAGCCATCGGGCATCGTATACCAAAGCGCCGCGGACCCGACCGCATACATGACCGAAAAGGCAAATATCCACGGGATGCGCCGCCCCGAGACATCCGCCATCGCCCCCAGAAGCGGCGCACCAAAAGCGATGATCAGCCCGGTGATCGTCAGACAGTTCGCCCAAACAGTCTGTGCGCGCGCCGCAGCCGCCTGCGCATCCAGCCCTTCAGTGGTGAAATACCCGGCGGCGACGCCCGCGAAGTAAGGGCCAAAGACAAAGGTGACCAGAAGGGTGTGAAAGGGCTGGCTGGCCCAGTCAAAGAACCACCAGCCCCAAATGCGCCTGCGCTTGGAAATCTCTGCCATCTCTGCCCCTGTTTATCGTTGCGATTATATGACTGGGCTTTCATTCAAATCGCAAGCGTTGAGTGCCAGACACTTGCTCTTTGTCGCCATGGTGCTTAGGTCTCGGCCAACAAGAATACGGAGAACCCATGCTGTCGCTGATCCAAATCCTGCTGCTGATCCTGGACATTGTCTGGTTCATCATCCTGGCCCATGTGATCATGAGCTGGCTGATCAACTTTCAGGTGCTGAACTTGCACCAACAGCTGGTCGCGCAAATCTGGTACGGGCTGAACCGCCTGTTAGAACCTATTTATGGCCTGATCCGGCGCATCCTGCCCAATATGGGCGGTCTGGACCTGACGCCGCTGGTGGTGCTGATCGGGGTTTATGCGCTGCGGATCATCCTGATCAACAACGCGGTCTATTTCTACTGACCTCTTGTTCCCCGATTCCGACTGTGTGATTGTCCTTTCAAGAGCAGTCAAATCTTGAAACAGGGCACCCCCGCACATGTTCGACGCCGCGCCTCTGCTGCGAGATGTCTTTGGATTCGATGAATTCCGCCCCGGGCAGGAAGAGATCGTCGATGCCGTAACCGCCGGCCAGAACGTGCTGGCGATCATGCCCACGGGCGGCGGCAAATCCCTGTGTTATCAACTGCCTGCCCTGCTGCGCGACGGGGTCACGGTGGTGATCTCGCCGCTGATCGCCCTGATGCGCGATCAGGTGCGGGGGCTGCAAGAAGCCGGGGTCGAGGCCGGCGCGCTGACCTCGGGCAACACGCCCGAGGAAACCGATGCCGTGTGGGAAGCGCTTGAGGCCGGGCGGCTGAAACTGCTTTACATGGCGCCCGAACGGCTGGCGGCAGGCTCGGCACTGGGCATGTTGCGGCGGATCAATGTCAGCCTGATCGCGGTGGACGAGGCCCATTGCGTCAGCCAGTGGGGCCATGATTTCCGGCCTGATTATTTACGGATCGGAGAGTTGCGGCACGCCCTGAACGTGCCTCTGGCCGCCTTCACCGCGACCGCCGACGCCGAAACACAGGACGAGATCGTCGAGAAACTGTTCGACGGCACGCCTCCGCGCAAGTTCCTGCGCGGCTTCGACCGCCCGAACATCCACCTGGCCTTTGCCGCCAAGGACAGCCCGCGCAAGCAGATCCTGGATTTCGCCGATGCGCGCCGGGGCCAGTCGGGCATCGTCTATTGCGGCACCCGCAACAAGACCGAAGTGCTGGCGCAGGCGCTGCGCGAACAGGGCCACAGCGCCTGCCACTATCACGGCGGGATGGAGGCCGAGGACCGCCGCATCGTCGAAACCCGCTTCGCGCGCGAGGACGGGCTGATCGTGGTTGCCACCGTGGCTTTTGGCATGGGCATCGACAAGCCCGACATTCGTTGGGTCGCCCATGCGGACCTGCCGAAATCCATCGAGGCCTATTACCAGGAGATCGGCCGCGCCGGGCGCGACGGCGGGCCGGCCGAGACCCTGACTCTGTTCGGCCCCGACGATATACGTTTGCGGCGGTCCCAGATTGACGAGGGGCTGGCGCCACCCGAACGCCGCATGGCGGATCATGCGCGGTTGAACGCGCTGCTGGGGTTGGCCGAGGCACTGGAATGCCGCCGCCAGACCCTGCTGGGCTATTTCGGGGAACAGGCCGCATCCTGTGGCAAATGCGACCTGTGCGATACACCGCCCGAAGTATTTGATGGAACAACACCCGTCCGAATGGCCTTGTCCGCGATTCTTCGCACCGAGGAATGGTTTGGCAGCGGTCATCTGATCGACATCCTTCTGGGGAACGAGACCGACAAGATCCGCGCCCGTCGTCATGATGGTCTGTCCACCTGGGGCATCGGCAAGGACTGGTCGCGCGCGCAATGGCAGGCAATATTCCGCCAGATGATGGGGCACGATCTGGTGCGCCCCGACCCCGAACGCCACGGGGCCTTGCGGATGACCGAGGCCGCCAAACCAATTCTCAAGGGCGAGGCAAAGATCAACCTGCGCAAGGACGCCCTACGCAAGGCAACCCGTCGCCCCGCCGTGAAAGCCATGGTGTCCGATGAAGATGCGCCCTTGCTGTCGGCTCTCAAGGCCAAGAGACGCGCATTGGCAGAATCCGCCCGGGTCCCGGCTTATGTCATTTTTCCGGATCGTACCCTGATCGAAATGGCGGAAAAACGCCCCATGACGCTGGACGAAATGGCCCGGATCGGCGGCGTCGGCGCCAAGAAGCTGGAACGGTATGGCGACACCTTCCTTGAAGTGATAGCGGGCGAGGCCCAGGCGTTGCACCCGGCGCGGCGCAAGCTGGCCGGTCGCGATCAGGGCGACATCTATGACCGTTTGCTGGAAGTACAGTCCCAATTGTCCCGCGGTCCCGAGGGGATAGACAAGCCTCTGACCTGCTCGGCCTCGCAACTGGCAAAGGTGGCACAGATGCGCCCGGATGACCTGCGCGGGCTTGAACAGGTGCTGGGCGACCGGCGTCACGAAAGGTTCGGCACCGCCTTTCTGGACGTGCTGCGTGAGGCGGGCTAGATACGCCGGGACAGGTAAGGAAAGAGGGCAGGTATGCTGGTAGTGATTTCCCCGGCCAAGCGGCTGGACTGGACAGAGCGGGATGTTGAAGTCACACAGCCCGATTTTCAGGATGATGCGATCAGACTGTCCAAAACCGCGCGCAATCTGACCCTTGGCGATCTGAAAAAGCTTATGGGTCTGAGCGATGATCTGGCGCGCCTGAACCGCGATCGCTATCGTGCTTTTTCCGAAATGCCAGACGCCGATGCAACGCGCCCGGCCGCGCTGGCCTTTGCTGGGGACACCTATCAGGGTCTGGAAGCAGCTTCGCTCGATCCTGACGAACTGGCATGGGCACAGGATCATCTGCGCATCCTCTCAGGTCTCTATGGTGTCTTGCGGCCACTGGATGCGATACAGCCCTACAGGCTGGAGATGGGCAGCAAGCTGAAAACACGGCGCGGCAAGACCCTGTATGAGTATTGGCGCGACCAGCTGAGCAAAGCTCTGAACACACAAGGCAACATGATCGGCAGCGACGTTCTGATCAACTGCGCCAGTCAGGAGTATTTCGGCGCCGTGGACCCGAACGCTCTGAAATTGCGCGTCATCTCGCCGGTGTTCATGGAAGACAAGAACGGCACTCCGAAGATCGTGAGTTTCTTTGCCAAAAAGGCGCGTGGTGCAATGGCGCGATATGTCATTCAGCACCGCCTGACCGACCCCGATGCCCTGCTGGATTTCGATGCGGGCGGTTACGCATATCGTGCTGACCTATCGGAAAAGGATAAACCTGTCTTTGTTCGACCTTATTCGTCCTGAGACCCTGACAACCTGATCGATATTTCCTTCCACGGTTCTGGGCCGTGGATCCGAGCGAGGGTCCAGCCCCTCGCGCTCCCCGGGATATTTTCAGCCAGATGAAGTGGGATCCTGTTCGCGGTCACACATGGGTGCATGTTTCTGGGCGAGGTGATTGTCCATGACTTCGCTTACGCCATCCGGTTGGTGTTGCAGGATCATTTGATGAATATGATTTTTGCGCAGCGGTTTCGTCATGTAGTGATCCAACCCTGCGGACAGGATGCCCTGATCGTCACCGGCCATTGCATGAGCAGTTAAGGCGACAATCGGGACATGACGCCCTGTTTCGACCTCGAGCCTGCGGATTTCAGCAGTGGCCTGTTTGCCGTCCATTTTTGGCATCGATATGTCCATGAAGATCAAGTCCGGGTCAAATTCCTGAAACATCTCGACGGCTTCTATTCCATTGGACGCAAATCGCAGGTCTATATGCAGGTCTTTGACCATCTTTTTCAGGATCAGCTGGTTGGTAAGATTGTCCTCGGCCGCAAGTACCTTCATGCGCCTTGTTTCCGGGACATTGGTTTCTTTGTTGTCAGAGGCGGATTTTCGCTGCGTTGAACGACGTTCTGGCGGCGGGGTGTCCTTGAGAGCCACGAGTCTGGAATACAACTCGGCCCTGGGGATCGGCTTCTGCAACACACCGTCGATCAGTTCGCGGGCTGGGTGCGTGTGGATCAGAGATGGATTTGCAGACATCACGATGACCGAGGCGTCGCCCCACCCACGGTCTTTGAGGGTGACGGCAAGATCCAAGCCATCCATATCCGGCAGATCATGATCGCACAGGACAAGTTCAATCGCGCCATGCATTTCTGCCAGCGCCTCGGCCCCTGACGCGCAAACCGTCACTTTGGCCCCCAAACGGCCAAGTTGTTTCGCCAAAATGGCCCGGTTTACGGCCAGATCCTCGACCACCATGACATGATTCACACAATCCGCCAGTTTCGGAGGCTCGGGCTGTGGGCCTTCTGCCGTGGGCAGCGACACCCTGAACCCGAAACAGGATCCCCAACCCGGTTCGCTTTCGACCCAGACTGAACCGCCCATCATGGTGATCAGGCGCCTGGTGATCGCAAGACCCAACCCGGTGCCTTCAAATTGGCGATTGCGTTCATCTTCGACCTGATTGAACTCACCAAAAACGTGGTTGATCTTTTCTGCATCGATACCGATGCCGGTATCTTCGATGGCAACATGGATGTCGCATGTCTGAGCCTGGGCATGCGGAACGCCTGTCACACGGATCAGGACATGACCTTCCGTGGTGAATTTGACTGCGTTGCCGACCAAATTGGTCAGAACCTGCCGTATTCGGCCCGGATCGCCCACAAAAAGGGTGGGCAGGAACAGGTCGTAATCCACAAGCAACGTGAGCCCCTTGTCACGCACGCTTGGCTGCAACAGCATCGCGACTTCAAGAATGCAGCGCTCCAGATCGAAGGGTTCAGGGTGCAGAACCAGCTTGTCCGCCTCGATTTTGGAGTAATCAAGCACGTCGTTGATGATAACCAACAATGCCTCACCCGAATTGCGGATCGTGTTGACATAGAGCCGCTGTTCTTCGTCCAGCGGAGATTCATCAAGCAGTTCGGCCATACCCACGATACCATTCATCGGCGTGCGGATTTCGTGGCTCATATTGGCGAGAAAGGCTGATTTGGCCCTGTTGGCCGCTTCCGCCCGTTCGCGGGCAACCTTCAGTTCTGTTTCGTGCCGGACCGACGCGGTGATGTTGAGCGCCAGGCTGACCACGTCACCACCGCTGCCACGCTGATCAATCAGGCGAATGTAGTGACCGTTCCACAGCTGCATGACGATCGGAGTTGGATTGGCCCGATTCCAGCGTGCCTGCATTCTGGCCTGCCATTCCTCGGCAGTTTCGTCACCGGTATCGACAATTCCTTCGGTGGTCAGCAATTGCAGAATGCGCTGGTAGGAAATCCCTGGCGCCACCTCATCCAGCCCTTCAAACACGCTGAGATATGCAGCGTTTGCGCTGATGAGCCTGCTGTCGCCGTCAAAGAATGCAAACCCGTCCTGAATGGTCTGGATCGAATGCCAAAGGCGGCGTTCGGCAATCTCGATCTTGGCATGAGCGACAGAGAGATCGGATTTGACCTTTTCGTTTTCCCCACGAACAGTTTCGACTTCGGCCTGAGTTTCACCAATGCGCCTGGTCAGCGCCATGGCGTGTTGGCCCAGTTTGCGATTGGCGGCCGAAAGCTCGGCCTGTTTCAAGGCAAGCATTCGTTCGGCTGCCAGACGCGCACGCCGTTCCTGTGCCAGTTTGTTTGCAAGACTCATTTTGATCGGTTCCGGGACGTTCGGATTTCAGCATCGCGACAGAGAATGAAAAACTGTTTAAGCCGTTGCGCTACAGGCGCGCGCCATGCAAGGTTGAGCCCAAAGAGGAGAGCACGATGCACCGCTTTGTTTTTATTTCAATAACTTACATAATTGGCCTTCTGATCCTTCCCGCCGCCGTTCTGGCGCAGAGTGCGGTGCCTGAGTTCCGCTATGTCACCTCTCGGGACACGGATTTTTACGGGTCGGATCTGGATCCGTTGTTCGACACCGATCTGAAGTCCTGTGTTCAGGCCTGCTCGGCCAACGCGCAATGTACGGCGTTCACCTATAACACCCGTTCCGATGCCTGCTTTCCCAAAAGTGGCGTGAACAGACAAGAGGCGTATCAAGGCGCATTGTCCGCGCAAAAGGTGCCAAGCAGCGAACAGACTCTAATCTTGGGAAAAACGCGCGCGCAAGCACTGAGCGTCCTGAGTTCTGACGATCTGGATCACGCAAGAAAACAAGCCCGCGATCTGGGATTCCTGCACTCGGCAGGGGGGTATGATCTGCGGGCCGTTCTGGATGCCGCGCGCGACGCAGGCAGTGTCGCACAAACGATGCAGTGGACCGGTGTCGCCGTATCGCTCAGCGACCGCGCGGATCTTTGGGTGGAATATGCGCACATGCTGCTGGCCATGAACCCTTCGGGTTGGACCGAGCGGCGCGACCTGCGCAACCGCGCGCTGAATGCGGCGATCAATGGCTATCTGCGCGCCGAAACCCCCGGCACCCAGATCGCTGCTCTGATGACCCTTGCGGACGCCCTGGAAGAGGTTGAGCGCGGGCGCGACATGATTCCCGTTCTTCGGTTGGCCGAGCAGGTGCAGCCGCGCGAAGACGTGCTGACCGCATTGGACAAAGCCATCGGCAAATACGGTTTCCGCGTGGTCGACAGCTCGGTCGAAAGCGATGCGGCAGCCCCCAGGATCTGTATCGAATTCTCGGAATCACTGGTCAAGGCCGGGGTCGACTATGATCCCTTCGTTCAACGTGACGCCGATGGGCTAGTCGTGCAGGCCGAGGACAGCCAGCTTTGCATCGATGGGGTCGCGCATGGCCAGCGTTATCGCCTGACATTGCGCGAAGGCTTGCCTGCCGCCTCGGGCGAAGCACTGAATCGCAGCATCGAACTGACCCATTATGTACGCGACCGGACGCCTTCGGTTCGGTTTCCCGGACGCAGCTATGTCCTTCCGAAATCTGCCAACGCGGCCTTGCCCGTCGAAACGGTCAATGTCACCGAACTGGACCTGACCCTGCGGCGGGTCAGTGACCGGAACCTGTTGCGGGCCGTGCAACAGGACTTTTTCGGCCGCCCGCTCAGCGAATGGCAGGAGGAAGAATTCTCGGACCAGATTGCCCAGGACATCTGGACGGGTACTGCCGAGGTTTCAAACCAGTTGAACCAGACCATGACGGCACGTCTTCCCATGGCCGAAGCGATCTCGGATCAACCTGCCGGTATCTATGCATTGACCGCCCGCGTTCCGGGGGCCGATCCCTATGACGATCCCGGCGCAACGCAATGGTTTGTGCTTTCTGATCTGGGGATCAGCACCGCCCTGGGCACTGACGGGCTGCACGTGACCGTGCGCGGGCTAAGCGACGCGGCACCGCGCGAAGGTGTCGAAGTTTCGCTGATCTCAGGGGCGAACGCCGTCATCTCATCGGCACAGACCGATGAAACCGGCTATGCAAGGTTCGATCCGGGCCTGACACGCGGCAAAGGGGCCAGTGCGCCTGCTCTGGTGACGGCGGCAATCGATGAGAGGGATTTCAGCTTTCTCTCGCTGACCGATCCTGCCTTTGACCTGTCGGATCGCGGCGTTGAAGGGCGCGCACCGGCGGGGCCGGTCGATGTCTTTCTGACCACCGACCGAGGTGCCTATAGGGCCGGCGAAGTAATCCATGTCACCGCCCTGTCCCGCGATGGCAAAGCGCAGGCCATCGAGGGCCTGCCTCTGACGGCGATCCTGTATCGCCCGGACGGGGTGGAATACCGCCGGTCTGTCTCGGATGGCGGTGTTGCCGGGGGCCATGTCTTTGCCCTGCCCGTGGCCGCAGACGTACCGCGCGGCGCATGGAAGATTGAAATCAAATCCGATCCAATAGGCGATGCGCTGGCGCGTCAGACCGTTCTTGTCGAGGATTTCCTTCCCGAACGGATCGATTTCGAACTGACCCTGCCCGACGCACCCCTGCGCCCCGGCAACAGTCCACCGCTCGCGATCGACGCGCGCTATCTGTTTGGAGCGCCGGGGTCGGACCTGAGCATTGACGGGCAGGTCATCGCCCGCCCGGCGAACACGGTCCCGGGCTACGACGGATATCGCTTTGGCCGCTATGATGCAGAAACCTCGATCAAGAGCACATATTTCGGAGACACGCGCACAGACGCAACCGGGCACGCGACCGTGGCGGTCAAAGTCCCCGTGTTAGAGACTGAAGGAAAGCCAATCGAAGCTGAAATCATCGCCCGGCTGGCCGATGGCTCGGGCCGCCCGGTCGAGCGTCGCCTGACCGCGCCCGTCCTGCCGCCGCACCCTGTTATTGGTGTCAAACCTCTGTTCGACGAAGTCATCCCGGAAGGCACCGAGGCAGCGTTCGAGATCGTTGGCCTGTCTCCTGAGTTGACGCCCGTTCCGATGCGTCTCCGCTGGACGCTGAACAAGATAGAAACGCGCTATCAATGGTACCAGCTTCACGGCGACTGGAACTGGGAACCGACAACGCGCCGCAGCCGTGTCGCCACCGGCGAGGTGGACGTCCTCTCTGACCCTCTGACGCTGACGCAACCGGTGGAATGGGGGCGCTATGAACTGGTGGTGCAGCGAGTTGACGGAACATATTCCGAAACCGCCGTCGATTTCTATGCGGGCTGGTATCAGGCCGCCGATGCATCGACCACGCCGGACCGGCTTGAAATGTCGTTGGATCGCGACAGCTATCGCATCGGGGATACGGCGCAGTTGCGGATCGTGCCCCGCAGGGCCGGTGTCGCTCAGATCGAAGTCCTTTCGAACCGTCTGATCCACCGCCAGATCGTGGAGGTGCCCGAAGGGGAAACTCTGATCCCGATTGAAGTGACCCAGGATTGGGGCGCCGGGGCTTATGTCACCGCAACCGTGATCCGCCCAACGGATGTTGCAGCCGGTCAGAACCCGGCGCGGGCGATGGGCGTTGCCCATGCCAGCATCGATCCAGGGGACCGCAGACTTTCCCTAGCTATAGATGTGCCCGAGGTCACCGCACCACGTCAGACGCAAAAAGCCCGTATCAGGGTCGAAAATACCGTGGACGATGAGCCGGTCTGGCTGACGCTGGCCGCCGTCGACGTGGGCATTCTGAACCTCACCGAGTTCAAAAGCCCGGACCCGCAAGGATACTATTTCGGGCAGCGCCGTCTGGGTGTTGATCTGCGGGATGTCTACGGGCGACTGATCGACGGCATGAACGGAGCCATGGGCACAGTGCGCTCGGGCGGCGACAATGACAGCGGGATGCGTCGCCAGTCTCCGCCACCGACACAAGACCTGATGGCCGTGTTCAGTGGCCCGGTCGAGATCGGCGCGGATGGAGAGGTTGAGATCGACATTCCCCTTCCTGCCTTCAACGGAACCGTCCGGCTGATGGCCGTCGCGTGGTCGCGCAAAGCCGTCGGTCAGGCCGAAGCTGAAATGATCGTCCGCGACCCGGTGGTCGCTACCGCCAGCCTTCCGCGCTTCCTTGCCCCGGGCGATCAAAGCCGGATGCGTCTTGAGATCGTCCATGCGGATGGCACACCCGGAGAAATGGCACTTGGCCTGACCGCCTCCAAGGGTTTGGAACTGGGCGCGGCACCGGCCAGCTTTTTGCTGGAGGACGGTGGCAAGGCGGTTTTCGAGATCCCGATCACGGCCGGCACCATCGGCGATCCTGAAATCAGCGTATCGATCACCACACCTGATGGGCTGGACCTGTCGCAAACCCTGCGCATGCCGGTGCGGGCCAATGACCCGGTGATTGCACAGACGCGGCGTTTTGCCTTGGGCGCAGACGATAGCTTCCTGTTTTCGCAGGATGTGTTTGACGGGTTCCAGCCGGGTTCGGCCAAGGCCATCCTGTCCGCCGGAGCATTGGCCAAATTCGACACGCCCGGTCTGCTGGATCAGCTGAACCACTACCCCTATGGTTGCACCGAACAGATCACCAGCAAAGCGCTGCCGTTGCTGTACCTGTCATCCGTTGCGCAAGCCACGGGGCTGGGGGATGGCCCGGTTGTGGATCAACGCATCGCCGATTCGATCCGCAGTATCCTGACTCGTCAGGCCGCAAACGGCGCCTTTGGCCTGTGGCGCGCAGACAGCGGGGATTTCTGGCTGGACGCCTATGTGACCGACTTCCTGTCCCGTGCCCGCATTCAGGGGCATCTCGTGCCGGACCGGGCGTTCGCTCAGGCGATGGACAATCTTCGGAACAGGGTCAATTACGCGCCTGATTTCGACGAAGGCGGTCAGGACATCGCCTATGCCCTGATGGTTCTTGCGCGGGAAGGCGCGGCCTCGATGGGCGATCTGCGCTATTACGCGGATGTCAAAGGGGATGCCTTCGACACCCCTCTGGCGGCGGCGCAACTGGGCGCAGCTCTGGCCTCTTACGGCGACCAGACCCGAGCGGATGCGATGTTCAACCGTGCCGCGCGGATGCTGGATCGGCAACTGAACCAGCAACTGAACGTCTGGCGCGCTGACTACGGCACCCACCTTCGGGATGCAGCGGGCTTGTTGAGCCTTGCCGTGGACGCGGGCAGCGAGGCGATTGACCGCGATGCTTTGATCCAACGGGTGAGCACCGGCCGCGCGTCGCTGTCCACTCAGGAGGCCACGTGGTCATTGCTGGCGGCGCACGCTCTTGTGTCTGATCCAACGGGATCGGGCTTGATGGTCAACGGGGCGCCGGTTTCCGGTCCGTTTGTGAAAGTTCTGCAATCCGGACAGGCGGATGAGATCAACGTCACGGCCGCCGACGGTCAGGCGACGGATATCACCTTGACGGTCACAGGCATCCCGGAGGTTCCGCCCGAGGCAGGCGGCACCGGCTATGCAATCGAACGGCGGTATTATTCGATGGATGGCGATCTGATCGATTCAGAACGCTTTGCCGTGGGTGATCGGTTCGTCACCGTACTGCAAGTTACACCGTTCGAAAACGGCGGTGCGCGGCTGATGGTGAACGATCCACTGGCCGCCGGGATCGAGATTGACAACCCAAGCCTGCTGCGCTCGGGCGAGGTCCGATCGCTGGACTGGCTGGATCTGTCCGACGCCACCCATACCGAGTTCCGCTCGGACCGGTTCCTGGCCGCCGTTGATTTGTCCGGTCGTGAAACCGTGACGCTGGCCTACGTGGCGCGCGCCGTGACACCTGGCGTGTTCCATCATCCGGCGGCCTCGGTCGAAGACATGTACCGCCCGCAGAACCGGGCGCGGACATCTGCCGGACGGGTCGCGATCCAGTGACCGGACTTGCGCCATACCCTTGTTTGGGTGGTCGTCATGCCTAAGCGGTCGCGGTTCTTGTTTGCGCTGGCCGGAGCACTCTACCTGACGGCGCTGGCACGGGATGGTGTTGACCGCTGGGTCGATGCCACAACCCTGCCTTCCGTTATGGCTGAAACTTCGGTCGAGATGCGGGACCGGAATGGCGACCTTCTGCGGGCGTTTCCAGTTGAGGATGGCATCTGGAGGCTGCAGCCCGGCGCAGTTGACCCGGATTTCATCGCTATGCTGATCCGGTACGAGGATAAACGGTTCTGGACCCACGCCGGAGTGGACCTCATCGCGATGCTGCGGGCTGCCGGGCAAAGCCTGTGGAACGGGCGTAACGTGTCGGGCGGGTCCACTCTGACCATGCAGGTGGCGCGGTTGATCGAAGATGGTCCAACCGGGCGCTGGAGCGGGAAATTTCGCCAGATCAGAGTCGCATTGGCGTTGGAGCGGCGTCTGAGCAAACAGGAAATCCTGAACCTTTATCTGACCCATGCCCCCTATGGTGGCAATCTGGAAGGGCTCCGCGCCGGCGCCCGCGCGTGGTTTGGAAAGGACGCCACCCGGCTGACGCCCGCGCAAAGCGCCCTGTTGGTTGCGTTGCCGCAATCCCCCGAGGCCCGGCGCCCGGATCGCAAGCCCGAGGCTGCCCGGCAGGCCCGCGACCGGGTTCTGAACAGGCTGGTGCGCCACACCGTCCTGACCGATGCCGAAGCGCGCGCGGCCATGACCGAGCCTCTTCCGGATCGGATGAATCCGTTTCCGCGTCTTGCACCTCATCTGACTGACCGCGTGAGGCGGCAAGCACCCGCAACACAGGCCTTCGATCTGACTCTGGATGCCGGATTGCAGGCCCGGCTGGAAACCTTGGTGGCCCGGGCCGCCAACCGCGTCGGACCACGCGTTTCCGGGGCTCTGATCGTGGCCGACCATCGCAGCGGCGAGGTTCTGGCATCGGTCGGATCTGCCGGGTACCAAGATGCCCGTCAGGGGTTCGTGGATATGACCCGGGCCGTACGGTCACCCGGATCGACCCTGAAACCTCTGGTCTACGGGCTGGCCTTCGATCAGGGGCTGGCCCACCCCGAGACCCTGATCAGCGACAGCCCCGTGATGTTTGGCCGATACGCACCGCGCAATTTCGACGGCGCCTTCCGTGGCGATGTCCGGGTGCGGGACGCCCTACAGCTGTCGCTGAACATCCCCGTCGTGCGCCTGACGAATGAGCTGGGCCCCGCTCGGTTGATGACAGCATTGAGGTTGGCCGGATCAGAGCCACGTCTGAATGGCGCAACACCCGGATTGGCGATTTCTTTGGGGGGCGTGGGGTTGAGCCTGCACGATCTGGTGCAGGTTTACGCCACTCTGGCAGCTGGCGGCACAGGCCCGATCCTGCATCATGACGTTCTGGCAGACGCCCAGCGCACCCGGCGCGTTCTGTCGGAAACCTCGGCCTGGCAGGTTTCGGACATTCTGGCCGGGCTTGCGCCACCGGCAGGCGGTGCAACAGGGTCGCTGGCCTACAAGACCGGCACGTCTTATGGCCACCGCGATGCCTGGGCCATCGGCTTTGACGGGCAGCACGTCATAGGGGTCTGGCTGGGCCGCGCCGATGGAACGCCTGTTCCCGGCGCATTCGGGGGCGACCTTGCCGCACCCCTGTTGGCCGAGGCTTTCAACCTGTTGAAACCCGATCTAACGCCCCTGCGCCCACCGCCACCTTCGACCTTGCTTGTCGGCGCGGCCCAATTGCCTCAGCCGTTGCAGCGATTTCGCCCCCGCACGACAGCTTTCAAGGATGATCCCGCGGCGCCGGACCTGCTGTTCCCGCCCGATAACGCCGTATTAGAGACGTCAGGAGCACCTCTGACGGTCAAACTGCGTGGCGGCGTCGGGCCGTTTTCCGTACTGGCAGATGGCGTGCCGGTGCTGACCGGGCAGCGGCGACGAGAGTTCGAAATCCCAAATCCGGGGACCGGCTTCACCTCACTTGTCGTGGTGGATGCGCAAGGTCAATCCGACAGGGCGTCAATCAGGATCGATTAGCGCCGCCCCTCGCGCAGCCAACCGCCCAACAGGAAACCTCCTGCCAACAGCAAAACCAGCCAAGGCGGCAGCAGACCCGCCTGGGTAACATCCCGTGTCTCGTAGGCATCGCGCGGGGTCAGACCGATCCAGCCCCGACCAGCCGCCGGGCGCCCGGCGCGCACGTTGCGGATCGACGGCAATCCATCTTCCACCCGGATCACGCCGCCCCGCATGCCGGTCAGAACCGGTTCAAGAACATCCCCCGTAGCGATGGTGCGTTCAAACTCCTTCGGCGCGGCGGGACCAAGCCCGATCACGGCCATGTGGTCACCTTCCTGCAAACGGTAAAGACCAATCTCGGGCCCATAGTATTGCGCTTCGAACCGCCCCGGAGAGACCTCCTGCAAGGTGATTTCCAGCGTTTCGCCGTTCGGGCGCGTCACAGTCACCGGACCCACATCATCCCCAAGCGTCTGTCGAATGATGCGCATGGACTGGCCGTTGGCTTCGGCCCACAGCGCCTCTTCCTCGAGTTCGGGTTCCTTCATCATCCAATGGGCCAGCCTGCGCAAAAGTTCCAGTTGCGGACCGCCACCTTCAAAGCCACGGCTCCACAGCCAGGCATGGTCCGATGCCAGCATCGCAACACGCCCTTCGCCCACTCGGTCCAGAACCAGCAGGGGGCGTTCGTCAATGCCCGTCATCAGAACCTCGCCCGAGCGATGGTTCACATCGATCTGGCGCAACCAGGCCCCCCAATCCTCGGAATCGCCAAGATTTGTTGTCACCGGATGGCGCTGACCCAACGCGCTGACCTTTGGAACAAAGCGTTCCTCGAAGACACGCGCGGAAGGTTGCGCTGGCAGGATGGGCGCCAGCGGCGACCGAAAAATGCTGTCAGCTCCGGCGAAATCCGGACCGGCGGCAATCAGAACGGCGCCGCCGTCATTGATATAACTGGTGACGTTGTCCAGATAGATTGCAGGCAGGATGCCGCGCCGCTTGTAACGGTCGAATATGATCAGATCGAAATCGTTGATCTTTTCCAGAAACAACTCGCGGGTCGGGAAGGCGATCAAAGACAATTCGTCCACCGGCACGCCATCTTGCTTCTCGGGCGGGCGCAGGATGGTGAAATGCACCAGATCGACCGAGCTGTCGGATTTCAGCAGGTTGCGCCATGTGCGCCCGCCCGGATGCGGCTCGCCCGAGACCAGCAGAACGCGCAGGCGATCCCGAACGCCGTTCATCTGGATCAGCGCGGTGTTGTTGCGGTCGGTCAACTCGCCTTCGGCCAGGGGCACGGAAAACTGGAGCACGTTGCGCCCGCCATGAGGCAGGGTGACAGGCAGTTCGACATCCCGACCGATTGGAATACTCAGCTGCTGAGGCTCACCACCATCCACGGAAATCTCCAGCGGCGCTGTCGCGGCACCCGCGGGGGCTGCTCCGCTGTCTTCAACGCGCAGGGTCAAAGTCACCGATTCACCGATGATGGCAAAGGCAGGCGCATTTCGGACGATAAGCCGGCGATCCCAGTCGTCCGCACGCCCGGATTGCAGCAGATGCATCGGCGCTGGCAATTCCGGGGCCTGATCGGCATCGTGCACGATCCCGTCCGATACCACCAGAATGCCTGCGATGCGCGCACGCGGCTCTTCGGCCAGGGCCTCATTCAGGGCGGCCATGACCTGCGTGCCCTCATCCCCGTCACCGTCGCCGATCCGAATGCGGCGCAGTTCCGTATTGTCGCGCGCCTCAATCTCGGCGGCCAGATCTTCGGCGGCCTGCGCCGTTTGTTCGGCCCGGTCCGAAAGTGTCTGGCTGGCGCTTTCATCCTCGATCATCAAAACGATATCCGTCAGCGGCGCGCGGTCCTCGACTTGATAGACCGGACCGGACAGTGCCGCGATGACAACCAGGGCCGCCAATCCCCGCAGGGCCCAGCCCGACAAGCCGCGCCACAAGGCCAGAGCTACTCCGACAGCGGCAATCGCCCCCACAGCAGCCAAAAGCGGCCACGGGATCAGCGGGTCGAATATGACGGTTCCGGTCATTGTCCCAACCTGTCCAAAAGGGCGGGCACGTGGACCTGATCGGATTTGTAATTCCCGGTCAGCACGTGCATCACCAGATTGACGCCAAAACGATTGGCCAGTTCGCGTTGCCGTTCCCCGGCATACCCACGACCGACAGGCAAAAGGGCCTGGCCGTTGCGATCCACGGCCCAGGCCCCGGCCCAGTCATTGCCGCCGATAACCACCGGTGTCACGTTGTCATTGAGGTTGCGGAATGGCATCCCTTCGATCTGTTCTGCATCCCCGGGTGCAGCTTCGACCCAGACTTCTGCGCCGGAATAGCGGCCCGGGAAATCCTGGAGCAAATAGAATGTTCTGGTCAGGACGTGATCGCGGGGAATCGGCTCTAATGCAGGGATATTCAGCGGTCCGGCCAGTTGCTGCAACTTGCGGCCATTCGGACTGGATGCGCCGAAACCGGCAATATCCGCATCGCGCGTATCAAACAGGATCATCCCACCCGAACGCAAATAGGCGTTCAGTTTGATATACGCCTCGGCCGAAGGTTGCGGCTGGTTCGGCGTGATGGGCCAATAGAGAAGCGGAAAGAATGCCAGCTCGTCTCGTTCCAGATCAACGCCGATTGGGTCCGCCGGTTCGACAGAGGTGCGAAAGAACAGGGTTTGCGCCAAGCCCCGCAATCCGGCCTCGGCAATATCGTCCACCTGCGTCTCACCGGTCAGCACATGCGCCAGCACAAGCTCGTGCGTTGCAGCGAGGGCAAATTCGGTATCTTCGGGCGTCTGCGCCTGTACGTCCGGCACCAGCAGAAAAGCGGCCAGCGCGGCAGCCGCCGTTCGCGCCAGGCCCAGCCTGCCCGACAAGGCCAGCGAGGCAATCACGTCAACCGTGAGCAAGATCAGCGCGAGGCTGAGCAACAGGCCACCAAGCGGGGTTTCCGTGCTGACCTCCTGCCCTTTGATCGGCACATTGGCGGGCCAGGTCACAGGGCGCAGCTCGGTTTCTTCCGAAACCACGTTCAATGCCAGCTTCTGCTTTCCGCTTTCATAGAGACCCGGACGCAAATCTGGCCCGATCCGGCCCGAGATCAGCTGAACGCCATCCACACCGGCCAGGGTTCCGGCATCTGACAGGGCGCCAAACCCGTCCATGATCTGAACCGGCTCCCACGTGGTGCCTTGCAGTTGCGATTCTTGCCGCGACTTGGCTGCCGAAGCCACGGCCAAACGATCCAGCATCTCGACGAACAGGCCCGACAACGGCAGGCTGGACCATTCGGCATCCGCAGTGACGTGAAACAGCACCACCTGCCCAAGCCCCAAAGCCTTGCGTGTTACCAACGGAGTCCCGTCAGACAGCGAAGCAATCACGCGATCCGCCAAGTTAGGGTCTGGTTGCGCCATGACTTGGGTCGAAACAACCACGTCCTTTGGGATATCCAGGCCGAAAAACGGAGAGCTTTCGGGGAATGGAGCCAGCGTCTTGGCTTCGCCCCAGCTCATCGCACCGCCGACAGATCGTCCACCGCTGCGCAGCCGCGCCGGCAACAGGGTGTCTTCGGTATCCCTGCCCAGATCGCTGGCCGCCATGCGCGGACCGGCAAAACGCAGCAGAAGCCCGCCCTGTTCGACCCATTCGATCAAAGCGGCCTCTTCCGGCTCCGACATCTGCGCCACGTCCGACAGGACGATCACATCCGGGTTGGCGGGCAGAACCTCAAGCAGGCCGCCATCGACAAAATCCGCGGTCGGGACCAGAACCTGCGTCAAGTAATGGAGGGGTGACAACAGCTCCAGCCCTTCACGGTTGCGGGTTCCGGCAATCAGCGCAACCTCGCGCCGGCGCAGACTGTCATCGGTCAAAGTCACAGCCCCGGCGGACCTTTGGCCCTGAATTTCAAACCGCGTTATACGGGCGCGCAATTCCGACGGCAGCGCCAGATCGGCCTGCGCCGAGGTTTCGCCGACCTCCAGGGTCAGCTCAACGGAATGCAGCACCCGGGCCGTGCCCGCCGGATCACGGCCTTGTGCCAATACCGTCACGCGGTCTTCCGGTCCGGGGCCCGCGCGCTGAACGGTCAATTGGATCAGCCCGTCCTGATAGGCCGCAGGCCGGATCGCCACGGGCCGGGAGGCCGCCTGATAGACCGTCACATCTCCGCGCGCCTGAAGGCTGGACACCAGTTCAGCGTGGTCTGCATAATCCAGCCTGTCACTGAACCAATGGGTATCAAATCCGCCGTCAACGGCGTTCAACGCGGCAATAATCTGAGCAATCTGATCCGCATTCGGCTGCCAGGGGTTCGGGGTCAGCCCCGGCAAACGCCCACGCCACGCTTCCGCAGCCTGAAATACCGGTGTTTCCGGCTCTGTCAGGCGCAAAATCGCAACCGTTCGGCCCGCGCGCCCGGCCTCCGACAGTTGCGTGTCGATTTGGTCAAGTGTCGCCGGCCAGCGCGCGGCTCCGGCCCAACTGGCGTCCAGCACCAGCAGCAGCGGCCCGGTTCCGGTTTCATCCCGTGACGGGTTCAGAACCGGCCCTGCCAGCCCGATGATGATCGCAGCCGCCGCCAGCATCCGCAGCAGCAACAGCCACCATGGGGTGCGGTCGGATACGCTTTCGTCGTCCTTAAGGCCCAACAGCAGCGTGACCGCCGGGAACAAGCGGCGGATCGGTGCGGGCGGAACCGCGCGCAGGATCAGCCACAGGATCGGCAGAGTCAGAAGACCCAGCAACACCCATGGCGCGGTAAAGCCGATGCCCGCCAGAACCGTCATCGCGTGCCCCCATCCAAGGCCCGATAAAGCCATAACAGAGCCGCTTGTGCGCTGTCACCCGTGTGGTGCAGGCCCAGTTGCCAGCCCGTCGCTCGGCACAGTTGCCTCAACGCGTCCTTGCGGTGCGCCAGGCGTTCCAGATAACGGTCCCGCAGCTCGGCGGCCTTGAGCGTTTCGTGTCGGACGGACCCTCCGACGCTTTCGAAAATGGTGCGCCCGCGATAGGGAAACGACTCTTCACCCGGATCCAGCACTTGCAGAACCACGCCGCGCACGCCGCGGTCGGCGGCTTTGGTCAGGGCAAGTTCAACCTCATCCATGGGGCCCAGAAAATCCGAGATGAACACGGCGCGGGCATGAGGGATCATGGCGCGGTGTTCGGGTGGGGCGTAATCCGCTTGATCATCCTCGGACCAGGCCTGCGCCAGCCGAATGATCTGCGCATTGCCGCGCCGGGGCGGCAAGGTGGTGCCGGTCAGACCTACGCGTTCACCGCCGCGCACCAGAAGGATGGATGTCGCCAGCCCCAACAGCCGCGCGCGATCCGCTTTGGTCGGCAGGGTCTTGTCGGACGCAAACCGCATCGAAGCCCCCTGATCGACCCACAGCATCACGGATTGCGCGATCTGCCATTCCCGTTCACGTACGAACTGCTGATCCCCCCGCGCCGAGCGGCGGTGATCGATCATGCGACGGCTGTCGCCGACCTGTGCCGGGCGGTATTGCCAGAAATCATCCCCCATCCCGGACCGCCGTCGACCGTGGTCGCCCAGAAGAACGGTTCCGGCCAAGTGCTCAGCCCGCGCCAAGAGGGGCGGTAGCCGCGATGCCTCGGCTTCGGATCTTTCGCGAAGGGTCAGCTCGGCATTCACGCCGCGGCCTCGGTCCGGATCAGCCCGACAGCGGTCGAATCAATCAGCTCTGCAAGGCTGTCACCACGCGCCCTTGCCGCAAAGTTGAGCGCCATCCGGTGGCTGAGCACCGGGCGCGCCATATCCAGAACATCCTCGGCATTGGGTGCCAGGCGCCCCTGCAACATGGCCCGCGCGCGCACCGTCATCATCAGCGCCTGCGCGGCACGGGGGCCCGGACCCCAGGCCACGGTTTCGGCAACCCGTTCGGACACACCGGGTTCTTCGGGGCGGAACGCCCGCACCAGATCAAGGATCAGTTCAACGACGGATTCTCCGACCGGCATCCGGCGCAACAAGACCTGCGCGGCCAGCAACTCTTCCTTGCTGAAAATCTGATGCGCCTCTTCCTCTTCAACCCCGGTCGTAGCCAGCAGAATATCCCGCTCTGTCTGGCGGTCGGGGTATTCGACGTCAATCTGCACCAGGAACCGGTCAAGCTGGGCTTCGGGCAGCGGATAAGTGCCTTCCTGCTCGATCGGGTTTTGCGTTGCCAGCACGTGGAACGGCGTACCCAATGAACGATCTTCACCCGCCACGGTAACGGTGCGTTCCTGCATCGCCTGCAACAGCGCCGATTGTGTCCGCGGACTTGCCCGGTTGATTTCATCCGCCATCAACAGTTGACAGAAGATCGGGCCGGGAATGAACCGGAAATGGCGGCTGCCATCGTCGGCAGTGTCCAGAACCTCGGACCCAAGAATATCGGCGGGCATCAGATCGGGCGTGAACTGAATGCGGCTGCCATGCAGGCCCATCACCGTCGACAGAGTCTCGACCAGGCGTGTCTTGCCCAAACCCGGCAGACCGATCAACAGGGCATGGCCGCCGCACAAAAGTGCGGTCAGCGTCAGGTCCACGACCCTCTCCTGCCCGATGAAGCGGCGGGTGATCGAGGCCTTGGCCTCTTGCAGCTTGTTTTCCAGCGCTTCGATCTCGGCTACGAGGTCGGCAGGTTCGGTCATGACTTTCCCTTCCGTGGACTATTATGATTGAAGTGTATCGCGCTGAGAGGAAATGGCAAAAGCAATGAGCGGACAAAAACCTGTGAAACCGTCGCCAGATGGTCTGGCGGCATCGGTCAAGGCGGCCAAAACCAACGGTTTACCGCCCGTTCACCTCTGGAATCCTCCGTTTTGCGGCGATCTGGACATCAAGATCGCAAAAGATGGCACATGGAGTTATTTAGGCTCACCCATCAACCGTTTCGAGCTTGTGAAGCTTTTTTCCTCAATTCTTAAGAAGGAAGACGGCAAATACTTCCTCGTCACCCCGGTCGAGAAGGTGGGAATCACTGTAGAAGACGCGCCGTTTGTCGCAGTGGATTTCGTCCGGGACGGGGATGGAAAGGACCAGTCCTTGACCTTCACAACCCATGTTGGCGACCGGGCCTTGGCCGGAGCTGATCATCCGATCCGAATTGTAATCGACCCTGAAACAGACGAACCCTCACCCTACATATTGATCCGCGACAACCTTGAAGCTCGGATAGACCGCAAAAGCTTTTACCGCCTCGTCGAGATCGGAACGCACCACGACGGCTGGTTCGGTGTTTGGTCAGGCGGGCAGTTCTTTGGCCTGATCCCTTCAGCCGACCTGAGCTGACCGCGGCGCGCGATCCTGTGCCAGCACGACAGCCATTGCAACAATGCCCGCACCAAATGCCCGGGTCCAGTTCCACTCGTCCCCCAGCATCAGCATGATCAGCATCACGTAGAACGGGGCAACATTGATGTGAAAAGAGGCCAGCGCCACGCCCAGCTTGCCGACGGAGGTGATGAATAATACCTGGCTGAGACCCATGGAGATAAGCGCATAGATCATCAGCATGCCCGCCTGCTGCGTGTCGAACGCAGTTGCAGGCATCACGTCCAGACCAAACTGCGCCGATCCGAAAACCAGCAGCGATGCCATGGCCAGCCCTCCGACGAAGGTGATCGTCGTGCGCCCGGTCTGGCTCAGTTCGGCGAAATCACGGGCGGTTGCCATGCTGGCCCAGCAGAACAGCACCGTTGATCCAACCGCACAGGCCGCGCCCAGACCCAACTGGGCCGGGGCCAAGGCGCTGGTGGCGATCAATCCGCCGACAATCGACACAAGAACGCCCAGCGCAAAATTCCACTTCAGCCGGCGTGTGCCAGCAGCCAATTCAAGCAATGTGGCCACCAAAGGTGCGCAGGAGACGATGATTGCTACCGTTACCGGGTCGGTTAGCTTTTGCGCCAAGATCAACAGGAACATTCCCAACCCGATTCCAAGGCCTCCGACGGTCATTGCATGACCCCAGCGGGCTGAAACAACCCGGCGCGGCCCGTCCAGAATTACCCAGACCGGAACCATCACCAACACGGCCAGCGCCAGTCGCGCGGCCAACAGGGCGACGGGCGGCCATGTTTGCAACAGCACCTCGGCCGCCGGAAACCCGGCCGCCCATGTCAGCATCGAAGCCACGGCCAACCCGTTGCCCGACAAGGCAGAATGCTGTCCCGCCGGCGCAGAAAGGCTGTTCCCGCGGACGGGGTCTGGGCTCATCGCCATCGTTTTCAAACCTTCCATTGGCACGGCGTCAGAAAATTGATTCGCCGCAATGCAGGAAGCGTTTCCGATTTCATCGGGTCGATCTGGTCGAATTTCGACAAACTGTCGTTTTCTGTCACTTTCACAGAAATCAACGCGCGGATAAGGTCGGGCCACCTGAAACCCATGGGCCGCCTATGCCAAAATTCGCTGCGAATATCTCATTGCTCTTTGCCGAACTTCCGTATCTGGATCGGTTTCAGGCAGCGGCAGATGCCGGGTTCAAGGCGGTCGAGATCCTGTTTCCGTACGAACTGGCTGCAAAAGAAACCCGGCGTGCCTTGCTGGCCAACGGGCTCGAACTGGTTCTGATCAACGCGCCTCCGCCGAATTATACCGGTGGCGCACCGGGTTATGCCGCCATCCCCGGCGGTGCGTCCCGGTTTCAGTCTGATATCCGCCGCGTTCTGCGCTACGCTCAGGTGCTGCGGCCGGGTTTCATTCATATCATGTCAGGATACGCCGCCGGGACGGATGCATTGGACTGCTTCGTGCAAAACTTACAGTGGGCCGCCGATTTCGCACCGCAGCAGACATTTACGATCGAACCCCTCAATCCGATGTCCCAACCCGGCTATTTCTTGAACGACTATAATCTGGCGACCGAGGTACTGGGCCGCGTGGATCGCCCGAATGTCGGTCTGCAATATGACAGTTTTCACGCACATATGATCCACGGCGACGCGCTGGCCGTCTGGGAGCGTTTTCACCCCAGCGTTGTCCACGCCCAGATCGGGGCCGCCCCCGAACGTTCTGAACCGGGGCGCGGGCCCACGGATTTCACGCAGCTTTTCGCGGCAATGGATGATGCTGGTTACACCGGTTGGGTCAGTGCCGAATACGCGCCTTCTACCGCTCGAACGGATGCGACCTTGGCTTGGATGCGACGTTAACGCCGTTCATCGGGCTGGAATTAGCAGCCCGAAAGGCGCACATATCGGGCAAGCCGTTTTCAAGGATGACCGATATGATCCCTGCCCGCTTTGCCCATGCCATCTTTGGACTGATCATGTCAGGGCTGATGTCGTGCATTGTCACCGGGATCGCTACGGTCAAGGCAGTGGGGTTCCATCCTGAAACGCTGGGCGACTGGATGGCGTCCTGGGCCTTTTGCTGGCCCATCGCGTTCACGGTGATCCTGGTCCTGGGACCTTCGGTGAAACGTATGGTCGAAGGGTGGGTCAGGCCACAAGGCTGACTTGGGGGGCTGACCCGGCGCTAGTGCGCCTCGGCCCAGTTCGCACCCTGGCCGGCATCAACGCTCAGCTTCACATCCAGTTTCACCGCCGGGTCCGAGGCACCCTCCATCACCTCGCGCGCCACATCGATCAGCGGATCCACGGAATCCTCGGCGACTTCGAACAACAATTCGTCATGGACCTGCAACAGCATCCTGGCGGGCAGCCCGTTGATCGCACCCGGCATCCGCACCATCGCGCGCCGGATCACATCCGCCGCCGTGCCCTGAATCGGCGCGTTGATCGCCGCCCGGCGCGAGAATCCTGCATGCGGCCCCTTGGCGTTGATTTCGGGCGTGTGGATCTTGCGCCCGAACAGAGTTTGGACATAGCCGTGCTCTTTGGCAAATGCCACCGTGTCATCCATATACTGTCGAATGCCCGGAAAGCGTTCGAAATAGCGGTCGATGAAACCCTGTGCCTCGGCCCGCGGTATGCGCAGGTTGCGCGCCAGGCCGAAGCCCGAGATGCCATAGATCACACCAAAGTTGATCGCCTTGGCCTGGCGGCGGATGTCCGGCGTCATCTCGTCCAGCGGCACGTCGAACATTTCCGACGCGGTCATGGCGTGGATGTCCAGCCCATCGGCAAAGGCCTGTTTCAGGGTCGGAATGTCGGCGATATGCGCCAGGATGCGCAGCTCGATCTGGCTGTAGTCGAGGCTGACCAGAACATTTCCGGGCTCGGCGACAAAGGCCTCGCGGATGCGGCGGCCCTCCTCGGTGCGCACGGGGATATTCTGCAAATTGGGGTCGGTCGAGGCCAGACGCCCCGTGTTCGCCCCGGTAATGGTATAAGACGTGTGCACCCGGCCCGTGTCGGGGTTGATATGGGTCTGAAGCGCGTCGGTATAGGTCGATTTCAGCTTGGACAACTGGCGCCAATCCAGCACCCTGCGCGGCAGTTCATGCTCGGTCGCGAGGTCTTCCAAAATATCGGCCCCGGTCGAGTACTTGCCGGTCTTCCCCTTCTTGCCGCCTTCCAGGCCCATCTTGTCGAACAGGATCTCGCCCAACTGCGCGGGTGAGCCGACATTGAAATTCTCACCCGCCAGCTCGTGAATTTCAGCCTCTAAACCGGCCATTTTCTGGGCAAAGGCGTTTGACATACGGCTCAGCACGTCGCGGTCGACCTTGATGCCATGCATCTCCATCTCGGCCAGAACCGGCACAAGTGGTCGTTCGAGCGTCTCGTAAACAGTCGTCACCTGCACCCGGTGCAGCTGCGGTTTGAACAATTGCCACAAGCGCAGCGTTATATCCGCATCCTCGGCGGCATAGGCGGTGGCCTCGTCGATCGGCACCTTGTCGAAGGTGATCGCAGATTTGCCTGACCCCAGCAGCGGCTTTATCGGGATCGGCGTGTGGCTGAGATACCGTTCCGAGAGTGTATCCATGCCGTGCCCATGCTCGCCGCCATGCATGGCATAGGACATCAGCATCGTATCATCGATCGGGGCCACATCGATACCGTGACGCCGGAAAATCTTGGCATCGTATTTCATGTTCTGCCCGATTTTGATGATCGAGGGGTCCTCAAGCACCGGCTTCAGCAGCGTCAGCGCCTCATCCAGAGGCATTTGCCCTTCAGCCAGCGCGTCCGACCCGAACAGATCATCCGCCGCACCATCACGGTGGGTCAGCGGGATGTAACAGGCTTCGCTGGCCTCGACACACAGCGAAATTCCGACCAGATCGGCGATCATTTCATTCAGACCGGTGGTTTCGGTATCTACTGCGATCCAGCCTCGCTCTTGGGCCTGGTCGATCCATTTTTGCAAAGCCGCTGCATCACGGACACATTCATACTTTGCCGCGTCAAACGGGATCGTCTCGGCCTCAACTTCTTTGGCCGCAGGCGCCGGAGCGTCGGCGATGGCCGGTGCCTCGGCCCCCAGCTTGTCGGCGATCCGTTTGGTCAGTGTGCGGAATTCCATATCCGCCAGAAAACCCAGCAGGGTCTCGGCATCGGGCTCTTTCACTTCAAGGTCATCCAGCGTGAAATCCAGCGGTGTGTTCTCGTCCAGCTGCACCAGTTTCTTCGACAGTTCGATCTGATCGCGCTTTTCGATCAGGGTCTGCCGGCGCTTGGGCTGTTTGATTTCCTCGGCCCGGTCCAGCAGTGTTCCCAGATCACCGTATTCGTTGATCAACAGCGCCGCCGTCTTGACCCCGATTCCCGGAGCGCCCGGCACATTGTCAACGGAATCCCCGGCCAGCGCCTGAACATCCACAACGCGCTCAGGAGCAACTCCAAACTTCTCGATCACGCCGTCCCGGTCGATGCGCTTGTTCTTCATCGCATCCAGCATCTCGACGCCGTCACCGACCAACTGCATCAGATCCTTGTCGGAACTTACGATGGTCACGCGGCCCCCAGCCTCGCGCGCCTGCACGGTCAGGGTGGCGATGATGTCGTCGGCCTCATAGCCTTCGAGTTCTTTGCAGGCGATATTGAACGCCTTTGTCGCCTCACGGGTCAGCGGAATTTGCGGGCGCAGGTCCTCGGGCATCGCTTCGCGGTTGGCCTTGTACAGGTCGTACAGATCATTCCGGAATGTGTGCGACCCCTTGTCGAAAATCACCGCCACATGGGTTGGCGCATCCGGCCCGGTGTTTCCTTCGACATATTTCTGAAGCATGTTACAGAACCCGGACACCGCCCCAATCGGCAGACCATCCGACTTGCGGGTTAGCGGAGGCAGCGCGTGATAGGCCCTGAAAATAAAGGCCGATCCGTCGATCAGATGCAGGTGACATCCTTTTCCGAAATTGCTCATGCGCGCGCTCCCTGTCGGTCAGGGATGGTTCTGCCACAGGGTCGCGCGGGTGACCAGCCAAGAACGCAGCCTAACCGCCAAACAATCCCGAGAAGACGTCAGAGAAACTGTTCAGCAAAGCCATGACCACCAACACCCCCAGCAAGGCAAAAAATGCAAAGGCAAAGAACTGGAACAGGATTGCCCCCGTACCGATAACCATTCCGGCGATGGCAGGGCGCCGCTTTTCGTGACGCAGGATGCCAACGGCCGATATGACGATCGCAAGCCCGCCAAGCATGGCGACTCCGATCCACAGGAAATCATCCAGATCGCGGGCGCGGGCAACGGGCTCGGGTTGTTCCATCCCCGCGGCGGCCCTCAGGGTCGACTTGCCGATCTCGGCCGCCAGTTCGCCCAGCGACACACCCGCAGTCTGCTGAGGTGCAAAGGGCCCCGCCCAGAATACGAACAACGCAGCAAACAACGCCAAAGACGCGATGCAGAACCCAGCCCAGCCGAAAACCGGGTTCACTGTGTCAGTGGCCGAAATTCCGGTCATCACGTATCCCTGCTTTGGTTGCGCCAAAGCACTAACATGAAAACCGAGGCAAGATTTGGGCAAAACCCGGTTGGTCAGGCAATCAGCCCTGTTCGGTGCCCTTCAGCACATATTTGCAGTCGCAATACGGGCATTCGACCCAGCCTGTATCCTCGGGGATTTGCAGCCAGACGCGCGGATGGCCCAATGCGCCTTCGCCGCCGTCACAGGCGACACGGGCGGTTTCGACGATCTTGGTTTCCGGCGCTTCGATGGTCACGGCTGGCGATCCTTCTTCGGTTGTCGGCCTCGCGGGCATGTATTAGGTGCGTTTATGAGCGATGAGCAATCCGGGGGCAAGAGCCACATGAGCGATGCGGCAATCAGGATCGAAGGTCTGCGCAAGACCTATCGTGGCGGCAAGGGTCAGCCTGAGAAACACGCGCTGAAAGGCATTGATTTGACTGTTCCCAGGGGCTCGGTTTTCGGGCTGCTGGGCCCGAACGGCGCCGGGAAATCGACCCTGATCAATATTCTGGCCGGGTTGGTGGTGAAGTCCTCGGGCTGTGTGTCGATCTGGGGTTTCGATCAGGATCAGAATCCGCGGCAATCCCGCGCCGCGATTGGTGTGATGCCGCAGGAGCTGAACCTTGACCCGTTTTTCACCCCGCGGGGCGCCTTGGAAGTACAGGCAGGCCTGTACGGCGTTCCGAAATCCGAACGTCGCAGCGATGAAATCCTTGAACTGGTCGGCCTCAGCGACAAGGCCGAGGCCTATGCCCGCACGCTGTCGGGCGGGATGCGGCGGCGGCTGCTGCTGGCCAAGGCGCTGGTGCACCACCCGAAAATCCTGGTGCTGGACGAACCCACGGCAGGCGTGGATATCGAACTGCGCCAGATGCTGTGGGCCAATGTGCGCAAGCTGAACCAGCAGGGCATGACCATCATCCTGACCACCCACTATCTGGAAGAAGCGCAGGAGATGTGCGACGAAATCGCCATCATCAACCACGGTGAAAAGATCGCTCAGGACAGTACCGCCAACCTGCTGGGCCGAATGGACAGCCGGACCATGGTCATTGTTCCCGACACCCCGGTGGTCGACCTGCCGGTGACCGAAGGCGTCGAGGCCAGCTTACGTGAAGACGGCAGCCTGATACTGCAATATCGCAGCGCCCGGACCAGCGCCGAACAGGTTCTGGAATCCGTCCGGGCGGCGGGCATCCGCATCCGCGACGTGCGCACCGAAGAGGCCGATCTCGAGGACGTGTTTCTGGCCCTGACCTCCTCGCGCACCGACGATGCCCCGGCCGACGATCGGGACCAGCCGCGCCGGGGCCTGCACCGGGTCAAGCTTTAAGCCCGGTCGATCCGTGCTTGGTAGCAGTTGTTCCGTGCAGATCTGACGTGAATATAGGCCACGTCCGGGCGGGCAAAAATGTCGCTGACTTTTGCGTTGATCTGATCCTTGGGCGTGATTGCCCCGGTGCCATAAACGATCCGGTCATCCGGTCCATACCCCTTGATCAAATAGTCGGGTGCAGTGGTCAAAATCTCGGGCAGGGCGTCGCCTTCATAGCGCTCGCAAGGCGTTGCGCACAGAAAGATTGGTCCTGTTTCAGCGTATGGATGTGGCTCTAAAAAGGGGCGATGCGCCAATATCAGCATCTCTGCGCCTTCGGGAATGTTCTTCAGGCAGTGGCGACAGGGGTTGCCTGCCCCCGACGAAACGGCGCGCTCGGGCGCAGCGCCATATGCATCAGGCTGGCCTGCCTGAAGAGCGCGGACTTCGTCAGTGGGCAGAGCGGTGATCTTGAACATATCAGGTCTCCTTTTTCTGCAACCATGCGCGCCTGACCAGGTTCAGGCGACCCGTTTCCTGCGCAAAGGACTCGAAAAAGAACAAAACGTGAATATAATGTGGAATCGCCATGTATGCCGAACTGTCGATCACGTCGAACTTCACCTTCCTCACCGGGGCCTCGCACCCCGAGGAGTACATGGAGCGCGCCGTCACCCTGGGCCTGCCCGCCATCGCCATCGCCGATGACAACTCGGTGGCCGGCATCGTCCGCACCCATACCCAGGCGCGCGAGATCGCCCGCAAGGTCCGTGAGCGCCGCGCGTGGGACGAGCAGAACACGCCCATCGGCCCGCCCTGCCCCGATCACATCCCGAAACCGCCCTCGTTCCCGGTGCATGCGGTGCCGCGCCTGATCCCGGCGGCGCGGCTGATTTTTACCGATGCCCCGCCCGTCACCGCCCTGCCCATCAACCGGCAGGGTTGGGCCAACCTGTGCCGCCTCCTGTCCACCGGACGGCTGCGCGCGGCCAAGGGCGACTGCATCCTGCACCTGTCCGACCTGCTGGAATTTTCCGACGGTCTGCACCTGCTGCTCTGGCCACAGGCGGGCCGCCCAACCGGCGGCGCGAGCGGATGGCGGACACAGGCGGAACAGCTGACGCGCCGCTTTGCCGGTCGCATGCATCTGCTGATTCACCCCCGGTATGATGGCGCCGATAGCGCATTTTTTCATCTGTTAGAGACTGAATCTCATCATCTGAACCTGCCCACAATTGCCAGCGCCGCGCCGATGATGCATCACGGGTCGCGCCGCAAGCTGGGTGATGTGCTGTCCGCGATCCGCCTGCGCCGCAAGGTGGACGATCTGGGCCGCGACGCGCTGGCCAATGGCGAACAGCGCCTGCGCTCGGAACCCGAGATGCTGCGCATTTTCAAGGGCTTTGAGGACGCCGTGGCCCGCGCTTATGCGCTCAGCCAGGAACTCACATTCTCGCTGGACGAGCTGCGCTATGAATACCCCAGCGAGGGCAGCGAGCAGGAAACCCCGACCCAGCGCCTGCATCGGCTGGCGCATGAAGGGTTGAAATGGCGCTATCCCGCCGGGGCGTCCGAGAAAGCCAAAAAGATGCTGGCGCATGAACTGACGCTGATCGGCAAGCTGAAATACGAACCCTACTTCCTGACCGTCCGCGACATCGTCCATTTCGCCCGCTCGCGCGGTATCCTGTGCCAGGGGCGCGGCTCGGCAGCAAACTCTGTCGTCTGTTTCTGTCTCGGCATCACCGAGGTCAGCCCCGAGATGGGCACCATGGTGTTTGAACGTTTCGTCTCCGAGGCGCGGGACGAGCCGCCCGACATCGATGTCGATTTCGAACATGAACGCCGCGAAGAGGTGATCCAGCACATCTATGAACGCTATGGACGCCACCGCGCGGGGCTGTGCGCCACGGTGATCCACTATCGCGGCAAGCGCGCCATCCGCGAGGTCGGCCGCGCCATGGGCCTGACCGAAGATACGATCTCGGCGCTTTCCTCACAGCTTTGGGGGTTTTTCTCGGCCTCGGGGCTCGAGGCACAACGGATGCGCGAGATCGGCCTCGACCCCCAAGACCGCCGCCTGAAACAGACTCTAATGTTGGTTCATGAGATCGACGGCTTTCCCCGCCACCTCTCTCAGCACGTGGGAGGATTCATCATCACCGAGGGTCGGCTGGATGAGCTTGTCCCCATCGAAAACGCCACGATGGAGGGCCGCACGGTCATCTGCTGGGACAAGGACGATATCGACAGTCTTGGCATCCTCAAGGTCGATGTCCTCAGCCTTGGCATGCTGACCTGCATCCGCAAGGCCTTCGACCTGATCGGCCAGCATCACCAGACCAGCTACACCCTTGCCACCCTGCCGCCCGAGGATCCGGTGGTCTATGACATGCTGTGCAAGGCAGACTCGGTGGGCGTGTTCCAGGTGGAATCACGCGCGCAGATGAACTTCCTTCCCCGGATGCGGCCGCGCAATTTCTATGATCTGGTGATCGAGGTCGCCATCATCCGCCCCGGCCCCATCCAGGGCGATATGGTTCACCCCTATATCCGCCGCCGGAACGGCGAGGAGGAGGTCAGCTTTCCCTCGGACGCACTGGGCGAGGTCTTGGGCAAGACGCTGGGCGTTCCGCTGTTTCAGGAACAGGCGATGCAGATCGCCATTGTGGGTGCGGGGTTCACCCCGGAACAGGCCGACCGGCTGCGACGGTCGCTGGCGACCTTCAAGAAGCATGGCAGTGTCAGCGAATTCCGCACCCTGTTCCTGCGCGGGATGCAGCGCAACGGCTATGACGCCGAATTTGCCGAACGCTGTTTCTCGCAGATCGAGGGGTTCGGCTCCTACGGCTTCCCCGAAAGCCACGCGGCCAGCTTTGCGCTGCTGGTCTATGCCAGCGCCTGGATCAAGTGCCACCACCCGGGGATTTTCGCCTGCGCGCTTCTGAATTCGCAGCCGATGGGCTTCTACGCCCCCGCCCAAATCGTGCGCGATGCGCGCGAGCATGGCGTGCAGGTGCGCCCGGTCTGCATCAATGCCAGCTTCTGGGACAACGTAATGGAGCCTGACGGTCAGGGCGGGCTGGCCCTGCGGCTGGGCTTTCGCCAGATCAAGGGGCTGAGCGAGGAAGACGCCAGCTGGCTGACCGCCGCGCGCGGCAACGGCTACCATCAGGTCGATGATGTCTGGCGTCGTGCGGGCCTTGGGCCGTCGGTGATCGAACGGCTGGCCGAGGCCGATGCCTTTGCCGCCTGCAGCCTGACCCGGCGCGAGGCGCTGTGGCAGGCCAAGGCAATTGCCACAGCCAAGCCTCTGCCCCTGTTTGCGCAGGATCTGGAAGGCGAGGCGCTGGACGAGCCCGCCGCCCATCTGCCCCGGATGTCGCTGGGCGAACAGGTGGTTGAGGATTACGTCGCCACCCGCCTGAGCCTGCGGGCGCATCCCGTGGCCCTGCTGCGGCACCTGCTGACGCCGGGGCAGCGCGACAATACCACCTCTGTCACATAACGCCGGAACCGCCTATCTGCCAAAAAACAGAGGTGAAAACAGGCCACCATGACCAGACCAACCCTTCCGCCGCGCTTTCCCGCGACGCCCGAGCAGATCAACGCACAGGTTCGCGCCTTTTACGCCCGTGTGCGGCAGGACGCGGTACTTGGCCCGGTATTCGCCAACCATGTCACCGACTGGCCCGCGCATGAGGAAAAGATCGCATCCTTCTGGCGCAACGCCATCCTGTTCGAGCGCAGCTATGACGGCAACCCGCAGCGGGTGCATATCGAACGACCGGACGTGAAGCCCGAGATGTTCGCCCATTGGCTGGACCTGTTCGAAGAGGTCGCCACCCAGACCCTGCCCCCGGAAACCGCCACCCCATGGATCGCTCTGGCGCGCCGCATCGGTGTTGGGATGAAAGCCGGGGTGCAATCGGCCCGCCAGCCCAAGAACGCGCCACCGATCCTGCGTTGAGCCCACGTCATGGCTGCCTTGCGATGTTAGCGGTAAATTAGGGGCTATGCGGGTCGAGGAAATAGGGTTAGTCAGAGACAAGACAGCCCCTTTTGCGCTGCCCCTTCACATCGACACATCACCCGAGGCCGACCCATGAGCACTCAGAACACCACCCTCCGGGGTCTTGGCTATGCATTCGCGGGCTTTGCGGTCTTCGCCACCCATGACGCGCTGATCAAGGTGCTGGGCGGGACCTACTCGGTGATGCAGATCATCTTTTTTGCCACGCTGTTTTCCTTTGTTCCGATGGCCGTGACGATCTTGACGGACCGGACCACGGGCAACTTCCTGCCGCATCACCCCTGGTTGGTGTTGCTGCGCTCGGGTCTGATGGTCACGGCCATGTCCTGCGCGTTCTATGCCTTTTCGGTCCTGCCCCTGGCCGAGGTCTATTCGTTGCTGTTTTCTTTCCCGCTGATCGTCACGGTCCTGTCGATTCCGATACTGGGCGAAGTCGTCCGGGCCCAGCGCTGGGCCGCGGTTGGCGTGGGTCTGATCGGGGTGCTGATCGTTCTGCGTCCCGGCGCAACGGATATCACGCTCGGCCATCTGGCCGCCCTGATGGCCGCATTCTGCAGCGCCTTTGCATCGGTGCTGGTGCGCAAGATCGGAAACGAGGAACGATCGGCCGTGCTGATCCTCTACCCAATGCTGCTGGCGATCGTGGTCATGAGCCTGGCCCAACCGGCCGTTTATCAGCCGCCGTCCCTGTTGCATCTGGCCATGATGGCGCTGGTCGGCGTGTTTTCCGTGATCGCCCAGCACCTGATCATTCTGGCCTATCGCGCTGCGCCCGCCGGCGTCATCGCGCCCAGCCAGTACAGCCAGATCATCTGGGCCACGATATTCGGCATGATGTTCTTTGGCGAAACGCCCGACATGTGGGTCGCAGTCGGGGCCAGCATCATCATCGCGTCCGGTGTGTTCGTTGTCTGGCGCGAGAGCCGGGCCAATGTGTCGCCGAACAAGCCTGTTCTGCGCGTCCGCTCGCCGCGTTCCGACACCGGCGCCTCTGCGCGGCCTGGGTCGTAGGGCGGCTGCTACTGATCTTTCAGTCTGATCTTCAGGCCGCCGTTTTCGCCTGTTTCCTCGAATTTCCCGGTGGCTCGCACCAAGTCGCTCAGGCGCTTGAAGCCATAGGTTCGCGTATCAAAATCCGGATAGTTCATGCTGAGCTGGCTGCCTACCAAGCCAAGGCCCGCCCATCCGTCCGGTTCCTCGGACTTGAGCACGACATTCCGGATTAACTGGAAAGCATGATTCAGCTCTTTTTTGAGCTGAACTGCATTTACCTTCTCGCCGCCATTCATCTCTTCCTTTTTGATGTTCTCAATTAGAATGAAGCGGTTACAGGCTTTCTTGAAGGCGTTGGGCGTCTTTTCCTCGCCGATCCCGAACACGCTCAACCCTTGTTCGCGGATCCGGCTGGCAAGCCGGGTGAAGTCGCTGTCTGACGACACCAGTACAAACCCACCGAACCGGCCGGAATGCAATATGTCCATGGCATCAATCACAAGGGCGATATCCCCGGCGTTCTTGCCAGTGGTATTGGCGAATTGCTGGTGCGGTACGATGGCGTATTCAGCCAGCTTCTCGGCGCTCCAACCCTGCGGCGTGCCGCCCGAGAAATCTCCGTAGATCCGGCGCAGGCTTGCCTCACCCAGTGTGGCAACTTCTTCGAAAATCTCGGCAACATGCTTTGCCGGTACATTCTCGGCGTCAATCAGAACGGCCAGGCGCTCCGTTGCTTCAGTGATCAATTTAGTCCCTCTATTCAGATATTTATCAATATTCTGAAGATAGGAAACAAGAAGGGCGGGTTAAACCCCGCCCTTGCAATTTCTGGTAGTCAGTAAATCACCACCGACCGGATGCTTTCGCCCTTGTGCATCAGGTCAAAGCCGGTGTTGATGTCGTCCAGACCCATGGTGTGGGTGATCATCGGGTCTATCTCGATCTTGCCTTCCATGTACCAGTCGACGATCTTGGGCACGTCCGTGCGCCCACGTGCGCCGCCAAAGGCGGTGCCGCGCCATGACCGGCCGGTGACCAGCTGGAACGGACGGGTCGAGATCTCGGCCCCCGCGGGTGCGACGCCGATGATGATCGATTCGCCCCAGCCCTTGTGCGCCGATTCCAGCGCCGCGCGCATCACGCCGACATTGCCTGTTGCATCAAAGGTGTAATCCGCGCCGCCCTTGGTCAGGTTGACCAGATAGGGCACCAGATCGCCCTCGACCTCGGACGGGTTGACGAAATCGGTCATGCCGAATTTCTCGGCCATCTCGACCTTGGCCGGGTTCAGGTCGACGCCGACGATCTGATCGGCCCCGGCCAGACGCAGGCCCTGAATGACATTCAGACCGATCCCGCCTAGGCCGAACACGATGGCGCGGCTGCCGATTTCCACCTTGGCGGTGTTGATCACCGCACCAATGCCGGTGGTCACACCACAACCGATGTAGCAGATCTTGTCGAAAGGCGCGTCTTCACGCACTTTGGCCAGCGCAATCTCGGGCAGAACCGTGTGGTTCGAGAAGGTCGAGCAGCCCATGTAATGCAGGATCGGATCCCCATCCAAGGTCGAGAAACGAGAGGTGCCATCGGGCATCAGGCCCTGGCCCTGGGTTTCCCGGATCGCCTGACACAGGTTGGTCTTGGGATGCAGACAGTATTCGCACTCACGGCATTCGGGGGTGTAGAGCGGGATCACATGATCGCCCGGCTTCAGGCTGGTCACGCCTGGGCCGACCTCGACCACAACGCCTGCGCCTTCATGGCCCAGAATGGCCGGGAACAGGCCTTCGGGGTCGGCACCCGACAGGGTGAATTCATCCGTATGACAGATACCGGTGGCCTTGATTTCAACCAGAACCTCGCCCGCCTTTGGGCCTTCAAGGTTCACATCCATCACTTCCAAAGGTTTGCCTGCCTGAATGGCGACGGCGGCACGGGTACGCATGGTACTTATCTCCCTGTCACTTTTGCCCCGACCCTGCGTCAAATACAGGGTGGTTTCAACTGTGCTTTCTTGGCAGGTTGGCTAATTATTTGATATTGCAGAAACGACATTGCCAGAATGAGGAACGCCAATGCACCGTTTTTTACCGATCTTTATCTTTCTGGCGGCCTGCGCAGACACAAGCGTCCCGCAGGATGTCGCCGCCACCTCAGAAGACGCACCTGTTGATCTGGCATTTTGCAAGGGCGAGCCCTTTGCCGAATCCGTTGGTCAGCCCGTTTCAACGATTCAGGCTGGTCTTCCCGAACGGTCTCGTGTTTTGGGCCCGGACGACATCGCGACACAGGATTACCGTATCGACAGGCTGAACGTCTATGTGAACGACGCCGGTGTTATTCAGCGTCTGACCTGCGGGTAAGCGTGGACTCGGCAGGTGATTCTGAATTAAGAACAAAATAAGAACATCAATGATGCCTGCCGATGCCCAAACGCCGAATTCTTTCGCTCTGGTTTCCCCGTCTGGGGGCCGAACGGCTGGTCCGCGCCGCGCGGGGCCTGCATGCCGGGCCTTTGGCCGTTGTGGCCGAACAGTCGAACATGCAGATCGTCACGTCATTGAATGCCGAGGCGCAGGCCGCCGGATTGCGCGTGGGTCAGCCGGTCCGCGATGCCCATGCCATGTGCGCCAGCCTGATCACCCGCCCTCGCAACGCCCCGGCCGAGGCTGCGTTTCTGACCGCGCTGCGCCGCTGGGCGGGCAAGTTCAGCCCGTGGGTGGCCGAAGAGGCCCCCGATGGCCTGATCGTTGACCTGTCGGGCTGTGCCCATCTGTTCGGCGGTGAAGAGGCCTTGCTGAGCGTGCTTGAGACCGACTGCGCCGACATGGGCCTGAGCGTGCAGATGGGCATCGCCGACACGCTGGGCGCAGCCTGGGCGTTGGCGCGCTATGCCGGGCAAGAGGCCACGTCCGATCGCAACGGTGATGCTATTGCCCAAGAGGCCCGCGCCACCCGCGCCCGGGCAAGCAAGCGGCGGCACTGGACCAGGGGCGGGGCCGCGCCACAGGTGATGGCGCTGGGCGGTGGCGCGCGGATTGCCGCGCCGGGGCAGGCCTATGGCGCGCTCAGCCCCTTGCCCATCGCGGCGCTGCGGCTGGACGATCAGACCGTGGCGCAACTGAACCGCCTGGGCCTGCGCCGGATCGGTGATCTGCTGGGCCAGCCGCGTGCCAGTTTGGCACGGCGGTTCGGCCGCGGGCTGGTGTTGCGTCTGGATCAGGCCATGGGCAGCGCGCCCGAGCCGGTCTCGCCCGCCCGTCCGCCCAATCACTTTGCGGTGCGGATGACTCTGCCCAACCCGATTGGCCTGGTCGAAGACGTGATGGCCGCTGTCGATCGGATTCTGCCAACGCTCTGCACCAAACTGGAAGAGAAGGGGCGCGGGGTCCGCACGCTGCGCCTGGAAGCCCACCGTGCGGATCAGGCCGCTGAAATTATCGAGATCGGCCTGGCCCGTCCGACCTATGATAAAAACCGTATTCGCCCTTTGTTAGAGATGAAAGTTGACAAGATCGACGCAGGCTATGGCATCGACTTGCTGCGGCTTGAAGCGATCCAGACAGAACCCATCCACGCCCGCACCATCGCCGGTCATGCCGAAGCGCGCCGCGTGGCCCGCAACCGGCTTGAGGGCAATACAGCCGTGGATGACCTGATTGGGAAACTGGGCGCGCGGGTAGGGCTGGACGCGATCACCCGGCGGCATCCTGCGGCCTCTCATATCCCCGAGAAAACGGCGCAAACGCTGGCGGCGGCCTGGTCGGAACCCGCGCGCGACTGGCCTGCCCCGCCGCGCCCCCGCCCCTTGCATATGTGGCAGCCCGAACCCGTGATGGCCCCGGAAACCCCGAATGTGCCCCGCACCTTTCGCTGGCGTGGACGAGACTGGCAACTGGCACAGGCCACCGGCCCGGAACGCATCGCGCCGGAATGGTGGCTGGATGATCCCAACTGGCGCAGCGGGGTACGCGATTACTGGGTGGTGGTGACAGAACAAGGGGAGCGCCTGTGGTTGTTCTATGGGCACGGGGGCGCGATGTCCGCAGGCTGGTTCTGTCAGGGGCAGTTTTGTTAGAGTCTATTTCCCACGATAAACCAGCAGATCCGGCAGACAGTCGATCAGACGAATGAACCAGGAAAACGGTGCCGGAAAATCCGTACGGAAACGGCGACGCGCCATCGCCTTGACCACGCGATCCGCCGCATCCTCGGGCGACATCAGCATCGGCATCTTGAAACCGTTCTTTTCGGTCAGTCGGGTCTTGATAAAGCCCGGATTGACGATACGCACCGTCACGCCAGTATCCGCCAGATCGTGTCGCATCGTCTCGGCCAGAGAAATCAGTGCGGCCTTGCTGGCTCCGTACCCGATGGCGGCAGGCAGCCCATGATACCCGGCCAGTGACCCGATCAGAGTAACCTCTCCCTGGCCTGCCCGGACAAAACCCGGAACGGTTTCACCCAGAACCCGCAGCGCACCCAGATAGTTCACATCGCTCATCCTGAGCGACGCCTCGGTGTCCCATTCGGCCGAACGCATGGGGTCATAAGCCCCGGCATTGTAAACCAGCCCATCGACATGCCCCGCCTCGGCAACAGCCGAACGAACAGAGTCTAAATCGGTCACATCGCACCGGATCGCGCGCGCATCCGGCAGTTCAGAACACAGTTCGGACAACCTCTCAAGATTGCGCGCAGACAGGATCAGGGAAGCACCCTGTTGGCCAAGCGCATGCGCCAAAGCGCGACCCAGCCCTTCGCTAGCGCCGATGATCCAAATGGTATTGCCGTCAAAGCTGCTCATGTGTGGGCCGATTCAGTTGTGTTTCACGATAATACGGCCTTGCGCCTGCTTCGGATCAAAACGGTGGCGCAGGTCACGGAAGCTCAAACCAGACGCCACAAGGTAGTGCATCTGTTAAAAACTTCTAATCGGATTGATCCACTTGTGCCTACCCTGCGTATCTTCTTGTAAACTGTCACATAAAGAGGCTGGAATGTTCGACGAACCCCGGGGTGTACGGAAGAAAATCGCGATTGTAGGTGCAGGCATTTCGGGTCTTTCCGCCGCTTACTATCTTTCAAAAAACAACGACGTGACAGTCTATGAGGCCGAGCCTCGGCTTGGTGGCCATGCCCGCACGGTGATGGCCGGAAAGAACGGGGATCAACCGGTCGATACGGGCTTTATCGTCTTCAACTATGCGACATATCCCTACCTGACCCGGCTGTTTGATGAGCTCGGCGTGCCCGTGATCGAAAGCGAGATGAGCTTTGGCGCGACAATCGACAATGGCCGCATTGAATACGGGCTGAACAATCTGCGCACACTGACCGCTCAAAAGCGCAATCTGGCGCGTCCGGCTTACTATAAGATGATCGCTGATATTCTGCGGTTTGGCAAAGAAGCCCCCGGAGCCGCCAAGGACGATGACACCACGATTGGCGAATTGGTGGACCAGCTGCGGCTGGGTCACTGGTTCCGGCACAATTATCTGATGCCGATGTGCGGTGCCATCTGGTCCACGCCGGTCGAGTTCGTGGATCAGTTCCCCGCACGCTCTTTGGTACAGTTTTTCCGCAATCACGCTTTGCTGGCAAGTGGTCGCGCAAACCAGCATCAATGGTACACGGTCAAAGGCGGCAGCATAGAGTATGTCCGCCGGATCGACGCAGCCCTTCGTGCGCGGGGGGCAGAAATACGTCTGGCCAGCCCCGTTCAGAATATATCCCGTGACGAGATGGGCATCACCATCCACAGCCAGGGCGCCGTGGATCAGTTCGATGAAATCATCCTGGCCACCCATTCGGACCAGTCGCTTGCCATTTTAGGTGATGGCGCGACCCCCGCGGAAGCCGATGCATTGGGCGCAATCCGCTATCAGCCCAATACGGCCATATTGCATTGTGACCCAAATCAGATGCCAAAGCGGCGCGCCTGTTGGTCAAGCTGGACCTATCGATCGCAAGCCGGAGACGTGGGGGTAACCTACTGGATGAACCGGCTTCAGAACATTCCGGACAGTGACCCGCTGTTTGTAACGCTGAACGCTTCATCAGAAATTCCCGCGGAAAAGATCTATGACAAAGTCGAGTTTGCCCATCCGGTCTTCGACAAGGCCGCGCTGAAGGCGCAAGGGCAAATCCGCGAGATGCAGGGACAGAACCGAACCTGGTTTGCCGGTGCTTACAACCGGCACGGATTTCACGAAGACGGGATAGCCAGCGCGATGCATGTCGTTGCTCGAATAAATGGTGCCCCGCAAACCATCGGAGCTGACAATGGCATTCTTGGGAAAGACCCGGCCCTATCTGTTGCCGCTGAATAAGGCGATATGGCGCACAGCGTTTCTTGCACTTTCCTTGCTGATCCCCAATGGGCTGATCGCATCGCCGGTCACGGAAGAACTGAACGGTGCCCAACTGCGCGGAACCGCGACGTTCCGGTATCTGGGTTTGCCGATCTATGACGCCAAACTCTATACGCCCAAAGGTGCGCCGTTCAGTTGGAGCGAAGATATCGCCCTGCAACTGACCTATCGCAAGAACATCAAGAAGAAAGCGTTGGTCAATTCGACGCTTGACGAGATGGACCGCATTGGCCGTTCAGCACCGGTTCGCGACCAACTGAACCGGTGCTTCAAAGCCGTGGCAAAAGGGGACAGCTATCTGGCGGTTTCTGATGGTCCCGACAAGGTCAGTTTCTGGTTGAACGGGCAAAAGACGTGCACCATGGCGCATCCGGGCATCAAGCGCAGTTTCATGTCTGTATTCCTGGGAGACAACACGCGGTCCGCGTCCTTCACGCGCAGGCTACAGGGGCGGTGATGCTCTATCCCCGGGTCAGTCTCTATGCGCTGATGCTCGCTGCGGCGGGTATCCCGCTTTATATCCACTTGCCGCGCTTTACAGCCGTGAACCTGGGTATTGGCCTTGGGGTCATTGGTACGGTGCTGCTGGTGATCCGTTTGGTGGATCTGGTGCAGGATCCGCTGATCGGTTGGGCAATCGACCGATGGCCCGGCGGCCAGCTTGCATTTGCCGCGATGGCGGCTTTGGGGCTGGCGATCGGGTTTCCCCTGCTTTTCAATCTGCCGCAGGGTGCCAGCGTGCCGGAACTGGTCGCGATCCTTATCTTGCTGTTCTCGGCATACAGCCTGGGAACCATCCTTCTGTATGGTCGCAGCGCAACTCTGGCGAAGCGAACCGATCCGAAAGAGCTGATGACACTGGCCGCCTATCGTGAAGGCGGGCAGTTGACCGGGGTGGTCATCGCAGCCAGCGCTCCGGCCCTGTTGGTTGCTTTCGGGGCACACTCCCAAGGCTACCCCGCATTCGGCGCGTTTCTTGGGCTGCTGTCCGTTCTGACCCTGATACTGACGATCCCGATCTGGCGACGCAGACCGATCACCGGATCAGGCCTGTCCTTTGCGGGTCTGGGTCAGGCCGGTGGCTTGCGCCTTCTTGCGCTGGCTTTGGTCAACAGCCTCCCGGTTGCCATAACCTCCACCCTGTTTCTGTTTTTTGTGGAAGACCGGCTGCAACTGCCGGGCAAGGCGGGTCCTTTGTTGATCCTGTTCTTCCTGAGCGCAGGCGCGAGCGTTCCGCTCTGGGCAAAGCTCAGTAACAAAATTGGCCCGAAACAGACTCTGATTATCGCCATGCCGCTCTCGATCGCCGGCTTTATCGGCGCTGCCACACTGAGTTCAGGAAACCTTGCGGGTTTTGCAATGATCTGTCTCGCCTCGGGCGCGGCGTTGGGCGCGGATATGGTCGTGTTGCCTGCGATGTTCTCGATCGTGCTTACCCGGGCCGGGCTGAACGCATCAGCCGCGTTTGGCATCTGGTCCTTCGCTGGCAAACTGGGCCTCGCCCTGGCTGCCTTTTTCACTCTGCCGCTGCTGGAACGCAGCGGTTTCACCCCCGGTCAAACCAATTCAGCACAGGCTCTGGATACACTCAATCTTGCCTATGCGGTGCTGCCCTGCATCCTGAAAGTCGGAGCGTTCGGGATGGTGTTGACCCTGCCCACCGAGGTCACAAGCAAATGAACGCTTTCAGCATCATCCTTCTGGTCCTTCTGACCGCCGTCTTCATCCGTGCAAGGCTGCTGAGCTTTCGCGCGCAATCGCCGTCCGATTACAGTGGCACCGGGCCAAATTTTTCGCTGAAAAAACACCTGAACGGAGAGATCTTGTCCGAAGGCCTGATCTATGGCCCCAACGGCAAAATGTCGAACAGCTTTGTCGCGCGCATGTCCGGCGAATGGCAAGGCAACTCGGGCACGCTGACCGAGTACTTCACCTATTCCAACGGAAAACAGATGACCCGCAAATGGTACCTGACGCTGGGAACTGGCAACACATTCACGGCAATGGCGGATGATATCGTGGGCGAAGGTCGGGGCATCATCTCGGGGTCCGCGGTAAAACTGACCTATCGTATCATTCTGCCAGATGACGCTGGTGGACACACACTGGATGTCACCGATTGGATGTACCTGACAGAAACCGGCGTCATCATGAATCGGTCCGAGATGCGCAAGTTTGGCGTCAAGGTCGCGGAACTGATCGCCACAATGCGTCCAAGCCCCAGATCGAAACCGATGCATCCAAGTGGGTCAAACGGGTATGACGCGACTTCGGAAGGGAAGCCGTTGCAATGATCACCTTTCGCTCTTTCATCGCCTGCATTGCCATCGCAAGCCTTGCAATTCTGGCGGCCTGCTCCAGCAAACCGAAGGTACCAAAAACGTTTCTGTCGGACCGACAGTTGAACCTGGAAGAGTTTTTTGAGGGTAAAACAGTGGCCTACGGTCAGTTTCAGGATGTTCTGGGAAATATCCCCCGCAGATTCACGGTTGATATCGACGGAACATGGGACGGCGAAACCCTGACCCTGGTCGAAGACTTCGTCTACGACGATGGCGCGACGGAACAACGCATCTGGACATTGACCAAAACCGGAGAGGATACGTGGACCGGTACGGCGCCTGGCGTGCTGGGCACCGCCAGCGGGATTGAACGCGGGGATACGTTCAACTGGAAATACAAGATCGACCTGCCGATCAAGGACGGGACCATGCGTGTCAAATTCGACGACTGGATGTGGCTGCTGGATGACGACCGTCTGCTGAACCGCGCGTATGTCTCACGCTATGGCGTCCGTCTGGGTGAAGTCATCCTGTTCTTCGAGAAGAAATAGGGCCGTCAGGCCCGGTTTCATCACAAAAGTCAGTAGAAAATAAACTCGTCCACCAATGCTGTCGTCGATCCCTTGACCTCACCGGCCGTGTTTGCCCTTGGCCCGTCCGAGGCTGCGCCCTCGGCGCGTTCGCCGCCCTCGACCTTCAAGCGCGCGCGTTCTATCTGCCCCCAGAGGAAAAACAGACCATCCCGTTTTCCCATGAGGCGCGAAGGAACTGTTGTCCGCAAAACACCTGTTTTCGGTTTTGGCATCTGCTCTCTTACTGCCTCCGGTGTTTTCCACCATTTTCGGAAAACGTAATGGTTTTTCCCGAAAAAGACAATTTTTTATGGACAAAATGAGGTTTTCTACCGTCCGTTGACAGGATGGACTGACAACTCTCGCATGACGGATATTCGCCTTCTTCACCTGCCTCATGGCAAGCCAGCACTATCCCAAACGGATCAACTTCACCCAAAAGGGTTTGCTGCAAACCTCCTTCACTTGGCCTGACTCTCTCTTTTCCAGCCATGCTCAGGCGACGTGCAGCGTTTCGTTTCTGAGCAGAGCAGCCGGGCCTTCGCTGTCACGGCTGGGGGACAATTTGACGGCGCGGATGTCAGACGTGGCCGCATCCATCGCAAAGCCCACTGGCCCCTGCAGAACGCCGTGCTGGCGGGCTTGCCATGCCCCTGTGCCAAGGACCGTGATCCCGGCGCCGTCCACTCAGCCGGAAAATTTCCATGTCTGTTTTGAAACCGGAAATGTCGCAAGCATTTCAGCGCCCAAGCAGGTAGAAAGTAGGCTGCCATCGTGAGGTGCCGCTGTTTGATTCTCAGACCGCGGAGAATTGGGAAGCCGGTGGAATTCCGGCGCTGCCCCCGCAACGGTAAGGAAGGTCAGGTTCGACAATCAACCACTGGGACGAGGATCCCGGGAAGGTGTCGCAACCGGGTGCAAGCCCCTTTCAAGTCCGGAAACCAGCCTTGCAGATATGTCAAACCGCGGGTGGCGGTGGGGGCACGGGTTTCGGACGTGGTCCTCGCGCGCCTCCGGACGGTTCCTCCCTGTCATCTGCCCAAGCAATGCCGCGGGGCGCGGCAGGAGAGCCAGAAGTGAACAATGTCCAAAACCTGTTGGCGCGTCGAATCCCGGGCTATGCTCTGGAACGGGCCTTTTACACCGACCCCGAGATCTTTCAGACCGACCTGGAAACCATCCACTATCGCGAATGGCTCTTTGCCATTCCGGCCTGTGAACTGGTGAAAGCCGGCGACTATGTAACGTACAACGTGGGTGCCTATCGCGTGATCATCGTGCGCGGCGCCGACAACCAGATCCGGGCGTTTCACAACACCTGCCGCCATCGCGGCTCGATCATATGCAAGGCGGCAAAAGGCAACGCGCCGAAGCTGGTTTGCCCGTATCACCAATGGACCTACGAGCTTGACGGCTCTTTGCTGTGGGCCCGCGACATGGGGCCGGAGTTTGATCCCAGACAGCATGGTTTGAAGACGGTTCATTGCCGCGAGCTTGCCGGGTTGGTCTATATCTGTCTGGCGGATGTCGCCCCGGATTTTGACACGTTTGCCAATATCGCGCGCCCGTATCTTGAGCCGCATGATCTTGCGAATGCCAAGGTCGCATTCGAAAGCTCGATCATCGAGAACGGCAACTGGAAACTGGTCTGGGAAAACAATCGCGAGTGCTATCACTGCGGCGGCAACCACCCTGCGCTGTGCCGGACCTTCCCTGATGATCCGAGCGTGACGGGGATCGAAGGCGGTGAAACCCCAGCCTATATGCAAGCCCATTTCGACAGGTGCCAGTCAGCGGGTATGCCATCGCAGTTCTATCTGCACGAGGACGGCCAATTCCGTCTGGCGCGGATGCCGCTGAAAGAAGGCGCCGAGAGCTATACGATGGACAGGAAATCCGCCGTGCGCCGCTGGTTGGGCCGGTCGCCCTTTGCGGATGCGGGATCGCTTTTGAAGTTCCACTATCCGACCACGTGGAACCACTTTCTTGCCGATCACTCGATTGTTTTCCGTGTTACGCCGATCAGCCCGACAGAGACCGAGGTCACGACCAAATGGCTGGTCAACAAGGATGCGGTTGAAGGCGTTGACTACGACGTGAAACGCCTGACCGAAGTCTGGGTCGCCACGAATGACGAAGACCGTCAGGTGGTCGAGGACAACCAGCAGGGCATCAACAGCCCGGCCTATGTGCCCGGCCCGTATTCAGCCATTCAGGAATCCGGCGTACTGCAATTCGTGGATTGGTATTGCAGCACAGTGTCGGCCCGCCTGACCCCTGACTACATGGCGGCGGAGTAAGTCTGATGAAAGATCTGGACACGCTTTCATCAGCCGTTTGGCAGGATGGAGAGATGCTGGAATGTGTCTCGGTCGTGCCCGAGATGCCGAACACCGCCAGCTTTTCGTTCCGAGCCCCCTCGGGGGCGCAGTTCGCCTATCACCCCGGTCAGTTCCTGACGCTCGAGATTCCGGCGCCCGGCCAGCCCGGGGGAGTCGTGTATCGCACCTACACGATCTCATCGTCGCCATCGCGGCCGCGGTCGATCACCATCACCGCCAAAGCGCAACCCGACAGTATCGGCACGCGCTGGATGCTGGACAATCTTCAACCCGGCATGCGGCTCAAGGCCATTGGGCCTGCGGGCCTGTTCACCAACGCACTGAGCGATGCGCGCAAGTTCCTGTTTATCTCGGCTGGCTCAGGCATCACACCGATGATGTCAATGACCACCTGCATGTGGGACGAAGGCCGCGATCTGGACGTTGTCTTCATCAACTGCGCCAAGCGGCCATCCGAGATCATCTTCCGCCAGCGCTTGGAACAGATGGCCAGCCGCACGGATGGTTTGGACCTGAAGTTCGTGGTGGAAGAGCCGGACCGCTACCGCCCATGGACGGGATATCAGGGGCAGTTCAACCAATTGATGCTGGGCCTGATGGCGCCGGATTACCTTGAGCGCGAAGTCTATTGCTGCGGTCCCGAGCCCTTCATGCAAGCGGTGCGCGACGCGCTGGCCGGTCTTGGTTTTGATATGGACAACTATTATCAGGAAAGCTTCGGCGCGCCGGTGGAAACCGAGGCGGATCAGCCCGAGTTGGATGACGTTGTTCTGGACGACGACAGCAGCGCCGAAATCCTGTTCGCGACCTCGGGCGTGACGGCCAAGGTTGCCGAGACCGACACGGTGCTTGCCGCCGCCCGCTCGGTTGGCCTGAACATCCCGTCAGGCTGTACCTTCGGCGTGTGCGGTACCTGCAAGGTCAAGAAAACCGCTGGCGAGGTCCACATGGTCCACAACGGAGGGATCTCGGAAGATGACATCGACGCGGGGTACATTCTGGCCTGCTGCTCGAACCCGATCGGCAAGGTCGAAGTCGAGGTTTAGGCGCTTCGCATCCCGATCAAAGCCGCAGCGTGGCTGACACCCGCTGCGGCTTTCGGCGCGTTTTTTCTGCCCGTTGCAGAATCCGGGCCAGATTGGGTCGCCGGATGTCCGGCACTTTCAGAACTTTGTCATCTTCACGCAGAACCAGCTGCCCGTCTGCTCTGGGTTTCGACATGTGCGAGGCGTGGACCTCTTCCATCGCATCCCGCTTGATACCATGCTGGCCGAATTCGAGATTTGTTCCGCCGAGGTCGTGTTGGATGGCACAAAGCGTGTCCGGCACCTCGATCAAGCCCGTGGCTTCGACCGTCGTTCACAGCTGGGCCAAACACAAGCAGTTCGCTGTAAGCCAAGATCATAGTCCATGGAAAAAAGTGGTGAGCCGTGCAGGATTCGAACCTGCGACCCACTGATTAAAAGTCTTATTAGCCCATTTTCGATAGCATAATAACCAATTCGATTGGACAGTATATTCTCTTAAGTAGAAAGAGTTTTGGCGTGCTGAGGTTTCTATAAGACCCTTCCCAACTCTCCGCACTTTGCTTACCTTGTGCTTACCCAAGCCGTTCGAGACCAATATGCCCAACGTTAGATTAACAAAATCAAGTGTCGATCGCCTTTCAGCAACAAACCGGGACACGATCTATTGGGACGACGGTCTGCCGGGTTTTGGACTCCGCGTGAAAACGACCGGCGTCAAAAGCTTCTTAGTTCAATATCGCAACAAACAAACCGGTCGTTCGAAACGCAAGACACTTGGGCGATATGGGCCGACCTTGTCTTTGGGCGCCGCCCGCGAAATAGCACGCGCGCTTCTTGCTGACGTGGTTCGTGGCGCAGATCCTGTCGCCGATGCTCAAAGCCTCAGGCATTCACCAACGGTGAACTCGCTTGCCACGCAATACATGACCGAACATGCGGAACCGAAGAAACGTCCCGGTAGCGTTCGGAATGATCGGTCAATGCTGGACAGATACATTCTGCCCAAGCTTGGGGATCTTAAAGTCATTGAAGTGACGCATCAGCATGTTCAGAAGCTTCACAATCAAATGCGTGATACGCCCTATCAAGCCAATCGCACTCTGGCGCTCATGTCGAAAATGTTTGAACTGTCTGTGCGCTGGGGTCAGCGTTCTGACAATCCGGCGCGCGGCATAGAAAAGTTCCCCGAGGAAAAGCGGGACCGCTGGTTGTCAGACGGTGAGTTGCAAAGACTTTTGGTGGCTCTGTCAGAGCATCCAAATCAGGTTGCAGCGAACGCTATTCGCCTGCAGCTCCTGACAGGCGCACGGATCGGCGAAGTGCTGACGGCAAAATGGGAAGACTTCGATTTGGACCGCGCGGTCTGGACAAAGCCGTCGCACCACACAAAGCAAAAGCGACGAGAGCACCTGCCGATTTCGTCAGCAACCTGTGATTTGCTTGCGGCAATGAAAGCAGAGGCATCTCCTGAAAGTCGTTGGTTGTTTCCGGGACGCTCTCCGGACCAACCGTACAAAGATCTGAAGAAATTTTGGAGCTCGGTCACCACATCAGCAGGTCTTCAAGACTACCGTATCCACGACAATCGGCATACGCATGCGTCGCATCTCGTTTCCAGCGGTCTGAGTCTGCCTATAGTCGGTCGATTACTTGGACACACGAACCCGTCTACCACGCAACGCTACGCGCACCTCGCAGATGACCCGTTGCGGCAGGCAGCGGATGTGATGGGTAAGAAGATCAGCGGTGGCAGTTCCTGAAACCTGAGAATTTCCTGTGCTGAAGACACGCGAGCGGCAATTAGACTGCAGCTGTCGGCACAGTGTCGAAGTTTGGGACGGAAGGGAATGGACGGAGATCTAAGATGTCCAAATCTCTACTTCCCGTTGTCACAACGCGTCGTCCGCCTTGGAACAAAGGCAGACTAGTCGGACAGAAGCGGCCATTGCAGTCAAAGCAAGTCTGGGCCAGTCGCGCTTGGCTCGAACTTGCAAACAAGCTGAGAGACCTTGCATTGTTCAATCTTGCTATCGATAGCAAGTTGCGCGGGTGCGATCTCGTCCGCCTGAGGGTTAACGATCTCGCCGTCGGCTATTCTGTTCGCGATCGGGTATCCGTTGTTCAACGTTAAACTGCGAAGCCCGTGCAATTTGAAGTGACGGAGAATACACGTGAAGTCGTGTCGCAATGGGTCTCTTCTCAATGCATGCATGGACAACGGTATCTGTTTCCAAGTCGTATGCATGCTTTGCCGCATCTTTCGATCCGGCAATACGCTAGGCTTATCCGGGAATGGGTGTCAGCGATTGGTCTCGATCCGTCCAGCTACGGCACGCATTCGCTTAGGCGCACCAAAGCGGCTTTGATATACAGAAAGACCGGAAACCTACGTGCCGTTCAACTTCTGCTCGGTCACAGCAAAGTGGACAGTACGGTGCGTTACCTTGGCGTCGAGCTTGAAGACGCGCTTAGTATTGCCGAACGTATCGATCTTTAACGATTTAGGCGGGCGGGATCGTCCGCTCGCCGCTCCCAAGCAGACTTTCGGAATCTCCCGTTAATCTTCCGCTTCGAGCCCAAAGCCGACAATCGGATTCCGTGGTAAAGACCAGTAGGCAAGGCCAGCGTTCCGAGTTGTTTAGTTCGTAGGGCTGACCGCGTGCAGTCTCCAAGAATTTGGAACGCCCTTCAACTCGTGCTTACCGCAGTCTTGAAACTCGAACGGCGCACCAAGCATCAGTTGCCGCGTGAGATCGGAGGCCAAAACCTGTCCTTCCTGGGCTTGGCCCATCACCCGAGCAGCTATGACCACGCCAAGGCCGCTGATATCCTCGCCGCGAATTTCAATCTCACCAGTGTGAGCGCCGAAGCGTGCGTTAAGGTCGATTGCAGACAATGCTTCACGTAAAGAACCAGCGCAGGCCAGCGCACTTGTAGGAGAACTGAACGTCGCCAGCACGCCGTCGCCGGTGAATTTCACCAGATGACCGCCGTGTCGAGAGATCTGGTTTGCGCAGACGTCATCGTGGCGGTTCATAAGGTCACGCCAATTCTCATCACCGATACGTGCTTGTTGTGAGGTGGACGCGACGAGATCTGAGAACAGAACGGTAGCAAGGGTGCGCTTGGGTTGGATCGTCGCCGATGCTTCGCCGGTGACAAACTCGACGATTGCAGCCGCATAGCTGTCCACGTCGCCTTCCCATGGCACATGCTCATGGCCGGGTATGGTTTTGTATTTAGTGGATGGTATCAAACGCAGAAAATCCTTGGCGCAATCAGCCCCGTTGGGTTCTTCAAATTCGCGATGTATGACCAACGTGGGTTGTGAAATAGAAGGCAGCAATTCCCGGATATCAATCCGGGCAGCCAATTCGAACAGGTTGGCGACTGTAATAGGGGTCGCGCTCATCCTTTGGAAATGCGCCCATGCTTCCTGAGCTTCGGCATCGTCCTCACTTGGGCCAAAAGCCGAGAACGGGTGAGGTTTATAGAGCTTCCCCCAATTCTCTCGAAACTGTTTCAACGCGGATTTAAGGCTTTCAGGGGTCAGGTAACCACGAGTAAGACGGCCTTGAGCGTACCCGCCGCACAAAGCCAGACGTTCGACGCGCTCGGGGCGCATCGCGGCATAGACACAGGCAAGTGAAGCCCCCTCGGAGAAAGCAATGACCGTGGCTGAGGTCATTTCAGTGACATCCATCACAGCCTCTATATCCATGACGCGCTCTTCAAGGGTTGGTGTCCCCTGAATGCGGTCTGACATGCCGTTGCCGCGTTTGTCGAAGGTCACCAATCTTCCCACCGAGCTGAGAGCTGTCATCCATTGCAGGTAGCCCGGATTTTCCATGGACGCTTCCAGATGCGAAATCATTCCGGGGACCAACACAAGATTGCGCGGCCCATCGCCCCAAACTTGATAGGCGATGGATAGCCCGTCGCTTTCGGTGAAAAGGGTCTCCACATTGGCAGTCATGCGCCCCTCCCAGTTGTTCTCTGGCCAATACTCCGCCCATATTTTGAATGTGGTTCCGACGGAGCCAGCGCATGATCATATTGAAGTTCGATTGGCCTATCGGTCAATGATCTCTTTAGTTGAGCGCAACGTGCGTCATGCAAGGATTGTAATAATCAGATAAAAACCGGAGGTCTGCATTTCCGGCGAAGCAGCCGCTCATGCCGAGTGCAGTCAATGGCCGCATCGAGCCCAAAGGCGACTTTCACAGCGATGACCACGTCTCACAAACAGTCTATCTAACTGCCGGATTCGGTGAATAATGCCCAATCTGCTATTCTCGGTTCAAACAAAGGGGAGAAACTAGATGGCGAACGCGTTTTCATATGCTTGTCGGGATTGTGAAGGGATGGCGGCCTGTCCCGCAAGCGTGGTCGCCGAGACCAAGGATGAAGTTTGGAAACTTATGGAACTTCATGCGCAAGTTGCTCATGACGAAAATCCTGCTGATTGGGATGGTGAAACACGGGCCTATCTGGCGACCTTGATTAAACCCGTGAACGTCTGAAACGTGCTCTGGCACAGACGACTGGAGGTCGACATGGCGAGCACATTTGCTCAAATGGAAGAAGAGGAAATTTCGGCTGCTGAAGGCATCTCCGCTGCCGAAGCACTCGCAACATTAGAGAATGACCAAAAAGTACTCTTGGTCGATGTAAGGGACACCGCGGAAATGAACGCCACCGGTGTGTACCCAAATGCTGTAGCTGCGCCCGGCCGCGCAGTTGCTTGGATGGCAGATCTGGAGAGCGAGTATCGGAGTTCGGAATTGCAGGACCGAACCAGGACGATCTTCACAACGTGCGGCGGCGCTCCAAGCTATCGTGGCGCTGCCGCAGCAAACGTCCTGACCTCAATGGGGTTCCAACATGTTCGCTTCGTCGATGGGGGCATGGCAGCTTTGATCAATGCTGGGGCCACCACTCAACGACTTTGATGGTGCTATCTCGTCTTACCAGCCGTCACTTGAAAGGGCGTGGTTACCGCTCCGAGCCCTTACGGACGCGCAAAATAAATTGTGCTACGATGCGCCCGATTTAGGCAGGCAAGTATCCAGGCATCGCCGTTGTTGGAGGATGCACACATGATCATGCGGATTTTTCAGGTGCTTGTGAGGCCAGGCAACGAGAAAGAGTTCAGTAAATTCTTTCACGAAACTGCCATTCCATTGATGAAACGGACCGAGGGCGTCGTCCAAGTCTTTCCGGGCGCCGCAAGATCAGGTTCCCCGAGAGAGTTCAGCTTTGTGATGATTTGGGACAGTCTGGAGTCTCTAAAGGCGTTTGTAGGGGAGGACTATGAAAGCCCCCACATCGATCCGGCAGAAGCCGCACTTGTCGAAGCTCGGTCAATCAAACACCACGACCTGGTGGAGTTGTAAAGCAGACCACCTGCTATCGGCCTCGGGCCCTGGCGGATGTTGCTGTGCGCGTGAGTCAGCACTTTCTGAACGACCAACCAGATAGAGCCTGTTACAGATATGGCGTCCTTTGGGGGCGCACTGTGAGTTCCGTGACGCAGGCGTTGTTGGGCAGCATTACTGCAGTCGAGATTAGCGTTGAAATTTCTTCAAGCTGAATCATTTTGGAGCGGTCTTTGCCTGCGTCGGACACGTCTGGAGTGTTGACAAACCCCGGGTGCACAAGGGTGACCCGAACACCGTCTTCGCGGACATCTTCGAACAGAGCCTTGGCGAAACCAGCCTGCGCATGCCGCAGGGCACAATGAATGGCGTGATTTTTCCAGCCCAGCCAGGATGTAGGCCCGCAGATATAGACAAATGCCCCCTCTGTTTCACGGATCGCAGGCAAGACATGCGCGGTCAGTCTGATGGTTGCCCGCAGCACTTGGTCGATGGATGTGTCCCAATCTGAAAAGCGGTCAATCGAAACAGCGCCGTAGGTGAACTTGGCGGCGCAGTGAACCATCGCGTCCAACCGCTCGCTTTGCAGCGCCCAGTCTGCGAGAGCGGCCACAGAAGTCATGTCGCCCATTTCTGCGGCAAACCATTCGCCCGTGCCACCTGCGGCCTCAACCATGGCAATTGTTTCTTGCAGCGCGTCCTCGCGGCGTCCATGCGCGAGTATGTTCCACCCTTTCGAAGCCAGGTCGATGGCCGTTGCCCGGCCTATTCCACTTGAGGCACCCGTAATCAGAGCTGTTTCAGCCATGAGCATTCCCCGATTTGCTTATGGAAGATTACCACAAACCGCCACCCCACTTAAGAAAGGCCAAACCTGACCTGTTAGTCAAAGCAGCTAAACTGGAAGGCGCGCGTGGATTTCAATTGGGGCAATCAAACCACGTTCGATATTCCTGACCATATGTTGAACCTTAAGCGCGGTGTCATCGCCCATTATAAGATGAAGACCCAAAGGTGGAGGGCCATCTGAACGGCTTTGCGCAGCTGCCAGATCTGCAAAGAACTGTTTGGCGAATGCAGTGCGGTCGATCCGGTCACTCACCTCGAAACCGGCAGATTTCAAAGCAGCTTCATATGTCTCCGGAGAAGTCAGTGCGCTTTGATCTGCAGATGACGCCCAGGGTGCGGGATAGTCCATTTGCCCCTCTCCGACTTGCATAACATCGTAAATCGCAAAAATTCCGCCTGGCCTGAGCACTCGCTTCGCCTCACGGGCGATGCCGACTTTGTCTGAGATGTTCATGCCGACGTGGATCATGTAAGCGGCGTCCATGGAGCCAGTGTCCAGCGGCAATTCCAACACGCTGCCTTCGATGAGTTGAACTCGGTGTGACAAGCCCGTCCATTCTGTAAGAGCGCGACCGGTTTCCACAAACTCGGCGGTTAAATCGACACCGGTCACATACGCCCCGGTGGCCGCCGCCACATAGCGTGCCGGACCCCCGAGCCCACAGCCAAAATCGACAACTCGGCTTTCAGGTGAAAGGCCGAGAGCTTTCACAAAAGGTTCGGTCGCGAGACGCCCGCCAATGTGAAACTCGTCAACCGGCGCCAAAGCGTCGTGGGAAATTGGCGGGGTCAGGTCCAGTGCTGCGCAACCATCGGAAATCCGTTTGAGCAAGTGACCGGAATGGTAATGGTGCGCGACTTCGTTGGGATTGGTCATATTGAAGCTTCCCTAATCGATGCCGTCAGGATACACAGGGTGAGCCAGAATGTCAGCTTCGTCCGCAAAACGGTCATCCATACAGAACGCAGCGAACGGCTGTTCTGAGCCCATTTTTCCGGATACTGCACGATGTTCCAATGACTGTTTTGGGCAGAAATCGGGCTTTGCAAAGCTCCGTGAATCGGCCCGTACTGGACCCTTGATGATGCTCCACCAGGCTTCAATTCGGCTCCAAGAAACGGAACTTGTTTGATAGTGCAGAGATTAGCGATTTTGTTTAAGGATTGCACCGTTTCGCATAATCAACGAAAGCTCTGACACGGGGCGGCATATTGCGCTTGGATAGATAGTTCAGGGAGAACCGGGGCAAATCAGCGGTCTGGCCTTCCAGAACCTGAACCAACCTGCCGTCTTCCAGCAAGCTCTCGACAGAGCTTGCAAAGATATAGGCCAGCCCAAGCCCCGCCTTTGCGCCTTCAAGGATGGAGGTCACGTCGTTGGTGACGATCTTGGGACGCGGCATGACCGAATAGGGGCCGTCTGTGCCTGCAAATACCCACGGGGCCAGCTTGTCAGCACCTGTAATAGCAAAACAGACCCCGCTATGTGCCGCCACATCGGCCGGTTTCTCTAGGGGCGGGCAATTGGCTAGATATTCGGGGGACGCGACAATCGTCATCTTCAGTGTAGGGCCAATTGCGATGGCATATGTATCAGGATCAAGCAGGGTCTCAGCACGGATAGCAGCATCAACCCCGCTGGTTACGAGATCGACTTTTGTTTCGTCATAAATTAGTTCAATCGCCACCGCCGGATGTTCTTTTGCAAATCCTGTGATTAGGGCATCCAGAAACAATTGGCCCGCGGCGGTCGGGGCCGTTAGCCGAAGCGTGCCCGACAGATCTTCGTTTAGGTCGTGAATACTTTTCAGTGCTGTTTCCAGATCATTGATTGCTGGCAGGCTACGGCGAAAAAGAAGTTCGCCCGCTTTGGTCAGGGCGATGGCCCGGGTCGATCTTTCGATCAGGCGCACGCCAAGGCGATCTTCGAACCTCTGGACAGCTTCACTTACCGAACCCGCTCCAAGTTTCAGTTTTTCAGCCGCCGCGCGGAAACCGTTCTCTTGAGCAACCGCCACGAATATCGACACGTCGTTCAACTCATTTCGCCTCATTGTTAGATATTCCTTACATCGCGATCTAAAAATGGCTGTTTATCTAACAAATATCCCTGACTATCTTGCTTGGCAATGGAAACCACACGCTTCGCCACACGCAAAACCGGAGCGAGAAAGTCAAAAGGACAAAGCTGATGAGCACGATGAAAATCTGGGACCTACACATGACATATGACGGCCCCATGACCGAAGAATTTGCCGAGGGCACTAAGCGGTTGGCTGAAAGCATTGCGCAGGAAGCTGGTGTGATCTGGAAAATCTGGACCGTTGATGAAAGCAGTGGTGATTTCGGTTCGACCTATTTGTTCCGGGATCTCGCCGCCCTGGAAACCTACAAGGCGATGCACGTGAAGCGTCTGGCGGCAATCGGTGTCACCGTAACGTCGGACCATGTGTTTGATATCATGGAAGACCTCAGCTCAATCACCAACGCCCCCTTGCGCGAGGTAGTCTGATCAGGATCCCTCTTAAACTTGCGCACATACAAGGAGCTTTCAAATGAGCAATCGAACATTCCTGACCCTTCACAGCACAATCTATGCGTTGTTTGCCTTTGCGCTGTTTTTTCTGCCTGGTTTTCTGTGGCCAAACTACGGATTGGAGCTGAATGACCGCTACGCCTGGTTCCTGTCGCAGCACAACAGCATTTTTCTTGGAGGGATTGCCATTATTGGCTTTCTTCTTAGGGATGTGACCGACGGTGCAACCGCCCGGAAGCTGCTGACCGGGCTGATGGCAACCAACGCACTTGGTTTTGTCGTAACGCTATATGCGGCGCTGACAGGTATCTTCACTGGCTTTGGTTGGTCGGATCCCGCATTCTTTGCGTTTCTTGCGGTGATGAGCTTCCTGCAACTCAAGAAACTTAGTCAGTCCTGATGGTAGGGAACGCGGCTCGGAGCTTTCCGCTCCGAGCTTTCTGCCAATAAGAAGTGGATTTATGTTAAGATCTAGAGCGGAGCTTTCAACAAAGCCACGTGTTTGCCCCCGCAATTAAGGTTCGCTACCTTTCCTGCATGTGAGAATGTAATGTCTGTATTGGGCGCATAGCTGTCTTTGGAGCGATCACATCAAAAGTCCGCTTCAGTCCGCAAAGCAGTTATTGGAAGTTCATCAAGTCAATGTCTGCTTCGCGGACAAAACAGCCTTTCGAAGCACTGCGCTGACGATAGTATGAGAGCCTAGGTTTTCCGATTGAATCGATCCAGCTTGCTTGGTTCAAGAATTTCAATTCGGGCGTATCCAGGACGCAGCCAGCCGCGCTGCGAAAACTCCTTTAAAGTACGGACAACAGTGTTTCGCGACACGTTAGCCATGCGGCCAAGGTCCGCTTGCGACAAGAAGATGGGGCCTCGTTTCATTTCGCCGCGACATTGTAACAACGTCCCAGCGATGCGTCGCATGGGGTCGGGATCAAGGAGTATCTCGATTTTGCGGAATGTTGTGTCGACGTTCTGAGCGGTGATCTGCGCAAATCGGCGCATAGCTTCACTGTCGTGTTTAGAGAGACGCTCCATGGCGTCGAGCGGTAGGAAAAACAGATCAGCCGCTGCGACAGTTCTGAATGTGATCCGCCGTTTTTCTCCCGTGAAGAAAGATATTTCCCCTAACCATGCTCCGGGTGCACTAACGTGTACGAAATGCGGCCCGTCTCTGGCTGGCGCGATTTCGATGGCGGCGGCGCCTCGGAGTATTGCGTAAGCACCGCCGGGTGGATCACCGACGGAAAATATAGTTTCTCCACCTTCAAAATGCAGAATCTGGCCTGCCGCCACAACAGCTTGCTGAAAGCTCTCAGGTTGTAGAGCAAGCCATCCGCGTTCAAGCAATATGCTGTGTAACATTCGCAAAATTTAAAAGAATTGCACCGTGTGGGGCAATTGAAATTTTCAAGAACCTTATCATCAGTGACCTAGCTTGTTTTCAAAATAAGGGGGACTCCAATGAATTTCGGAAAACTGATTTGCTTGTTTGCTTTGACGGCAATTGGCAATACCGCAATCGCGCAAGAAAATGAACGTCCCAATATTTTGGTGATCTGGGGTGACGATATCGGATGGCAGAACTTGTCTTCGTACGGTATGGGCACCATGGGATACACCACGCCCAATATTGACAGGATCGCAAACGAAGGCATTCGTTTCACGGACCACTATGCCCAGCCAAGTTGTACGGCAGGGCGTGCCGCTTTCATCACTGGGCAATATCCAATTCGGTCCGGCATGACGACCGTGGGTCAACCCGGCTCTCCATTAGGTTTGCAGCAGGAATCCCCGTCACTTGCAGACTACATGAACCAGGCAGGCTATCGCACCGGCCACTTCGGCAAAAACCACCTCGGTGATCGCAACGAACACTTGCCGACAATGCATGGTTTCGACGAATTTTTCGGCAATCTCTATCACCTGAACACGCAGGAAGAGGCTGAACAACGCGATTACCAGCGGTTTGGAGAGGAGTTTGCGGGCTCGTTGGAAGCCTATGAAGAACAGTATGGCACACGCGGAGTAATCCACAGCTTCGCCTCGGAAACCGACGATCCGACTGAGCATCCGCGATTTGGCAAGGTAGGAACGCAGACCATTGAGGACACGGGGCCGCTAACCCAAGACCGGATGAAAAACTTCGACGAAGGTGAAGTGATCCCTTTGGCGCTGGACTTCATGTCCGCTTCCAAAGAGGCCGGCGAACCTTTCTTTGTCTGGCTCAATACCAGCCGCATGCATCTTTATACTCGCTTAAATGACGAATGGCGCTACGCAGCCGAAAAATACACATCAGAAGCGGACTTGCACGGCAGCGGCATGCTTCAGCACGACCACGACATTGGCATCGTGCTTGACTGGCTAGACGAACAGGGGCTGACTGAGAACACAATCGTTTGGTACTCGACAGACAACGGGCCAGAGCATTCTTCATGGCCTCACGGTGCGACCACTCCTTTCCGCGGTGAAAAAATGACCACTTATGAAGGTGGAGTCCGGGTGCCATCAATGATCCGTTGGCCAAGCACTCTGGAAGCAGGAAAGGTACTGAACGGCATCCAGGGACATCAGGATATGTTTACATCACTGGCGAGCGCTGCCGGCATCGAGGACATCGCCGCACAAGCTATGGAGCAGGAGCAACAGTTCATCGACGGTGTTGACAACCTCGGCTATTGGAAGGGTGAGCAGGAGCATTCCAACCGTTCTCATATCTTCCACTACTACGAAGCACGCCTCATGGCGGTTCGCATGGGACCTTGGAAGTTCCATTTTGCCACCAAGGAAAACTACTACGATCCCGTTGCGGCCCGCACCGGTGCTCCTTTGGTCTTCAATATCCGAATGGACCCTTTCGAGAGCTTCGATTCAGTCGATTCTTACGGGCATCTCATGCAGAAAGTGTCCTGGCTGATCCAACCAATGGGCACTCTTATGGGCATGCACTTGGGATCTCTTGCGGACCACCCTCCGGTTCAAGGGGGTGAGTCCTTCGACATGTCCAACGTGGTTGAGGACTTCATCAGCAAAGCACTGCAGTAGCTGGTTTTAGACTGTTGGAAACGAAGATTTTTTAGCGAGTGCCTCGGTGAGAGGGGCGGATATTCTCATTCGTCCCTCTGTAATGTCTCGGTTTGCTCAATCGTTTTAATGGGCTCCTTTTGGGCTCTCAGCGGACACCCTCAGCTCGAATATCAAAATTTGAACGACTGAGAAAAACCTGACTGTTAGAAGTCGAGCAGTCAGAGCATCCACTCGACTGGCAGCCACCTTACGACCACTGTCAATGCGCGCTGGAAGCCGTTTGTTTCCGGGTCGTTGGTGTGAACGGTAACTGTTCCGTCTTGTTCTACTTGCAGCCAGATTATCTCGCCGTTGTCGTCAAGCTCGACGCGATACGAAAACTCGGGCTTGTTCAATTGCTCAGCGAGCGAAGCAGCAATTGTTGGACTTTCTATCATGAGGCCCATTTCAGTGTTGAGACGTGCGGATCTGGGATCCAGATTATATGAGCCAATAAAAACCCGTTCTCTATCAGACCCAAAAACTTTTGCGTGCAACCCAGATGCTGATCCGGCCAGAATCTCTGGTAGACTTCGATCGCGATGTTCCTGTCGCAAGGCTCGCAGCTCCAAAAGCTCTACACCGCTGTTCAGAAGATCATCCCTGTATCGCATATACGCCGCATGAACCGGCATCACATCCGTAGCATCTAAAGAGTTGGTTAAAACGCGCACCTTTACTCCGGACTCAGCCAACGATCGCAGAACATCAGCGCCTCTTTCGCCGGGAATAAAATACGCCGATACAAGGTCTAGTGAGATTTGTGATGTATTGGCGAATTCGATCAGTTGTTCGACGATCAGGTCTCCACTTTTGACTTCCCCCAAACCTTTCGCCGGGTCGTCTACAAAAAGGGTGACTTCGCTCCATTCGAATTTCAGATCATGTGCGGCTATTCGGTCGGCCAGTTCGTTTTCCTGGATCGCCTTTTGATAGCCGGCGCCAGCAGCAGTCTGACGCGCTGCGTCGGCCATGGCTTGAAGGCTTTGTTTTAGCGGAGGCTCCAAAAAAAGGTCCGCGTCATAGGATGAAGCACTGTTCCAGTACGCGTCGAATGATTGAGAAACCTCTTCAACAATTGGCCCAATGGCTATCGCATCTACATCCAGGTAGTGCGTTCCAGTTCCATAATCGAAATAAATGTCACCGATGTTTCGTCCGCCGACAATTGTAGCCACGCCGTCTACTGTCATAGACTTGTTGTGCATTCGTCTGTTCAGGCGACTGAAATCAAATACGTAAGACAAAAGCTTGGGGTTTCTCAGCGTAAACGGATTGAAAATGCGCACACTCGCACTGGGCAGAGCGTCCAGTTCGGCAAGCAAACTATCCAATCCGGAGATGCCGTTATCGTCGACCAGCAACCTGACTCGTACGCCTCGCTCGGCTGCTGCCCTAAGCTCGTCTAGAAGCATCAGGCCCGTAACGTCATCCTGCCAAATGTAGTACTGAGCATCGATTGAAGATGTCGCTTCCCTCGCAAGTATGGCCCTAGCCGCAAAAGCGGCGCGTCCATTTCCCAAAGGCCGCACCCCGTCGAGCCCTGGATTCCTATCCAGAGCATTTTGAATAGTTGCTCCCAAGGGTCCGGCCCAATCGGCACCTTGTCTATGTGTCAACTCAGAAAAGTTTTCTTCAGGAAGAGGAAACGCCAACCTTAACCCTACTATGGCGATTGCGATCAACGCTACCACAATCAATAAAATCCTAATTAGCCGCATTTAGGGTCCCGTTGTATTAAATCAGCGTGGCTTTGTTGATGAACTTGAACTATCGACAGACAGTTTTTCAAGAGCTTAGACCGGGGCACAGATTCAGCGCAGCATTTTGCCCACTTTGGGCTCGAAGCCGTCTTCCAAGCATTTTTGATTAACGTCAGCTTTCGGGTTATTTGCAGCCGCTGAATCCCTGCGATTTGGATGGCAAGGTCACGCATTTTGCGGATGGGTCACACCTTTCTGATTCAAGCCACATAATATCAATAACTTAGCCATGGCATGTGTCACGCCTTTATTGGCGGCGGCCACAGATTTTAGAGATCCGAACCCTCACTTTGTTCAACAGAAGCGGACCGAACTTCCTCGTGCCGCAGTGAGCAATTGAGGTTGATATGCCCAAGTTGACACAAGATCAGCTGGCGGAGCGGTGGCACATGTCGCCGCGGACGCTGGAGCAGTAGCGCTGGCTCGGAAAGGGCCCCAGGTTTTTGAAGATCGGCGCGCGCGTTTTATACGATGAAGGAGTGATCGAAGCCTTTGAGGAGGCGCAGGTCTGCCAGAATACATGCGGCCCGATTTCCGGGGAGGGTGTGTAATGGCAAAGTCCTTCCCCTCACACAAAGTCAAATCGCACCTTGTCTACACAGTCTGGGAGGTGGCGGACGTTTTAGGCTGTCATCGCCAGACCGTCATTCGCTGGATTGGGAACAACGGACTTGCGGCTGATACCAGCAGCAAGCCCTGGTTGATCGAAGGACATGTGCTCAAGGACTTCCTCGGACAAAGACAACGCAAGGCGCGGTGCAAGTTGGCATTGCATTACTGCTACTGCCTCAGCTGCAGAGGTCCGCGTGAACCTGACGGCAAGATTGCGGATTATGTTCAGGAAAAAGCTTCCAGCGGCCGCCTAACAGCCCTCTGTCCGACGTGTGGTGCGGTCATGAACAAGATCATTCGCCGTTCAGATCTGGAAGCCATTCAGGCCAAACTGGAGGTCACACTTCAACAAGCCTCCCCAAGATTAGTGTCCTGTACCGAACCCCATTTAAAAGTGACCTTGAAAGAGGAGCCCGAGACCCATGCCAAAACACACCTCGGATAACCTGCGCATCAAGCGCAAACACCTTGTCTGGCTGAAGGACGCAAAGGGGCTGTCGCAATCTTCGATCGACAAAGCCGCAGCATCGATTGCCATCTATGATAAATGGCTCAAAGGTAAGGACTACAGGGCGTTCCATTCAGAAAGGGCGCGCGCGTTCAAACGCCATCTGCAAGGTCTGCGCAATGAACGAACGGGCGCGCCACTGTCGGCAGCTACGATCAACGGAGTGTTGCGCGATGTCATGAAGCTTTTTGACTGGATGGCGGACCAACCGGGGTACAAGTCCAGGATCTCGCGCGCAGACATTGCCTATCTCACGCCGGATCGCAAATCGGAACAAGCCCGTCGAAGCACCCTGTGGAAGCCGCATCCGTCCCCTGAACAAGTAAACCACCTGCTGTCCATCATGCCTGCAGAAACAGTGATCCAGCGCCGTGACCGCGCCCTGATCGCTTTCCTTTTCTTGACCGGATCACGCGAAGGTGCCGCCATCACCCTGCGGCTGGGTCATGTCGATCCAGCCAATAAATGCGTGCAGTTTGACGGCCGTTCCGTGGATACAAAGTTTGGAAAGTCTTTCACGACCAGTTTCTTTCCCTTCGGTGATGATGTCGAAAGGATTCTGCGAGACTGGATCACGGAGCTTCGTCAGGACCATCTTTTCTCGGACACGGATCCTCTGTTCCCAAAGACGCGCGTAGCTGTTGGCCCGTCCAGACGGTTTGAGGCAGTAGGTATCGCGCGCGAGCCGTGGGCCGGCCCGTCGTCTGCGGCCAGGATCTTCAAGCAAGCTTTCGTTAACGCCGGGCTGCCACCATTTTCGCCGCACCGCGTGCGAGATACGATCGCAGAGCTGGCAAAACTTCACTGCAGGACACCAGAGGACTATAAAGCCTGGTCGCAGAACATGGGACACGACGACGTGATGACGACGTTCCGCTCCTATGGTTCTGTTTCACCTGGCCGTCAGGTCGAACTGATGGGGCGGTTTCGCCGCCGTGGACCATTGCCAGACGAGGACGCGGTTATTGATGAATGATCAGCTCCGGTGACGCACCCGAACGACCACGCGCTCGGGAGCAAGCCGGTATCCGTTCCAAGAGAGATTTTCGATCAACTCTTGGGGCTTATCAACTGACAGACCAGCGGACTCGAATCTCTTTGCAATCGTTCTTCGCGCGGTCAGTATTCTCCGCCTAACGACTTCGTCGGTTTCAACGCCTAATTTTTCGACGAGGTCGCCAGACTTTAAGCAGGGATACTCCAAAGGTTCGAGACCTTTGCCTGCTGCACGGAGCCACTCTTCAGCCAAAACGATCAACAGATCCACTGTGGCGTTTTTCTTAAGCTCAATATGTTCGCCGATCAAAACCAAACGTGAGGTTTTGTCGATTTCTATGGTCAGCGGTGGTTGCTCTTTCTCGTTTTTTTCAACTGACGCAGCAGGCACTGCCGGCAAGGTTAAGCCGCTCTGCATCGCACCATATAGACTTGGCAAACTCTGTTCAGGGAACTCGCCGGGTGACTTGCTTTCAAGAGTTTGACGCATCACCGATGTGACAGCCTTTCCATGACGGTTCAGCAAATCTGCGATCATCGACATGGCTGTGTCCGGCGGATTGTCGAGGTGATTGACCGCATCTAACACAACTGGGAAATTTCGGATCAGTGCATCTGGCGTGGCGTTTTCAAACAATACTGCATTGCGCACATAGGACAACGCCATCTCCCGGTCGATGCCGTTCGGTCGAGCGTCCGACATCAGGTCCACGCGATACGCATCTTCAGGGTCAAAACGTTCAAGCCCTATTGAGAGCATCGCAAAACGCCGATCGATACACTGCGAACAGCGACCGCAATGGAAGTATTGATTGGTTTGATTATGCACATCCGCGCAACTGCGCGTCTCGACAATTTGATCTGCCATCCCAAGTTGGGAGATGCGCTCCACGACTTCAGCTTTAGTGCGCGCGAAGTAGGGATTGTCGACGCGCATATCGTTCTCGAAAACAAGCCGCAGAAAACCGGTCAACAGGTTGAGTGCCTTAGGATGGGTCGTTCTCGTCGCCCGCGTTCCAATGACACTGCCAACCGGCGGCAAGTTGAGGCTCACAACGCCGTTTTCATGGAACGACAAGCGGTCCAGTCCGAAGGCCTTTGCAGTGATCGACCCAAGTACCGCGAACAAGAATGAGCGTGTGCGATGCGTTCTTTCCGCAGTCGATCGGCCCTTCAACTGGGCGGTCATGGGAATGTGACGGCACTTTTCCGGTCCGTACCGTTTGCTCAGCGCTGAGATCAGCCGTTTCTGGACCGGCGCTATTTTCGTGGACGAGGCATGACTGACCAAAGCAACCCGATGCTTCTGTTCCACGATTTCTTCCACAGCGCCCGCAAAGGAATCGAGCCCGCCGGAAAACATCAAGACACGGTGGGGCTTCCATGAACTATTTCGGCCGAATTTGAAGAAGCGCGATCGCTCTGCATCCGGTTCGTCTTTGGTCGAAAAAGAAAATTCAAAGCGGTCGCCGGATAGAAACATCAACGTTTCTTCCAGAACCTGTATTACGCTCTCACGTTGCCAGAAATCCAGATCGCGTACCGGCATGGTGGCTACGAACCGTCTGTGCCACTTCTCACCCATCTTCTGATCCGCCAAACCACCACGGCTGACTGCCGCGTCCGCGCAATAAACAAGTGCGGCAATCTCCAGCAAATCGAGCGCACGATCCTGCAATCCCTCGACCAATTGACGGTTCAATTGTCCAATCCGTAGCGTCATTGCGACTTCGCGGTCAGCAATGTCGAGACGCAGGACTTCATCACCGCCGCTTTTTGTCAGGGGCGGCAACCATCTGACTTCAACTTCAGGCAACGGCGCGACGGCGCCCAAACTCCGAGCGCATCTTTTTGAACGCGTAAGCTGTGAACTTGTCTATTGCATCGCGATCAAGCGCCTGCTTCTGCCAGACGGTTTTGCCATACCAGCCGCCCGCATATTCTTCGACAATTCTAGACACTTCAAATGTGTGCTGGGCGAGGGCTTGTTGAAATGCCACTCGCTGTGCATCGGTGGAAAAGCGTCGATCCTCGCCAGTGTGATTGGCGAGTTCCCGGCTCAGATAGTAGTCTAGAGAGCGGTATGTCAGCCGGGCAAAGAAATCCCGCGCGAGTCTTGCAAAAGCATCGCCCGAGGCGAAACTCGCGAGTGCTTGGCGAATTTCTTGCGGTGTCGGTTCAAACAGGGATGGCAACCGGTCGTGCAGCTGAACGGAAAGGCTTTCCAAGAGCGCGGCCTTCGCCAATTCTCCTGCATCTGAGGAACTTCGGAGATCGAAGCTCCTGCCATCAACGGCACGATCCAAACCGGCCAGCAAGCCGGTCACTGAACCGAGTTCCGACGTCGTAATGCCCAAGTCAGCCAAAGCGTCTTCGAAGCCCGGAGCCCTTGCAAGCAAAGGCAGCCTCACGAGGAGATCACTTACAAACTGAAACCTGGGATCACGACTCGCCCGTGCGAGATCGCTCTCAGATGCATCCGCTGCGGCCTCGGCGATCTCTTCGACTGACGCATCGGTTGCGATCAGATCAACGACCTCGCGCCACTTCCTGGACCGAGGCAAAGTGCCAAGCCTGATGTGTCCCATCAGTTCCTCCCTTGTCTGCAGAGTCATGCAACCCTCGGGCGAATTTAAAGGGAAAAATCGGCATCTACGCTTACCCTACGCTTACCCGAAGCGAGTGTTAGGCATGAGATCGCCTCGTAAGTATTTGAAAACAGTGGTGAGCCGTGCAGGATTCGAACCTGCGACCCACTGATTAAAAGTCAGTTGCTCTACCAACTGAGCTAACGGCCCACTCTTTTGTTGGATCTGTTGATCCGTGGCGCTCTTTACGGCAATTCCCCGACCGGGTTCAAGCCCTTATTTTGCGCCTCGTTTCGCCGTAACAACGCGTGTTTCCGGCAACCCGATAGGCGGCCTAATTAGGCAGGTGGCGCTGGAGGGTCAACCCCTTTTTTGAGGAATCTTCGCGACAGGGTGGATTCATGTTCGGACCGACGTTATATGCCCGCCATGCAACAGAGACTCGACACCGGACTGCCCTTCATAAAGATGCACGGGCTGGGCAATGACTTTGTCATTGTTGACGCACGCGCACAGGATGCCCCGATCACACCGACGCTGGCCCGGGGAATCGGGCATCGGCAATTTGGGGTGGGATTCGATCAGTTGGCCGTTATCGAAAAGGGTGAAGCCGACGCGCATCTGGTGTTCTACAATTCCGATGGATCAACTTCTGCCGCCTGCGGCAACGCCACCCGCTGTATTGCACGGTTGCTTATGGATGAGACGGGGCGCTCTGCCCTCAAGCTCACCACGGAACGGGGAACCCTTCATGCGCGGGATGCCGGCGATGGGCTCACCTCGGTCAACATGGGGCACCCGCAGCTGGACTGGCGCGAAGTTCCTCTGGCAGAAGAAATGGATACGCTGGAATTGCCGATCGAAGGCACCCCGACGGCAACGGGAATGGGCAACCCGCATTGCACGTTCTTCGTTGACAACGCCGAAGCGATCCCGTTGGCAGAATTCGGCGCGCGTTACGAATACCACCCGCTTTATCCCGAACGCACTAATGTCCAAGTGGCCCAGGTCATTGGTCCGGATCACATCCGTATGCGCGTATGGGAGCGCGGAGTAGGCATCACTCTGGCATCTGGGTCTTCGTCCTGTGCAACGGCTGTGGCCGCCGCGCGACGGGGGCTGACCGGGTGCAAGGTGCGGATTGATTTGGATGGTGGCACGCTTTGGGTCGACTGGCGCGACGATGGTGTCTGGATGACCGGCCCGACATGTCACGTTTTCTCTGGCACTCTGACGCCTGAATTTCTGAGGTCACTGGGATGAACCCGCCCAAGTTCACCACGTTGGGCTGCCGCCTGAATGCCTATGAAACTGAGGCGATGAAAGAACTGTCGCAACAGGCCGGTCTGACAGACGCTGTGGTGGTGAACACATGCGCCGTGACGGCTGAGGCCGTGCGCAAGGCCCGGCAGGAAATCCGCAAGCTACGGCGCGAGAATCCGAATGCCCGCCTGATCGTCACAGGCTGTGCCGCCCAGACCGAGCCCGAAACCTTTGCGCAGATGGACGAGGTCGATGCGGTCATCGGTAACACTGAAAAGATGCAGCCCGAGACCTGGCAAGGCATGGCGACTGATTTCATCGGTCAGACCGAGGCGGTGCAGGTGGATGACATCATGTCGGTCACCGAAACGGCCGGCCATCTGATCGACGGATTCGGCACCCGCTCGCGCGCCTATGTGCAGGTCCAGAACGGTTGTGACCACCGCTGTACCTTCTGCATCATTCCCTATGGCCGGGGCAACTCGCGCAGCGTGCCGGCCGGTGTGGTGGTGGATCAGATCAAGCGGCTTGTCGACAAGGGCTATAACGAGGTCGTGCTGACCGGGGTCGATCTGACATCCTGGGGCGCCGACCTGCCCGCAAGCCCCAAACTGGGCGATCTTGTCATGCGCATCCTCAAGCTGGTGCCCGACCTGCCGCGCCTGCGCATCAGCTCGATCGATTCGATCGAGGTGGACGAGAATCTGATGCAGGCCATCGCAACCGAGCCGCGCCTGATGCCGCATCTGCACCTGTCGCTTCAGCACGGCGACGATCTGATTCTAAAGCGCATGAAACGCCGCCATCTGCGCGACGACGCCATCCGCTTTACCGAAGAGGCACGCAAGCTGCGCCCCGACATGACCTTTGGTGCGGATATCATCGCAGGCTTCCCGACCGAGTCCGAAGCGCATTTCGAAAACTCGCTGAAGCTGATCAGCGACTGCGACCTGACTTGGCTGCATGTCTTCCCCTATTCCAAGCGTGAAGGCACACCGGCGGCCCGCATACCGCAGCAGGTGAATGGAACGGTCATCAAGGATCGCGCCGCCCGCTTGCGCGCAGCAGGCGACGCTCAGGTCACAAAGCACTTGTCACAACAAATCGGCAAAACCCATCACATCCTGATGGAAAGCCCGCACATGGGCCGAACCGAGCAATTCACCGAAGTGTCCTTTTCGGCCCCCCGGACCGAGGGCGAGATCGTGACGGCGGCAGTCACCGGTCATACTCAAACCCAGCTGATCGCGTGATGGCGTCGGCTGCCGGCGGCATTCATTGCCCGGTCACGGCAGCGAGGGCGGCCGTGTCGTAGAATTCCTGATATTCGCAGACCCGGTCGCCGCAGAACTTGCAAATGACAACGACCGGCGTTTCGACCTTCTGGCCGCTGGCTTTGTGTGTCCAGGCCGTGACGCCCACCCCGACGACCCGGTCGTCCTGGGCTATGGTGTCCTTCAACGTCCAGTGGACCATTTCGAAGGCATCCGTCAATTCCTTCAGATATTGGTGCATCTGACCCTGCCCCTTGCGGGCGCAACTGAAGTCCAGCCCGTTTTTCCCGTCGCCAAGGGACCGGATGCAGATATCGTCGGTCGTGTAGTCGTCCCACATTTTCAGGTTCGAACCCTTGGATTCGTTCCATCTGGAAAAGGCCTCGCGCAGTTTCGCGGCATTCGACAAAGCGTTCATGACAATTCACTCCAAAATGACTTCTACAATGCAACCAGCGTCGTGCTGCACGGGGTTCGCGTCAAGGAAGAAGTTGTCGAGCGGTTTCAAAGAAAAAGCCCCGTGCGACGCACGGGGCCTTTTTAATTTTCTTAAACCTACCCTGACGGATCAGGCGGATTTCTTGCCCTTGTGCGGAGCCCACAGGCGCTTGTTGACCAGATAGAGAAGCACCGACAGAACGGTGAGGAAAATCACGCCAACAAAGCCGGCGTTCTTGCGCTCCATCATCTTCGGCTCGGCCGCCCACATCAGGAACGCCGCGACGTCCTCTGACATGTGTTCGACAGAGTTCGAGTGCCCGTCAGCAAACTCGACCTGTTCATCCGCCAGCGGCGGTGCCATCGAAATCCAGCCGCCGGGGAAGGCCTTGTTTTCGTAGAGGACAGTGCCTGCCTCTTCCTTCTCTTCACCAGTATAGCCGTCCAGCAGTGAGGCGATGTACTCGGCTCCGCCCATGCCTTTGACCAGCTGATTGATGCCCAGACCGTAAGGTCCGTGGAAGCCCGCGCGGGCCTTGGCCATCAGGCTCAGGTCCGGTGCGCCGACACCGTTGTTGGCCGGGAAGTGGTCAGTCGGAATCGCCGGGCGGAAATCGTCCAGCTCGGGGTCGAACACTTCGAAGTTGCCCGCTGCATAAGCGATAACTTCTTCTTCCGAATAGCCCAGCGCTTCCAGATCGCGCAGAGGCACATATTGCAGACCGTGGCAGGCTGCGCAGACCTCGGTATAGATCTGCAGGCCGCGCTGCAGCTGATGCTGGTCCCAGGTACCGAAGGGACCTTCGAACGAGAAGTCGAAGTCTTCGATATGCTGCTCACCCCCACCTGCTGCAATGGATGCAACAGGGGTCAGGGCCAAGGCAAACGCGGCGCCGATTGCAAGTTTCTTGAACATGTTTCCGGTCCCTCTTCTTACTCGGCCGGCGTGGCTTTGGCGTCAGCCTTGCCATAATGCGCGTTGAAGTCTTCTTCGATGGTCTCGGGCTGTGCCAGAGGCTTCTCGATCACTCCGAGGATCGGCAGGATCACGAAGAAATAGGCGAACCAGTAGGCGGACGCGATCAGCGAGAAGGTCGCATAGGGCTCTTCCGCGGGCATCGCACCCAGCCACATCAGGGCAAAGAAGTCGATGACCAGCAGGTAGAACCACCATTTGAACATCGGACGGTACTTGCCCGAACGCACGTTCGAGGTGTCCAGCCAGGGCGCCAGCGCCATGGCCAGGATCGCACCGAACATCGCCAGAACACCGAAGAACTTAGCATCAATGATACCGCCGGTGATGAAGCTGGCGAATTGAACGACCCAGACCTCACCGGTGAACGCGCGCAGGATCGCGTAGAACGGCAGGAAGTACCATTCGGGAACGATGTGTGCAGGTGTCACCAGAGGGTTGGCTTCGATGTAGTTGTCCGGGTGGCCCAGATAGTTCGGCATAAAGCCCACGACGGCCCAGAACACGACCAGGATCACGGCTAGGGCGAAGAGATCCTTGATCACGAAGTACGGCCAGAACGGCAGCGTGTCTTTCTCGGCCTCAGCTTTCGAGCCCCGGCGCACTTCAACACCTGTCGGGTTGTTGTTGCCGGTGGTGTGGAAGGCCCAGATATGCACCACAACCAATGCCGCAATGATAAACGGCAGCAGATAGTGCAACGAGAAGAAGCGGTTCAGCGTGGCGTTGTCCACGGCGGGCCCACCCAGCAGCCAGGTCTGCAGCGCGTCACCAACAAACGGGATCGCACCAAACAGGCCGGTGATCACAGTCGCACCCCAGAAGGACATCTGACCCCAGGGCAGAACATAGCCCATGAAGGCGGTGCCCATCATCATCAGGTAGATCAGCATACCAATGATCCACGTGATTTCACGCGGGGCTTTGTACGAGCCGTAGAACAGGCCGCGGAACATGTGGATGTAAACCGCAACAAAGAACAGCGACGCGCCATTCATGTGCAGATAGCGGATAAAGTGACCGCCATTCACGTTGCGCATGATGTGCTCGATGCTGGCAAAGGCCAGATCGACATGCGGGGTATAGTGCATCACCAAAACGATACCGGTGATGATTTGCAGCGCCAGGCAGAACGCCAGAACGATGCCCCAGATCCACCACCAGTTCAGGTTCTTGGGGGTCGGGATCATAAGGGTATCGTACAGCAGGCCGACAATCGGCAGGCGGCTGTTCAGCCACTTCTCGCCGTTTGTCTTCGGCTCGTAATGATCGTGGGGAATTCCGGACATAAGTTTGGGTCTCCCTTAGCCGAGTTTGATTGTGCTGTTGTCCACCCATTCTGCGGGCGGGACAGGCAGGTTCTCAGGCGCGGGGCCTTTACGGATACGACCGGCGAGGTCGTAGTGCGAGCCGTGGCACGGGCAGAACCAGCCACCGAAGTCGCCGGCATCCCCCAGAGGCACACAGCCGAGGTGCGTACAAACGCCCATCTGAACGATCCAAGCACCCGGCGCTTCGCCTTCCGGTGACGGCATGACACGGTTTGCGTCAGTCGCAGGCGCATCTGCGCTCAGGTTGAAGTTGCGTGCCAGCGGATCTGGCAGCGCATCAACACCTTCGGCGTCCTGTTCCTGGGCTTCCTGAATCTCGGCACCGGTGCGGTGACGGACAAAAACGGGTTTTCCCAGCCATTTTACCGTCAGTTGCGTGCCCGGCTCGACGCCGCTCACATCCACACGGATCGAGGACAGCGCCTGAACGTCTGCCGACGGGTTCATTTGGTTGATCAGTGGCCATACGGCTGCACCCGTTGCAACGACACCTGCGCCGCCAGCGACGTAGTACAGGAAATCTCTGCGGGTGCCTTCGTGGTCTTCTGCGTGGGACACGAGGTTATCTCCGATTATCTGGCGCCCGCGGACGGGCAAATAGCTCGCGCACCGCACGAATGCGGTGTCTTAACCGCGCTTACTATCGGGGAGAATAGTGTTCGTCCAGCGTTCATAAACGCGCAATACGCCGCATGTGTCCCTTCATGCACGTGACGAGGGGCTTTTTTTGGTGATTCTCGTCCGCAACTTTACCTGCGGCTTCGAATCAACGGGGATTGATTCGAACTTCGAACTCAGTTTTGCAGGCGAAATCCAGCCCGATTCTGACCACCAGTCGGCCAGTCATTTGAGAGCGTATTCTTGACAATCAGCATCGCGAAGCAGCGATTGTCTGCTGGGTAAATCATATTTGCCAAATAGATGATTTAAATCGAAAATTGAGCGCAATTACACAGTTGCACTTTTTGCGTGAATACCGGACAGCGCAAAAACGCGCGAACTCCTGCAAGGAGACCCCAATGTCAAAAATCACCCTGGCCACTGCGATACTCACATTGGCCCTGTCCTCGCAAACACTTGCGGCAGGTGATCCAGCGAAAGGCGAGGCGATGTACAACCGCTGTTCATCGTGTCATGCGATCATCAAGGACGGCGAAGTACTGGTCAAAGGCGGAATCACCGGCCCGAATCTCTATGGTGTCGTCGGACGTGTCGCCGGGTCCGAGAATGACTATCGCTACGGCAGCGAGCGCCTGCCGGTCGGTATGTTCACCGATGACATGATCCGTGCTGGCGAAGAAGGTCTGATCTGGACCGAAGAAAACATTGCCGCCTATTCCAAAGACCCCATCGGTTTCATCAAAGAGTATCTGGATGACGAAACCGCCCGCCCGAACATGAGCGTCAAGCTCAGGAAAGGCGCGGAAGATATCGCCGCCTATCTGGCAACTTTCAGTTCCGAGTAATCCTGTTTCCCGGTGCTGGTTACGCCTTGTGCATCAAGGCGGCCAGCTGACCGGTTTCACTGCCAAATCCGCCGGGCACTTTGTCGGCAGCAGCGATTCTTGCATCCTCCGGCTTGTTCTGGCCCAGTTTCCAGGTGCCCTGGATATCCTCTACCTGCATCCGGCATGGTACGATCATCCGCATCATTCTGGCCAACGCGTCATCAGACATTTTCCCGGTGACCCATGGCGCTTTGGGCAGCAGTCGATCTTCAAAGAATGCCGTTTGTCGATCCAGCAAATCACGCAGCTCGTCCTGCGGGCGCAGTTCAAGCCGTCCGGTCAGGTGCACGGCAACATAGTTCCAAGTCGGAACCTGATCGGCGACACCGTACCAGTCGGGCGAGACATAGCCATCAGGCCCCTGCACCGCAATCCTGACCTCTTTCGGCCCGTGCAGCATACGGACAATCGGGTTTGATCGCACCAGATGAAGATCGACCACCGCACCGTCCTCAGACAGCAGAAAGGGCACGTGACTGATCAATGGCGCGCCGTCGCCGGAAATCGCCAGAACGCCAAAAGCCCGGTCGCGGGCGAATTCAATATGACGCGCACGATCCTCGGCGCGGAAGGCTGGATTTGGGTGCATAGGCGACCTCCTGCCAAATCTCTTGCAGATGGGGTTGGTTCTTGGCAAGGTCTGCCTCGTTCTCAGGGCGGGGTGGAATTCCCCACCGGCGGTATGCGGGCCATGACCCGTAAGCCCGCGAGCGGCTCTGCCGTGTCCACGATCCGAAAGGCAGGAGCCGGTATTCGGACAAAGTGTGGAACCACGAAAGAGTGTCAGCAGATCTGGTGAGAGGCCAGAGCCGACGGTCAAAGTCCGGATGGAAGAGAACGTGCAAGTCGTGCCGGTGAACCGGCGCGCCTGCTCGTGATCGCCTTGGGTGACGTGTCATGCCGGGCTGGCAGCAAAGGTTTTCGCGACCGCCAGCAGGCCACCGAACTGAAAGGAGATCACGATGACACACACCCGCTATGCTTTTGTCAAAGCCAACTGGCATTCCGACATCGTCGACCGCGCGCTGGACGGGTTTCTTGAACTGATCCCGGCCGATCAGGTCGATGTTTTCGACGTTCCCGGCGCGTTCGAGATGCCGCTGCTGGCCCGCGATCTGGCCCAAACCGGCCGCTACGCGGCTGTCGCCTGCGCCGCATTTGTCGTGGATGGCGGCATTTACCGGCACGACTTCGTGGCGCAGGCCGTCGTGGACGGGTTGATGCGCGCCGGCATGGATACCGGCGTACCGGTCCTGTCCGTCTCCCTGACGCCGCACCAGTATCAGGAAACCGATCATCACAACGCCATCTACCGCGCGCATTTTGTTGAGAAAGGCCGCGAAGCCGCACAAGCTGCGCTGAATATCACAGCGACCCGAACGGCGCTGACGCAGGCCGCCTGATCTTCATCTTCTCAAAACTACTCATTCGCGCCACCGCAAGGTGGCGCGCACCAATTCGCAAATCCCCTTGAGGCTCACGGCGCTCCCCGCTAATCACGATCCCAAAGGAGCCCGCCCCATGTCGATGAACAGTTTTGGCCATCTATTCCGTGTCACCACCTGGGGTGAAAGTCATGGACCCGCCTTGGGTGCCACTGTTGACGGCTGTCCGCCGGGTGTCGCGATCGACGAGACCATGATCCAGCACTGGCTGGACAAGCGCAAACCGGGGCAGAACAAGTTCACCACCCAGCGGCGCGAACCCGATCAGGTGAAAATCCTGTCTGGTGTGTTCGAAGGGCAGACCACCGGAACGCCTGTGCAACTGATGATCGAGAACACCGATCAGCGCTCGAAAGACTATGGCGATATCATGGAAAAGTTCCGCCCGGGGCACGCCGATATCACCTATTGGCAGAAGTACGGGATCCGGGATTATCGCGGCGGCGGGCGGAGTTCTGCACGCGAAACAGCATCACGTGTTGCTGCGGGTGGATTGGCGCGTGAGGCGATCAAACAGATTGCGCCCAACGTGCAGATCACCGGATACATGACCCAGATCGGGCCGCATAAGATCGAGCGCGACAATTTCGACTGGTCCCAGATCGAGCAGAACCCGTTCTGGACACCGGATGCGCAAGCCGCCGAGAAGTGGGCCACCTATCTGGACGATCTGCGCAAGTCCGGCAACTCGGTTGGCGCAATTGTCGAAGTTGTGGCGCGCGGCGTGCCCGCAGGGCTTGGCGCGCCGGTTTATGCCAAGTTAGACACTGATCTAGCCGCTGCGATGATGTCGATCAACGCGGTGAAAGGCGTCGAAATCGGCGAAGGCATGGCCGCGGCTGAACTGACGGGCGAGGCCAACGCGGATGAGATTTTCATGGGCCAGAATGGCCCACAATACAGCTCGAACCATGCGGGCGGGATTCTGGGCGGCATCTCAACCGGACAGGACATCGTCGTTCGCTTTGCGGTCAAGCCGACCTCGTCTATTCTGACCACACGCAAAACCATCACCAAATCAGGCGAAGAGACCGAGATCATCACCAAGGGCCGTCACGACCCTTGTGTTGGTATTCGCGCGGTCCCGGTAGGAGAGGCGATGATGGCCTGCGTGATCCTCGACCACCTGCTCTTGCATCGCGGCCAGATCGGAGAGAACCGTGGACGGATCGGCTGATCTGCGCTCCCGCCTGCGGGCTGTGGTCGCACATCGCATGGAAACGGATCCGGCCCATGATCTGGCCCATCTGGATCGTGTTTGGACCAACGCCCGGGCCATCGCAGATGATCAAACCGATATGTCCGTGCTGCTGGCCGCAAGTTATCTGCATGATCTTGTGAATCTGCCCAAGGACGATCCCGACCGGCATCTTGCCTCGCGCAGATCCGCAGCGGAATCAGAGCCTATTCTTAAGGAAATCGGGTTTGAGGCCGATCAGGTCCGTGCGATCCAGCACGCGATCGAAGCCCATAGTTTTTCGGCCGATATCCCCCCTGAAACGATCGAGGCACGCATTCTGCGCGATGCGGACCGCCTTGACGCCCTAGGCGCCATCGGTATCGCCCGCAACTTTTCCGTTTCCGGAGCCTTGGGGCGTACTCTTTACGATCCGGCGGACCCTTTTGCCCAAGCCCGGCCACTGGATGACCTTCATTTCTCGCTCGACCACTGGAAGGTGAAACTTCTGCGCCTGCCAGGTGACATGTTGACCGAAACCGGAAGGCGGATTGCAGAACAACGCACCGCGCGCATGATCCGCTTTCTTGAAGAATTCGCCGAAGAGATCGGCTGTTCCTTGCCGCAATCCTGGGTGAATTGCTGAATCCACCCGTTGATCTTTGCCCGTCAAAGACGCAGGTTCGCGCCGATGACAAAACCCTTAACTTCGCATCGACCTCTGCTTGCCGTAACGCTGAAGCTGTGCGCCTTGTTCCTGTTCACGTCGATGTCCGCGCTGGTCAAAGCACTTTCAGATGAATTCCCGCCGGGCCAATTGGTGTTTTTCCGGTCCCTGTTCGCAATCCCCGTGATCATTCTTTGGCTCATCGCGCGGGGGGAGTTGTCGAAAGGCTTTGTGGTCAAGAAACCCATGGGCCATTTCTGGCGCGGTGTTCTGGGGACAAGCGCCATGGGTCTTACCTTTACCGGCCTCAGCCTGTTGCCCCTGCCGGAAGTTACTGCCATCGGCTATGCGACACCGATCTTCACCCTGATTCTGGCCGCCGTCATGCTGGGCGAACGGATTCGGCTTATCCGTATCGGCGCTGTGGCTTTGGGTCTGCTGGGTGTCCTGATCATGATATGGCCACGTATTGGCACCACCAAGATGGAACTCGCCGCCACCATCGGCGCGTTATGCGTGTTGGGCGCAACCCTCGCCCGTGCCTTCGTTCAGATCCATATCCGGCAATTGGTCAAGGTCGATCACCCTGCGGCCATCGTGTTCTATTTCTCGATGACCGCGACGCTCCTGTCCGCTCTGACAGCGTTCTGGGGATGGACGATGCCCACCTGGAATCAGGCTCTGATCATGGTCATGATGGGCCTGATCGGCGGCGTCGCGCAGATTTTGGTCACATCTTCCTATCGGTTTGGCCAGGCCTCGATGCTGGCGCCTTATGACTATGCAACCATGCTTTTTGCGATCGTGATCGGCTATGTCTGGTTCGACGAACTGCCAACGATTGCAATCCTGATCGGGGCCGCGCTGGTGATTGCAGGCAATGTTGTCGTCATCTGGCGCGAACACCAGTTGGGGCTGGAGCGCGGCAAGGTCCGGTCGGTTACAGACCCCAAAGCATGACTTTACCTTTTGCAATCTTCCCCTAGGTTGGGCCGAACAGTCAAAGAGGTTCCCAAATGAGCGACGCGCAGGATCACAAGGAAAAGATGCAGAAGGTGCAGGCCCAGCACCGCAAGAAAGTGTCCGAGGCCGTGGATCCAGGCCGCGGTCTGGTCCTGATCAATACCGGCAAGGGCAAAGGCAAGTCCTCGGCCGCGTTCGGCGTGGTCATTCGTGCCTTGGGCTGGGGCCAGAAGGTTGCTGTGGTGCAGTTCATCAAGGGCAAGTGGAAAACCGGCGAGCGCCGTTTCTTCGAAGAGCGCGATCTGGTGACATGGCATACGATGGGCGAAGGTTTTACCTGGGACACACAGGACCGGGAACGCGATATTGCAGCTGCCAATGCCGCCTTTGACAAGGCCCGCGCCCTGATGTCCAGCGGCGAATACGATCTGGTTGTGCTGGACGAGATCAACATCGCCCTGCGTTACGAATACCTGTCGGTCGAACAGGTCATCGAAGGTTTGAACACGCGTTCGGAAAAGACCAGCGTATTCCTGACTGGTCGTGACGCGCCGAACGCGCTGCGTGACTATGCTGATCTGGTCACGGAAATGACCGAGGAGAAACACCCGTTCCAAGCGGGCATCAAAGCACAGCGCGGCGTGGATTTCTGAAGCAACGTTGCTGCAAGGCTGGCGGTGCATAGCCGCCAGTTCCGATTATCGCCCTGCTGCGTTGACCGATTCTGTCATGTCGCAGGTTCCGGGAAACGCTGGCGTGTTCGGTTGGCGAAAGCCACAAGCGACAGCATCACCGGTACTTCGACCAGGACCCCCACGACCGTCGCCAGTGCCGCGCCGGAATGAAGACCGAACAAGCTGATTGCGACGGCAACGGCCAGTTCAAAAAAGTTCGATGTCCCGATCATGGCACAGGGCGCTGCGATCCGGTGGGGAACCTTCAGCGCATAAGCGGCGCCATAGGCAATGGCAAAAATCCCATAGCTTTGGATCAGAATGGGAACGGCGATCAGAACGATGACCGTAGGTTTCGCCAGAATGGTCTGACCTTGCAGGCCGAACAAGATGACCACGGTTGCAATCAATCCCATGACGGACCACAGTTTCACCCGCGAAGAAAAGGCTTCTATCGCTTGTTTAGAGCCTAATCTGCGGCGGGTGATCAACCCGGCGGCAAGCGGCAGCACCACATAAAGGACCGTGGCCAAAACCAAAGTCTGCCACGGCACTTCGATGTCGGTGACATCCAGCAAAAAGGCCACGATCGGCGCAAATGCCACGACCATGATCAGATCATTGACCGAGACCTGAACCAGCGTGTAAGTCGCGTCGCCTCTGGTAAGCTGCGACCACACAAACACCATGGCGGTGCAAGGGGCGGCCCCCAGCAGGATCAGACCGGCAGTGTATTGCGCGGCATCTTCGGGCGCGATCCAGGGTGCGAAGACATAGTCGAAAAACAGGACGGCCAGCAGTGCCATGGTGAAAGGCTTTATCAGCCAGTTCACCACCAGCGTCACAATCAGACCACGTGGCTGGCGGGCGACTCCGGCGACTGCGCCGAAATCGACGTTGACCATCATAGGGTAAACCATTGCCCAGATCAGCACCGCCACCACCAGATTGACGCTGGCGATTTCGGCGTTTGCCACCAGGTGCACCAGCCCCGGCGCGGCCAGCCCGATCAGGACGCCACCGATCATCGCAAGTGCAACCCAGATCGTGAGATACCGTTCAAAAATGCTCATGACAGCGCCTCAGTCGTTTGATCCGTAAGTTTGCCAGAGGTCAGCGCGGCAAGCCCGACCATCACGGCCGCCGTGCCCAGCACCATGGGCAGCCCTCCGACCTGATAGGTCAGGCCAGACAAGACGGTGCCGGCCAACCGCCCCGTCGCATTTGCCATGTAGTAAAAGCCGACATCCATCGTCACACGCTCGGACCGGGTGAAGGCAAGAATCAGATAGGAATGCAGCGATGAATTGACCGCGAAGATCGCACCAAAGACCAAAAGCCCGACGACCAGTGTCAGGGTCAGCCAGGTCTCGGACCCATTTGACAGCAAAACTGCCAGTGTCAGAGCCGCAGGAACGCAGAACAGGATCGCCGCCCAGCTGCGTGCGGCACGGATCAGATCACCTTCGGTTCGATCTGACGCACGAAGAATCCTTGGCGCGTTGGCCTGCACGGCGCCATAGAGGATGATCCACACCGCCATGAATGTTCCGATCATGAAGAACGCGGCCCGATTGCCCTGTTCGGTGCCATCTGAAAGAACAGCATAGAAATAGATCGGGATGCCGACCACGAACCAGACGTCCCGCGCGCCGAACAGGAAGACACGCGCCGCGGACAACCAGTTCACATTTGCGGATTTTGAAAAAACCTCAGAGAACTTTGCGCCCTTGCGCCCCTTCGGCAGGCCCGCTGGCATGAACAGCATCACCGCGACCAGGATCACCGCCAGAACGGCGGCCATGGCAAGCACTGCCGGAAGGAAGCCCAGTGTTGCAAGCATGGCGGCACCCAACAGGAATCCCAGCCCTTTGACCGCGTTTTTCGAACCCGTCAGAACCGCAACCCATCGAAACAACGCGCCTCCTTCGGAAGGAGCCAGCAATTTGACCGCCGATTTCGAAGACATCTTGGCCAGATCCTTGGCTACTCCACTGGCCCCTTGCACGATCATGACAAAAGTGACCGAAGCCGCGACGGTCCAGTTCGGGTTAAGCTGCGTCATGGCGAGCAACGCGACGATCTGCACCCCCAGCCCAGCATAGAGGGTCGAGGTCAACCCGAACCGTGCGGCGATCCAACCGGCGGACAGGTTGGTGACAATCCCGGCGATTTCATAAAGCACAAACAGATAGGCAAGCTGCACCGGTGAAAAGCCCAGGGTGTGAAAGTGCAACAGCACCAACATCCTGAGCGCCCCGTCGGTCAGCATGAAGGCCCAATAGGCAGCCGTGACCGCGATATAAGCCGACAGTCCTTCGGGGCGTTGCGTCACAATGATGCCCCGACCATCAGCGCGACATCCACCAGCCGATGCGCATAACCCATCTCGTTGTCGTACCACGCATAGATTTTCACCTGCGTCCCGTTCACAACCATGGTCGAGGGCGCATCGATGATCGAAGAGCGTTCGTCATTGGTGTAATCGGTGGACACCAGCGGGCGCGTCTCATAGCCCAGAATGCCCTTCAGTTCGCCTTCGGCAGCGGTTTTGAAGAAGGCGTTGACCTCTTCAACCGTGGTTTCACGCTCAACCTCGAACACGCAATCGGTCAACGAGGCGTTCAGCAACGGCACCCGAACCGCATGGCCGTTCAGACGACCTTTGAGTTCCGGATAGATCAGAGTGATGGCCGTGGCCGACCCGGTCGTGGTCGGGATCAAAGAGTTCAGGGCAGAGCGAGCGCGCCTGAGATCCTTGGCAGGCCGATCCACAATTGTCTGCGTGTTGGTTACGTCGTGAATCGTCGTCATTGATCCATGGCGGATGCCCAGGTTTTCGTGAACGACCTTCACGACAGGCGCAAGACAGTTTGTCGTGCACGAGGCCGCCGTCACGATCCTGTGCGCCGCGGGGTCGTAGGTTCCGTCATTCACACCCATGACGATATTGGCCGTCGGCCCGTCCTTGACCGGAGCAGAGACAACAACCTTCTTCACCCCAGCGTCAAAATACGGTGCCAGCTTCGCTTCGGTCTTGAACACGCCGGTGCAGTCGATCACCACGTCAACACCGTCCAGCGGCAACGCGCTCAGGTCTTTTGTGCCAACGAACGGCAGGCGGGTACCGTTGACCGTGATGCTGTCTGCATCATGGTCGAATTCCGCCTCCCAGCGCCCATGCACGGTGTCGAACTCCAGCAGATGCGCGTGCATCTCGGGATCACCGACGGCATCGTTGATCCAGGCTATCTTTGCGCCTTTTTCAAGCAAGGGCTTCAGGGCCAGTTTTCCCATACGGCCAAGGCCGTTCAGTGCGTAGGTGGTCATTTCGTTTCCTCGGTAGGCGTACGCCCGATTTCATCGACGGCGGATTGCAATGCGATCCGGTCAAGGCTTTCGACCGGCAATGACGAAAAGGCCTGAATCCGGCGCTTCAGTGCACCATAGGCGGTTTGAAAGGCCAGGCTTTTCTCGGCGTCGGTACCTTCGGCCTTGACCGGATCTTCCACGCCCCAATGGCCACTTATCGGTTGACCCTCCCAAGCCGGGCATTCCTCGTTGGCGGCCTGATTGCAGACAGTAAAGACAAAATCCATGACGGGCGCGTCCGGCGCCGAAAACTCGGACAGATTCTTCGGCCGCAGGCCCGAGATATCGAGCCCCTTGTCGTGCAGAATCTGCACCGCAAAGGGATTGAGTTCTGAACTGGGCCGCGTCCCGGCCGAATAGACGTTGAACCGGTCGCCGCCGATCTGTCGCAGCAAGGATTCGGCAAAAATCGAACGGGCCGAGTTGCCGGAACAAATGAACAGCACATTGACCTTTCGGTTCGTCGCGGTGTCTTTGGGAAAGGGCATGCAGATATCCGGACGGCCACGGCAGCAATCCACGATCAGGAAATCCAGCATCTGCTGCACAGTTTTCATTTCAATCGAATAGAGCAGAGACGTCCCGGATCGTTCCTGTTTCACCAATCCCGACCGCTGCAAAGCATTCAGGTAGTTCGACATGGTACTGGGTTTGATATCCAGCTCCGCTGCCAGCTCGCCCGCGGGAACCCTGTCAGGAAACCGTCGCATCAACATGCGAAACACGGTGATGCGCTGCGGGTGGCCAAGGATGGTAAACTGATCGATTATCTTTTCTATCATATTTCATGAATTATTAAAATAAAGAAGATGGGTCAATTTTATTCCGCATCGTCACAAAAAATTCACGGATCAGAGCGCCAATTTGAAAGACTGGCCGCAGGCTTTCGGTTCACAACTCGAGGCCCAGCCGTGCTGAGCAACGTCAAAACGGTTACGACCGGGCTTGCAGGCGCCAGACTGACGGTTTAAACGAAGCTTCGCATCCGGTCATAATCAGTTCCATATGACCTAAGGTGCCGCTGTAGCTCAGCTGGTAGAGCACGTCATTCGTAATGATGGGGTCGGGGGTTCGAGTCCCTTCAGCGGCACCAGATATATCCAGGTCAAACGGAATTCGGCCCTCGCAACCTCCGCTGCCCTGCCGACTGGCGCGCTAAGCGCGTTTCTCTCCGATCGAGGCAACACCCAGAACGTCCAGAACTTTCGCTTCGATATGCTCGGCATTCATGCCGGCCACCGCATACATGTCCGCGGGGCTGGCTTGATCGATGAAAATATCCGGCAAAACCATCGAACGGTATTTCAACCCCCGATCAAATACACCTTCATCTGCCAAAAGTTGAGCGACATGGCTGCCAAAACCGCCAACGGCCCCTTCTTCTATGGTGATCAACGCCTCGTGGCGGGATACCAGATCCAGGATCAGGTCACGGTCAAGAGGTTTGGCAAAACGAGCATCGGCAATCGTGGGCGTTATGCCTTTGGCTGAAAGGGATTCCGCCGCCTTCTGAACCTCTGCCAGACGTGTACCGAATGAAAGCAAAGCCACCCGCGCACCTTCCCGGATAACGCGGCCCTTGCCGATCTCCAGAACCTCGCCGCGTTCGGGCAAGTCCACCCCGACACCTTCGCCGCGCGGATAGCGGAACGCAATGGGGCCTTCGTCATGCGCGGCGGCGGTCGCCACCATATGCATCAGCTCGGCCTCGTCTGCGGCAGCCATGACGACCATACCGGGCAGGTTGGCCAAATAGGCAATGTCGAACGACCCCGCATGGGTGGCGCCGTCAGCCCCGACCAAACCTGCCCGGTCGATTGCAAAACGTACGGGCAGGCGCTGAATCGCCACGTCATGTACCACCTGGTCGTAACCACGCTGCAGAAAGGTCGAATACATTGCGCAAAACGGCTTCATTCCTCCTGCGGCAAGCGCAGCCGAAAACGTCACGCCGTGCTGTTCGGCAATCGCCACATCAAAGCAACGTGACGGATAGCGCTCGGCGAACAGGTTGAGGCCAGTTCCGTCGGGCATCGCAGCAGTCACGGCAACGATCTTGTCGTCACGCGCGGCCTCATCCACCAGCGCCTTGCCGAATACAGACGTATAAGAGGGCGCGTTTGAAGGTGCCTTCTTTTGCTCCCCAGTAACCACATCGAACTTGGCCGTGGCATGGCCTTTGTCGCGGGCCTGTTCGGCGGGGGCATACCCCTTGCCTTTTTTCGTCAATACATGGATCAGAATCGGCCCGGTTGCCCGTGCTTTGACCGTGCGCAGAACAGGCAGCAGCTGGTCCATGTCATGGCCATCTATCGGGCCGAGATAGGAAAACCCAAGCTCTTCGAACAGCGTGCCGCCCACCGCCATGCCTTTCAGCATCTCCTTGGCGCGCTTGGCACCCTCCCGGAATGGCTCGGGCAGCAATGAGACAGCGCCTTTTGCAGCAGCTTTCAGATCGTGAAACGGTTCTTCGGAATAGATACGCGATAAATAGCTGGACAACGCACCAACTGGCGGCGCGATGCTCATCTCGTTGTCGTTCAGAATGACGATCAGACGCTTTTTCAGGTGGCCCGCATTGTTCATCGCCTCAAAGGCCATGCCCGCAGACATCGAACCATCGCCGATCACCGCAATTGCGTCGCCCAGCCCTTCGGGCGTGACACCACCCAGATCCCGTGCGACAGCAAAACCCAAAGCAGCGCTGATCGACGTGCTGGAATGCGCAGCGCCAAATGGATCATAGGGGCTTTCGCTGCGCTTGGTGAAACCGCTGAGGCCATCCTTCATGCGCAATGTGCGGATGCGATCACGTCGTTCGGTCAGGATTTTGTGCGGATAACACTGATGACCCACATCCCAGATGATCTTGTCTCGGGGCGTATCAAACACAGCGTGCAACGCGGTGGTCAGTTCAACGACACCCAAGCCGGCCCCCAAATGCCCGCCGGTCACGGCAACCGCCGAAATTGTTTCGGCCCGCAACTCCTGTGCGACTTGGTGCAGCTGCGCGTCCGAGAACTGCTTGAGATCCGCTGGGCGGTTCACAAGATCCAGCAAGGGCGTATTGGGGCGGTCAGACATGTGTCGCGTTCCTGGCTTAGCTGTCCCGGGCAATAACGAAGCGGGCGGCTTCCTTCAAGGTTTCCGCCCTCGGACCAAACCCGTCCAAAGCGGCGCAGGCCTGATCCACAAGTTCACTTGCGCGGGCTTTGGCAGCAGGCAGACCCAAAAGCGAAACAAAAGTGGCTTTCCCTGCCTCGGTATCCTTTTGCAATCGCTTGCCCGCCTTTTGGGCATCGCCTTCGATATCAAGGATGTCATCTGCGATCTGAAAAGCAAGACCCATTGCCCGGGCATATCGGCGCAACGGGTCAGGATCGGATCGGGCCATAACGGCGCCAACGCAGGCAGACCACTCGATCAGGGCGCCCGTCTTGCCGGCCTGAAGACGCGTGATTTCGTCCAGCGTCAGCGGATTGGCGGCCGTTTCCGCCGCAATGTCCAGCGCCTGTCCCAGCACCATACCTTGTGCGCCGCTGGCTTTGGCCAGGGTCAGGGCTAGGTCCGCGCGAATGTCTGCGGACCCAACCTGAGAACAGGTGCAAAGTTCGAAAGCAAGCGTCTGAAGGGCATCCCCGGCCAGAACAGCCGTGCCCTCATCCCACTCTACGTGAACGGTGGGCCGCCCGCGGCGCAGGTCATCGTCATCCATGCAGGGCAGGTCGTCATGCACCAGGGAATAAGCGTGCAGCGCCTCTATGGCCGTGGCCGGCCAGATCGCCCGGTCTTCTTCAACACCGTGCAGTCGGGCACTTTCCAATGCTAGAAACCCGCGCAGCCGCTTTCCGCCTCGGGTGGCATATGCCATGGCCCGGGTTACATCCACGTCTGCAAACGCGCCCAAAACCAGATCAAAATGGCTTTGAATGCTGGCAGCATCCTGCGCAAGTCTTTCGGGGAACATTCACATACCTTCGACAGGCGTCGTACCGGTCGGCTGACCACTGGCGTCCAGAGTGATCGCTGCGACTTTTTCTTCCGCGCGCTTCAACTCCTCCTCGCACCGCTTTTTCAGCGCCGCGCCGCGTTCGTACAGCGCAATTGATTGATCCAGCGCGACATCGCCACGTTCCAGCTGGCCGACTACGGCTTCAAGCTCTTTCATCGCCTGTTCGAATGTCATCTGGTCTACGAGAGTCTGGGTCATCGGGCTGCCTTTATCAATTCTTCCACATGGGCGCGTGTGGCCTGGGCCAGTGCGTTCAGATCATACCCGCCTTCCAGAGTCGAGACGATACGACCGTCGCAAACCTCGTCGGCAATCCTGCACAGCTCTGCGGTGATCCAGGCGAAGTCATCAGTGGCCCAGTTCAGATTGGCCAGCGGGTCGTCCTGATGGGCGTCGAACCCGGCGGAAATGATGATCAGTTCCGGCCTGAAGGCCCGCAAGCGCGGAAAGGCCTTCGTTTCATAGGCGGCACGCATCTCGACGCCGCCACTGCCGGGCGCCAGAGGGATGTTGAGAACCGTATCATGAACACCCGTTTCCTCGGGCCGGCCCGATCCGGGCCACAAAGGCATCTGCTGGCTGGTTATCACCAATGCCCGCGCTTCATCCCACAACAGGTCCTGGGTTCCATTGCCGTGATGCACGTCAAAGTCGACCACCGCCACACGATTCAAGCCGTGATGGTCCAGCGCATGTTTCGCCGCCAATGCTGCATTTCCAATCAGGCAGAAGCCCATGGCCGTTTCGGTTTCCGCATGGTGCCCCGGCGGGCGAATGGCACAGAACGCGTTCGATGCTTCACCGCCCAAAACCAGATCAACGGCCCGCACCGCCGCACCCGCCGCGCGGTATGCTGCGTCCACCGATCCCGGAGACAGGAACGTATCCCCGTCGATCTGTGCGAACCCGTCCGCAGGGCGCGCGGCCCGAATGTCGCGGATATAGCTCTCGGGGTGAATGCGCAGAAGATCGTCATCCGCAGCCAGCGGAGCCGTCACCCGCTTCAGCTCCAGCGCTTCCAATGCATGCAATATATGCTCCAGCCGCGCCACCCGTTCCGGGTGCCCGTCAGGTGTCACATGGCCCAGACAATCGGCGTGGGTCAAAAGGGCGGTTGTCATTGGGATCCCATCTTCATCTGGCTACAAATATCCTCGCCGAAGGCCAAAAAACGCCGCGCAGCGGCATCTCAATCCGGCGCAAGCATATACCCCGCGCCCCGCACAGTCTGCAAATAGCGTGGCTGCTTGGGGTCCTGTTCGATTTTGCGTCGAAGGCGCGTGATTTGCACATCCACCGCGCGCTCCTGCGCCTGACCCTTGTCGCGGCCCAGATCCTCGACCAGCTTGGCGCGGCTGATGGGCTCTCCGGGCTGGGCCGAGAATATCTTCATCAACTGGCTTTCGGTTGCGGTCAGACGGACCGGGTCTTCGCCCTGCCACATCTCACCGCGTTCAATGTCATAGCGGATGGGCCCGAGGTTCAGGATCTTCGCCGTGGTTTCTTCTGCCGGCGTTTCCGGCATCCGGCGCAGGATCGCATTGATCCGCAACAGCAGCTCTTTCGGCTCGAACGGTTTTGCCAGGTAATCATCCGCCCCGGCCTCGAGGCCCGCGATCCGGTGTTCCGTCTCGCCCTTTGCTGTCAGCAGCAGGATCGGTGTCGTATGCGTTTCCCGCAAAGCGCGGGTCAGACTGACACCATCCTCGCCCGGCATCATCACGTCCATGACGATCATGTCGAAATCCAACCCCGACAATACGCGCCGCGCGTGGGCCGCATCCCGTGCCGCAGTAACCAGAAACCCGTTTCGCATCAAAAACTTCTTGAGCAGATCACGAATGCGCTCGTCGTCGTCAACAATCAGCAGATGGGCATCCATATCGCTCATGTGGTCGTATCCCGAAGTTTCGTATAGGCATGACGCATATCAGCATCCATCATTGCTTCAAGCACTTTGCGGAATCCGGCCACGGCTTCGGGACCGGCATCCTTGTAGGCGGCGCGCATTCTTGCCCGCTGAGCATCCGACAACGTGGTTTCCAGCGACTGCCCCTTTTCTGTCAGAAATAGGTGGCGTTCGCGTTTGTCCACTGTACCCACGCGGCTTTCCACCAAACCATCCTCGATCAAGGTTCGCAAAACCCTGTTCAGAGACTGTTTTGTCACGCCAAGGATGGCCAACAAATTGTTGACCGTCGTGCCCGGCGCGCGGTTGATGAAGTGGATTGCCCGGTGGTGGGCGCGGCCATAGGCCATCTCTGCGAGGATGCGATCGGGATCAGCCGTAAAGCCGCGATAGGCGAAGAACATGGCCTCGATCCCCTGCCTCAATTGCTCATCGGTTAAAAACAAAAGGCTCTCGCCCCCATAACGCGGGGCCGGACGGATGTCGGACATATCATGCCTCATTCGTTACTACCGGGGCCGAGTTTATGTCAGCGTTATTGACATTCCAAGAGTAGAGCGGTATCGAATTGCAGTTTTTGCGCAATATTATGTCCGCACCGGACCTAAATCGCGCAACAATCGAAAACTCAACCCGGTTCAGGAGGTTTCGCATGGCGGGGTATGATGATCGTGATGGCACCATTTGGATGGATGGCAAGCTGGTGCCCTGGCGTGAGGCCAATGTGCACATTCTGACCCACGCAATGCACTATGCGTCATCGGTATTCGAAGGCGAGCGCGCATACAACGGTAAGATCTTCAAAAGCCGCGAACATTCCCAGCGTCTGATCGCCTCGGCCGAAGCGCTGGACATGCCGATGCCTTATTCGGTTGATGAAATCGAAGCTGCGAAGGAAGAAGCGCTGAAAGCCAGCGGTTTGCAGGACGCATATGTGCGGGCGTTGGTCTGGCGTGGCTCGGGCGAGGATATGGGCGTGGCCTCGGCGCGCAATCCGGTGCGCATGGCCATCGCAGTCTGGCCTTGGGGCGCCTATTACGGCGATGCCAAGTTGCAGGGCGCCAAGCTGGACATCGCCGAATGGAAACGCCCCAGCCCGGAAACCATCCCGGTCCATGCCAAGGCGGCGGGTCTTTACATGATTTGCACCATATCCAAGCACAAGGCCGAGGCCAAAGGATGCTCGGACGCATTGTTCATGGACTGGCGCGGTTATGTCGCCGAGGCCACCGGCGCAAACGTGTTTTTCGTCAAGGATGGCGAGGTGCACACCCCGCTGGCAGACTGCTTCCTGAACGGCATCACCCGCCAGACGGTGATCCAGATGTTGAAAGACAAGGGCATCACCGTGCATGAGCGCCGCATCAAGCCCGAAGAAATGGCTGACTTCGAACAGTGCTGGCTGACCGGCACCGCGGCCGAGGTCACGCCTGTCGGACAGATCGGCGAATATACATTCGAGGTCGGCGACCTGACCCGCCAAATCGCCGAAGATTACGAGAAACTGGTTCGCTCGTAAGACATTGCCCCCGCTTTGTCGGGGGCTTTTTATTGCCAAACGTGCAATTTTTTGTGCAAACCGTTCGGCCATCTGGACGGATTGCACAGATTGCGTATCTTCGGCACATGTTGGACCTTCTCAGCGATATTCTCACCCGCCTTTCCTTGCGCGGCACGTTTTACTTCCGCACGTCATTCACTCCGCCCTTCGGAATTCAGGTGCCGGGGTTCGAAAACGTGGCGCGGTTTCATTTTGTGCAGCGTGGTGAGCTGAAGGTTCATGTCTCGACCACGGGCGAAACGCTGCGGTTGAGGCAGGGGGACCTGATCCTGATCCCCCACGGGGCGCCACACGCATTGCTCTGCGCCGAGGTCAAGCCGTTGGACGCATTGCCTCTGGAGCAGGTGCTGGAGCGCGCGGGCTACTCGGGCGAAGGCGTGCTGGTCTATGGCGGTGATGACGAGGAACGGGATACACAGCTGATCTGCGGTCATTTCTCTTTTTCCGGCCCGGCCGGCCGAAACGGCACCGGGCATATGCTGATCGACCGCCTGCCGCCCTATATCCTGATCGAGAATTATGGCGAAGAGGCCGGATCGTGGATGGAAGCCACCCTGCGCATGATCGGCTCTGAGGTTTCAGGCGCAAAAATCGGTGGCGACCTGATCGCGCTGAAACTGTCCGAGGCCCTGTTCGCACAGGCGATCCGGGCCTATCTGGAGCGTCAGAGCCCGCAGGATTCCGCATTGGCAGGATTTGCTGATCAGCGCATCTCGCGGGCCTTGACCGCGTTCCACCAGGCCCCGGCCAAGGACTGGAGCGTCGCGTCTTTGGCACGTGTGGCGGGTATGTCGCGCACTGCCTTTGCTCAGCGTTTTGCTGAAAAGATGGACACTACGCCGATGCAGTACCTCACGGATTGGCGGATGCAAATCGCGTGCCACGGCCTGACCGAGGCAAGATGGAACGTTGCAGATGCAGCGGCCGAGGTCGGGTATGCCTCCGAGGCGGCTTTCTCACGCGTGTTCAAGAAACAGGTTGGGCTGTCACCGGCTGCGTACCGGGCGATGCATTGATCCCCCAGGTTTTTTGAACGATCTGCATGGTATTAGAGACTATCAGGAATTCAGCGTTCGGCTTGGGCGTCCTACCTTCCCTTTATCATTGATTGAGAAAAGGAAGATCTGATGTCCCTGCGTTTCGTTACCCGCTCTGTCCATGCTTACCTCGACTACCCCGTCGCCATTGCCCTCATGACGTTGCCGTTCCTGTTGGGATTGGGCCAATCCAACCCCCTGGCCCTGTGGCTGTCGGTTGTCACCGGTGTTGCTGCGTTTGTTCTGACGGTACTGACGGATCACCACCTTGGGATTTGGCGGGTCCTTCCCTACAAGTTCCATCTGGCCGTAGACTTGATTGTCGGCATCACATTCCTGTTTGCACCCAGCGTCCTGGGGTTCTCAGGACTGGATGCGGTGTTTTATTGGCTGAACGGCGCGGCCGTGGTGCTTGTCATCTCGCTCAGCGCGCCCGAGCAGGAAGTTGCCGCATAAAACCGCTGACCACGGTTGTCCCAGTTTCACCGTAAAGCGCCAAGGTCCGAGCCGCCGGGGTTTTCATCCGGCGGCTCGTTTTTGAAAAAGCGGCCGGGCTTCAAAGGAATGCTCTCACTGTCACAACAGGCCATCCGGCTGCGGCTCGCAGCTGCCTCCGCGTGATCTGTTGTTTCAACTGACCCAGGTTCGCCCCATTCCAGTCACTGATTGAACCCGCACTGACATTGGCACGTTTCACCGAGAAGATAAGGTTTTCAGCCTTTGATGAGCCGCTCGGACGAGTGTGACGTTGCAGGTTTGTCGTGGACCTTCAGCAGCCAATACGGTTGGATTTCGCCATTTCCCTTGATATTGATAACCTCTCGTCTCTCGCAATCCACATATTCGGCTATCTCGTCTCTTACTTCGGGTGAGATTTGAACGCGCCCGGGTTCTCCGGTGCTTTCCATTCTTGAGGCGATGTTGACTGTATCACCCCAAACGTCAAAAAACGGTTTGTCGCCGCCGATTACACCTGCGATTACCGGGCCTTTGTGAATTCCGACCCGCAGGGACACCTTTGGATGCAGTTTGTCTGTCACCTGCTCGACCGTCGCAATCATATCAATCGCCAACGCCGCCATGCGAACAGAATCCGGTTGTCTCTCTTTGACCGAGGGGTCCAAACCACCTGCAACCATGTAACTGTCACCGATGGTTTTGATTTTCTCCAGCTTGTAGCTCAAAACCAGTTCATCGAATGCTGAGAACACGGAGCCCAGCAATTTGACCGTCGCCCTTGCCCCATTGGCGGCCGCGAATTCAGAAAATCCAGACAAATCAGAAAACAGAATTGTGGCGTCATCAATTCTTTCAGCGATTAACCTGTCCGGGTGCGCTTTGATGCGCCTTGCAATGCGCGAAGGCAAAAGAACATTTATCAGCCGCTCGGAAACAGCAAATTCCCTTTCCAAAGCATCTTCGTATCGATCTATTGCGGCATTTGCAGAGTAGGAGGTGAAAAAAAGCGCCGAGACGATTCCCAAAATCAATACAATGAAAATAACATCCTGAGGCTGCCTTACAAATCCGTCCCGATATGACTGCGCAATAATATCCCAAATCGTTTCGCCGGGCGGTATATGCAAAGGAACGACAAGCGATATGTAAATAAACAAAGCTGCGCTGAGGATCGTTATCAAAGTGATCCAGCGCCAATATGCGGCCCCTAGAAAATAAAAAAGCAAGGGCGGGCCGACCAGCAAGACCAGATGATCTTCACCGTTTTTGCCGACGCTGATGTCATGGGCCAGAAACAGGAATAACCACACTGTAAAATAAGCGACTTTGACCTCAAGGCCGAAGCGATCCAACGTCATCGTCAAAAGTGCCGCGAAGCCAAGACCAAAGTTTACCCATGCGAGATATCTCCAGTCTGGTCCAAGTTGGAACTGGTAGAAAGCTGTGAAACCGAACCCAAGCGACGCAATAAAGGCTGCAACGTTAACAACTTGCATTTTTCGTCTTATTTTTCCATCGTCGATCGGATTTTCAGAGTCCACAATGTGTTTCAGCAAAGCATCGCCCCCGCGCCAGCTCTATGCAAAATATCCCTCAAATCCCTTTCTTAGTCGATAAGCCCCAGGTTGTTTGTTCAGAAGTCAATTTCGCGTCGCGACGCCAACACAGCCTGAACCGCTTTTGGCCTCGCGCCCGCAAACGGGTGCCGTACTGCCCTGAAAATCGGCCGTTGGATCAAGTTGGCAACAACAATTCAGGTGGTGCTGTTTTCAGGGCCTCCAGTTTGCTCTGAATGATATTCGGCGATTTCTGTTCCAGATAGTAAGCAATGGTTTCCACGCGAATTCGGACAGAGCCGGCAGGTTTCGTCTCATCGAGATCCTGAAACACAAAGAAAAGCGTTCCAAGCGCTTCGGTAATTTCCTGGACTGGTGAATAAGTCGGCTGGTCCATTCCGCATTCATAGCTTGAAAACCGGATTGAACAGGTTATCCACGGCATAATAGATCCATAGCGTGCAGCCCAGAGAAGTTCGTTGGTGTTTGCACTGTGAGACGTTTTCCAAATATCCGAAATGTCAAAAGGGCTTTGAATTCGGCCAGCTTTGATCAGATCGCCGTATAACCAATCCAGTATCTCTGCGTCCAATGGCAGGTACTGACCCCAGAGGATCGGATAACCAAAGGCCTGCAACTCACTTTCAATGGCGTGGCCAATTCCGGTGTCCATGTGGTAGGGGCGGCCCAAGGCCAGGATGCAAGGCCGATGTTGTGTGGCGCACTCGGACAGTACCGCCAGACTTTGCCGCCGCAGACTCTGATCAAACTCTTGAAGGGCGTCATAAGCTTTGGAAACCGCAGCGCGCAGTTCAGCCAAGCGCAAGTCGGTGATTACGCCCTTCAGGGCATCGTACAGCTGCCGGGTCGCAATTTGTGGGTCTGCCAAGGATACGGCGGGCGAAAGATAATGTACGCCCACTTCCTTGAACACGTCCTTTTCCCGCCGAAATCCGGCTCGTGTACTTTCGGGGCCGGCAATAACGCGCGGGCAGGCCATGTTTTCCCGAACATGACCCCGCAAAAAGGATGGGACAGTCAGGATTATGGGAACGAACAGGATATCAATGGGGCGCTTTTGCCCGTCCAGCAATTCACCATAATGGCCGGACATGCACTTGACGGGGTAACAGCAATCAACAGCACCACGCCCTTTTCCGAATTTCAGCTGTTGTGCTTCTGATGTGTCCGACGAATAGACGATATTGCGGCGATTGATTCCCAGTTCAACGAACAATGTCGTCCAAAACCTGTGCGTCGACCACTGGTTCAGGACCCGAGGGATGCCGATCCGAACATCCCGCTTGGGTGGTTTGGACTTAGCGAAAGGCGCCTTCGCGAACGCTTTCTGCAATATTTGGATTGGCATTCGCTTCCTCGTCGATTTGCTTTTTTCGCGCTTTCATCTCGGCTGCGTCTTCAATCAACCCTTTCGAGCAAGAATTGCCGGTAATCACCCGCTCCCACCCTTCCGCCAGAGGAACCTTGCTGTTTGCCCGGCCACGACCGCCGGGGATCTGAACATCCACAAAGGCCCGGCTACAGTTCATCGCACACCACTTGCAGGTGGTTTTGCTGTTGGTTGTACTGACATATTCCAACTCTTCGATGCGGTCGTGCCCGACGAAGCGGGACGTTTGCCCGGTGTTCACATGTTCGAGCGCCAGAAGGGCGGCGCCCAAAGCGCCAGCCTCGCCAGCATGAGGGTGCACGGTAATTTCCGCGTCGGGAATTTTACCCCTGATGAAATCGATCTGGGCTTTGACGACGGCCAGGTTTCGATGTGTTCCACCTTGCAGAACAAACTTCCTGCCGATGGCCTTGAGGTTCTGAAACTGCCCGGCATAGACCCAAACATTCAGGGGCAGGACCGCAGCAAGGCTTGCCATGATTTCTTCTGCCGCCCACCCTTTGCGTTGCTGGTTCACGATGTCGGACTGAAGGAACACGCCGCACCCCATCATGAGTTTCGGCATCCGCTTGGCGCTGAAGGCTTTTTCGGCGTAATCCTCAAGCCGGACATCATAGCGTTCGGCAACGCCTTGAAGAAACGCCCCATTGCCGGAAGAACATTGGGAATTGAGCCGAAAATCGACGACCGCTTTCTGCCGCAACAGCATGATTTTGACATCGGTCCCACCGACGTCGCATATCGCGTCTGCGTCGGGATGTATGTGCATGGCAGCAGCCGCATGTGCGACCGTCTCAACCACTGGCACGTCCGCCCCCAAAATATTCTTCAGCAGATCTTTCCCGTACCCCGTCAGGCCAAGAGCGCCGATATCCTCGATCCCTGCATCGCGCAACTTGCGGAAAACGGACTTGGCGTCTTCGATCGGGTTTCCCTGACTATGCTGATAAACCGAAGCCTTAATTTCAGCGTCGCAGTCCAACGCCACCGCCTTGACCGTAGTGCTGCCGAAATCGCACCCGACATAATATGTCTCGGCCACAACGGGCTGGGGCATCTGGATCACTGGTTGCGTAAAATCCTCCAGGAACCGGACGAGTTCACCGTTCCGGGCCAAGGCCTCTTGCCCGGTCTTGGCCTTTTCACCGTGTTGGCCTGTTTCCACCCACCATTTCAGGCCATCCGTGCCGGAATAGGCCCGGGATACATTTTGTTCCCGACGAGATATCTCGACGCAACCAAGGCTTGCATAGTACAAGGCATCGCCGGGAACCAGGATTGCATCGGTGACGCTCTGTCCTGCTTCCAATACGACATTGCGCTCGTCCCAGAGCGCGGCCAAATGGCTTGCCCAAGCCTGCTGAAGACCTTGAAAGAACATGTTCGGCCCACCCAGCAAAAGCACTGATGGTGTGGGGGTGTTGCCTTTTGTCAAAGTCGCCAGGTTCTGCCGCACGACTGCGTCAAACAAGCTTGCGATGATTTCGGTCTTGGGAACTCCGGCCTTGACCAGACTGTTTGCGTCCGTCTCTGCAAAGATCCCACATTTGGCGCTGATCCGATGAAGGGTTTGTCCATCGAATGGCAGAGTGGTCAGCTCGTCCGGGGAGATGTTCAGTTTTCGTGCGGACTTTTCGATAAAGGTGCCCGTACCGCCGCTGCACGCTGATTGCATATAGACCTGCTTGGCCTTGCCTGCGGTAGTTGGCGTGAAGAACAACGTCTTCATGTCTTCACCGCCAATTTCAGACACGAAATGCACATCCGGATGCAACGCTTCGACGGCGGCGGCGACGGCGACAACCTCCTGGATTTGCCGCGCGTTCACATGATCTGCCAGTGTCCCTGCCCCGGATCCTGTAAACGTGACAACATCGCGACCGGCGGTCAGGCCGGCCTCCAACTCCATCTGCGACAGCAGTTCAAGGGTTTTCTCGGCCTGGCGTGTTTTGTGACGACCATAGGCTTTCCAGATGACTTCGCCATCTTCCACCACGACGCCTTTTACAGTTGTCGATCCAATATCTACCCCAGCGAATTTCACAACGTGGTATTTCCCAACTCAAGCACGACATTGGATGCCGTACCCACGGCGCCGCGATGGGGAACTTTCCAAAATGGCGTGTTGACCTTGGGATGCTCTTTGGCGCGCTTTCTGGCCTCGTCCGCAGTCAACCCGGCGGCGGCAAGAGCAGATTCAAATTCCTCCTGCGCGCGGATCTTGGCGTCTGCCAGCACCATCTGGCACCGCGACAAAGCGTGTACGTCGCTGTCCCCTTTTACCTCGATTGGGGCATAGAGCATGTCCGGATACCGGCCCTGTACGGCCGCCATTGCGCCGATGCTCATTGTGTTGGGAAGGCAGCCATAGGGCGACAGCTCGCAAATCATATGTGCTTTTCGCTGGGTATGCGCCCAGATCGCCTTGGCGATCAGCAAATCACCCTCACCCCCGTTGATCATGTTGTCAAAAAAAGGAGCCGCCAGTTTCCGCAGCTTGTCCTGATCGGGCATCGGACGGGGAACGCCCCCAAGCATCCGGCGCATCTGATCGTATTTGAACCTGAAAAAGCGCTGCCCAAGTTTCAACAGAACATAGTTCTGACGCGCTTTGTCTTTAATCCCGAAGCCCAGCTTGAGCTTTTGCCCGCCATACCGCATCAGGTAATCGAACCATACGACCATCGGCGCCGGCTGAACTTCGGCGCCTTCGCCTTCAAGCCATTTGTGCATATTGTAGTTCTGCACCCCTTCGGCGGTGGCCAGATAGAACTCGCCGGTGATCTTGACCATGGGCTTGACCCTCAATCGATCAAGCTGGATGTCTTCAAAATGGCCGCGCGCACGCCTCATGGCCTTAAGAAAGCGTCGGGTCGTCGAATGCCACAGGACCGATCCCCATTTCGGCATTTGCTTCGGCCTGCTCAGCATGGCGTCGTATATCTCGGAAACCGCCTTCTGCGCCGCCCGGTTGGTCGCGCCTTGCTCTAGCTCATAGGGTCGCAGCTGGTATTCCAGATCCTGAATGGCATCCGCAGCCATCATGCCCAAGGCCGTGCTCAGCAGCAGGTGAATGTCAGTCTGCAAACCGGCGTCTTTGCCTTTCGACTGATCGATTTCATGCTGTTGAACCAGAAACATCCTGAACGCCTCGAGCCCCTGGTTCTTCAGCGCAAGCTCATAGCTTTGGTGATATTGACCGAAACGGCAGGCTCCGCAGGCCCCTGCGGTCACATAAACATATTTTTCGGCCACTTCGTCAGCGCCGATAGCCTCGGCTTCGTTTCTGAGGAAACTCGACAAGTTGCCCGTTGTGAAGGCGGTGGGGCAGCACTGTCCGACATCCGCCAGTTCACGTCCCAGGTACAAGTCTTCAACTGTCACATCAGGCAGGCGCTGCGCATTGTAACCCGCACTTTTGAACAGGCCTTCCAGCAGTTTTTCGGCGCGCCATGTGACCCCACCAAACAACAGGGTGACATCCTTGCGCTGATCCGCAGTAAAAGGACGAGGTTCGTAGGCCCTATAGGACTCTTCCAAAATACGACTCATAAAAATACCCCCCAACCAACATAACATGTATTTACAATGCACAATATATTATTCAGAGATCGCCCCCTGCATCGGGAGTCCGTGTGAAACAGAACCGTCGGAATTTCAGGTTTTCTTAGACGCCGGTCAGGCACTTTCAGCCTGAAAACCCATCAAATACCCAGGAATTTTTTTGCATTTCCTTCAAAGAAGTTAGATGCACAAGGACTGATCTGTGGATCGCTGAAGAACTTGTCAAATTCGATCAGGTATTCACGGGTTCTGCCGACCATCAGGGGCATCGCCCAATCCGTTCCAAAACACACTTTGTCCCGGAAATGGTGCGGTGCGTTCTTGGTTCTCTTGGCCACTAGTACTGATTTCAATCGCTGAAATATCTTTGGCTTGAGCTTTGAATCCAGAATTCCCAAAAAATGACCCAAGCCAAGATAAACATTGTCGTATTCCTCAACCAAGCGAATAGCACGATAGGCAAATGTTTGCTTGAAATCGGTGTTTTCTGCTGCCCACCCCATCCAATCTACTTCTTTTGCGCCACCACCATGAGCCAGGAACAACCAAAGGTCCTGGGCATTGTGGGTCTCCATCGCGTGCTTCCACAACTCTGGATCGGAATAGACGCCGTAACCTTTCTCCACCTCAAACCCCATCGGGCTGCAATGGGCAAACAAACGCAGGTTGTGGCTGGAGAAATGGCGAATGATGTCACCCATCTTGGCCTGTGCCATCGGGTAGGGCGCAGGGTTCTGCGCTTTTTCTTTGTACTTGTCCAGACTTCGCCCAGGGGCGACCGGGGTCTGGTAGCCGCGCATATCGATCGGCCGGATCCCCAAGGGCGGATAGATTTTGTATCCCGTTATCCCTAGTGCAACGCCTGAATCGACAATCTGTTTCCAGTTCCCGCCTCGAAACGGGTCAACTGCCCCAAAATTGATCAATTCATTCGGGTTCTCAGCTGCGAGTGACTGCATCCGGTCCATTTGTTCGGTGAAGTCAAAATACGGCGGTAGGAATCCGGGCATCCAAAATTCCTTGAGCTTGTCGAAGGCACGGCGCATATCCAGCAGGATACCCACGAAAAGGCTGGCTTCCGGGTCGCTCGGCTGACCATCCTTCTTGAAATCCCTCTTGAGCGCTTTGAACCGGTTTCGCTCGGACAAGGTCATGATGACAAAGAATTCAAGAAACTGAAAGATAATGCCGATTTGACCGATTGGAATGCGGACGGCACGAAAGCCGGCATCAGATCCAGGTTTGTGCAACTCACCCGGCTGCATGTGTTCAGCTTCATGAAAGAAATCTCTTTCTGCCGCTTTTTGACCAGCGGTCCTGAAGGCCTCGGCCAGAAAACGGTCCAGCAAATCAGGGTCCGTGCCACTGTCTCCAAAGACGGACCTTTCAGAAATTCTGTCGCCGCCCACAAGCTGAACACCTATTGGGAGGTCACCCGCCCTTGAATAGTTGATATCACGGTCAATATCGTTCAGGGCTCGGATCAGCTCCTCTGTGTCCTTCCAATCTTGGTGGCTGGGGTTGGGTGTCGATTGATACTCTCTGATCTTCTCGCGAACTGGATGTGCAATGGCCCGCATAAGCCGGTCCACATCGTGATCGAGCAACGCGTCGATCAAATCGTCCTGGTCAGGTTCTTCCGTCGCGAGTTTGCTGAAGTCACTCATGCGGGTCAAACGAACCGCCAGAAAGGCCAACCCAAGCGAAAACCAATACAGTGAAGTGAACGAGTAGAAGATACTGTGCAACGGTAAATATCGCGCCGTGAACAGGTGGGTGTGCATGTCAATAAAGGTGATTTTGTCAGTCATATTTTTGGCTCCACGAAATAAAATTCAGCCGGGAATTTTCTGTTTTCGTATGACTTTGCTGTCAGAAACCGGAAATGGCTTTTGGCCTTAATCTGCTGAGTTTAAGGTTTTTCGAAAATTTTTGCAATTTTCAGCCCCGGCAACCCGCTTCACCAAATCCAAGTTGAGCAGGGCATTTTGCGGTCAGTCCATGTGAGGTGTTGGCAGAGTTCTCAACACCTTTACCGCATCCGGCCATCGCCGATTGGTCCGCTATCGCATGGGAGATGTAGAAGCGTTCGAGATCGCGCGTCTTCAGGAGGTGGTTGCAAATGACTGGTAACTGGAAACCCATCGAATTTGCGGGCATTGCTGCACTGGCCCGGATCAATCTGCAAACTCTACTGGCCGAATGGTTGCCAGATGGCCGGATCATCGGGAGCGAATGGGTGGCGCCGAATCCCACCCGCGCAGATCGGTCGCGGGGTTCGTTTCGGATCAATCTCGACAGCGGACTGTGGGCAGACTTCGCGACGGGTGAAAAAGGCGGAGATGCCATCAGCCTTTTTGCCTATCTGAACGAGGTGCAGCAAGGTAGACCACACGTGCGCTGGCTCGGCGCCTAGCCTTTGTTGCACATTCACCACAGGACGACTCCGCTCCTGTTGCTTCCACAGTGCTTCCAGCGGGGTTGGCACAAATTGCAACACCGCCTTGAGGCGGTGCGTAACATACTGTTTTATTTAGGTAATATTGGTTGCGGGAGTAGGATTTGAACCTACGACCTTCAGGTTATGAGCCTGACGAGC
>NZ_JAEDOU010000006.1:0-223055 GCF_017872515.1 Ruegeria sp. HKCCE3926 | reverse complement strand
CGCTACCAAAACTAAGCTTGACCTGACAGGTGGGAACAAAGTTTGCGACAGAACCCATGCTCGGGTCAACAACTTGGCAATACCCAAGAAACCGTTTCCCAAAAATTATCGTGTCGCAATCCCCATACCTGCTTTACGCGCAAAAACAGACTATTTTGATCGTTACTTTCGTCATGCCATCAAATTTCAATTAAACTTGATAAGTGTCGCTTATCAAATGTGATTGATTTCCCGCCGATTTGCGCGCAGAGTGGCCGCCATGTCACCCGTGTTCTCGCGTCACATATTGCAAATTGCAATCTCGAGCCAGAATCGAGGCTCCTACCGTGACCTGAACGTACGAACCCGGACAAGACGCCGTGATGTTAGGCCCCGACAGCACTCCGCGAAACCGACTGTTCCAGAACCAACGTTAATGGCTGACTCCACATGCCTCGACCTCAAGCCCCTGCCCCGCCGGTTTCAGGTCACAGCTTCAAGGCAAGAAGACATATGGCAGGAATCCACTGCTGAGAACGCCCTGGCATTTGCGACAAGACAACGGCGCCGGATTCGACCGGCGCCTTTTCTCAGACCTTCAAACCAAACCTTACCCGTGGGTAAGATCGTCTTCCTCGGGAAGAGCATCGATGAAAGCAGCTATTGCCGCCTCAAGTTTGCTGCGATCAACACGCGTAAAGTCCAAATCATATCTCAACTCAATTCGACCACTGGATGCCGAGCACTTGGCGATCCCTGCCCGCCCTGATACCTGAAACGTGGTCTTTGCACGTCGTGGTTTATCGGCGCTTTCAACCGGAGCCTTCTTCGCCACGCTTGTTTCCGGCGCGCCCAGAAATGACCTGAGGATAGCAACCTCACGCGCTCCGTCACGGTCCGGCTCGCTCATGACCGCGGCACTCACCTGGCGCACCAAACCGGGCGTTGCATCCAGTTTGCGCTTCAGCTCTACGCCTACGTTGCGCGGAATGTCGTTCGGATGTTTCAGAACCTTGTCCAACATCATCAGCAAACTGGCAAATGACCTAATGTAACTCCGCTTTGTGTAACTGGCGGATTTGAACAGCGTGGACACCGCCTTGTCTACATCCGGGCAATCATTTGCCGGGTCCTCGGCATACGCGCGTGCCAAAGCACCCATTTCCGCAAACGAGATATCCTTGCGGATCAGGTTCTCATCCACCATGCGCCGGTAGCTGCTGTCGAGATCGCCCGCCTCTGAAATTCCCGCTGGAATTCCGGCATAGGACTCATCGCCCGTTTCTTCATATAACGCCCGATAGGCAGACAGGCGCCGCATCCCCTGGATCAGTTCAAATCGTCCATCTGAGCGTCGCTCAAGTCGGATGGGGTTGGACAATCCAATTTCCTGAATTGACGCTTTTAGCTCGTCCAGTTCCGGATCCGGCCCTGGTTTGCGATCCCGCGTCAGCTTTTCAAACAGAATGTCATCCAGTGCTACGCGTTCGGTCACAAGACCTTCGGAACGCAGGCGCACAAGTTCATGCGCAAGACGATCGTTTTCTGCTCGAATGGTTTCTTCCGTCGATTGCTGGTCGCGCAGCGCATCGGCATTTTCCGAAATGGCCGCAGCCATCGGGCCCCGCCGCTTTTCAAGAACCTTGTCCGGAACCTTGCCGACAGGAATGTCATCCATTGCAGGCAGGTCGATATCAAACATTCTGCGCTTGCGGCTCATGCGTCATCCTCCAGCTTGTCCCAGGCAGACAGCATCACTCCCCGGAATTCTTCGTAAACATTGTCGAATGTCGAGCGGGCCCGACGCCAGGTTTCACGGGTCATCTCTCGGTAATCCATCTCGTAAACCGAGCTCAAAAAACGGCCGGATTGTTCGACCGCGCGGGTCATTTCAACAGGGTGCTGGGCGACGTGGTCTCCGAAAACCTTCTGAAACGCGTCGAACATCGCCAGATGCAACGCGTTTCCGGGCTCGTACCGTGTAAGCAGGAACCGCAGCTCGCAGAAGGTTTTAGGAAGACCAATCTTACCCGTGGGTAAGGTTTTGTCGAACCCGTAGGCCAGGTCCTCCAAAGCTTCTGCCAGCTGACCTATAAAGGACGTGGTCGAGTCGTATTCCCAGTATCCCGGTCCGGACGGGATGTACAACATGTCTGCCGCGAACACCGCGTTCATGGACTGATACCCAATGGCCGGCGGGCAATCGAACAGAATCAGGTCATAGGCGTCGTCGGGAATTTGATCCAGATACCGGGACACTGCGGCAAAGAAAGACCATTCAGGGTTCAAGTGGCGATACTGTGCCGAGGCAAATTCGACGAAGGCTGCGTTCGCGCAGGAAGGGATCGCATCGATGGTGGACCAAGACGTCCGTCTGATGAAATCGCTGATCCGCAGATCTCCAAGCCCCATATCGGTGATCGCCGGGGGCAATTCCCGGCGGGGCAGGGCGGTGCCGGACTCGGCCGCGGCAGGCCGGTTGTTCATGCGCTCGGTCTCGCGGATCAGGTCACGCGCCATGATCCCCCAGACAGTGTAATCCTCGGCGACATCGGTCAGGCCCATTGAATGGCTCAGCGTGGCCTGCGGGTCGAAGTCAACGACAAGAACACGGTACCCATCAAGCGCGGCGGCATGCGCAAGATGCAATGCCACCGTTGACTTGCCCGCCCCGCCCTTGAAGTTCGCCACGGCTGCACGAATAGCCCGCTTGCCCTCGGGACGCGGCGGCATGAGGGACTTGCGGTTCACCTTGAGCCGCCGCCGCAACTCATTCACCTCTTCCAGGCTGAACCAGCGCTGCCGCCCCTCGGGCTCAACCTCGCCTCCGGGCAGAGACGGATCAGCGGCCAGCTTTCCGCGAAAGGTTGACTGGTTGACCCGGAAGATCAGCTCGGACACTTCCCAGCTCGAAAACCGGCGGAGTGTCTTCTCCATCTCCGGGCTAAAGGTCTGCTGACGAATCCACCCCTGGAGTTTGAGAGATTGATTGCGCAATGCATTCAGGTCTTCGTGCGTGTACATGCCTCATGTCTCTTTGTTTGGAACGTAAATTTATGTTCGTTTCTTATTTACGCCCGATTTGCGCTTTACGCAAAAGAAAATATGATGAAACTCAAATCTTACCCACGGGTAAGAAAACAAGGCCCTGCAAGGCCATCGCCGATTCGGCAGTGCAGAAGAAGAAGGGTGACGATTCGCAACACGTCCTCAACCGTATTTAGGGGGGCATTCTTCCAGGACCGGCGACATATAGGGGGACATAACAGGCAAATAAGGGGTCATATAGAATGTCCCCCATCACCAATACTTCACCAGATTTCTTTTATTTTTTGATCTCGATTGGCGCAATTTTCTGACCTGTTTCAGACTCTTCTTGACAGAATCGAAGCTTTGGACGCTAATTAGGCCAAGATGACGAAAAGCGTTGGCAAACAGCGCAAGAACGGCGGGACACACCCGTCTGAGGCAGACAAAGCGGTGAGAACGGGTATGCAGCTGGCTAAACCGGTCGGGCGAAACGCGGCGGCCTTAAAATACGATATACTTTCTGCGCTCACCATATATGCGTTGTCAGGCGACAAGCATCGGCAACGCAGCGTACTTCGTATCATCGCATTGATTACGACACGATATAACTGGCGAATCAACGAAGTATCGATTGGGCGCGAAGAAATTTCGCGCCTTTGGTCAGTGAATGAAAGGACTGTAAAGCGCGAAATGGCCAGATTTCGCGCATTAGGTTGGGTAACGGTCAAACGGCCTGCTGCACGGGGTCGGGTCGCGGTCTATGAAATCGACCTCAAACAGATCATGATCGATACACAGGAGGTCTGGCCGATCATAGGTTCCGATTTCCAGGCCCGGATGAGCGAGGATTCTGAGCCCGTTACAAATGTCGTGCCTTTCGCGGCAAAACCCCAGGGGCCAGAAATCGACACCCCCGAAGCCAAGCCCGAGGATGTCTGGTCGCAGGTGCAGTCAATCCTTCACGGGCGCGATCCCGAGTTGTGGGCAAGTTGGTTCCAGCATCTGTCCGAGTCGGAAAGGGCAGGGGGGCGCGTCATTTTGGTTGCCCCCTCGCGGTTCATGGCTGATTACATTGCACAGAAGTGGACGGCACGTTTGCTGGCCGCCTATAGCCGCGTCGATCCCAGTATCAGAACGGTTCATGTAAACGCAGCCGATTGAGGCTGTCAGGTGCGCAGCACGGCCCAGCAAAGGATGCATCATGATCAACCGAAATTTTCAACCATTTCGGGTCGAACAGTTCCTGTCCGAGACGGAACACGGGGTGGTCTTCAATTTCTCGGAAAGCGGCGTTCATCCCATGTCGTTGCAGGGATTGGTAGAACTGGCCGGGATTGATCTCGGCGCTCTGCTGAAGACGATGATCGACTATCCGCAAGTCAATGGAAAGCAATCCCTGCGCGACACCGTCGCAGGCTTGTATCCGGGGGCCTCGGCAGATGGGGTATTGGTCACGGTCGGCGCAACCGAAGCGAACACTCTGGTGGCCAACACCTTGTTGGAGCCCGGCGACAATGTTGTGTGTTTCCGACCGACCTATGAACAGATTTCAGGAAACGCCGCCAATCTAGGCAACGAAGTGCGTTGGGTAGATCTGATCGAATCCGAAGAGTGGGCCATAGACGCAGAGGCGCTTGAGCGGGCGGTCGATGACAGGACCCGCATCATCCATGTGGTGAACCCGAACAATCCAACGGGCCGTATTCTGACCGAAGCGGATCGCGCCCGTATCGTATCGGCTGCCGAGCGCGTTGGCGCCTGGATCGTTTCAGACGAGGTTTATGCCGGAACCGAGCGGGAAGGTGACACAGAAACCCCTTCGTTCTGGGGAAGTACGGACAGGGTTCTTGTGGTGAATTCCATGTCCAAGGCCTATGGGCTTCCGGGGCTGAGGCTGGGATGGCTGGTTGGGCCCGAAGACATCATTCAGCACTGTTGGCGGCGGCACGAATATGCCTCGATCGCGGCATCCATGTTGTCGATGGAGCTGGCGGACAAGGCGCTTGCCGAACCGGCACGGTCCAAGTTGAAGGCCCGCGCGCGCTGTCTGATCCGCACGGGGTTCGACGTTCTGACGGAAGAACTGGCGCGGCATCAGGGGGTGTTTTCCGTTGTACCACCTCAGGCGTCGGCCATGTCGTTCGTGCGGTTCAATCTACCGATCGCATCCGAGGCGTTCAGCATGCGCCTGTTGCGCGAAAAAGATGTGCTGGTCATTCCGGGGTCACGGTTCGGGGTCGAGAACCATTTTCGGTTCAGCTCGGCCCTGCCCGAAGATCATCTGCGCAACGGGTTGGCAAAGTTGAATGATCTTACAGGAGACATCCTGAACGGACGCTGAGAGTTTGCCGCCGAACTGGTGCGAGTGGTTCGGTGACATTTCTTTTGCCTTTTTCATACGTGTCGATAGGCTTCGCAAATGGAAGATTCACCTGTGCTTTCCGCCGAAAAACCGCCGCTGGATCACCTGGTCGGGGCCGCAGTGAAAACGCATCGCGCGCTGGCCGGATTGACTCTGGCCGAACTGTCTCAGCGGTCCGGCGTGTCCACGGCGATGATTTCCAAGATCGAGCGCGGTCAGGTGTCAGCCTCACTGGCGACACTTGAGGCCCTGGCCGGCGGAATCGGCGTTCCGCTGATCAACTTCTTTGCCGGCACGGTCGAACGCACGGATGTGTCATTTGTGGCTGCGGGTGAAGGTGTAACCGTGCAACGGTTGGGCACCGGTTTCGGGCACAGTTATAAGCTGATCGGTCGGGCGGAAGCGAAACATGTCAGTTTCGAGAGTTTCAGCGTTACATTGGAAGGTCCGCTGGACGAACGCCCGCTTTACCAACATCAGGGTGTCGAATTCATCCACGTCACCGCCGGCGAGATGGTCTATGGCTGCGGTGAAGCCGCTTATCACATGCGGCCGGGCGACAGTCTGAGTTTTGATTCAAACGCCACTCATGGGCCGTTGGAGTTGAAAACTGACACGGTCAGCTTTGTCACCGTGGTTGCCAAGGCCGTGTCGGGCGACAACTGAAAAACGCCCGGCGACCGGGCCGGGCGTTTGGGAATCAAGGTGATCCGAGAAGAGTCAGAGACCCCATTTCTTGCGGTTTTCCTCGAAGAACCCTTGCGCCTTTTTGACTTCGATCCAGTTGTTTACATAGTTGATCCACACCTGATCGGCCTGTGGCAGGATCATCGCGATGGGTGACGGCGAACGCGGGCCTGCGTTCTTCACGCGTACCACCGGAAATTTCGCCTCGAGGGTCGAACCTTCGATGTTCGACGTAATGAAGACATCCGCGCGTCCTGCGATTACTTCCTGAAAACCGCGGGCCGGGGCCTCGACCACCTTGATTTCTGCGTTCGGGAACCATTCGCGGACGCGCTTTTCGAACGTTGTGCCCAGGGTGGTCGCGACTTTTACTCCGGGCTGGTTGATCGAGTCATAACCGTCGAATTGGTCGGCCTTGTCCTTGGTCGTATAGGGGAAGAGTTCCACCGAAATATAGCTGTCGGAAAAGCCCGCGACCTTCATGCGCGGTGGCGAAATCGATGCCGATCCGGTCAGGTGATACTTGCCTGCCACCACACCGTTGACCAGTGTTTTCCAGTCGGTGGGGACATATTCGACCTCGACCCCCAGATCGGCGGCCAACTCGTTCATGATGTCGATGTCGTACCCTTTGTAGCTGTTGGTTGCAGGGTCGCGGAGCGACATGGGATTCCAATCGCCCGTGGTGCCCACCTTGAGCACGCCGGAATCCAGCACCTCGTTCAGTGCAGATTGCGCCTGCGCAGCGCCTGACAAGACAAGTCCAAGCGCAGCGGCTGCCGCAGCTTTCCAAAATGTGTTCATCGGTTTCTCCCGTTGGTGGCATTTCTACCTTGTGGCCGTATTCTTCATTGATTTAAGCCCAAAGGGAAAGATAACCTCAAGAAAATATTATACTGGGACTAAAAACAGGGGCAGTTCATCTTATGCCAGACGCCGCAATCGAACTTGTGGGCGTGAACAAGTGGTTCGACACGTTTCACGTTCTCAAGGACATCAATCTGACGGTCAACAGCGGCGAAAAGGTGGTGATTTGCGGGCCTTCCGGGTCAGGAAAATCCACCGTTGTGCGATGTATCAACCAGTTGGAAAAACATCAGAAAGGAACCATCCGCGTAGACGGGATCGAGTTGACGGATGACGAGAAATCCGTGGCCAGGATCCGGTCCGAGGTTGGAATGGTGTTCCAGCAGTTCAACCTGTTCCCGCATCTGACCGTTTTGGAAAACCTGACTTTGGGCCCGATCAAGGCGCGCGGTCTCGGCCGCAAAGAGGCAGAGGAAAAAGCACGTCACTATCTGGACCGGGTGCACATTCCCGATCAGGCCGACAAAAAGCCCATTCAGTTGTCGGGTGGTCAGCAGCAACGCGTCGCCATCGCCCGGTCGCTGTGCATGGAGCCGCGTGTTCTGCTGTTTGACGAGCCGACCTCGGCACTGGACCCCGAGATGATCTCGGAAGTGTTGGACGTGATGGTCGAGTTGGCCAATGAGGGGATGACCATGGTGGTTGTCACGCATGAGATGGGGTTTGCCCGAAAGGTGGCCGACAAGATGATCTTCATGGATGCCGGTGAAATCGTCGAAGAAGGCAACCCCGAACATTTCTTCACCAATCCTCAGTCCGATCGGTGTCGCAAATTCCTGTCCCAGATCCTGCAACACTGAGAGCGGCCGATGAAAAAACTTCTTCTCATATTGCCTCTGCTTCTGCTGGCAGGCTGTTCGTCGTCACAGACCTGGGGCTGGTACGTTATCGATCCGACCACGGCCTCGGGGTGGACCAATGTGAAATTCCTGATCTCGGGGATGGGCGCGACGATCCAGATTTCCCTGATCGCCGCCGTTCTGTCGATCGTCATCGGATTGCTGGTCGCCCTGCCGGGATTGTCCGAAAAACGTGGCTGGCGGGTTGTGAACCGGGTTTACGTGGAGTTCATCCGCGCCATTCCCCTGTTGCCGATGCTGTTCTGGGTGTTTTACGGCTTGCCCATCGTGTTTCAGTCGATGGGTCTGAACATCCCCATCGATCCCTTTTGGGGGGCAATCATAACGCTGGCGATTTCAGACAGCGCCTTTACGGCCGAGATCTATCGCGCAGGTATTCAATCCATTGCGCGTGGACAACGCGAGGCGGCGCAGACCATCGGGCTGAACTATGTGCAGACCATGCGCTATGTGATCCTGCCGCAGGCGATCCGGCGCATTCTGCCACCTTTGGCAAACCAGTTCATCTACATCGTCAAGATGAGCGCCTTTGCCAGCGTCATCGGGATGCAGGAACTGACCCGCCGTGCGAATGAACTGGTGGTGACGGAATACCGCCCGCTGGAAATCTATACCCTGCTGATTTTTGAATACCTGATCCTGGTTTTGATCATCTCAGCCGGGGTGCGCTGGCTGGAGCGTCGCATGGGCGCGGACGAGCGCGGATAAGGAGTGAAGAAATGAACTGGAAAGATTTCATGGCCGAGACCGAGGCCAATATCGGAACCTTCTCGAAAGAAGTGCCGGAAACCGTGCGCGGCTTTGGCATCATGGGCAAGGCGGCCAAGACTGACGGGGCGCTGAGCGAGAAAACCAAAGAGTTCATGGCGCTCGGCATTGCGATCGCGACCCGCTGCGACAGCTGCATCGGATTCCACGTGCGTTCGCTGGTTCGGCTGGGCGCCACCCGCGAAGAAATGTGCGAGGCGTTGGCCATGGCCACCTATATGGGCGGGGGGCCGTCCTATGCCTACAGCGCCAAGGCGCTCAAGGCTTTTGATGAGTTTTCGGAGTAAGAAACATGCGTCCTGATCTGGCCGGAGCAGAGGGGTTTATTCGCAACAGCTGGTACGTCGCCGGACGGTCCGAGGATTTTGGCCGCAGCCTGAGCGCCGTGCGAATGCTGGGCGATGAGATCGTAATCTATCGTGACACAGCGGGCAAAGCGATCGCGTTGGAGGATGCTTGCCCGCATAGAAAGCTGCCGCTGTCTCGGGGCACCATCGAAGGGGATCATGTGGTTTGCGGCTATCACGGTCTGACATTCGGCTGCGGCGGTGAATGTGTCAGCGCCCCGACACAGCTGGACAATCCTCCGCGCCGCGCCGCCGTGCATGCATACCCGGCCGAAGACCGCTGGGGATTTCTTTGGCTCTGGATGGGGGATTCGGACAAAGCCAGCACAGACGATATCATCGACATCCCTAATTTCGACAGCCCGTCTTGGGGCAAGACCCGGACCGGTGCGATGGAGATGGCGTGCCACTACCTTTACATTATCGATAACCTTCTGGATCCAAGCCATGTGGCCTGGGTGCATCTGACCTCGTTTGCCGGGGCGGGAACCGACAACCGCCCGCTGGATCTTGAAGAAACCGAAAGCGGCGTCATTGTTTCGCGCTGGATCGCGGATGAACCCGCGCCGCCCTACTATGCGCCGATACTGCCGTTCGGGCCAAGTTGCGACCGCAAGCAGCATTACGAATGCCGTCTGCCGTCCACTGCGATCAACATGTCCATTTACACTCCGGCCGGAGAAGGAGGGGCGGACCGGCCGATGTCGCCCAATGCCTTTGTCAATATTTCGTACAACTTCATCACACCGGTCGATGCGGAAACATCGCGGTATTTCTGGTTCCAGCACCGCAACATGCACGCGGATGACACAGCCATGTCGCAGCGCATGTTCGAAGGCGCGGTCATGGCTTTCAACGAGGACAAAGAGGTTCTGGAACACGTTCAAACCGGCATGGCGCGGCGCAAGACCGGCTATATCAACCTCGGGCTGGACGCAGGCGCGATGCGGTTTCGCGCACGGGTTGCAAAGCTGATCGCGCAGCAGGCCGGCTGATCATCAGGCCGACAAGCGCCCGTTCGCGCCCTGGCCCACGTGTCGGGCCGGGGCGTCGAACACCGCTTTGATGCAGGGATACCGGTCGAGAATTTCAGCCCCACCGGGCAACAGATCGGCCCGGAGAACACCGGCATCCCAGATCGCAACGCCATCCACCCGGATCGTCGGGTCCAGAACGTTCAGCGAAATCTCACCCGGCGCGTAATGCCCGCATGTGTGAAAGTGCAGCAGACGCGGATTGCCAAAGGCCGACCCGCTCCAACGTTCAAAATTGCTTCGGGCCGGGGTCGTGTAGGCGCAGCCCGGGTGGATGCCTGCGTGCCAGGAATGCATGGTCAGGGGGTCAAGGTCGAACATCTTGCCGACTTTTTCGTAATGCATCTGCGCGCAATGCACATCCATGGGATGGCCCTCAAAGCCGGTCAGGCGGTTGTTTTCGAACCGTATGGTCAGCGGTTCGCGCAGATCACAGCCGTATGGTTCGTAGAATTTCGAACCAGTGCCGACCAGAAACCCGTCCTGAACCAGCACTCCGGAAAACCCCTGCACGGGAACCGGGGCAAAGACCGACATCGGAAAACGCGCCACGCTGACATCCGCGGCACCTGCTGGGGGGAAGGCGGCGCCGGGGCCAGCGAAGTCGGTGCCCAATGGGCAGGTTACGTGGATGTGCCCGGCACTGGCCAGCAGCCGGTTGACCGCGTTTTTCAGTTCAACGAACCCGGTGTAGTTGGCGCGCCCAAAACCCGAGGCCAGCATTCCGGCGTCCAGCGCATATGACATGATGGGTCGAACGTCCCTCATTCCTGCGTCGAAACGAATCTGATCGCCGGTGCGGGACAGAAACAAGGTGCGATCCGCCGCTTCCATCGCCGTTTTCAGATCCGCTGGCAGCGATGAACCCATGGGATCAAATGCAAGGGTTCGAACTGCGGTCTTGATCCGGTTTTCCCGGGCGCAGTCCACGATAGCCTCGGTGATCTCGGCATCGTAATACCCGTTGGCCGCATCTTCGCAGACCACAAGCAACTGGTCGCCCGCCGTCAGGCCACCGCATCTGAACAACAGATTTTCGGCACCCGCCATAAGCTCTGGACTGTGCATTCGCGTCGATCCTCAACAAATCCCTCGCGCTGATATTTTACATCTTTCACGTTTCTGTGATCCAGAAAAATTTCACCTTAAGAAAAAAATTAACTGACATGCCTGTGGGCTTGGTACATAAGCTGAGCCCGAACAGGACAGGAGACACAGCAATGAGCGCTTGGATCGAGATGATCTCGGACGACAAGGCCAACGGCCGCCTGAAAGAGCTGCTGGACAAGGCCCGCACCCCTCATGGCACCGTGGACACGGTTATGCGTGTGCATTCATTGCGGCCCGAAACGATGAACGGGCATGTGACGCTGTACCGTTCGGTCCTGCATTCTGATGACAACCGGTTGCCATTCTGGTTTCTCGAGGTTGTCGCCAGCTATACCTCGATCCTGAACGATTGCACCTATTCACTGACCCATCACTTCATGAACGTGCGCAACCTGCTGAAGGACCAGCCGCGCAGCGACCGGATTTTCGTCGCGCTCAAGGCGCATCGGCCCGAGGATGAATTCGAGGGCAAGGAACTGGCGCTGCTGCGCTATGCCGCCAAGCTGACGACGGATGTTGGCAAAATGGTCAAGTCCGACTTCGAAGCGCTCAAGATTGCAGGCTGTGAGGATGGCGAGATCCTGGAGGTCAATCAGGTCTGCGCCTATTTTAATTATTCAAACCGGTTGCTGAACGGGTTGGGTGCAACGACCGAGAATGATGTGATCGGCTATTACAAAGGTGACGACTGACGGGTTGCGCCGGGTCTGGCCTTCGTGCCGAGGAACATCGTTTCGGGCGGGTCAGCCTGTTGTTTCAGGCTGAGGCGGTTTCACGCCCCACGTGTTTTCTTCGGCTGTTTTGCGGATGATCGCGCCGATCTTCAACAGGTTTTCGCTGAGCGGGTTGGTCTTTCGCCAGATCAGACCAATCGTCCGCGTCGGCGGCGTGTCCTGAAACCGGGCAATGGACACATCCGCGGATCGGGTTTCCAGCCCGACCGCCATTTCCGGTATCAGGGTCACACCGATGCCGGCGCCGACCATCTGAACCAGTGTGGAAAGCGAACTGCCCTCCATGATGTGCTGCGGTTCGATATTGCGGATCGAACAGAAGGACAGGGCCTGATCCCTGAAGCAATGCCCTTCTTCCAGCAACAGCAGGCGCATGGTTCTGAGCTGCGAGGAACTTGGCATTGGCAGGTTGGCATCCTGCGCCGGGCGAACCAGCAGAAAATCTTCGTTGAACAGCGAGAACTCTCGGAGTTTGGGTTCCGAGACGGGCAGGGCAACGACACCGAAATCCAGTTTGGAATCCAGAATTTCGCCGATCAACGTCTTGGTTATCGTTTCCTTGGGTTCGATGGTCAGTTGTGGGAAACGCTGCGACAGAGCTTTGATGATCGAGGGCAGCAGATAGGGCGCGACCGTGGGAATGACCCCGATTCTGATGCGGCCGGACAGGGCGCCCGAGGGAGATTGCACCAATTTCCCCAAATCCTCGACCCGGGTCAGGATTTCGCGGCCATGTTTCAGCACGTCTTCGCCAAGTGCTGTCAGGCGGGTTTGCCGGGCCGCGCGTTCGACCAGCGGCCCACCCATGATTGCCTCCAGCTCTTTGATTTGTATGGAAAGCGCGGGCTGCGATATCGCACTGGCCGCAGCCGCTTTGCCAAAGTGGCCATGCGTGGCGAGCGCCTCGAAATAGCGCAGGTGTTTGAGGGTCAGTGTTTTCATATGAAAAACTAATCGCAACGATAGTAATTACAAATTTCCAATTATCGAAGCTGTGCGGTACGAGTCAAGATATCTGAACCCCTAGGTAAATACTCAGGAGATTTACAATGGACGGTACCCCCCACAATCATCAATCCGGCGGCTGCCCCGTCATGCATGGCGGCAATACTGGAACGGGCAATTCCGTCACCAAGTGGTGGCCGGATGCGCTGAACCTGGACATTCTGAGCCAGCACGACACGCGCACCAACCCGATGGATGCGGATTACAATCACCGAGAAGCGGTCAAGGGGCTGGACTTCAAGGCAGTTCGTGCCGATGTCGAGGCGTTGCTGACCGACAGCCAGGACTGGTGGCCGGCTGACTGGGGTCACTATGGCGGGCTGATGATCCGTCTGGCGTGGCACTCGGCCGGGTCTTACCGTCTGGGGGATGGTCGAGGTGGCGCCGGTTCGGGCAACATCCGGTTCGCGCCGCTGAATTCATGGCCGGACAATGCAAGCCTGGACAAAGCCCGCCGTCTGCTGTGGCCGGTGAAAAAGAAATACGGCAACGCGCTGTCCTGGGCCGATCTGATCGTTCTGTCGGGCACGGTGGCCTATGAATCCATGGGATTGAAGACCTTTGGTTTCGGTTTTGGTCGCGAAGACATCTGGGGCCCCGAGAAAGATGTTTACTGGGGGTCGGAAAACCAGTGGCTGGCCCCGTCCGAGAAACGCTATGGCGATCTGGAAACCCCCGGCACGCTGGAAAACCCTCTGGGTGCGGTGCATATGGGCCTGATCTATGTGAACCCCGAAGGCGTGAACGGCAATCCGGATCCGGCCAAAACCGCGCTGCATATCCGTGAAACCTTTGCGCGTATGGCGATGAATGACGAAGAGACCGCAGCATTGACCTGCGGGGGTCATACCGTCGGCAAAGCCCATGGTGCGATACCCGGTGACAATATCGGCGCCGAGCCCGAAGCCTGCCCCGTGTCCAGCCAGGGTATGGGATGGGAAAACCCTGATCAGAACGGTAAAGCGGCCAACGCCTTTACCTCGGGGATCGAAGGGGCGTGGACGAAAGAGCCGTTGAAATTTGACATGGGCTATTTCGACTACCTGTTCGGTTACGAGTGGGAACTGGGAAAATCACCCGCAGGTGCCCATCAGTGGCAGCCCGTCGACATGCCCGAAGACGAAAAGCCGGTCGACCCGACCGACCCCACTGTTCGTCGCATGCCGATGATGACCGATGCGGATATGGCGATGAAGGTCGACCCGACCTACAACGCGATCTGTCAGAAATTCATGGCGGATCCGGACTATTTTGCCGATACATTTGCACGTGCCTGGTTCAAGTTGACTCACCGCGACATGGGTCCGCGCGTCAACTATTATGGCCCGGACGTGCCGTCAGAAGATCTGATCTGGCAGGATCCGATCCCGGCTGGTTCGACAGATTACGACATAGATGCCGTCAAGGCCAAGATCGCAGACAGCGGTCTGACCATCGCCGAGATGATCACCACCGCCTGGGACAGTGCCCGAACCTTCCGCGGTTCGGACAAGCGTGGCGGCGCAAATGGGGCGCGCATCCGACTGGCGCCGCAAAAGGACTGGGCGGGCAACGAACCCGAACGTCTGGCGAAAGTGCTGGGTGTGCTGGAGCCGATCGCGGCGGAAATCGGCGCCTCGGTTGCCGACGTGATCGTTCTGGCGGGCAATGTCGGGCTTGAGCGGGCGATCAAGGCCGCAGGCTTTGACGTGGCGGTTCCGTTCTCGGCCGGTCGCGGCGACGCGTCGATCGAGCAGACCGATGTGGACAGCTTCTCGGTACTTGAGCCGCTGGCGGACGGGTTCCGCAACTGGCAGCTGAAGGAATACGCGGTCTCGCCAGAGGCGATGATGCTGGATCGCGCGCAACTGCTGGGTCTGACCGCGGCCGAGTTGACCGTTCTGGTCGGTGGTCTGCGTGTGCTGGGTGCCAACCATGGCGGATCGCCGAATGGCGTCTTCACCGACCGGTTGGGCCAACTGACAAACGACTTTTTCGTCAACCTGACGGATATGTCGCTGAGCTGGCATCCGGTTGACGGAGGCACCTTTGAACTGCGCGACCGCGCCTCGGGTGAGGTCAAGTTCACCGCAACCAGCGCAGATCTGGTCTTCGGTTCGAACTCGATCCTGCGCAGCTATGCTGAGGTCTACGCCCAGGACGACAACGCCGAGAAGTTCGTGCGCGACTTTGTGGCGGCATGGACCAAGATCATGAACAACGACCGGTTCGATCTGGTTGCCTGAATCATGTAGTAAATCAGGCGGGGACACCCTCGCCTGATTTTCTTTTCAGGGGGCTGCATCCGCTGATCCCCGCTTTGCCGAGGCTCGCTCACACGGTCATGAAGAGATCTTTGTATCGGTCACGCAGAATGTTCTTTTGAACCTTGCCCATCGTGTTGCGGGGCAGTTCATCCAGAACGATCAGCTTGCGCGGATGCTTGAACCGGGCCAGACCTTCGCGGACCGCGCCCGTTATCGCCTCCGGATCAGGGGTCTGGCCGGGCTCTGCCACGATGACACCAACAACCGTTTCACCGAAATCGGGATGTGGCACGCCGATCACGGCGCTTTCCAGAACACCGGGTTGATCATCGAGAACCATCTCGATCTCTTTTGGGTAAATGTTGTAGCCGCCCGAAATGATCAGATCCTTGTTGCGACCGACGATATGGACGTACCCATCCTCGTCGATGCGGCCCAGATCGCCGGTGATGAAAAAGCCGTTGTCGCGCAGTTCGGCAGCGGTTTTTTCAGGCATCTGCCAATACCCTTTGAAGACGTTGGGCCCGCGCACTTCAATTGTGCCGATCTCGCCCGCAGGCAGGGTATTGCCGTCTGAATCACAGATCTTCAGTTCGACCCCGGGCAGCGCGTGCCCGACCGTTCCGGCGCGCCGCTCGCCGTCATATGGGTTTGACGTGTTCATGTTGGTTTCAGTCATGCCATAGCGTTCAAGGATGCGATGACCCGTTCGTTCTTCGAACTGCACATGGGTTTCCGCCCGCAGCGGTGCCGATCCGGAAACGAAAAGGCGCATATGGGTGGCCAGTTCCCTGGTAAAACGCGGGTCGTCCAACAGGCGCGTATAGAAGGTTGGGACGCCCATCATCGACGTGGCACTGGGCAATTTGTCGATGATCTGGTCCAGATCGAATTTCGGCAGCCAGATCATGCATCCACCTGCGGCCAGCATGATATTGGTCGCGACGAACAGCCCGTGCGTGTGAAAGATCGGCAGGGCATGCAGCAGCACATCCTGCGAGGTGAAGCGCCATTCCTTGACCAGTGTCCGTGCGTTCGACAGCAGATTGTTCTGGGTCAGCATGGCGCCCTTGGACCGGCCTGTGGTTCCCGACGTGTAAAGGAACGCTGCCAGATCCTCGCCATCGCGGGCGACGGTTTCGAAACGTGTCGGCATGGTCGCGGCCAAATCTGTCAGAGACCCGGTGCCATCCGCGTTCAGCGTCTCAACCCGGGCGCCCAGCTGCGCGCCGACAGGGGTGAGTTTTCCTTCTCTTTCGGTGTCGCAGATAATCAGCGAGGCCCCGCTGTTTTCGATGAAATAGGTCAATTCATCGACCGTGTAGGCGGTATTCAGCGGCAGGAACACCAGACCGGCCTGGGCGCAGGCAGCATAAAGCGCCAGCGCCTCGGGGGTTTTTTCAACCTGCGCCGCAACGCGGTCACCGGGATTCAGGCCCAGATGCGTGGCCACATGCGCAATCTGCGCCGCTTTGCCGAGGAAATCCTGGTGAGAGATCGTTGTCCCGTCCAGCAACTGCAAAAAAGGTGTGCCTTTGCCGGCGTGGATGCCGAACAGGCCTTCATACAGAGGGTTAGCCATCAGGTTTACCTTTCTTGAGATATGAAAAGAGAGGTGGATGCAGCGAGGAAATTGATCTCGAACGAGGCGATCATCTCATGGGTCGTGGCGAATTGGTCTTGGAACTGGGCAACACGGGTCATTTCATACAGGCAGTTCACCAAAGTGCCAACGGATGGGGCCGTGATTGCGTTGCCCTGAACAGAATGAACAAAAGCACTGTTACCCAAATGAAACTGTGCAATTGAATCCAGAGGCGTGTGCCTCATTCCCCTGAGGCTCGGCAGTTACACCCGCCGACACCCTGCTGCGCATCGTGCTTTTAGAGTATCGGCGCGTGTCGACTGATTTCCCTATGAGAAGTGTTCTGGCAGCAATGCATCCGGCAGATTCTGATAGCAGACAGGACGCAAGAAACGCCGGATCGACAATGTGCCCACGGATGTGGCTCCGAAATTGGTCGAAGCCGGGTAGGGGCCGCCATGGACCATGCTGTCACATACCTCGACCCCTGTGGGGAAGCCATTGGCCAACACGCGCCCGGCTTTGCGTTCAAGGATCGGCAACAGGGACCGCGCCATGCCCATGTCGGCCTCGTCCATATGCAGGGTGCAGGTCAACTGCCCGTGCAATCCGCGCGCGACGTCGTACATTTCGTCGGGTGTCTCGGCGGTCACGATGATGGCCAGCGGGCCGAACACCTCTTCCGCGAGGGACGTGTTGGCCAGCCAGGTTGCGGCGCTTGTTCGGTAAAGGAAAGGGGTCGCATTGCGCTGATCGCATCTCGAAGCCAGAACCTCGTGAACGCCAGCGGTTTCAGCAACACGGGTCTGACCGTTGCGATAGGCTTTGGCGATGCCGTCGGTCAGCATGGTCTGCGCCGGAACTTCGGTCAATGCGGTCTGTGTGATCTCGGCGAAACGGTCCGTTGCTTCACCTGCCGGCATCACAACGACGCCCGGGTTGGTGCAGAACTGACCAGCGCCCATCGTCAGCGAGCCGGCCCAGCCTTTGGCGATATCTTCACCCCGGTTTGCCAGTGCCGCGTCCAGAATGAACATGGGGTTTACCGATCCAAGCTCACCAAAAAACGGAATCGGTTCGGGGCGCGCGGCGCACAGGTCGAACAGGGCGCGACCGCCCGCAAGCGATCCGGTGAACCCGACCGCCTTGATCAGAGGGTGCTGCACCAAGGCTGAACCCACAGCCGGTCCTCCGTCCTGGATCAAGCTGAAAACGCCGGGATGAATGTTGCAACGGCGGATGGCCGCAAGGATGGCTTCGGCGATGATCTCGCCGGTGCCCGGATGGGCGCCGTGGCCTTTGACGACGACCGGGCAGCCGGCAGCCAGTGCGGCGGCCGTGTCCCCCCCGGCGGTGGAAAATGCCAGCGGGAAATTTGATGCGCCGAACACAGCGACCGGGCCGATCGGGCGCTGGATCATTTTCAGATCGGGCCGGGGCAGGGGTGCACGGTTCGGCAACGCGCTGTCGTGGCGCCGGTCCAGATAATCGCCGCTGAGGATATGCGTTGCGAACAGCCTCAGCTGCCCCGACGTGCGGCCCCGTTCACCTTGCAGCCGAGCCTCGGGCAGGCCGGCTTCCTGAGTGCCAATCTCGGTGATTTCATCGGCGCGCGCTTCGATCTCGTCGGCAATGGCGTTCAGAAAGACGGCGCGTTCTTCCCGAGTGGAATAGCCATAGCTCCAAAACGCCTCTTCCGCGGCCTGCGCAGCGGCGTCGACGTCTGAAATTCGACCTTTCGAAAAGTCATGCGATGGCCCATGTGCGGGTTGTGATGCAAAGAAATCGTCACCGGCAAGCCAGTTGCCGGCGATCAGATGTTTGCCATGCGGAGTAAAGGTCATTTGGGCCTCGTATTTCGGGATGTCCAGACTATGGATAATGTATCCAAAATGACAGGACATGCAAGACCGCCCTAGGGTTCGTCTGTCCCGCGCTTCGAGGCGATCATTTCCAGAAGCTGTTCCTTGGTCCGGCGAATATGCTGCGCCAAGACCTCGCAGGCTTTGTCCACATTGCCTTCCCGGGCTAGCCGCAACAGATCACGATGTTCCTTTTTTGCGGGTTCGCGCTGTTTCATCACGCTCAGGTGCATCCTGACATAGCGATCCGATTGCAGGTTGACGCGGTCCAGCAATTCGTTGGTCAGCTTCCGCTGTGATGCCGCATAAAGCGCCGAGTGATACTGATAGTTCAATATCCCCCACTTGCCGACGTCATTTTCATCATATGACGCTTCCATCTGCTTGAGGATTTCGTCGCAACGCGCAAATTCCCTTGGGCCCATATTCGGGATGGCCCGGCGGAACAGATCGACTTCGATCAGGATGCGAAGATCGAAAATTTCACCGATTTCGTCGAGGGAATGCTTGGTCACCGAGCCGCCGCGATTGTTGGCCCATTGCACCAGACCTTCGGCATTCAGGCGTTTCAGCGCCTCGCGGATCGGCATGCGAGAGACATCATATTCCTCGGCCAGTGCTTCCTGCCGGATCGTTTCACCCTCGGCGAGTTCGCCGCTCAGGATACGTTCACGCAGATCATTTGCGATGACGTCCGGTAGGCTTTGTTTCGTGATCGCGCGTTTTCCTGCCATTTCCAATATCCCGCCACGGTTTTTTGGATACAATTACCCGTAATCACCAACTTTTCCAAGCCGAACTTGGATTTCGACCCATGTTCGAATCCTGTCCGAGATTTGGAAAAAGCCTGAATCTGATGATGAAACCGTAACGAGGACGCGTATCTTCAGACTTCTCCGTTTTTGAAAAACGTGCCTGCTGACATCAAACACCCCAGGTGTCAGACAGGCGATATCCACCGGGCCATGGATCTGCGGGGTCCAACATGTGCTGATGAATTCCGGTGATCCAACCGCGACCGCTTATTTCAGGAACGATCGCCGCGCGGCCACCGACCTGCGCAGTGTCAATGATCCGCCCGGTGAAACGTGATCCGATGATCGAGACAGCCTCGAAGGTCTGGCCGGGTTTCATCACCCCCTTGGCCGCCATCAGCGCCATGCGCGCGGACACTGCGGTGCCCGTCGGCGAACGGTCGACCTTACCCGGCTGGATTGCCACGGCGGACTTGCCGCTCAGACCGGTTTCCGTTTCATTCAACGGGCCGCAAAAGGCGCAGAACGATATATGATCCCAGTCCGGGTTCTCGGGATGCGAGAATCCAAGCTGCTCATTGGCGGCGTTTGTGATCTTTACCCCCAGCCGGGCTATGTCGCGGGCCTCGTGGTCGACGATTGTGAACCCAAGCGCCTGCGCATCGACGACCACGAAACTGTCGCCGCCATAGGCGGTGTCTACCGTGATCGTGCCCAGTCCGGATACCTCAAGCGGGACGGACAGCTTGTCGGCGAAGCTGGGCAGGTTCTGGACAAAGATGCGTTGTGCCTTGCCATCGCGGCATTCCGCACGTACCCGGACCAGCCCACCCGGTGCCTCGAGCACCATGTGGGTTTCCGGCTCGTGCATTGGAATGATCCCGCCATCCAGCAACACGGTTGAGACACAGATCGAGTTGGACCCCGACATGGGCGGCGTGTCTTCGGGTTCCATGATGATCCAGGCGGCGTCTGCCTCGGGGTGTTTTGGCGGAACCAGAAGGTTGACATGTCGGAACACACCGCCGCGTGGTTCGTTCAGAACAAAGTTGCGCAGGGTCTGGTCCCGCGCAATGAAGCTTCGCTGTTCCCAGAGAGTGTCGCCTGGCGGTGGGACGACACCCCCAACGATGACATCTCCAACCTCACCTTCGGCATGGGCCGAGATCACATGTACGGTTTTTCTGCTGCGCATGTTTACCTCAGCTATATTGCGCGACGGGGGCACCCAGCGCGTCGAAGATCGGTGTCACGCCCAGACCCGGACGATCTGCTGCGGTCATCTGGCCATTGACACGCTTTGGCGCGCCTTCGGCGATGTCCACGGTACCATAGGAATTGAAATCGGTGGCCGAGAACGTGAACTCGGACGGTGTCGACCGCGCCAGATGAGCGATGGCGGCGGTGGTGATATCGCCCCCCCAAGTGTCTTCGATGGTCATCGGGATACCATGCGCGACGCACAGATCGCGCATCAGCCTTGCTTTGCTCAAACCTCCTACCTTGGAGATTTTCAGGTTGATCACGTCCATGGCGTCTTCGGCTATGCCGCGGACCAATGTGTTGGGCGTGTCGATGACCTCATCCATCACGAAGGGCAGCGCGGTGCGCCGGCGGATCGACACGCATTCCTCATAGGTCAAACAGGGTTGTTCCACATAGACATCCATGCCCGCGATGGCGCCTACGACACGCGCGGCCTCGTGCCGGGTCCAGCCAGTGTTGGCATCCGCCACCAGCAGGTCGGTCTTTTTCAGAACCGCGCGGGTGGCGTGAATGCGGTCGATGTCGTCATTGGCGTCGCCGCCCACTTTCAGTTGAAACTTCGTATAGCCTTCGGCCGCATAACCTTCGATCTTTTGCGCCATGATTTCCGGTGCTTCCTGGCTGATCGCGCGATACAGCACCACGTCCTGTTGCGCGTCGCCGCCCAACAGGGTGTAAAGGGGTTGCCCGGTCGCCTTGCCCAGCAGATCCCAGCAGGCAATATCAACAGGCGCCTTGGCATAAGGGTGGCCACGCAGGGCTGCATCCATGGTGCGATTGATCTGGCCGATATTCAGCGGATCCTGCCCGATCAGATGTGGCGACAATTCCGCCAGTCCGGCCCTGACGCCCAGGGCAAAGGACGGAAGATAAGCCGATCCCAGCGGGCAGCATTCGGCATACCCCTTGAGACCTTCATCCGTGATGATCTCGAGAACGGTGCTGTCGAAGACCTCGACATAGTTGCCATTGGACCAGCTGTAGCGGCCTTCCTTCAGCGGCAGATCCACCTGATATACGTTCAGTGCAGTGATTTTCATAAGGTGTTCTCCTGATCAGAAGCGTGTGGATGCGAAAGGCTTCATGTCGAGCGCGGGCTTTGTGTCCGTGACCAGATCCGCGACCAGTTCCGCCGTGCCTGCGGATTGCGTCAGACCCAGATGGCCATGTCCGAAGGCGTAAAATACCTGTGGCGCACGCGCCGAGCGGTCGATCAGCGGCAAACTGTCGGGCAGTGACGGCCGAAAGCCCATCCATTGCGTGCCGCCTTCCAAGTTCAGGCCAGGCATGAAGCGCCCGGCCTTTGCCAGAAGCGCGTCGGCGCGTTTGTAATTGGGTGGCAGTTCCAGCCCGCCCAACTCGACCGCGCCACCGATGCGCACGCCGCCGTTGATCCGCGTCACCACAAAGCCGTGGCCACCGAATGTTAGATGGGTGCGCAGATCAAAGGCCCCTTGGGGCAGGGTCGTGTTGTACCCGCGCTCGGTTTCCAGAGGGATGCGATCGCCCAGGGTTTTCGCCAAGTGATGAGACCACGCCCCGGCAGCCACGGTCACCTGTCTTGCATCAATTTCACCGATCGAAGTCGTCAGGCGAACGCCCGCATCCATGGGCGTGAGCGCGCTGATTGTCGCGATTTCGACCTGACCGCCACGGGCGGTGAACCGGGTGGCCAAATGTCTTGTCCAGCTGGCCGGATCGACCGTGTTCATCCAGGTGGGCGTAAAACCCGCATGGGTAAATCGTCGGTCAAGCCCGGGCTGGATTTCCGCAATCGCGTCGGGGCTGTCCAGCAGGTCAAAGGGGATGCCGTGATCCTTGCGCCTGTCCCATGTGGGCAGACTGGCGCGGAATTCACCTTCACCCTCGAACACCTGCAACTGGCCGTCGCGTTGCATCAGCGCTTGGCCGTCGACATCCGCGATCTGGCGTTCCAGCGCCGTGCGGCTGTGATCCATCAAAGCAGCCTGCGCAGACAAGGCCGCAGCATAGCGATCCTGCCAACTGGCCCGCCAGAACCGCAGCATCCACGGCGCGATGTTCAAAGCGTAGGAGGGTGGAATTGAAAGCGGACCCAGCGGATCAAACAGCCATTTCGGAGCCTTGCGCATGATCCCGGGGGTGGCCAATGGCGCGATGTCGGTAAAGGCAAAGGCTCCGGCGTTGCCCTTTGACGCCCCGGCTGCAACGCCTTCGCGATCCAGCACCAGCACGCGCCGGCCGCGTTTTTGCAATTCAAGTGCGGTGCTGATGCCGATGATACCGGCACCGATCACAACGATATCCGTCGGGTTGTCTTGCAGCATGGCCAGATCTTCTCAAACTGTGGCTCGGTTCCGGGGGCTGGATTGCGCCAGTCCCCGATAATTTTGTCAAAGAAGGATCCCACCGCGAAACGGATCGTTCTGCGCGAAAATCAATGTGCCCTCGGCCATGATATGCGCCTGCCCGGTCAGGGTCGGAATGACGCCGCCGTTGGGACCGGGCTGATAGCTCAGCCGGTAAGAGCTGCCGATCACGCTTTCCTGCACGATCTCTTGCCCCGGAACCAGAACCCCATCCGCCGCCAGACAGGCCAGACGCGCCGAACTGCCGGTCCCGCACGGCGATCGGTCATATTGATCGTCCGGGCACAGGACGAAATTCCTGCTGTGAACGTCTTTGTCCGGGGATTTGTCCTGCAAGATCACGTGGTCCACCGGTTCCCCGTTCTCGCCACGCACGTTCTGGTCGATGCAGGCTTTGCGAATTGCAATGGTCAGATCGGTGAGGGCACGGATGTTGCCGGGCGTCACGTCCATCGGGCTGGGATCGACAATGAAGAACCAGTTGCCACCATAGGCCAGATCGCCGGTCACTTTTCCATGGCCTTCGACGTCAACCGACACCGAAGCCTTGACCCGGCGGCTTTCGATATTGGTGACGCGCACCGTATTGGCGTCCAACAGGTCAACCGAGATGACGCCGGCCGGCGTTTCGACCCTGTGCGTCCCAAGACCGATCCGGCCCAGATGGGCCAGAGTGACCCCAAGGCCGATGGTGCCATGACCGCACATGCCGAGAACGGCGTCGGCATCGAAATAGATCACGCCGGTTTCGCAGCCGGACGTTTCCGGGGCGACCAGAAGCGCCCCGACCATGCCGGGTTGACCGCGTGGTTCCAGAAGGACCGATTTGTAGAAAGCCTTGTGCTCGGTGGCCAGGCGTTGCGCGCGCTCGGCCAGCGGGCCCGACCCCAGATCGGGGCCGCCGTTCAGGATGACCCGCGTGGGCATGCCTCCGGTATGGCTGTCGATCACATGCATTCAGCGATGACCCCGCCCTGGCTGGACCAGTCGGCAAACCAGGTGCGGAACAGTTTGTATTGCTGTTCGCAATAGTTGCGCTGGGCATCCGTCAGCTCGTCGGTTTCGTTGAAGTGCAAGCGGTATTCCTCTTCACCGTTCAAGACCAGCAGGTGCTTGTAGTACAGCACCAGATCGGTGCCTTCGTCAAAGCTGGCCAGCACGCCAAAGGCTTCTTCAAGCTCGCGCGCGCGCAGGCGCGCTTCGGCGTGGCCCGCCGCCGCTTTCTGACACAGGGCGGCCAGCAGCAATGCTTCTTTGGGCAGGGCGGTGCCGATACCTGTAATCGAGCCCGTGGCGCCGCAGTTGACGAAGCCATGATAAACCTCGGTGTCCACGCCCACCATCAGCGTGACCTGATCATCTTTCGAGGTGATGTGTTCCGCGGCGTAGCGCAGGTCGCCTTTGCCTCCGAATTCCTTGAACCCGACAAGGTTCGGATGATCTGCACGCAATTCCAGGAACAAATCAGCGCGGGTGGCGAAGCCGTAGACGGGGCTGTTGTATATGATGGCCGGGATATCCGGCGCGGCTGACAGGATTGCCTTGAAGTGGTTGCGCTGTGCCGGGATGGACGATCCGCGCGACAGCACACGTGGGATGACCATAAGCCCTGCCGCGCCGACCTTTTGCGCATGTGCGGCCAGCGCTACGGCAGATTTCGAGTTTATCGCACCAGTGCCGACGACGACAGGAAGGCCGGCGTCGATCAGGCGTTCGACACCTTGCATACGTTCGGCATCCGACAGCAACGGCCAGTCGCCCATCGAACCGCAATACACCACGGCCGACATGCCGGCCTCGATCATTTCCTTGCCCTTTTTCACCAGGGCATCGAAGTCCGGGGTCCGGTCGGCTTTGCACGGGGTCATCAGGGCTGGCATGGTGCCGGTGAAGATATTCTTGGACATGAAGGTGATCTTCCTCGTTGTTTCTGGGGGCCAGTGCACTCAGCGCACGTTGGCCAGGAATTTACGGGTGTGTTCGGATTGCGCAGCACCGAATATCTGCCCGGGCGGGCCGATCTCTTCCATCACGCCCTGATGGAAGAAAGCAACCCGGTCCGACACATCGCGTGCGAAACCCATCTCGTGCGTGACACAGATCATGGTCATCCCTTCTTCGGCCAAAAGGCGCATCGTGTCGAGAACCTCGCCCACCAGTTCGGGATCCAACGCTGACGTCGCCTCATCAAACAGCATGTATTCCGGCTCCATCGCCAGCGCGCGGGCGATGGCCAGACGCTGTTGCTGGCCACCCGAAAGGGCAGATGGGTAGACGCCCAGCTTTTCGCCCAGGCCAACATGGGTCAGTTGGCGGGCGGCGATATCGCGGGCTTCTGATTTTGACAGTCCTTTGACGATCTTGGGGGCCAGCGCGACGTTTTCCAATGCGGTCAGGTGAGGAAAGCTGTTCCATTGCTGAAACACCATTCCCAGCTTTGTGCGCAGCTTGTTGATATCGGTGCCTTTGGCATGAACATCTGTGCCATCGACCCTGACCGAGCCTTGCTGGATCGGTTCCAGCCCGTTGATGCAATACAGCAGGGTCGATTTGCCGGAGCCCGATGCGCCGATCACCGACAGGACCTCTCCTTTCTGCACATCCAGATCGATGCCCTTCAGCACATGCAGCGCGCCGAAATACTTGTGCAGGTCGCGAATTTCGATCATTGGGCCCACCTTTTTTCAAGAGACGCGGAATAGCGCGAAATCGGATAGCTGAGCGCGAAATAGAACGCGCCCGCGATTGTCAGGATCAGGAAAGGTTCCTGCGTCCGGGTGATCAGGATCTGACTGGCCTTGAGCAGTTCGACATAGCCCAGCACCGAAACCAACGCGCTGTCCTTCATCACTCCCAGTGCGACACCGACCCAGGCCGGGAACACCGCGCGCCCGCCAATCGGGAAGACGACATAGCGCAGATCCTGCCAATAGGTCATGCCCAGACTGCGCGCGGCACGGCGCATCGGCGCACCGACGGCCTCGATCCCTCCGCGTGCGACATTCGCAACCAAAGCGGCCGTGTAGATCGACAGGATCACCACGCCCGAGGCGAAGGGGTCCAGATTGAGCCCGACGATGGGCGCAAAGTTGTAGAACAGCACCAGTTGGATGATCAGCGGGACGGAACGGAAAACATCCAGAAACGGGGCCACTGTCAGGGCTGCGGCCAGCTTGCCCTCGTACAGGATCCACCCGCATACCACGCCAAGAAGCGTTCCGATGGATATCGACAGAACCGAAATCCAGAGTGTCCGCAGGGCAGCTTCGCCCAGGAACCACAGATCATTGATGGTGAAGCCGCTGAAAAAGCTGACAGTGGGTTGCATCTGTGCCTCCTTCAATAGCGGAAAAGCCGGGACGCCAGCAGGCGCGAGGCAAGAAGGATGATTTTGACGATCACGTAATAAATGACCGCGGTGACGGCGAAATATTCAAAGATGCGGAAGGTGCGCGAGGCAAAGAACTGCGTCTCGCCGGACAGCTCGCGGAAACCGACCAGCATGCCCAGCGAGGACATGAGCACGGCCCAGACCATCTGATTGGTGATCGGGTGATAGACGATGCGAAACACCTGCGGGATCACCACGCGTGTGTAAGCCTGCCACGCAGTCATGCCCAGAGAGCGAGAGGCCCGCAACTGCGTCTCGGGGACGGCCTGAAAACCGCCGCGAAAGTTTTCGGCCAGATAGCCGGCGCAATTGAAGGTCAAACCCGCCAGCACGATGAAATATGGCGACAGGTGCAGGCCGAATGCGCCAAGCCCGAAGCCGAAAAAGAACAGCTGAAACAAGGCGGGCGTGTTTCGGGCCAGTTCGACCCAGGCCGAGGCGAACCAGCACAGCGGCCCCTTCAGGTGCAGCCGCGTCAGTGCAAGGCACAGGCCGATGAGGATGCCCAGGATCATCGCCAGAACCGCGACTTGCAGAGTCAGCAGCGATGCCTCAAGCAAGTCCGGCAGGCTTTTCATGACCGGCCGCCAGTGGAAGTTGTAATCGAACACAGGTTTTTTCCGAATTGACCGGCTCTTTCGCCCGGCCGAAACCCGACGAAAGAGCACTGGGGGGTGAAATCAGTACATCACGCCGGGGATGCGCAGCTCGGGTGCTTCGCCACCGACATATTTGCCCCACAGTTTCTGATACCGGCCCGAACGCACCTGATGGGTGACAAACAGGTTCAGGAAATTCAGCCAGGTGACGTCCTGTCGTTTGCCCACCACCGAGGTATAGTCGGTCGTCCAGGGCATACGGGGGCCGGCCAGCACCGTTTCATACTGCTGGGTGATCGGCAGAACAGCGGTGTTGGTGGTGATGCCGATATCGGCCTTGCCCTGCGCGACCGCCAGAAACACCTCGTTTTCCGACTGATAGCCCTGATAATTGCCTTCCTCACCCCATTCGGCGGCAATCTTCAGCCATTCCTGTTCCGGCACGGTGCCAATCGCGGCGGCGACGCGTTTGCCGCGGATGTCTTCGAAGGTTTCGATCCCGCTGTCCGCGTTCACGACGCCCTGCGCATAGTAGATTGCATAGGGAATGCTGAAGCCCACGGTCCGCGCCCGTTCAAGGCTGTCCGAGGTTGCGCCGAACACGACGTCGGCGCGCCCGGTCACGATGACTGGCAGGCGTTCGGCCCAGGTCAAAGGCAGGATTTCCGCCTCGACTTCAAGCGCCGCGGCCAGATCATTGCAGTAATCCACGTCAAAACCCGCCGGTTCGTTGTTGGCGTCGCGATACCCGATCGGCGGAAAGTCCAGAACAACGCCGCAGCGAAGAGTACCGCGATCCACGACATCGTCGAGCGTGTCCGCCATCGCAGGACCTGTTGTGAAAGTGGTGAAGGCCGCCAAAGCGACGAGTTTCTTGAGCATGTGATCCTCCCTGAATCAAAGATGCGATCACGAATAAAGGATATTGGATCCAACATCCATAAAAAAATTCCACCGGCAACCGATACGGGCCCGTACCCGGCTAAAGCATGGATCAATTGTTCAAGAAACGCCCTTGGCTGATTGATCGTCTTGGGGGTGGCGGTAAGCCGATGATCCAATCGTTCAAAACGTTGTGGAGACGCTTTTTACGCAACATCCGCATGAAGAACCGGTCATTCTGATCCGGTCCGCGTGGCGCAGCTTGCACCGGGCCAGGATGGATGAAGACAACCCCAACACATTCTGGAACCGTCCGCCAGAAGACTGGGTGCCCGAGGTTCACGGAACCGACCTGCACAAATCCGGACAGGTGCCACAATTCGCTGTCAGGCAAAGCGCAGGGAGATTTTCCGTTTCCCGATGCTGCCAATGGCGTTCAGTCTGTTCGGATGACGCCGGTTTCCACCCACGTGTCAAATCGCGACAGAACAGCTTGACAGAAAGCCGCGTCGTTGATGTGAACATCCAGCTCGGTCATCGGCACCCGGCCGGGCATGACCTTGCGCGCCTCGTCCACCATTTCGGCCAGAGCCTCTGGATCATGCGCCTCTTCGCCTTCCCTGTCCCAGGCCTCGACACCCTGAACAGGCAAAAAGAAATGCACCGGCCCGGTTGCGGCTTCCAGCCGGTTGGCGAGTTCCCGAATCCAGGCGCGCCGTTCGGCGCCGTTGAAAACCGAGCTTTTGATCAGGCGGTTGTGTTCGTGGAACGGGCGATCGGCATATTGTTCGGGGATGTCCTGCCAACCCGCAAAATCCAATAGATCCAGCGCACCGGGCGCCACCATCTGGGGCGTTCCTACGCGCCCGGCATTGGTGACCCGGTCATCGCCGCTGGATACGACAGAGCCCGCCATCAGGTTGCCAAATTCCTGCATGCAGAAGTCCATCACGCAGGCAAACGCGCCTTCGCCCGCCAGTTTTTCATAGGCCATGCCGCCCATGCCGGTAGAGTGGAACACGGCCACTTCAAAGCCGCGGTCTTCCAGTGCCGGTTTCAGAATTTTCATGTAGCGCAGGCAGGACGAACCAAGGCTGGTCATCCCGATCAGAGGTTTGCTGCGATCGGGGGCGGTCGCCGCCTTGGCTGCGCCCACGACGGCCCCGGCAGCCTGGCTGAGCGACGATTTGCAGATCGAATTCATGCCATACAGGCCGCCGGCCCACAGGATCATCTGAACATCCGGCGCCAACCGGTGCGGAGGGATCAGAGGCGAGAAGCTGACCGTTGACACGATATATTTGGGAACCCCCATCGGCAAAGCCTGTGCACAATCAAGTGCAAGGTCTGTGCCCATGGTCCCGCCCGTGGCCAGCAACCCGTCAAATCGACCTTCTGAATAGGCCTGTGCAACAACTTTTGCGGCCCCTGCGGACATCACGCGAAAGGCTTTGTTCTCGTCTCCTTGCGCGATGACCTGTTCTATTGTCATGCCACCGGCAGCGGCAACGTCGTGTTTCGAGATATCCGTCGGTTCGGACGGATCACCCAGAACCGATACATCCATGGTCAGCACGTCAGCGCCCTGCGCTCTGACCGCCTTTTCGATGAACCGCATTTCGGGCTCTTTCGTATCATACGTACCAATCAGCAGGATTGTCTTTTCGGCCATCGGTGCCTCCTGTCTAGATGTGCTGTTGAAGGTATTGGGACATCAACGCCCGGGCGGTTTCAATGAACCGCTCATTGCGTAAGCCCGATCCATCTTCGTTCAGTCGGGATGCAACCCATCCCACATAGGTTACGGCGCGCAGTGCCATGAACAGGTCGAGTTGTTGGGTACAGATCGTTCGTTCAGATCGATACCCCGCCAGCAAAGCACCGCGCAGCCGGTTGAAATCAGGTTCGTGCAGGTTCTTGAGAAGCGTCGTTGCGATATCAAACAGGCGAAAACCGAACCCGGCATCGTCGAAGTCAATCAGCCACAGTTTGTCACCGTCAACCATGACGTTTTCGCGGACAAGATCGGCGTGGATCAGCCCGTAATCCAACTGATTTTCCACGCGCCGAAGGTCACGATCTGCGATATCCCGAAACGCCAGGAAAAGGGCCCGGTCCGTTTTTCCAAGCGTTGGGTTTTCCCAGAAACGACCCCAGACAGGGGCGGCTCCAAGCAGCCCGCTGCGATCCCATGACCAACGCACGAAGCCCTGAGGGGGTGCCCATTGGTCGCTGATGTGGTGCAGCCGTGCCATTTCCCGGCCAATTGAACAAAAGACGCCTGTCCGGTCCTGATGCGTCAAAGCCTTTTCGGTCGCACCCAGAGGGCGGCCCGGCAGCCAGTCGAGCATGTCGACCTGAATGCCGTCCACCAGATGCAGATAGCGCCCATCCGCGGCCGCGACGGGCGTTGGAACCCGGACCCCGTTTTTGCCGAGAACGGCCATCCACTGTAGCTCTGACCGGAGTTCGGCATCCGTTCGCAAGCCCTTGCGATGCAGTCTGAGGGCATAGACGGTCTGGCTTGCCTGAACGCGATAGACACGGTTTTCCCGAGCCGCCACGAGAGACGCCTGGCCATCAGCCAGCCCCCAAAGGGACAGCGCATGTTCCACGATCTGCTTCATGCGACCCATGGCGTTTCCGCCAACACGTCGTCCAGCGTGTCGAAAAGAAGATCCGCGTTTTCGACAGAGAATGTCATGGGCGGGCGAATTTTCAGAGTATTCTTGTGACGCCCAAGCTTGGAGTGAATGATCCCGCGCTGGCGCATGGCGTTGATGATACGGTCAGTGAATTCACCGGCGGGTTCCTTGGTGTCGTGATCAAGGACCATTTCAGCCCCGAATATCAGCCCCGAGCCGCGTATGTCTCCGATGACGTCATACTTTTCTTTCAAAATATTCAGCCGTTTTCGCGCGTGGTCGCCAACGGATCTGGCATGTGCGACCAGGCTCTGGTCTTCGATCTCTTCCAAAACCGCCATCGCAGCGGCACAGGAAACAGGGTTTCCGCCAAACGTGTTGAAGTACCTATATCCCTTGCGGAATGCCGAAATGATCTCGGAACCCGTGACCACGCCGCCCACTGGATGGCCGTTGGCCATGGGTTTGCCCAAGGTCATGACATCCGGCACAACGCCCAACTTCTGATGCGCCCACATGTGGGTGCCGGTTCGGCCAAAGCCTGATTGCACCTCGTCGCAGATCAACAGGCCCCCGGCCTGGCGGACGACCTTGGCCGTGGGTGCCAGCCAACCGTCCGGGTTGTCGGGAAACCCCTCGTTCAGAAAGTAAGGGCAGAGGATCAATGCGGCAAAACCAATGCCGGCCTTTTCGTGTTCCGCAATCTGTTCCGCCACCGCATCGGCGAATTTTGACCCGTCCGGGTCGGGATGGCGATAGCTGTCGGGCGCGCTAACAAAGCGGAAATACCGGCCCAGACCGAAGCCGACCGTCGGGATGTTCGATCTGCTCAACTGGCTGACTAGCGCGGTATTGCCGTGATAGGTGGCGTCGGTGGCAATGATCCCTCGTTTTCCGGTCATCGCCTCGGCCATTCGCAGAGCAATGTCATTTGCCTCGGAGCCGGTACAGGCGAGGATGGCCGTTTCCAGGGAGTCGTCCATCGTTCCGGTCAGTTTTTCCACATAGTCCAGAATCCCGTCATGCAGATACCGGGTGTGCGTGTTGAGCGTGCGTGCCTGACGACAGATCGCCTCGACCACGCGCGGGTTGCAATGCCCCACATGAGGCACGTTGTTGTAGCAATCCAGATACTTGCGCCCGTCCGCATCCCACAGCCAGACGCCTTCCCCTTTCACGAAATGAACGGGTTCGTCATAGAAGGTCGATACATTGGGGCCCAGCAACCGGGCCCTGCGTTCAATGAGTTCCGCAGATTTCGCTGAAAGGGTCATGCGGGCGGCCTTTTTTCAGAGTTTTATCCAAGCGGTTTTCAGATCGAAGTATTTCTCGATCGCGTGCAGCGATTTGTCGTGCCCGTTGCCGGATTGGCGAACGCCGCCCAGCGGAACGGTCAGGTCGGCACCGCCATATGTATTGACATGCACAACGCCGGCGCGAATGCCTGCCACCATGCGATGCGCGCGGCTGAGGTTCGAGGTCCAGACACCACCGGCCAGCCCGTAAACGGTGGCATTGGCAAGGCGCAGCGCTTCGTCTTCGACGGCAAAGGGCGTGACGGCCAGAACAGGGCCAAAGACCTCATTCTGGAACAGGGTGTCGGTCTCTTTCACGTTGGCCATCACGGTCGGCGCCATGTAATAGCCTCCGGTCTTTGTCAGGATGCGGTTTCCGCCGGTCCGGCGCTCGGCGCCTTCGGCCTCGGCCTTGGTGACGAAATCCAGATTGGCCTGAAGCTCTGGCAGGCTGTGGACCGCACCGATCTGGTTGTTGAGATCCAGCGGGTCGCCGACGCGAAAGCCTTCGGCGTGGCGGCTGATCTCGGCGACGAAGTCCTCGTAGATCTCTTGCTGGACCAACAGGCGCGATCCGGCGACGCAGACCTGACCAGAGTTGCGGAAGATGCCCGCCGCGGAAACCTTGGCCGCTTCGGCCAGATCAGGGGCGTCGGCAAAAACGATGTTCGGGGATTTTCCGCCCAGTTCAAGATAGCAGCGTTTCAGGTTCGACCGCGCCGAATACTCCAGCAGTCGCCGCCCGGTTGTACCCGACCCGGTAAACACCATGATGTCGACATCCATCGACAGGGCCAGCGCCTCACCCACGACCGAGCCACGCCCGGTCACGACGTTGAACACCCCATCGGGCACTCCGGCTTCTGCGGCAAGCTCGGCAATCTTGAGCAGGCTGAGTGAGGCGCTTTCGGCAGGTTTCAGCACGACGGAATTGCCTGCGGCCAGTGCCGGTGCAATTTTCCAGCTGCCGATCATCAGTGGAAAGTTCCAGGGCACGATGGCCCCGACAACCCCGACCGGAGCGTGATGCACAAGACCCAGAACGTCACCGCTTGTCGGGGCGATTTGTCCGTAGATCTTGTCGATCGCCTCGGCATAATACCGGAAAGTGGCAGCCGCCGAGAGCGCCTCGGCCTTGTAGGCCATGGTGATTTCGGTTCCGTTGTCGCGCACGCCCAGCACGGCCAGTTCAAGCGCGCGTGCTTCAATCAGGTCGGCCAGCTTCAGAAGCACTTTCTTGCGGCCGGCAGGGGCCATGCGCGACCATCGCCCGTCCTCGAAAGCACTGCGTGCCGCGCGCACGGCCATGTCGACATCGGCCGGTGTGCCTTCGGCGATCAGCGCCAGAGGTTGGCCGTTGATCGGAGACAGAACCTGATGCCGGGCCCCGGTTTCGCCATCCTGACTGCGGCCGTTTATGAAATGCCCGCGCGGAGCAATGTCCTGCGCACGCAGCGCATCAATCGAGGATTGGTCCATGGGGTTATCCTTGCTGAGTTGAGTCTTCGTCGAGAACCGGCTGCGGTCTGATACGTTCCTTGTGTTCCTTGATCAGCGAGCGAACGTGCAGCAGAAGGATCCCGAGGATCATGATGAAAAGCATTGCGGCAATCGGTCGGTCGATGAAATCAAATGGCGACTTCACCCGCGCCATGGCGCTGCGCAGTTTGACTTCCATGATCCCGCCCAGAACCATGCCCAGAATGATCGGAACAATGGGCAGGTTCAGGCGCTTCAGGATCAGCCCGAACACGCCGAACCCGGCGGCAATAGCGCAGTCCGTGACTGAGTTGCGCAGGCTGAATACCCCGACAAAGGACAGCGTCAGGATCATGATCCCCAGAAAGCGCGTCGGGATCTGAATGATCTTCAGCAGCAGGTTGGTCGAGAACAAAAGAAAGACCAGAACAATCACGTTGAGCAGGATCAGCGACATGTACAGCGCCATGACAAAATCCATCTGATCGGCAAAAAGCTGCGGTCCGGGGATCACGTTGTGAACGTAGAAGACGGACAGCATCATCGCGGTCAGCGCCTCGCCCGGAATACCCAGCGCCAGCAGTGGAATCATCGCGGCCCCGGGAACGGCATTGTTGGCCGCCTCGGACGCCACCAGACCTTCGGGTGATCCATCGCCGAATTTGTCCGGGTCCTCAGAGGTTTTCTGTGCGTATGTGTATGACAGGAACTGTGATGTGAATTCGCCTGTGCCCGGTATCATGCCCATGAGCACACCCAGCGATGACGAAACCGTCGCGATGCGTTTCAGGCCCAGCAGCTCTTTGAGGCCCGCGAAGATGCTGCCGCGCACATGGGCTTCGCCCGGCGCGTGTTCTTTGTCGACCAGCAACAGCAGCGCCTGACTGATGGCGAACAGCCCAAGAACGACCACGATCAGATCGACACCTGACGAAAGCCAGGTTTGGTCAAAGGTAAAACGTTTGGTGTATTTGACGGGTTCCAGACCGACGGTGCTGAGGAAGATGCCGAAGAACGCCAGCATCGCGGCCGAGAAGGTTTGCCCGCGATGGGCCAGGATCACCAGAAGGATGCCCATGAGTGCGGCCAGAAAAATCTCGCGGCTGCCGAAATGTGGGGCAACCCAGGCCAATACGGGCGACAGGATGATCAGACAGAGGATCGAGAAGATGCCGCCGAAAAACGACGCTGAATAGGCCAGCGACAGGGCCCGGTGGCCCTCCCCGCGCTTGGTCATGGGATAGCCGTCATAGGTGGTCAGTGCGTTGACGGCCGTACCGGGCGTGTTGATCAGGATGGCGGGGATTGCGCCGCCATACATGGACGACCCGTAGATGCCCAACAGAAGGGTCAGGCCGACGATGGGCTCGAACGCGAAGGTGGCGGGCAGCAGGATGGCAATTGCGACAGCGGCGCCGACGCCGGGCAACGCGCCGATGATGACCCCGCCCACCGATCCGATGATCAGTGCCACGACGACCTGCCACTGTGCCAGAATTGCAAAGCCGGAAATCAGATTGTCCATCTTGGCCTCACAAGTAGGTCAGCGCAAAGGCGCGCAGCCCGTCGGGCAGATATTCGTATATCCGACCCGCAGGAATGTTCACCTGAAGCAACGCGCGGAAAACGACTGCCACGACCGCGCCGAAGCCAAGTGCAACGCAAAAAGCCCCGGGCAATCGAAACCCCAATCGTATCGTCAGCAGGGCTGCAAAAAGCATGGTCGATGGCAGGTATCCAAGCCACGGAACCGCCACGACATAGATCAGGAAGTAGGCAACGTATTCGAGGGACATCAACCAGAACGTCACCTCTCGCAACCGTCCGGGAATGCGTGGGGACAGGAAGGAGCCCAGCAAGTGGAGGCCGCTGAACAAAACCATGCCCCAGATCGCGATCTTGGGCCAAAGGGCGGGCTGGGCAAACCACTTGGTTCGTTTGACGGCCTGAGTCTCAGCGCCGATCTGGCTGAGAAGGAACAGGGAGAAGCCGAAGAAAAGGAAGGCAAAGACAATATCGCCAGGACGTCGATACCTTCGGAACATGTCTTGCAGCGTCTTTGCTATCATCTTGGCCTCCTGTTTGAATCAAACAGACCCGGCGTTGTTCGATCTGGCCGGGCCTGTTTCGGATTATTCGCCCAGAATCTCTTCGATCTTGGCGAAAGAGGCTTTGTCCTGCTCGATCTGAGCATTCGAAGCGTCCGGGTCCTGCCAGTAGATCAGGGCGCCCGTTTCCTCAGCCAGCTTTTTGGCCTTGTCCGAGGACAACGCTTTCTGCGCGGCAGCCGAGATCTTTTCACGCGCGTCGGCGGGCGTGTCCTTGTGCACGAACAGCCCGTTCCAAAGGGCCAATGGCAGATCCGGATTGAGTTCCACGATCGTCGGCGTATCCGGAACCAGTGAAATCCGCTCGCCGCCGATGCTGGCAAGGACGTTCACCTGATCAAGGCAGGGAAGGATAAGCTGTAGCGTCGTATTGATGACATCCACGTCGCCTGAGGCCAGCGTGTTGCAATCCAGGGCGTCGAAAGCCGCTTCGCTGGCAAAGTCGAACCCGCTGCTGACCGCAGCTGCAAATGTGACCTGAGTGGGGGGCAGAACCGATCCGAAATGGCCAAGCGCCACGTCATTTTCCTTGCCGTGTTCGGCCAGTTCTTCCCAGCTTGAAAACGGCGCGTCTTTGCTGGCCGCGATGACGAAGGGATAGGTCAGGAAGATACCAATTGGATCAAAAGGATTCGGGTTGAGTTCGGGAATTCCGATTTCGGGGCCGATGACAGGTACGCCGATGACGAATGAGCCGATGGTGTAGCCATCCGCCGGAGCGGTTGCCACCTCGACCGCGCCGGGGAATGGGCCGCCTCCGCCGCCGGGTTTGTTCACGACAGCGGCAGGCACACCGTACATGGCCTGGAATTCGTCGGCGATCATCCGGGTAAGGACATCTTCCAGATCACCCGGAGGCCAGGGGACGACAAAACTTACCGGCTTTTCAGGGTATTCAGCCAGTGCGGCAGTGGCCGAAGCCGCAAAAGCGGCGGCTGTTAGAAATTTCTTCATTGACACCTCCCGATACTGGTTCATTAATTGAACCGCGTTAACAATAATAATGTTGCTTTGTTAAGTTAGTTCTGTCAAGTAATACCTGAGCAAGAGGACCACACGCACATGGGTACAGCCCTTAACGCCTTAAAAATGCTGGACTACTTTTCCAATGCCCGCCCAGAGATCGGGTTGAGTCACCTTGCGCGGTTGTCCGGGCTGAACAAAGCAACGGCATTGCGTCACCTGCGCGCGCTTGAGGAGTTCGGGTTGATCGAACAGAATCCGATGACGAAATCCTATGCGATCGGGCCGGCGGCTTTGCGTTTGGCCGCGCTGCGAGAGATCGCCAGGCCCGGCATTGAGGGCGCGCGCCAAAAGATGCAGGCCGCCATGCAGGTGGTCGGTGAGTCCCTGCATCTGTCTTTGCTGGAGAAAACGGGGTTGCAGACGGCGCTTGTGGTGGAAACAACGCTGCACAGTGTCCGTGTCAGTCTGGATCCCAGCGAGATGCTTCCGCTCAATGCGACGGCATCAGGTCTTTGCATGCTCAGTTTCGGGCCGGCTCACCTTTTGGAGCAGTTGGATCAGCACGTGCAGGCACGGTTTACGCAAGCCACGCTTACTGATCCGAAGCTTATCAGGGAACGAGTCGCAAAGATCAGAGTTTCAGGCTGGGCCGACAGCCGTGGCAGTTACGAAGAAGGTGTCTTTGGATATGCCGCGCCGATCTTCGGCATTGATCAGGTCGCATTGGGTACCATCGCGATAGCTGTCCCGGAAGCCCGGGCAACCAGCGACCGCCTTCCGGCAATACTGTCCACGTTGCATTCACTTTCGGCTGATCTGACTGCTGGTTTTGGCGGCCAGTTGCCCGACTCCTTTCCAACCGGATTCCACCCGTGACCCGGGGCGGATTCAACACTCGGAGACCCGCGACATGAAAGACTCCAACTTTCTGAAGGAAAACAACGCCCGGTATTTCTGGCACCCGATGGCGCACCCCGCCGACAGCCGGAAGAACCCGCCGACCATTCTCAGCGGTGGTGAAGGGGTCAACATCACGGATGTCGATGGTCACACGGCGCTGGACGCCGTAGGGGGGCTGTGGAACGTCAATCTGGGCTATTCCTGTGAACCGGTGAAACAGGCCATAGCGGATCAGCTGAACGCGCTACCCTATTACTCGACCTTTCGCGGCACCAGCAATGACAAGGCGATCGAGCTGTCCTATGAGCTGGCCCAGTTCTTCGAGGTCGACGGGCTGACCCGTTCATTCTTTACGTCGGGCGGGTCGGATTCGGTCGAAATTGCGCTGAAGCTTGCGCGTCAATATCACAAGGTCCGGGGTGAAGCAGGGCGCACCAAGTTCATCAGCCTGAAACAGGGTTATCACGGCACCCATTTTGCCGCCGCTTCCGTCAACGGCAACCAGAAATTCCGCGCCGTGTATGAGCCGATGATGCCCGGCTGTTTTCACGTGCCTGCGCCGTGGACCTATCGCAACCCGTTTGACGAAACCGACCCCGAGCGTCTGGCGCAGCTTTGCGTCAAGGCGCTTGAGGCCGAGATCGCTTTTCAGGGTGCAAACACTGTTGCCGCCTTCATCATGGAGCCGGTGCTGGGCGCGGGCGGTGTGATCCCGCCACACAAGAGCTTCATGCCCATGGTGCGCGAGGTCTGTTCGAAACACGGCATTCTGCTGATCTCGGACGAGATCATCACCGCCTTTGGTCGAACCGGCAGCGAAAGCGGTGCGCGGCACTGGGGTGTTCAGCCCGACATCATGACGACGGCCAAGGCGATCACCAACGGGTATTTCCCTTTTGGCGCGGCCATGATTTCCGGCGCGGTCGCAGAGGTTTTTGAAAGTGATACCACGGGCCTGGCATCCGTGGATCAGGGGTACACCTATTCTGGCCATCCGGTCGGGGCGGCCGCGGCCTTGGCCGCCCTGTCCGAGATCAACCGGCTGAGGATCTGGGAAAACGCTGCTGCGCGTGGGGATGAGTTGTTTGACGGCTTGCAAAAGCTGGCCGACAAGCATGACGCTATCGGGGACGTGCGGGGCGGCGAGGGACTGATGTGCGCATTGGAACTGGTTTCGGACCGGGCGACCAAGGCGCCTGTCGCAAAACACCTGCCGCTTCAGGTTCAGAAAGCCGCATATGAAGATGGCGTGATGGTGCGTGTGTCTGGCAACAACATCATTCTATCGCCGCCGCTGATCGTCACTTCGGAAGATGTGGCCAAAATTCTGTCGGCGCTGGATACCGGTCTTGCCACTTTGTAGGCGGTTGAACGACCCCTTCGGAACCTGGCGGGGTCAGACTTTGATAGCTTGCAGATCCTCGAGCAGGTCCAGCAACTGATTCAGTTTCTCCTTGCCCATCTGCGCTTCGATATTGCTGGAGATCGCAAGTGAAGTGGCCAGGTTTTCCCTGAGGATGGTGCGGCCTGCTTCGGTGATCTTGACCATGGTGCGGCGTTTGTCTTCGCTATCCTGACGGCGGGTAATCTGGCCGTCAGCCTCCATCGTGCGCAAAATGCGGGTCACGCTGGGCAGCAACAGGCACGCCTCGTGCGCGATGGTGCTTTGCTCCACTTCGCCCAACTCGTCCAGAACACGCAGGATGCGCCATTTCTGCTCGGTCAGTTGAATGCCTTGCAGCATATCCCGGATCGGAGCCATGACGGTTTCGCGGGCACGCAGCAACGCGATCGGAAGGGACCGGGCAGTGCTTTTGGAGTGGCTTTGAGTGTTCATGCGGCCTTCTAGAACGCCGTTTTGGGAATTGCAAAGATTAACAAAGCAATCTCTTGACAGGGGGTGCATTAAAAACTAAACATGTTAACTAATAAAGGAGAGACCATGCCTCACTTCCACGCCGAATATTCCGGCAATCTTGAAGACAGGATCGACATGGATGGCCTGTGCGAGTGCATTCGGTCAACGGCGGCCGGGATCGAGACCTTTCCCATGCCCGGCATTCGTGTGCGCGCGACACGGGTCGATCATTACGCCATAGCGGACGGCAACCCGGCGCATGGGTTCATTGATATCTCGATCCGCCTGCGGGCAGGCCGATCCGCGGATGTCAAGGAAGATGCGACACAGCGCATATTCGAGGCGGTCAAAACATATCTGGCGCCGGTTTTTTCACAGCATTCCATCGCGCTCTCGCTTGAGATGCGTGACATCGACCCCAAGCTGTCGCCCACGGCCGGTACGATCCGCGACCACCTGTCGGCGACCACGCAGGAGACCTGACGCATGAGCGCACTGGACACAAACATCGAAAAGCTGAACGGCTTTCTGGACCGGTTCCGGGAAACGGGCATCCACAACCGTATAGCGGGTGAAGACCGGGACGGATCCGCCGGAGTGTTTCAGTCGGTCTCACCCGTCGACAAATCCGTGATCTGTGATGTTGCCCATGGCACGGCAGATGACATCGACGCGGCAGCCAAGGCCGCCCACGCAGCCTTTGCAGAGTGGCGAGACATGCCCGCCACCCAACGCCGTCGCATCTTGTTGAATGTGGCTGATGCCATTGAAGCGCGCGCCGAGGAAATTGCACTGTGCGAGTGCTGGGACACGGGGCAGACCCTGCGTTTCATGTCAAAGGCAGCTTTGCGCGGGGCAGAGAACTTCCGGTATTTCGCGGATCAGGTGATTCAGGCGCGGGATGGGCAGCACCTGAAGTCTCCGACGCTGATGAATGTGACGACCCGTGTGCCGATTGGCCCGGTTGGCGTGATTACCCCGTGGAACACGCCGTTCATGCTGTCGACCTGGAAGATAGCACCGGCCCTGGCTGCGGGTTGCACGGTGGTTCACAAACCCGCCGAGGATTCCCCTCTGACGGCCCGTCTTCTGGTGGAAATCGCCGAGCAGGCAGGGCTGCCCAAAGGTGTGCTGAATACGGTCAACGGGTTTGGCCCCGACGCTGGCAAGGCTTTGTGCGAGCATGCGCTGATCAAGGCCATTGCCTTTGTGGGCGAAAGCCGTACCGGCAGTCTGATCGTCAAGCAAGGCGCAGATTCCCATAAGCGCAACCATTTGGAACTGGGTGGAAAAAACCCGGTTGTCGTGTTTGATGATGCGGATCTGGACCGTGCTTTGGATGCCGTGATCTTCATGATCTATTCGATCAATGGCGAGCGCTGCACCTCGTCTTCGCGGCTTTTGGTGCAGGACACGATCAAGGAAGACTTCGAAGCCAGATTGATTGAGCGCGTCAACAACATCAAGGTGGGGCACCCGTTGGACCCCGAGACCGAGATCGGGCCGTTGGTGACCGAAGAACACTACACCAAGGTCACGAGCTATTTCGACATCGCCAAGGAAGATGGCGCAACTGTCGCCGCTGGCGGCGTCACGGTGGGGGATGCGGGCTATTTCGTCCGGCCGACCCTGTTCACCAATGCCACCAACCAGATGCGCATTGCGCGTGAAGAGATATTTGGCCCTGTCCTGACCTCGATCCCGTTCTCGACCGAGGATGAGGCGCTGGAGATCGCCAACGACACGCCATATGGCCTGACCGGCTATGTCTGGACCAATGATCTGACCCGCGCGCTTCGGTTTACAGACAGGCTGGAGGCTGGAATGATCTGGGTGAATTCCGAGAACGTGCGTCACCTGCCCACGCCGTTCGGTGGGGTCAAGGCGTCCGGCATTGGCCGGGATGGCGGCGACTGGAGCTTTGAATTCTATATGGAACAGAAACATATCGGCTTTGCCACCGGTCAGCACAAGATCATGCAGTTGGGTAAATAGATCACGCGGGCCGACCCCGGCCGGGGCAAGCCCATTACACGAGGAGGAATTGCCATGGGAAAGATAGTACAGGCCGCAAAGATCACGCATGTACCCAGCATCTGGATGTCCCACACGATGCAAAAGTACAAGGGCATCCGGCAATCCGCCATTGATGGATATGCACGCCTGCGTCAGGACGCGATCGACCGCGGGGTCGAGACGTTCATCGTGTTCGACACCCATTGGATCACCAATCAAGGGTTTCACCTGAACACGAAGGAACATCACAAGGGCCGGTTCATAAGTCACGAACTGCCGCATATGTTGGCGGATATGGAGTTCGACTATCGCGGCGATCATGAACTTGGGGAAACCATCCTTGACGTTCTGCGCGAACGGGGAGAGCGGGCGCTGGGCCATTCGCACCCCGACATGGGCATGGAATACGGCACCCTGCTGCCGATGCATTTCATCAATGATGGCGTGAATGCCCGGGTTTTGCCGGTGGCGGTCAATCAATTCTCGTCGATTGCGGAAAACCGGGCCTGGGGCGAAGCCATTGCCGAGGGTATCCGACGTTCGGACCGCAATGTATCCATTCTGGCGTCCGGCTCGCTCAGCCACGACTTTACACCGAATGAACGCTCGGTCGACGGGCTGAATGCCGTGAATGGCGAGTTCAACCGCCAGATGGACATGCGCGTTCTGGAGCTGTGGCAGCAGGGCCGATTTGAAGAGTTTCTGGAAATGCTGCCGGACTATGCAAAAAAATGCACCGGTGAATGCGCCATGAATGACACTGCTTTGCTGTTTGGTGCGTTGGGGTGGGGAGGCTACAAGGGTGAGATCGACATTTACACCCCGTATTTCGGCAGCTCTGGCACCGGTCAGGCCAATGTCAGCTTTTCGGTGTGACGCACGCAACGGAACAAAAGGGTTTGGCGGTGATCCCGTCACAAAGGAAAGTCAGTAGATGAACTGGGACGCGTTTTCGTATTGGGGTCAGCACATCTCGAAATGGGCGGCGGATTATCACAAGACACTTGCTGAGCGTCCCGTGCGGGCGCAGACCGCGCCGGGGGAAATCGCGGCCCAGCTTGTTGCAACTCCACCCGAGACAGGCGAGCCGATGGACGCCATCATGGCCGATTTCGAACGGATCGTGATGCCGGGCATCACCCATTGGCAGCATCCGCGCTTTTTTGCGTATTTCCCGGCCAACGCTGCACCCCCGTCCATGTTGGCCGAGATGCTGGTGACGACCATCGCGGCCCAATGCATGTTGTGGCAGACCTCGCCTGCCGCGACCGAGGTCGAGGGCGTCATGGTCGACTGGCTGCGGCAGGCCGTCGGATTGCCCGAGGGTATGACCGGCGTCATACAGGACAGCGCCTCTTCGGCCACCTTGTCGGCGGTACTGACCATGCGGGAACGGGCCACCGGCTTTACCGGCAACCGGGAAGGCCTGAACGCCAAGGGGGCGCTGCGGATCTATTGTTCCGATCAGGTGCATTCGTCGATTGACCGGGCATGCTGGGTTGCCGGGATCGGTCAGGACAATCTGGTCAAGTTGCCCACGCAGGGGCCGAATTTCGGGATTGTTCCCTCGGCGCTTGAGGCCGCCATTATGAATGACGTCGCCGCCGGACATATCCCGGCCGGGATTGTTGCAATTACCGGTGGCACAGGTGTGGGGGCCTGCGATGATCTGATGGCCGTGGCTGATATCGCCCAAAAATACGACCTCTACACCCATCTTGACGCCGCCTGGGCGGGTTCGGCCATGATCTGCCCCGAATTCCGCAGGGCTTTGTGGCAGGGCGCCGACCGCTATGACAGCATCGTCTTCAACCCGCACAAGTGGATGGGTGCGCAATTCGATTGTGCGATCCAGTTCCTGAGGGACGCCACGCCGCAGCTCGATACGCTGAAAATCGAGCCGGAATACCTCAAGACGACCGGAGCCGAGGTGACGAATTACTCGGAGTGGACCATCCCGCTGGGCCGCAGGTTCCGGGCGTTGAAAATCTGGTTCCTGTTGCGGTCATACGGGTTGGAGGGATTGCGCGAACGCATCCGCAACCATGTGGCATGGGCCGGCGAACTGGCGGAAAAGATTGGTGCGATCGAGGGGTTCGAGATCACAACCGGCCCTATCCTCAGCCTGTATTCCTTCCGCTGCCCAGGGGACGATGCTCAGCAGCAGCGTCTGGTGGACGCGCTGAATGACGATGGCCGGATTTACCTGACGCAGGGCATGTTCGACGGCCGCAAGATCATCCGCTTTCAGGTCGGGCAGTTCGATACCACCCGCGACGACGTGTTGATGGCTGCGGACGTGATCCGGGACGTGTGGGAGACCATGAAATGAGGTTTGCCACTTTCGTATCGGGCGAAGAACGTTTCTTCGGGGCAATCACTGACGGTGGTGCCATTGCCTTGAACCAGGAATTCCCGGAACACGACAGCCTTTATGAGGTGATCGCGGCCGGGGCGTTCGATCAACTGGCAGAGGCGGCCGGGGGGAAACCTGTCACCCATCCCGATTTCATCTACGACATGGTGATGCCGGACGCGCGACGTATCCTTTGCGTCGGGGTGAACTTTCCTGACCGGAACGCAGAATACAAAGATGGCAGCGCGCAGCCGAAATACATGTCTCTGTTCCCGCGTTTCGCCAGTGGATTTACCGGCCATGAGCGGCCTCTGATCCGCCCGCCGGAAAACCACACGCTGGATTACGAAGGCGAAGTGGCCATCGTGATTGGCAAGGCTGGCCGCCGCATTCCGCAGCAGGACGCGTATGATCACATCGCCGCGCTGACGCTGTGCAATGAAGGAACCATTCGCGACTGGGTTCGGCACGCCAAGTTCAATGTCACCCAAGGCAAGAACTGGGACCGCTCTGGGGCCATCGGCCCGTGGCTGGTTCCCTTCACGGATGCGGCCCAGTTGGATGACGCTCGTATTCAGACACATGTGAATGGCGAGCTGCGGCAGGATGATACGCTGAACCGCATGATGTTCCCGATCCGGCGCGAGATTGAATACATCTCGACTTTCATGACGCTTCAGCCCGGCGATATCATTGTGACCGGTACACCGACCGGGGCGGGCGCGCGGTTCGATCCGCCGAAATACCTGGCACCCGGTGATGTGGTCGAGGTCTCGGTCGACGGTATCGGTACTCTGCGAAACACGGTTGAGGATGAAATAGTATGACGCCCGAAGACCATGCGCGCGCGGCCGCTGATCTGTTGCAGGCGGAACGAACGCATGAACAGATTGGCCTGCTCAGCCTGCGCCACCCCGAGATAGGCATGGATGACGCTTACGAGGTGCAGAAAGCCATCTGTCGCCAGAAACTGTCCGAAGGGCGCAAGGTGATCGGGTGGAAGATCGGCCTGACTTCGAAAGCCATGCAATACGCGTTGAACATCGATATTCCTGACAGTGGAATTCTGTTTGACGACATGGTGTTTGCACAGGGTGCCACCGTTCCGGCCGGGCGATTCATCCAGCCCCGGATCGAGGCCGAAATTGCCTTTGTCATGAAGTCTGCCATAGGCGGGGACAACGTGTCCCGCGAAGATATCATCGCGGCGACGGAATGCGTCGCGCCGTCCATCGAGATTCTGGATACCCGGATTGAACGCGTGGATCCCGAAACCGGCAAGGCGCGCACGGTCTTTGACACGATCAGTGACAATGCCGCCAATGCCGGTATCGTTTTGGGCAACGACCGCCACAGGGTGGATGCCTTTGATCTGCGCTGGGTCGGGGCACTCACCTTCCGCAATGGCGAGATCGAGGAAACCGGTCTGGGCGCGGGGGTGCTGAACGATCCGGTCGAAAGCGTCGTGTGGCTGGCGCGTCGCATGGCGCAATACGGTCAGAGCATCGCGCCGGGCCAGGTCGTTCTGTCCGGCAGCTTCATCCGCCCGGTCGAATGCCCCTCGGGAACGGAAATCCAAGCTGATTTCGGACCGTTCGGCTCAGTCGATATCCGTTTCGCCTGAAAGGAACGCCAATGCCCGCGCCAAGCAATACGTTCAAGGCCGCGCTGAGGGCGGGAACCCCTTTGATCGGGTGTTGGGTTGGGCTGGCCAATGCCTATACGGCCGAGATCGCCGCAACGGCGCAGTTTGACTGGCTGCTGGTTGACGGAGAGCATGCACCAAACGATCTGCGCTCGATCCTCGAGCAGGTGAGGGTGATTGAAGGATCTGGCAGTACCCCCGTCGCACGCCTGCCGATTGGCGAAACCTGGATGATCAAGCAATATCTCGATGCCGGTGTGCAGAACATACTGGTGCCGATGGTGGAAAGCGGCGATCAGGCGCGCGAACTGGTGCGGGCCGTGCAGTATCCACCTCGTGGCGTTCGGGGCGTAGGTTCCGCTTTGGCGCGGGCTTCGCGTTTTGCGGCTATCCCGGATTATCTGAAAACGGCGGACGAGCAGATCTGTCTTTTGGTGCAGGTCGAAAACAGGCTTGGGCTGGAGGCGCTGGACGACATACTGGCGACCGACGTCGATGGGGTGTTCGTCGGCCCGTCGGATCTGGCCGCAGATATGGGCCATATCGGCGATGCCGGGCACCCGGACGTGATCGAGGCCGTTCTTGATGCCATCCGGCGCATCGTTGCGGCAGGCAAGCCGGCAGGGATATTGTCACTGGACCCGGTCATGCAGCGAAAATGCCTGGATCTGGGGGCAACATTCGTGGCCACGGACATCGATGTGACTTTGTTCGCCAAGGCAATCCGGGCCGCTGCTACTGATGGGCTCAGCCTGCTGCCCGATCAGGTGGCTTCGGGAAGCGCACAGACAGGCGCGGCGTCGAAATACCTGCAACAGCTTTGCAAACACTGGTCGCGCAAGGCTCAGGTAACATTTGATGAAACGCAAGGCAGCGTGAGCTTTCCGGACGGGAACCGCGTCACGCTTTCGGCAGGTGATACCAGCCTGACCGTAACCGCCGCCACCCGGGCGCGCGGTGATCTGGCCCGATGGCAACAGGTCATCGAGGCTCATCTGGCGCGTTTTGCGTTTCGGGAAGAGTTCCGCATTGATTGGTCAGGATGAGGAAAACACGTTGCGGCCCTGAATCCGGCTCTGTGGCAACAGGACAAAGGCAGGCACACCTGCGTTGGATTTGAAACGGTTTTGCCCGAAAGGCCACAACTAGAGCTTGTGGATACCATGGACGGTCAGCGTGCTGACCAGATCGGCATAGTCTTCGCGGGCTTTGGGGCCCGCGCCGGTGTTCCACATGTAATACCAGTTCAGCATCCCAAAAACTGACATCGTGGTGCCGCGCAGCTTGTCCTTGTCATCATTGAAGGCTGTCGGGGCCAGCTCTTTCAGGATGTCGCGCACAAAATTTACCAATTCCAGCTGATACCCGCGCAGAAGTTTCTGCTGTTCCTCGGTCAAGGCGCTCATGCCGCTGATCTGCACCCGGTGTTCGTCATCTGCGCCTTGATAGGCAAACAGGATTTCGCGCACCGCTTTCCGCAGCTTCTGTTCAGACGTAAGACCGTTCAGATCCACATTGCAGATACGGTCGCGAAGCTCGCGCAGGTAGGTTTCAAGGATGTCATACAAGATGGCATCCTTGCTGTCGTAATAGTGGTAGATGTTTGCCTTGGAAATCCCGCACTCTTTTGCCAACAGGGTCATCGAGGCGCGATCAAACCCTTGGTCGGCGAACACTTTGGCGGCCATTTTCAGGATTTGCTTCCGCTTCTGGTCGTGATCTTTGGCGATTGTACGGGCCACGGCTTATTCCTTATCGCGATTGTCGACGACGCGCTTCGCCTTGCCCTGAGAGCGTTCGACGTCGCCGGGGTCACCTACAACAATTTCCGTTGAGACGCCAACGACGTCCTTGATCCGCTTGGTCAGCATCCGTGCCGCGGCCGTCTTGGACAGTTCGTCGGTGGAATCCGGGGACGATTCAACATAAACCCGCATGGCGTCCATGCGGCCAGATTTGTACAGCTCTATCTGATAATAAGGGGCAAGGCCCCCCGTCGCCATGACCTGTTCTTCAATCTGGCTGGGAAAGACGTTGACCCCGCGCAGGATCATCATGTCGTCGCTGCGACCGGTGATTTTGGCCATCCGGCGCATGGATCGTGCTGTCCCCGGCAGCAGGCAGGTCAGATCGCGCGTGCGATAGCGGATCATCGGCAAACCTTCCTTGGTCAGGGTCGTGAACACCAACTCGCCGGTTTCGCCATCGGGCAGGACCTCTCCGGTCGTGGGATCAATGATTTCAGGCAGGAAGTGATCTTCCCAGATCACCGGGCCATCCTTGGTTTCAACGCATTCATTGGCCACCCCGGGCCCCATGATTTCGGACAGGCCATAGATGTCGACCGCATGCATATCAAACGCATCCTCGACTTCGGCGCGCATGGCGTCCGTCCAGGGCTCGGCACCGAACACGCCAACCTTCAGCGAGCTTTCACGCGGGTCGAGCCCGGCCTTGTGGAACTGTTCAAGGATATTGAGCATATAGGAAGGTGTAACCATGATCCCGTCGGGCCGGAAATCGTTGATCAGGTTGACTTGCTTTTCGGTTTGCCCGCCGGACATGGGGACGACGGTCGCGCCAAGCCGCTCGATCCCGTAATGTGCGCCAAGACCGCCGGTGAACAACCCGTAACCATAGGCATTGTGCACCATGTCACCTTTGCGCAACCCCGATGCGCGCAGGGACCTTGCGCCCAGATCCGCCCAATTGTCGATGTCGTTTTTCGTGTAGCCCACCACCGTCGGCTTGCCCGTCGTACCGGACGAGGCGTGCAGACGAATGATCTGGCTGCGAGGAACGGCGAACAGACCGAACGGATAGTTGTCACGCAGATCATTCTTGTACGTGAACGGAAACTTCGCCAGATCCGAAAGCTGCTGAAGATCGTCGGGATGCACACCGGATTCGTCAAACCGTTGCTTGTACATCGGAACGTTCTCGTAGGCGTGGCGAACGGACCATTTGAGGCGTTCAAGCTGCGTCGCGCGGATTTCGTCGATCGAGGCGATCTCGATCGGGTCCAGATCCGCTTTGTTTGGGGAAAGGTCTTCCATCGCGTCACTCCTCCAGTCGCGAAGCTATTCCTGAAAATTCTGCCCGCCGACCGCGCGGGACATTCCGCGAAACTCGGCGATCAGGGTGTTGTCTTGGTTGGTGACGTGCACGTCATAGATGCCACTGCGGCCGGTGACGGCAACCTCTGTCGCGGTTGCGGTCAGATGGTCCCCTTTTTTTCCGGGCGCGAGGTAGCTCATCATTGTATGCTGGCCGACGGTTGCCACGTTGCGGCTGTTGCAGGCGAAGGCAAAGGCGCTGTCGGCCAGGGCATGAGTGACGCCCCCGTGGCAAATGCCGTGCCCGTTGCAGTGATGGTCCCCGACTGTCAGGGTCAGAACTGCACGGCCTTCGTCGACTTCGACCAGATCCATCCCGAACCATTTGCTGGCTTGGTCATTTGCCCACATCGCTTCAGCGGATTTCGTGGCACGTTCCTTGGGTGTCATCATCAGCGTCCCTGGAAATTCGGTGTCCGCTTTTCAAGAAAACTGGATACGCCTTCGGCGTAATCCGCGCTTTCCCCGCAGGTCTTCATTGCGTCTGCTTCGATCTCAAGCTGATCCGAGAGCGACGTGGTGGCAGCGGTTTGAATGCACTGTTTTGTCAGCCCGAGCCCGAGGGTTGGGCCGTTTGCCAATTGCGCGGCAAGTGCGCGCGCTTCGGTCATCAATTGATCATCGGCCACCGCCTTCCAGATCAGCCCCCAATCTTCGGCTTGCTTGGCCGGAAGGGGTTGGGCTGTCAGGGCCAGCCCCTTGGCGCGCGCCTCGCCCAACAGGCGCGGCAAGTGCCAACTGCCGCCCGTGTCGGGAATCAGGCCCACCTTGGAAAAGCTCTGAATGAATTTTGCACTTTCCGCGGCCAGAACCATATCACAGGCCAGCGCCAGATTTGCACCCGCCCCGGCGGCTACTCCGTTCACGGCGCAGATCACCGGGATATTCACTGACCGGATCAACCGGACAAGAGGGGCATAGAATCTGCGTACCGTTTTGCTTAAATCCGGCGGGCCATCCATTATCGACGGGTCGCGATCGCCGAGGTCCTGACCGGCACAAAAGCCTCGTCCGGCACCGGTCAGCAATATCGCGCGGGCCCCGCCGTCGCGCGCGGCTTTCAGCGCATCCTGAAGCGCCAGGTGCATTTCTTCATTGAACGAGTTCAGCTTGTCCGGGCGGTTCAGGGTGATTTCGGCCCAGTTCCCGTTGTCTTGTACAAGAATCGTATCGCTCATGACTGTCTCATCTGGTCTCGTTTCAACTTAATCATTGCATTAACCGAACGGTTGGTCAATATATAAACCCGAACCGAATCTGAACCGATCAAAGGGATTGCAAATGTCGCAGTCGTCGCTGGTGAGCGTTGAATTTAAGGGCGACGTGGCGTGGGTCACCATTGGCAACCCGCCGGTAAACGCGACGTCGACAGGAGTTCGCCAAGGGCTGTCTGACGCCGTTGATGCGGTCAAGGGGGCGCGGGTGGCGGTGCTGTGTTGCGCTGGAAAAACCTTTGTCGCAGGCGGCGACATGTCCGAATTCGATGCGCCGCCGGTCGAGCCGCACTTGCCCGACGTGGTTCAGAAAATCGAAGACAGCGAGGTTCCGTTCATTGCCTGCATGCATGGCAACGTGCTGGGTGGTGGGTTCGAAATCGCCATGGCCTGTGCGTGGCGGATCGCAGCGCCGGGAACGGGTTTTGGCCTGCCGGAAGTCAATGTGGGCTTGATCCCCGGGGCAGGGGGCACACAACGATTGCCGCGTCTTGTCGGGATGCAGGCTGCAATTGACATGGCTTGTTCGGGCAAAATTTTCAAGGCAGAGACACTGGCCGAGCTTGGCGGCGTCGACCGCATCGCCGAAGACCCCAGGGCTGCTGTCCTGGAGTTGATTGCCGACCTGCCCGAACGCCCAATACCTGTCAGCCAGCGTGCTGTGGCGGAATTTTCGCCGGATCTGTTGGAGACGAGCCGCGAGGCTTTGAAGAAACGCGCTAAGGGTCAGAAATCACCGTCGGAAAACCTGACGGCGCTTGGTTGGTCGGTTGAGCCATTTGCCACCGCACAACCGAAAGAGCGCGCGCGCCATCTGGAGTTGCGCCAAAGCCCGGAAAGCCGCGCTTTGCGCTACGCGTTTTTTGCTGAACGTGCCGTGTCCAAACCTTCGTTGATCAAAGGCGTGGCCGCCCGTGACATAACACGGATCGCCGTTGTCGGAGGTGGGTTGATGGGGGCAGGGATCGCAACTGCGGCCCTGAGCGGCGGGCTGTCCGTGACGTTGATCGAGCGAGACGCTGACGCCGCGGCCGCAGCGCACAATCGGGTCGAGGGTCTGCTGCAAGGCGCGGTCAAGAGAGGCAAGATGTCCGAGGCGCAGCTTCGGGATCGCTTTGCTGCGTTTCGTGCGGTGAACAGTTATGCAGGCGCTGCGGATGCCGAACTGGCGATCGAGGCCGTCTTTGAAGACTTGCCCGTCAAGCAACAGGTATTTGACGAGCTGGCAAGGCATATGAGCAGCGATGCGATTTTGGCCACCAATACGTCCTATCTGGACCCGCGCGAAATTTTCGCGGACGTCGGCAATCAGGCCCGATGCATCGGGCTGCATTTCTTCAGCCCGGCCCATGTCATGAAACTGCTCGAGGTCGTGGTAGCTCCGCAAACCTCTGCTGAAATGGTCGCAACTGCGGTCGCGCTTGGGAAGAAGCTTCGCAAGGTTTCGGTGCTGTCGGGTATCTGCGATGGGTTCATTGGCAACCGCATGTTGGCCGCCTATCGGCGCGCGGCCGATTATCTGCTGGCAGATGGGGCGCTTCCCTATCAGGTGGACCGTGCAATGCGGGCGTTCGGGATGCCCATGGGGCCTTACGAGCTTCAGGATCTGACCGGTCTTCAAATTGCCTGGGCGAACCGCAAACGCAATGCCGCCAACCGCGACCCGAACGAACGTTATGTCACCATCGCGGACCAGCTTTGTCAGCGTGAGCGTTTCGGCCAGCGTGTCGGCAAAGGGTGGTACCGCTACGAAGAGGGCAGTCGTGATCCGGTTCGTGATCCCGAAGTTGAGGCATTGATCGAAGCTTATTCCGACCAGCAGGGCATCACCCGCAGGGATTTTTCGGACGAGGAAATCTGTTCGCGGTTGCTGGCGGTCTTGGCCAACGAGGGCGCTTTGATCATTGAAGAGGGGATCGCGGAAAACGCCGAAGCTGTCGATATGGTTCAAATCCATGGATATGGCTTTCCCCGCTGGAGAGGAGGACCGATGAACTATTGCAACGAAATCGGCATCAGCCGGTGCGCCGCAAATATGCTAACCGTAGTGAAAGAAAGCCCAGGTTCGTGGCGCCTCGCGGGCCAATTGGAAAACAATTAACATGTTGATGGTTACAAAAGTGACCATTAACGCATTCTCGAGTCATGTTTCACAGGGAGGAGACAAAACCATGAAGTTCACCAAGTTGAGCACTCTTTTGGCCTCGGCCGCGCTGGCTGTTTCGGGCACAGTGGCGCTGGCGGCGGATTATACGCTGACGATTTCCAGCTGGGCACCGCCAACCCACGGCATCAACGCGAAGATGTGGCCGAAATTCGTGGAAATGGTCGAAGAAGCCACCGACGGCAAAGTCACTGCTGAACTGAAGCTGGGAATTGCCCCGCCGCCGGCGCAGATGGATCTGATCATGGATGGCGCGGCGGATGCGTCGATCATCTTCCATGGTTACCAGCCCGGTCGTTTCGTCACCACCAAGATGATTGAGCTGCCCGGATATGAGGGCTCGGCCGAAGCGGCCTCGGTCGCGTATTGGCGTACATACGACAAGTATCTCAAGGCAGCGGACGAACATCGCGGTGTGAAAGTGATCGCCCTGCACACACACGGCCCGGCACAGCTTCATTCCAGCAGCTCCGTGACCAACCTCGACGAGGTATCCGGCCTCAAGGTGCGTATCCCGGGCGGCGTTGGCGGAGATGTCGGCACGGCGCTGGGCGCAACCGGAATCCAGGTTCCCGCGCCGAAAGTATACGAGACACTCGCGTCGAAAGCTGCTGATGGTGTGGTTATGCCATTTGAATCCCGTAAGGGTTTCAAGCTGACTGAAGTGGCGCAGAACGTATATGAAGTTCCGGGTGGCCTGTATCGCGGTTCATTTGCGTTCATCATGAACGAAGACACTTTTGCGGATCTTCCCGCCGATGTGCAGGCCGCTTTGGAAGAAAAGGTCTTCGGCGAACCGCTGAGCCGCGAAATCGGTAAAATCTGGGATGAGATCGACGCGATCGGCCGTGAGGCGACCGAACAGACCGAGGGCAACGCGATCAATGCAGCCTCTGCTGAAGATCTGGAAAAGTTCAACGCGATTGCTGCCGATGTGCGCGCCAAGGTCATCGAAGAGGTCAATGGCACCGGTGTTGATGCGCAAGCCGCTTATGACATGATCGTTAACGAAATGGCTGCCCAGTAACACAGCCCGGCTGGCGGGGTTGACCCGCCAGCCATCTTCACCCGTTGGGGGCCAATCATGCAATCTATCGTGACCTTCGCGCGTCGCGTCAGTATCATTCCGACGGTGCTGGCCTGTGTGGCGCTGTTCATCCTGATGGTGATGACCTTTTTTGACGTCATCCTACGCTCAGTCTTCAATGCTCCGATCGAGGCGGCAACCGAACTGACGCGGATTCTGATGGCGATCCTTGTGTTCTCGGTTCTGCCGATGATTTCGGCCGGGAAAGGGCAAATCGCCGTTGACCTGACCGATGGAATTTTTTCCCGCCTGCGGCTGAGCAGGGCACGCGATGCAATTGTCTATCTGGTGTCTGGCATCATGCTGATCTGGCCGATTCAGCGCGTTTGGGTTCTGGCTGAACGTGCACGGGATTACGGGGACGTCACCGAATACCTGTCGATCCCTGTCTTCTATGTCGGCTGGTTCATCGCCGCCTTCACTGCAATAACGGCCGTTGCGATGGTCATCACCGGTCTTTTGCACATTTTTGCCCCCCAAACCTTTTCGGAGCACGCCTGATGACTGCCGCACTGATCGGTTTCGCCCTTGTCCTGGTTCTTGTGTTGGTACGCTTGCCCATTGTGTTTGCGATGGGCCTCGTGGGGACGCTTGGGTTCGCATATGAACGCGGTGGCAGCATCCTGTCCGAGCGCGGGCTGAAGGCCGCCATGTCGATGGTGGGTCGCCAGATTACCGATACGGCACAGGACTATGGCCTTTCGGTCGTGCCACTGTTCATCCTCATGGGTCTGTTCGTGAACAAGGGCGGGCTCGCGCGCGAATTATACGCGGTTTCAAACGCCTTCCTGGGCCACTTCCGAGGTGGTATCGCCATGGCGACGGTTGCCGCATGCGGCGGCTTTTCGGCCATTTGCGGTTCCTCGCTGGCAACGGCTGCGACCATGTCCAAAGTCGCGATGCCCGAGATGCGCCGGTACCGCTACGCGGATGAGTTGTCGACCGCGTCGATTGCCGCCGGTGGCACGCTGGGTATCCTGATCCCACCGTCGGTCATTTTGGTGATCTACGGCCTGTTGACCGAAACATCGATCGGCAAACTCTTCGTTGCGGGCATAATTCCCGGTGTACTTGGTATCCTCTTCTATCTGTTCGCGGTGCGCTGGACCGTTTGGCGCAGGCCCGAGGCCGGCCCCGCCGGTGAACGCCACGGCTGGGGCGAACGCCTGTCGGCCCTGCGCTCGGTCTGGGCGGTGTTGCTGTTGTTCTTCCTGGTGATCGGCGGCTTGTACGGAGTGTTCGATTTCCATCCTTTGAACCTGACCTTCAGCCCGACCGAAGCCGCTGGTATGGGCGCGATGGGGGCGTTCCTGATCGCATTGTCGCGCGGCGGGCTGACCCTTAGATCGACCTTTGAAGTGCTGAAGGAAACCAGCTTCACCGCCGCAGCGCTGTTCTCGGTTCTGATCGGCGCGCAGATCTTCTCGAATTTCATCAACCTGGCCGGTCTGCCCGAAGCGTTGATCGCCTTGGTCACCGCATATGAGGTGGAGCCCTTCGTCGTGATCCTGATGATCCTCGGGATCTACATCATTCTGGGATGCGTCTTTGAATCGCTGTCGATGCTGTTGCTGACGGTTCCGATCTTTTTCCCTCTGGTCACGTCATTGGGATACGATCCGATCTGGTTCGGCATCGTTGTCGTCGTCGTGACCGAGATCAGTTTGATCACGCCGCCCGTGGGTCTGAACGTGTTCATTCTGAAAGGCGTGGTCGGGGACGTATCGACCGGAACAATCTTCAAGGGGGTCACACCGTTCTGGGTGGCAGACATCTTCCGTCTGGCTCTGATCGTTCTGGTGCCGTGGCTGGTTCTGGTCCTTCCCGAACAAATGGGAGCGATGGGTCACTGATGTTCTCTCTGACTGCGCTTTCGGACGGGTTTCATGCGGATCCCTATCCAACCTACGCCGCGTTGCGCGAAGACACGCCCGTCTGCTGGCAGCCCGATGGTTCGGTGGTCCTGTCGCGGTATGACGATCTGGATCTGGTGTACCGGGATACCGAGCGTTTCATTTCGGATAAAAAGGCGGTTTTCGGCCCCAAATACGGTATCGATAGCCCGCTGTACGAACACCATACCACCAGCCTTGTGTTCAACGATCCGCCCCTGCATACCCGCGTCCGCAAGGTCATGGTCGGCGCTATGAACCCACGGGCGCTGGCGCAGATGGAACCGGGCCTGATTGAACTTGTGGATGGGCTGCTGGACGAGATGCAGGCCAAGGGCTCGGTAGAGTTGATCGAGGATTTCGCCGGTGCCATCCCGATCGAGATCATCGGCAACCTGCTTGGCATTCCCAGATCGGAACGTGGCCCTTTGCGGGATTGGTCTTTGGCTATTCTGGGCGCTTTGGAACCCCAATTGACGCCCGAGCAGGAAGAGTGGGGCAACCGGTCGGTATCTGATTTCAAGGACTATCTTCGGCATGTCATAGAAGATCGCCGGGCCATCCCCGGAGATCCTGCGACGGATGTCCTGACACGGTTGATGCAGGATGACACCGAAGGTGGCTTGACCGAGGTAGAGCTGTACCAGAACTGCATCTTCATTCTGAATGCAGGGCACGAGACCACCACCAACCTGATCGGCAACGCATTGGAACTGTTGGAACGGCACCGCGACAAGCGGGCCGATCTTCTGGCCAATCCGGATCTGATCAACACGGCAGTGGACGAGTTTCTGCGGCTGGAAAGCCCAAATCAGTTTGGCAATCGTCTGACCACCGAAGATGTAACGTTCCACGGTCAGACCATTCCGGCAGGTACGGACATTCACCTGTGTATCGGCGCGGCCAATCGCGATCCGCGGCAGTTTGAACAACCTAATGAGGTTGTATTGGATCGGCGCCCCAACAAGCATCACGCGTTTGCCGGAGGTCCCCATACCTGCGTCGGCCTGACCCTGGCCCGTATGGAGGGGCGCGTGGCCGTCGGACGGTTTCTTGCGCGATTCCCGACCTATCGCATCACTGACGGCGCCGAACGGGGCGGGCGCATCCGGTTTCGGGGTTTCGCGCGACTGCCAGCGCAAGTCTGAGATGTGCGGTTTGGGTGACAATTCGCCAATTTATTGACCGACCGTACGGTTTATATTATGATTTCGTGAGACGGGCATATGGCCGCGCGAAGTTCACACAACAAATGAGGAGACGCTCATGACAATCCAACAGATTTCCAGCTTCGCGGCCGGTGAATGGGTTGCCCCCGGTGCGGGTGCCCGCAATATTACAAGCGCAGTCACCGGCGAGGTGATCGCCACGGCCGGCAATAGCGCGTTGGATGTGCAGGGGATGCTGGACTATGCGCGCAATGTCGGCGGGCCGGCGCTGCGGCAGATGACGTTCCACCAGCGGGCCAAGATGCTCAAGGCGCTGTCCGTTCATTTGGGTCAGCACAAACAGGAAATGTATGACCTGTCTTTCAGCACAGGTGCGACCCAGTCCGACCACTTGATCGACATAGACGGTGGTATCGGCACGATGTTCGTCTTCGCTTCGAAAGGTCGACGCGAGATGCCGGACGGATATGTCTATCTGGACGGTGAGGTCGAGCAGTTGTCGCGCAATGGCACTTTTCTGGGGCAGCACATCTGCACCCCGTTGCATGGGGTGGCGGTTCACATCAACGCGTTCAACTTTCCTGTCTGGGGGATGTTGGAAAAGCTGGCTCCAACCCTTCTGGCAGGCGTTCCGGCCATCGTAAAACCGGCGACGAACTCGTGCTACGTCACCGAACTATGCGTCCGGCTGATGCTGGACTCCGGCATTTTGCCTGCGGGCGCGTTGCAGCTGGTTTCGGGTGGTCTGGGCGATATGCTGGACCGTCTGACCATGCAGGACGTGGTCAGTTTCACCGGATCCGCGGAAACGGCGTCGAAACTGCGTTCCAACCCGGTCATCCTGGAGAATTCTGTTCGTTTCGTAGCCGAGCAGGACAGTCTGAACTGCTCGATCCTGGGCCCTGATGCCGAGCCCGGAACGCCGGAATTCGACCTTTTCGTCAAAGAAGTCCAGCGCGAGATGACCACGAAGGCCGGGCAGAAATGTACGGCGATCCGCCGGATCATTGCCCCAGAGCCTCAGGTGCAGGCGGTGATCGAAGCCCTGTCCGCGCGGTTGGCAAAAACGGTCATCGGCGACCCGCGGCTGGAAACCACACGCATGGGCGCGCTGGTCTCGAACGGTCAGAAACGCGATGTTCTGGAAAAGGCGGCAATCATCGGGCAGGAAGCCGAGCGCGTTTTCGGCAACCCTGACGATTTTCAGGTTGATGGGGCGGATGCCGAGAAAGGCGCGTTCCTGCCGCCGATGTTGTACCACTGTGCCAATCCGGATGCGGCCCGACGCGTCCATGACACCGAGGCTTTTGGCCCGGTCAGCACGGTGATGGGGTATCGCGATCTTGACCATGCGATCGATCTGGCGAACCGCGGGCAGGGGTCGCTGGTGGCATCGGTCATAACTCGTGACGCGGATGTGGCGCGGCAAGTTGCCCTTGGGGCCGGGGTCTATCACGGGCGGCTGTATTTCAACAATCGTGACTCGATGAAGGAATCCACCGGCCACGGCTCTCCTCTGCCGCATATGGTTCACGGCGGACCCGGACGCGCTGGTGGCGGCGAGGAGATGGGCGGTGTGCGTGGCGTGAAGCACTACATGCAGAGGACAGCCATTCAGGGGTCACCCGATTTGCTGACCGCGATCGGGAACAAATGGGTTCCCGGCGCGACCGAGGTCGCAGGGCCAGCCCATCCGTTCACGCGCCGGTTCCACGAGCTGGCGATTGGCGAGACCCTCCACACGGCGCCCCGTACAATCACGATGGAAGACATCGAACACTTTGCCAATTTCACCGGCGATACGTTCTACGCGCATATGGATCAGGCAGCGGCGGAACGGAACCCGTTCTTCCCGGGCCGTGTGGCCCATGGGTATCTGCTTCTGTCATTTGCAGCCGGATTGTTTGTTGAACCGAACGAAGGCCCGGTTCTGGCAAACACGGGTCTTGACGGGTTGCGATTCATGAAGCCCGTCCAGGCGGGTGATACCATCAAGGTGCGGTTGACGGTCAAGGCCAAGACCAAACGGAACGAAGAATACGGCGAAGTCCGCTGGCATGTCACCCTGACCCAACAGGATGATGAAATGGTTGCGGAATATGAGCTTTTGACGATGGTCGCCTACTAGGCCGGGAACCCATTGAATTCGGCAGGTCAGCGTGTTCACGGTTCGAAAAACGAGCGGTGAACATGTCTGATCTTCGGGATGCGTGCCAGAATCCGGGGGCGCAAACAGTGCGGGTTGCCTGCAAAGCACGCTAAGCGGCGCAATCGCGTCAAGATATTGTTCGACAGAATCAAGGGCTGGCGGCGCGCCACGACCCTTTGCGACCGAGGCTCAAAGGTCCTCTCGCCCGCGCCGCCATGAGTTGGCTGTGAAACCTTATCCCGGCGCGCGTTAAACATGCACATCAACCTGAGTTCGCAGATTGGCCGGGTGCGTTCCATCAGGGTGGAAAAACGGCGGTCTTCTTTACCGTTCCATAAACAAAGCTGGTGTCGATCGAAGCAATCCCACCGATCGGGTGAATTCTGTTTCGTATGAATTCTTCATATGCCTCGAGATCCGATACCAACACCCGCAGCTGGTAGTCCATCGCCCCGGTCAGCACGTGGCATTCAAGAACTTCGTCGATCATCCGAACGCGTTTTTCGAAATTCTGTACGTCCGTTTCATTGTGTCGCTCCAACCGGACCCGCACAAAAACGGTAATGCCTATGCCGTATGCGGCGGCGTCCACATCTGCGCTGTAACCCTTTATGATCCCGCGCGCTTCGAGGTTCTTGACCCGGCGCAGACACGGCGACGGAGACAGGTTCACCTCGTCGGCAAGGTCCTGGTTCGTCATGCGCCCGTCCTTTTGCAGCGCCCGAATGATCTGTCTGTCTTTATCGTCCATTTCAACCTTAAAATTGGCAGAATCTGCCAATATAGATCGCTGTCTTGATACTATTTGCAAGCACAAGCCCAAAGTAAAGGTGCAAACTGGCGTCAGCTTGAAACAGGAGCTTGCAATGACTCGTTCAACCGGATTTGCCACCCGCGCCATTCACCACGCTTACAACCCTCTGGAAAATGACGGCGCCCTTACCCCACCGCTGCATTTGACGTCCACGTTTACCTTTGAAACCGCAGAGGCTGGTGGAGAGATGTTCACCGGTGAACGCGCAGGTCATATCTACAGCCGTATTTCGAACCCCACATGTGACCTTCTGGAACAACGCATTGCGGTGCTTGAAGGGGCCGAGGCCGGACTGGCACTTTCCAGCGGCATGGGGGCGATCACGGCAGTGCTTTGGACCCTGCTGTCGCCGGGGGACGAAGTCATCGTGGACAAAACGCTCTATGGCTGCACCTTCGCCTTCATGCGCCACGGTCTGGCAAAATGGGGGGTCACGATCACCCATGTCGACATGACAGACCCAGAGAACCTGAAAGCTGCCGTTTCTGACAAAACCCGCGTTGTCTATTTCGAAACTCCGGCCAATCCGAACATGCGCTTGGTGGACATCGCCACCAGCGCCGAAATTGCGCATTCGGTCGGTGCAACGGTTGTCGTCGACAACACTTATGCCAGCCCCTATCTGACCCGCCCGATCGAGCACGGGGCGGATATCGTTCTGCATTCTGCCACCAAATATCTCGGTGGGCATGGCGACGTGGTCGCTGGTCTGGTTGTCGGCACCGCCGAACAGATCGCCGAAATCCGCCTGGTCGGAATGAAGGATATGACCGGTGCGGTCATGGCCCCTTTCAACGCGATGCTGATCCTGCGTGGTCTAAAAACACTGAACCTGCGTCTGGATCGTCATTGCGCGTCAGCCAAGGTCGTCGCTGATTTCCTCGAGGCGCACCCCGCCGTCGGTGAGGTTTATTTTCCCGGGCTGAAAAGCTTTGCCCAGCATGATGTCGCGCAGCGGCAAATGTCCCAACCCGGCGCCATGATCGCGTTCGAGATCAAGTCCGGCCTGTCCGGTGGGATCGAATTTATGAACCGCCTGAACATGATCCAGCGCGCGGTGTCCTTGGGCGATGCCGAAACGCTGATCCAGCACCCTGCATCCATGACGCATTCGACCTATACCCCGGAAGAACGGGCCGCGCATGGGATCAGCGATGGTTTGATCCGTTTGTCCGTCGGGCTTGAGGATGTCGAAGATATCCTCGCAGACCTGGAGCAAGCTTTGCCGTATCTTGCCCGCAGCGCCGCCTGAACCCGGAGACCGCCATGCACATTGATCCCACTCAGTTGAAGATCGTTGAACAACGTCTGCTATGGTTGTCGCATTGGATGATCCACAATGCCAACCAGATCCGACCAAAGGTGGATGGGATCAAGGTTGGTGGCCATCAGGCGTCGTCTGCTTCGATGGTGTCGATCATGACCGCGCTCTATTTTTCGGCCCTGCGCGCTGAAGACCGGGTGGCGGTCAAACCCCATGCCTCGCCGGTTTTCCATGCGATGCAGTATCTCATGGGCAATCAAACGCGCGAGAAGATGGAAAACTTCCGTGGTTTTGGCGGTGTGCAAAGCTATCCCAGCCGGACCAAGGATATCGACGACGTCGATTTTTCTACCGGGTCTGTGGGTTTGGGTGTCGCGATCACCTCGTTTGCCTCAATCATTCAGGATTACATCAAGGCCAAAAGCTGGGGCTCGGATGCTCCGATGGGGCGGATGGTGGCCCTTGTAGGCGACGCCGAACTGGACGAAGGCAATGTGTACGAGGCATTGCAGGAAGGTTGGAAGAACGACCTGCGCAATACGTGGTGGATCATTGACTACAACCGGCAATCCCTGGATGGCATCGTCCGCGAAGGGCTGTTCGAACGGATTGAAAAGATCTTCGATGCGTTCGGTTGGGATGTCGTGCGCGTGAAATATGGGGTTCTGCAACGCGCGGCCTTTGAAGAACCGGGTGGCGATCGCCTGCGCGACTGGATCGATGCGTGCCCCAATCAGGAATATTCGGCTTTGACCTTCATGGGTGGCGCAGTCTGGCGGCAGCGTCTCATGGACGATCTGGGGGATCAGGGGGATGTGACCGCCCTGATCGAACGGCGGACGGATGCAGAGCTGGCTGCCCTGATGGAAAACCTTGGCGGCAATTGCGTCGAGACCATGGCCCGGACATTTGCCGCCATCGATCATGATCGCCCGACCTGTTTCCTGGCCTACACCGTCAAAGGGTGGGGCACCCCCATCGCAGGTCACAAGGACAATCACGGCGGGCTGATGAACAACAGCCAGTTCGCCGCGTGGCAGTCGCATATGGGCGTGCCAGAAGGTGAGGAATGGGAGCCGCTTGCGACAGTGCAGGACCCAGCCGCATTCAAGGATTTTCTGGCTAAGGCACCGTTCTTTACCAAGGGTCCGCGCCGCTATTTCGATGACAAGCTGGACGTGCCACGGATCGAGGTCGACACCAGCCGTGAAATCTCGACCCAGATGGCGTTTGGCAAGATCCTTGACGATCTGTCAAAAGGTGATGGCCCGTTGACCGAACGCATCGTGACAACCTCTCCGGATGTCACCGGCACGACGAACCTCGGGCCTTGGGTTAACCGGCGCAAACTGTTCGCCAGATCCGAGCAAGCCGACGCCTTCATAGAACACCGGATCCCTTCGACGGCGAAATGGGAATTCAAGCCGGAGGGGCAGCATATCGAACTTGGTATCGCCGAAATGAACCTCATGTTGCTTCTGGGAGCGGCGGGTCTGTCGCATTCCCTGTTCGGTAAGCGGCTGATCCCAATTGGCACCGTCTATGATCCCTTCGTCAGCCGCGGTCTCGATGCGCTAAACTACGCCTGTTATCAGGACGCGCGCTTCATGCTGGTTGGCACACCATCGGGTGTCACACTCGCACCCGAAGGTGGAGCACACCAATCCGTTGGAACACCGCTGATCGGGATGAGCCAAGACGGGCTGGCCGCATTCGAACCCGCCTTTGCTGATGAACTGGCGGTGATCATGGAATGGGCCTTCGACTATCTGCAACGCGACGGTGAAGGGCAACCGGACGAGCGCACATGGCTGCGCGATGAAACCGGCGGTTCCGTCTATCTGCGTCTGACGACCAACCCGATTGAACAGCCTGGAAAGCGTGTCGACGATGAGTTCCGCCAAGGTGCCATCGATGGGGCCTATTGGTTGCGAAAACCGGGGCCCAATTGCGAAGTTGTAATCGCCTATCAAGGTGCCGTCGCGCCCGAGGCAATCAGGGCCGCCGGTATCATCGGCGAGGGCCGTCGCGATATCGGCGTTCTGGCCGTGACGTCCGCGGATCGGCTGAATGCCGGTTGGACGGCTGCACAACGCGTGCGGTCGCGGGGCAACCCCGCCGCACTTTCCCACATCGAGGCCCTGATGTCTGGCCTGCCGGCGCATTGCAATCTGGTCACCGTGATTGATGGGCATCCTGCAACATTGTCGTGGCTGGGCGCTGTGCGCGGTCATCAGACCATTCCGATGGGGGTCGAACATTTTGGCCAGACAGGAACGATCGGTGATCTCTATCGCCACCACTGCATTGATGCCGATGCCATCATCGAAAAAGTGAATGGTTTGACCCGTGGCAGAGTACTTCTTAGGGCAACAGGGGCTTGAGATCGGGCCAACAAGATCAGGAACGAACCCGCTCGGGCTCTTGTTTGACCCATGTCGCATCGACGACGGTCACGTCATCGAAATGATCGGCAAGATTGTGTGTGTCCGGTGCGTTTCTCCGACGCCCAACGGCAGGCATCTGCCAGCAAGATGTCGAATTGCGTACCCGCGTTGACCCAGGCTTGACGCGGCCCGGCCCTGGCGGTTGCGTCAGGGTCTGACCTGTCAGGGTGTTCCCTTATTGGAAGCTTTTCGGCGAATATGCCCGTTTTCCCGTCTATACAACCGGGATGGCAGCCGGTAAGGGGCTGTCTTTACCCTTGGATGATCCGCTGATCGCAATTCCGCACAGCGCCTATCACCTGGCCGATACAAAGAACCACCACCGTGAAACAAACCATTGCAGATGCGCTAGCGCGCAAGGGCTATGATACATTGACCCAAGTTCAGCGAGCCGTCACCCAGCCCGAACTGGAAGGGCGCGACATGTTGGTTTCGGCCCAGACCGGATCAGGGAAGACCATTGGGTTTGGTCTGGCGATAGCACACAGGGTGCTGGGCGATGAAGAAACGCTCGGCAAACCCGAAGCGCCGTTGGCGCTGGTTGTCGCACCGACCCGCGAGCTGGCACTTCAGGTGAAACGGGAACTTGGTTGGTTGTATTCCGGAGCGGGAGCGTTTCTGGCCTCGTGCGTTGGGGGCATGGACATTCGGGATGAACGTCGCGCGTTGGCCCGAGGCGCCCATATCGTTGTGGCCACTCCGGGACGACTTCGCGATCATATCAATCGAGGGTCAATCGATCTGACAGCTATCCGAGCGGTTGTCCTGGACGAAGCGGACGAAATGCTGGATCTGGGGTTCCGCGAGGATCTTGAGTTCATCCTTGATGAAACACCCGCAGATCGTCAGACCTTGTTGTTTTCTGCCACTGTGCCACGCGCAATTGCCAATCTGGCCAAGCGGTATCAGCGCGAGGCGGTACGTGTGAGCACGGTCGGCGAACAGACCCAGCACGCGGATATCGAGTATCGGGCCATGACGGTGGCGCCGCGTGATGGTGAAAACGCGATAATCAATGTGCTGCGATATTACGAGGCCCCCAATGCCATCGTTTTCTGCAACACCCGAGCAATGGTTTCGCGCCTGACCACTCGCCTGTCGAACCGGGGGTTTTCTGTCGTGGCCCTGTCCGGTGAGCTGACCCAGAGCGAACGATCCAACGCGTTGCAGGCCATGCGTGATGGACGGGCCCGGGTCTGTGTCGCAACCGATGTTGCGGCCCGCGGCATCGATCTGCCCAACCTTGATCTGGTGGTCCATGCCGAACTGCCCAACAGCCATGAAACACTGCTGCACCGGTCTGGCCGCACAGGTCGCGCCGGGCGCAAGGGCGTCAGCGCCCTGATCGTCGCGCCATCATCGCGAAAAAAGGCAGAGCGCATTCTGAAATTTGCCAAGCTGACAGCAGAATGGGGATCGGCCCCGTCTGCCGACGAGGTGAACGAGCGTGATCAGGTTCGGATGCTGGCATCAGAGGACTGGCAGGTAGAGATTACGGAAAGCGAACGGCCGTCTGTTGAAAAACTGATTGCTCGCTTCACGCCCGAACAAATCGCGGCCGCTTACCTCAGGCAATACAAACTGCGCCATTCCGCCCCGGAAGAGCTGTCGGCGGTCGATCAGACCACCCCAAGACCACGGGCATCCTTTGGGCCCGGCGTCTGGTTTTCATTGTCCGAAGGGCGCAATCAGAATGCGTCCCCCCGTCATATGCTGCCGATGATCTGCAAGGCGGGCGATCTGACAAAAGACGACATCGGTGCCATTCGGATTGCCGAGGACGTAACTTATTTCGAAATCAGTGAAGCCAGTGTCGACCGCTTTCTGACCGCCATTGGTCCAGAGATGAAAATCGAAGAAACCAAAGACCTTGTGCGGTTGGATAAAGCACCGGACCTGTCGTCAACCGGTCGGTCCGGTCTCAAAAGTAAGTTCAAAGGCAGACCTACAGGACACAAAAAGGAAAACTCTCCGGCTGAGCGAAAAGCCCACCGCCGCCAATCCAAGCCCGAGGCTCAGCTTGCCCAGACCGTGCCCGCGACCGAAACCCGCCGAGCGTCGGATGACGACGCAAAAAGCCAGTTCAGGGCTTCGGGCGCAAAACCTAAAAAGCGCAAGCCCGACAGCGTCGAGCAAAAGAGGGGTCGTTCCAAACAAGCCGGAGACGCGCCGAAAGGTCCGCCGCCACCGAAGGGCAAGCCAAACAGCAAGAAGAATCGTGCACGCGCGGCGGCCGTCAAATCCGCCAAGGGTGGCAACGCAGTTCCAAAACGTCGCAAACCCGGACCCAAGGGCAGTTGATTTCCGCCACGGACAAGGTTTGTCCTCTGGCCATTGGCAAGTGACCAGGTGCTGTTGATTTCGGTCCTGGCATACACATGTGCTTAACAGTTGCGTGATTTTTAGGGGTTGGAGCAAACTAAGCTTTGCTCTTCTTGCCATCTCAACCGAATACTGTGGTACAGGACATTCTTTTCGGGGTTTTCATGCGGTTCAGTGTCGGCATTGCTGTATCTATGCTGGTCGCCGTATCCATCGGCGTGTCGACCTTTGTTGTTCATTCGCTGTGGTGGACGACCGCGCGTGACAACAGCCGTATGCTTGCCGCTGAGATCAACAGCCAGATTGCAAACGCGGTCCGTATCGAAGTCGGGGCAACCCTCAGATCCGCCGAAGCCGCATGGTCGGCGGTGCGCACGATTTTTGTACAGAATGTCATCGCAACACGGCAGGCCGATAAACGAGAGTTCGTGTTTCTGTCTCAGTTGCAGGCGCAGCCGAATATTTCCTGGATTTTCTTCGGTTGGCCGGACGGCAATTTTTTCGCGTCGCATCGGTTGGGCGACAGCGGGCTTGAGATGATCGAGATCGACAAGGCCATCCGCGACCGGAACCTGCGAACCGATCGATACATTTTTGTTCCCGGGGATATTCAGTTCGAAGAAAGGACCTTTGTTCCGACCTCTTATGATCCTCGCGATCATGCCTGGTTCAACAATTTCATGTCCCTGGACACGATGGGATGGATCGAAGCGCGCGATCTTCCGGGCAGTGACAAGACTGTATACGCATTTGCGGGGCCGATCGATGTCAACCGGGCACGGCAGGGTGTCCTTGCGGTCGCAATAGAAACCGACCGTTTGTCACGCTTTCTGGCGACGCTTGAGCCCGGCGAATTTGGAGCTGCCTTTATTCTGGATGCTGATGGCAAAGTAATTGCCGTTCCCGACGCAAAAGCGGACGAAGTTACACCGGCGCGCATGGGCGAGGGTGAACTGTACGAGGTTGCCAAGATCTCGGGGGAAAAACTGTTGGGCGATCCGGATGGCAAGACAGCGGGCAGTTCGACGAAGCGCGTGGTGATCGACGGCGTCCCCTATGCGGTGGCCCTGACACCTTTGGGTTTTTACGGGTGGCGCGTCGCTACGGTCATTCCGGAGGCGGCGTTTTTGTCGGGTATCAATGCAACCTTGATAGACCTGATCTATATCCTGATCGGGGTTGTGATCGTCTCAACCGCTCTGGCGATCTGGTTGATCCGTCGAATTGTAGCCAATCCTTTGGCGCGCATTGCCGAGGATCTGAGCAAGATCGAACGCTTCGACGTCGAACGCATTCCACGCCGGCCTTCAAACCTTTCCGAGCTTGCCAATCTGTCTGCGGCAACGGCCAGCATGGCAGCAGGATTGTCCGCGTTCAGAAAATACGTGCCGACCGATCTTGTGAAAATGCTGGTCGCTGAAGGCATCAAAACGCAGCCCGGTGGCGACATGAAGCAGATATCCGTATTGTTTTGCGATGTGACCGGATTCACCGGGTTGTCGGAAAAACTCGGCCCCAAAATCATCCAGTTGATGGAGCCCTTTTTCTCTGCGGCCGCAGCTGCCGTCGCGCGCCATGACGGGACGATCGACAAATTCATGGGTGACGCGGTCATGGCGATCTGGGGGGCACCGCGCAAGGATGCTCTCCGTGCCGAAAATGCCTGCCGCGCGGCGCTGGATCTTGTCGCGACCGTGGAAGATGCGGGCATCAAAGACGAGGCCGGAAATTCCCTGCGTGTCAGGATCGGGTTGAACAGCGGTGAAGCACTGGTTGGCAACATTGGGTCAGAGCAGCGGTTGAACTACACGGCGATCGGTGACGTCGTGAATGTGGCCAGCCGATTGGAAGGGGCCAACAAGGAGTATGGTACGCGCATTCTGATCGGTCCCGAGACCCGGCACGAAGCCGCCGATGCAATTGTCGTCCGAGAGCTGGACACGCTCGCGGTCTTTGGCCGGACCGAGGAGCTGGTGGTCTATGAGCTGATTGCGATGGCCGACGGTTTTGAAGGATCCCTTGATTGGATCGAGACCTACGAACAAGGTCTTGCGCATTATCGTTCCGGCCGGTTCGAGCAGGCGATAGCTGCGTTTGAGGCCGCGGACAAAACGCGGGGCGGGGACCCTGTGTCCGTCGCCATGAAGCTGCGCGCAAACAAGCTTTTGACCAACCCTCCCTCGGGGGATTGGCGCGCGGTTACGCATACGAACAAGACGTGAGAGTGCAGGCAATGAGCGCATGCTAACAGCACCCATTAACAGAAAGGTCTGAGTGCCCGGGAGAGGGTTTCGGGTCGTCGTATCGATTTCGCAGCGAAGATGAGAATGAGATCCGGAAATCAGGGTGCAACGGTAGAAAGACTCCTCAAAGATTTCGGCAGAAAGACACTGTTGACATTAGATATTGTATTTTGGATACATTAGGCAGAGGGATCGCGACGACCTGTGCTGTCACTGAATGCTCTGGCGACAAAGAGCCATGCGATTGTCTTTCAAAGTCCTTTTCTGGGAGAAAATCATGAACCTCAAACTTCTGGCCGCAACCACTGCGATCGCCCTGACGGGCGCCGTGGCGCAGGCAAATACACTTGTATATTGTTCCGAAGGATCGCCTGAAGGGTTCGATCCTGCGCTGTACACCGCGGGGACGACCTTTGATGCGTCTTCACATCCGATCTACAATCGGTTGCTTGAATTTGAAACGGGCACGACCAATGTGGTCCCCGGCCTGGCCGAAAGTGTCGAGGCCAGCGATGATGGTCTGGAATACACTTTCAAGCTGCGCCAGGGCGTCAAGTTCCACTCGAATGACGCGTTCACGCCGACCCGCGATTTCAACGCGGATGACGTGATTTTCTCCTTCATGCGTCAGAAAGACGAAAACCACCCTTATCATCAAGTGTCAGGCGGAACCTGGGAATATTTCCAGGGTATGGGGATGCCTGATCTGGTCGAGTCCATCGAAAAGATCGACGACTACACGGTGAAATTTACCCTGTCCAAGCCCGAAGCACCGTTTGTCGCCAATATGGCGATGGACTTTGCCTCAATCGTGTCGGCGGAATACGCTGCGGCAATGATGGAAGCCGGTACGCCGGAAAAACTGAATACGGCACCCATCGGCACCGGACCTTTCTCGTTCGTGGCATATCAAAAAGACGCGGTGATCCGTTACGCGGCCAATGATGCGTATTGGAACGACCCGGCGCAGGTCGAAAACCTGATCTTTGCCATCACGCCGGATGCGTCTGTGCGCTATCAAAAGCTGAAAGCAGGCGAATGTCATGTGATGCCCTATCCGAACCCTGCCGACATTCAGGCAATGAAGGATGATCCGGACATCAACATGCTGGAACAAGAGGGCCTGAACGTTGGTTATCTGGCCTACAACACCACCATGGCGCCATTCGACAATCCGAAGGTGCGCAAAGCGCTGAACATGGCGATCGACAAGCAGGCGATCATCGACGTGGTCTTCCAGGGCTCGGGCCAGGTGGCCAAGAACCCGATCCCGCCTACCATGTGGGGCTACAACGACGCCATCGTGGACGATCCCTATGATCCCGAAGCGGCCAAGGCGATGCTTGAGGCCGAAGGTGTTTCGGACCTGTCGATGAAAATCTGGGCCATGCCCGTCCAGCGCCCCTACAACCCCAATGCCCGTCGCATGGCCGAATTGATCCAGGCGGATTTCGCCAAGATCGGTGTGGGCGTCGAAATCGTCTCGTACGAATGGGGTGAATACCTGTCCCGCTCGAAAGAACTGAACCGGGACGGTGCCGTTCTGCTGGGCTGGACCGGGGACAATGGCGACCCGGACAACTTCCTGGCGGTTTTGCTGGGCTGTGACGGGGTCGAAGCATCCAACCGGGCGCAATGGTGCCATCAGCCATTCGAAGACCTGATCCTGAAGGCCAAGCAAAGCACGGATCAGGCCGAGCGGACCAAACTGTATGAAGAAGCGCAGGTTGTGTTCAAAGAGCAGGCTCCGTGGGCAACCATCGCGCATTCGGTCGTTTACATGCCCATGAGCAACAAGGTGCAAGGCTATAAGGTGCACCCTCTGGGCGGTCACATCTTCTATGGTGTGAGCGTCGAATAAACCACCACTCACAAACCGGAGCCACCTGATTGGTGGCTCCGGCTTTCTTATTGAGGAGGTCGGGCAGAATGCCGGATTTGTCCGAATACCGCCAATTGGCAATGGATATGTCAGTGGACGCAGTGGCCCTGGTGCCGGGTCCAAATTTCACCCGCGCATTGGGCAAATCCTTCATGAGCCACGAGCGCCCTTTTGTCGTGGTGATTCCGGCCCTGGGTGATCCGGCGGCGATCGTGCCCAATCTGGAACTCGCCTCATGGGATCTAGTTGGATTTGAGGGTGCCGTATTCGACTGGCGCGATCAGACCGGCTATGACCGCGCATTTTCCGCGCTGGCAGCGCATCGTCCGATCAGATCGTTGGCCGTCGAAGGTCAGGTGATGCGGTTTTTCGTGTCAGACGCGTTTACCCGCGCAATTCCGGATCTGCTGATTGTGGACGGCGAGCGCGAAATCTCAGGCCTTCGCATCATCAAAACCGAAGAAGACATCGCCGCGCTGCAAGCGGCCATCGATATTTCGGAACGCGCGTTGGAGCGTGTGATTGCAGGTGTTCGTGCAGGTCAGACCGAAAAACAGATCGAGCAGGCGCTGATACAGGCGCTTTTTGCGGAAGGCGCCGAGTCGTTGGCCTTTTCCCCCATCGTGGCTGCGGGGGACAACTCGGCACGACCGCACGGAAAGGCGCGCGCCGACTACCGGATCAAAGCAGGCGATACCTTGCTGTTCGACTTTGGCGCTCGAAAACATGGTTTTGCGGCCGACATCACGCGAACTTTTTTCGTTCAGGACGTCCCGGACGAAGGCCGGGATGTCTACGACACGGTTTTGCGCGCCAACAAAGCCGGGTTCGAAGCCTGCCGCCCCGGCGTGACAGCGCATGACATCGACGACGCCGTCACAGGCGTGCTTGAGGCCTCGCCCTTTGCCGATCGTATCCGGACCAAGACAGGTCACGGTCTGGGCCGGGATGTGCATGAGGCGCCGTATATCATGCGCGGCAACAGCCAGAAAATCCTGCCGGGCATGGTCTGGACCAACGAACCCGGTCTGTATGCATTGGACAAGTTCGGCGTTCGCATAGAAGATGACGTTCTCGTCACCGGGGATGGCTGTCGGTCACTGACCCGCTTTCCCAAAGAACTTACAATCATAGGTCGCTGATGCTTGGCTATTTCCTTACCCGTCTTGGCCTGTTTGTTCCGACATTTCTGGGCGTGACGTTGATTTCGTTCATGTTCATCCGGGTGCTGCCCGGCGATCCGATCATCGTGATGGCCGGGGAACGCGGCATGACGGAAGAACGTTATCAGGAAATGGTCGAAAAGCTGGGTTTCGACAAGCCGGTGTTGCAGCAGTATTGGGATTACCTCACCGGAGTGCTTCAGGGTGATCTGGGCGAAAGCTTTGTCACAAGGAAACCCGTATGGGATGAGTTCTTTTCGCTGTTCCCCGCAACGCTGGAGTTGTCCCTGTGCGCCATGATCTTTGCCGTTGCGCTGGGTCTGCCCGCAGGTGTGATCGCGGCGGTGAACCGAGGGAAGTTCTTTGACCGGGCGCTGATGTCCTCGGCGCTGGTCGGGTACTCGATGCCCATCTTCTGGTGGGCGCTGCTGTTGATCATCATATTCTCGGGCAATCTGGGCTGGACGCCGGTCTCGGGCCGCATCGACCTGTTGTATTATTTTCCCAGCGTCACGGGCTTTATGCTGATCGACAGCCTCTTGTCGGGTCAGGAAGGAGCATTCGGATCAGCCGTGCGCCATCTGATCCTGCCGACGATTGTGCTGGGAACGATTCCGCTGGCGGTTATCGCACGCCAGACCCGGTCGGCGATGCTGGAAGTTCTGGGCGAAGATTACATCCGCACCGCGCGCGCCAAGGGTTTGTCACCTTCGCGGATCAATGGATTGCACGCGCTGCGAAACGCTTTGATTCCGGTTGTTACGGTGATCGGCCTGTCGGTGGGCACGTTGCTGGCGGGGGCCATCCTGACCGAAACCATCTTCAGTTGGCCGGGCATAGGAAAGTGGATGGTCGACAGCATCTTTCGCCGTGACTACCCGGTTGTTCAGGGCGGATTGCTGATGATCGCGGTGATCGTGATGCTGGTGAACCTGCTGGTCGATGTCCTTTATGGCATCATCAACCCCAAAATTCGGAGGCGGTGATGGCCGAACTATCTTCAACCCCGCCCAGAACGGAAGACCGCCCCAGCGCCCTGCGAGAGTTCTGGTACTACTTCAGCGAAAACCGCGGCGCTGTCATCGGGCTTTGGGTTTTTGCAGCCTTTGTGTTTTGTGCAGCTTTTGCGCCCCTTCTGGCCCCCTATGACCCAACCGAACAGTTCCGCGATCATATCCTGCAACCGCCTGCTTGGCAGGAGGGCGGAAGCTGGGCTTTCCCGTTGGGTACCGATCCGCTGGGTCGGGACATGCTGTCGCGCCTGATCATGGGCTCGCGCTATTCCTTCTTTGTCGGAATCGTCGTCGTCTGTGTGGCCGTATCGGGTGGCGTGATGATTGGCCTGCTGTCGGGCTTTGCCCCCAAATGGGTCGATACGCTGATCATGCGGGTGATGGATATCGTTCTGGCCTTTCCGTCGCTGCTGTTGGCACTGGTGCTGGTGGCCATCCTTGGCCCGTCGCTGACCAACGCGATGATTGCCATCGCCATCGTTTTCCAACCCCACTATGTGCGCCTGACCCGCGCGTCGGTTCTGGCGGAACGTCAGAAGGATTATGTCACGTCGGCGCGCGTGGCAGGCGCTGGCAGGTCACGGTTGATGTTCATCACCGTGCTGCCCAATTGTCTGGCTCCGATCATCGTCCAGGCGGCGTTGTCCTTTTCGACAGCAATTCTGGATGCAGCTGCCTTGGGCTTTCTGGGCATGGGCGCTCAGCCGCCCACCCCGGAATGGGGTACCATGCTGGCCGAAGCGCGCGAATTCATACTGCGCGCCTGGTGGGTGGTCACCTTCCCCGGTCTGGCGATTCTTGTCACCGTTCTTGCCATCAACCTGATGGGTGATGGCCTACGTGATGCGCTTGACCCGAAACTGAAACGGAGCTGATCGCATGAGCCTTTTGCAGATCCGCAACCTGACTGTTGAATTCGCCACGGCCTCGGGCAAGTTCCGCGCCGTGGACGGTGTCGATCTGTCGGTCGACAGGGGCGAGCTGATGGCCATCGTCGGCGAAAGCGGCTCGGGCAAGTCGGTGTCGATGCTGGCGCTGATGGGGTTGTTGCCCTGGACCGCGACGATCACCGCTGACGAGATGCGTTTTGAGGGGCTGGATCTGGCCGGTCTTTCGGCCCGCGATCGCCGCAAGATCATCGGCAAGGACATGGCGATGATCTTTCAGGAGCCGATGTCGTCGCTGAACCCCTGTTTCACGGTGGGATTTCAGATCAAAGAGGCTCTGCGTATCCATCTAGGTTTGAACCGCAAGGACCGCCACCAGCGCGCGATTGAGCTGTTCGACCAGGTCGGCATCCCGGCCCCGGAAAGCCGTCTGACCACCTTTCCACATCAGATGTCAGGGGGCATGAACCAGCGCGTCATGATCGCGATGGCCATCGCCTGCAAGCCCAAGCTGCTGATTGCGGACGAACCGACCACTGCGCTGGATGTCACCATTCAGGCACAGATACTCGACCTGCTGGTTCGGTTGCGGGACGAGCACGATATGGGCCTTGTGCTGATCACTCATGACATGGGGGTGGTGGCCGAAACCGCCGAACGGGTTCAGGTGCAATATGCCGGACAAAAAGTCGAAGAGCAGCCCGTGCGTGATTTGTTCCGCACGCCGCGTCATCCCTATACATCGGCCCTGCTGAGCGCCTTGCCCGAGCGCGCGACCTCCAAGATCCTCCCGACGATTCCCGGCGTTGTGCCGGGTCAATTCGATCGCCCCGCAGGGTGCTTGTTCAGCCCCCGATGCCGGTTTGCTGATGCAACTTGCGCTGAAATACCGCCGACCCCCCATGCCGACGCCTTCGGCAAGGCGCGTTGTCACCACGTAGAAAAAATTGCGGCCGGAGAATTGGCATGACCGACCCCATCGTTCAGGCGAAAGATCTGACCCGGTTTTACACGGTGAAGGGCGGGTTGCTGTCCAAGTCAGCGACGGTAAAGGCCCTTTCTGGGGTGGATTTCGAACTGAAACCGGGAAAGACTCTGGCCATCGTCGGAGAGTCCGGCTGTGGCAAGTCAACATTGGCGCGATTGGTCACGATGATTGAAGAGCCGACGTCGGGCAGGCTGACGATTGATGGTGTCGACATTACCCCGTCGCGGTGGAGCAAGATGCGGGAAACGGTGCAAATCGTGTTCCAGGATCCGTATGGATCGCTGAATCCACGTCAACGCATCGGCCAGATCTTGCAGGAACCGCTGATCATCAATCGTCCGGACATGTCCGCCGCAGACCGCGAGACACAAGCGCGCGACATGATCGAGATGGTGGGATTACGCCCCGAGCATTATGATCGCTATCCACATATGTTCTCTGGCGGGCAGCGTCAGCGTATCGCCATTGCACGCGCGCTCATGTTGAATCCCAGGGTCCTGGTTCTGGATGAGCCGGTTTCGGCACTCGACGTCTCGATCCAGTCGCAGATCCTGAACCTGCTTGTGGATTTGCAGGAACGGCTTGACCTCGCCTATCTGTTCATTTCGCATGATCTTTCCGTGGTTCGGCATTTTGCCGACGACGTGATCGTGATGTATCTGGGGCGCGCTGTTGAAAAGGCGCCCAAAGAACAGCTGTTCGCCGCGCCGCGCCACCCCTATTCCAAGGCGTTGCTGTCCACGACGCCCCGAGCCGACCCCATGGCCCAAAAAGAACGGATCAAGCTTGAGGGCGAACTGCCGTCGCCAATGAATATTCCAAAAGGTTGCGCCTTTGCGCAAAGATGTTGGCTGGCAACCGATCAGTGCAGGGCAACATTGCCTGAACTGGCCGGAGAAACGCATCAGGTCGCGTGTCTGTACCCCTTGTAATGCAAGTAGGTTTTTGCGTTGGTGTGAGACGGTGGCAAACAGGGCGGCCTCAAGAAAAGCGACGTTGACTTCTTGTCGGAGAACCTCCGTGCCCAGGCGCTGGCAGGAACGGCGCGCCGACGTGGGCGACCATGCCACATGTTTGTGTCGCTATCGTCGAGACCGCCATCTTCGAACCCGTACGTAAGACAGGACCGTCTATTTCCCCAAGTGCGGCCCGAGCGGCCATATCCCTTGGGCGGCTTGGGCCTGATGACTTCGATGCACGGACGCGCGTGATAAGAATACTCCGCCCCTCTTCCGGACGGGTCTTGCCCGGAGAAGGGAGGCATGTGCCAGACTGAATGCAGGGGCTACTCTGCCACTTCCGCCGAGGGTTCGTGTTTTTTGAATTGCTGATCGAACAGGTTGCGGAAGGCTCCGTTCTTTTTCATCAACTCGTCCAGATTGCCCTGTTCCACGATCGAGCCATCCTGAACAACGATAATCTTATCCGCTTCCAGAACAGTTGAAAGTCGGTGCGCAATGACGACGACGGTCACATCCTTTGTCAGGGTGTCCAGAGCTTTTTTGACAAGCGATTCCGATTCAGCGTCCAGCGCGCTTGTGGCCTCGTCCAAAAGCAGGATCTCGGAATTTCTCAGTATTGCGCGTGCGATCGCAATTCGCTGTTTCTGACCACCTGACAGGAAGGTTCCGTTTTCGCCGACTTGCGTTTCGTACCCTTCCGGCAGGTCCATGATGAACTCGTGCGCATGTGCGGCTTTGGCCGCGGCAATGACCTCTTCCTCGGTTGCGTCAGGGGCCGAGCAGCGCAGATTGTCCATGATCGACGTCGAAAACAGAAACGTATCCTGACCGACATAAGAGATTTTTTTTCGCAGGGACGCAAAGCTGACCTCGCGCAGATCTTGGCCATCAATCTCGACGCTGCCCTCATCGGGATCGTAGAACCGCATGATCAGCCCGAATATCGTAGATTTGCCACCGCCGGACTGACCGACGAGCGCGGTGGTCTTGCCGGCCTCGAACGTGACGTTCATGTCTTCGATCACAGGTACGGCACCTTGATAGCCGAAAGTCACATCGCGCAACGTGATCTGGCCGGGGCCTTCGATCAGGTCATGGGCTTCGGGGCTTTCCACCATCGTGTCGTCCTGATCCAGCAGGCCAAACAACATGCTGATACCTACCATGCTGGTTTCGATCTGAACGCGCATTTTCGACAGCCGCTTGGCAGGTTCATAGGCCATCAGCAACGCTGTGATAAAGGACATCAGCTGGCCCGCACTGGGTTGTTCCGTACCCGCGATTCCCATCGTGCTGACCAAAAGCACACCCGCCACGGCGAGGCCGGCCAGAAACTCCATGAGAGGACTGGCAATGGACTGCAACTTGGCGATATCGTTCGACCGCTGTTCAACTTTCCGGATGGCGGTGTCCATGCGGTTGATCATCCGGTCTTCGAGGGAGAAAACCTTGATGACTTTGATCCCTGCCGAGGTCTCTTGCAGCACCCGAATGATTTCCGCCAGCGACTTGAATTCGGCCTGCATGATCGTGCGTACGCTCTTCAGCAGATAGCGAACACCCAACAGGGCAATCGGACCCACGACAAAGAACAAGACGGACAGAACGGGCTGCTGATACACCATGACCGCAACCAGCCCGACCAGAGTCAGGGCGTCGCGGACAAACCCGGTGACCAGCACATCGATCAGGCTTCTGGCCGCCTGCGCGCCATGGGTTGTACGCATCAGAAGGTCCGACGATTCATTGGTCGAAAAGAACGCGACCCCATGTCTGAGCAGTTTTCGGTAAACCTTGTCCTGCTGTTCCGCCACGATCCGATTGCCTGCGCGGGCGAGGTAGATAGCCTGAATATAGGATGCGACCGCCTTGACCAGAAACAGAAGGACAACCCCCAGCGCAATGACATGTGCCCAACCCTGCAAATCGGGGCTGGTCATGGCATCGACAATGTATTCCATCATATATGCGGAGCCGGCCGTGGTGACCGCCACGGCAATCATTGCCAGAACCGCAATACCATACAGTTTGCCTTGCGCGTAAAAGCTATCACCTACAAGGCGGCCCATATAGCCTGATCGCCATTTGTTCCAGGCGCGCTTTATCATTGCGTTCTCCAAATCGTGAAACTGTGCGCACGCTCAGTTAACCTATATTTTGTCGGGCCTAAAGGACAGATGCCAAGCTGCGGCAGAGCGGCCCATCCCGACTGTCTGAGCTGTACGCCCGCTAAATAATGGCTGGTTGACGATCGGACAAGAGTTGGAAGGCGCAAGGACAACTGCGATTTGCCCCTTTGTACGGCCGCAGGCAGGGTTGGTGGCGCGACAGGATTCGCAAAAAAACGTCGTAAAACACGGGCTGTTTTGCCACAAACGAGTCGTATGTCCGGCATGAACCCGCTGACAGAAGGCTGTATTTCCTGACTTTGAACACGTGTTGATCCGAAAACCAGACAGGGAACGGACACAAGTATCGTATCCGATCCTGTCCGAGCCCGGTTGTTTGAAATCGAAGTTCAGCGCAGCGGCCAAGCCTCTCGGGTGTTGCCGTCACCCCTCTTCCTGCAAATACGCAAGAAGGTTAACAATATCTTCGTTCTTTTTCAGACCGCGAAACTGCATTCGATTGCCCTGAAGATACCCTTTGGGGTCCGTCAAGAACGCGCTCAGGGTCTCATGCGTCCAGACGATGTCGGAACCTTCCAGCGCTGTCGAGTATTTGAACCCCTCTGCCTGACCGGCCTTTGTGCCGAGAATACCGTGCAGGGACGGGCCAACACCATGGCTGCCTTCTTTCAATTTGTGGCAGGCACTGCATTTGCGAAACACCTTTTTGCCCGCCGTCGCGTCCCCCTGAACATCGGCGGCAGCGACAACCTCTGTGGCTTCCGATGGCATCGCGGCCTGCTCTTCATCCGTGTGAAAGATCAGCCGGGCCGTAATCGGTACCGTTCGGGTGATGCCGGGCAGGCTTGCCAATTCCATAAGCTTGTCCACGCCGGCGTTGACACCGGCGTCTTCCGTGCTGAGAAATACCATGTCGTTTGTCGAAACAAGCACTGACGTCTCGGACAAGCGTGCGACGAACATTTCCGCGTCAAATTCAACCTCCGTGCCGGCCAGCGAAAGCACGGAAGCAGCTTCCAGAGTGGTGGTTTCACCCACGGCCAGCCCTGAAACCTTCGCCATGTCGAATTCGGCCGTCAGGCGCGCAGTGGGTGCTTGGCGGAATACAAATTCGATCATTCGTTCGTTGCGAATATCTATGTTGGTCTCGACCGAGGACAGGTCGATTTCGATTTCGGCTATGCCCTCCTGTGTCACGTGTCCGCTCAGGCCGGTGAAACTGTTGACCTCGCCCACCGCGTTTTTCTTGATCGTTCCATAGGCCAGATGCGAGTGGTCGGACTCCAGTGTCCAATCTGCTGCCCAAATGGGTGTTGCAACAATTGCCGACGCAAACGTGACTGCCTTCAACAGAAGTTTCATTTCTTTCCTCCGCGGTTTATGTCAGTTTTGGCCCTGCGGGCCGGGTCCGTTTCTGACAAACACACACAGGTCGCGTTTTATTCGATGAGTGCCGAGATGACTTCCGAACAGGCCGTTCGTGACGCCGTACAGATGCACTCAAGACGCGTCTGGCGGTTTGCTCTGGCGTTGTCGGGGGCATCAGATGTGGCGGACGATCTGGTGCAGGCTACATGCCTGCGTGCGCTTGAGCGGCATCATCAGGTAACATCGCATGATCGTCTGGACAGTTGGCTGATGACGATCTGCCGGTCAATCTGGTTGAACGAAGTGCGGTCTCGTTCCGTCCGGCGGGCACAGGCGCTGTCCGTGACCCCGGAAGCGGAACTGGTCGCAACTTTGCCGGATTCAGAAACGAATATTTTTGCGGCTGAAGTGTTTACTCAAGTGATGCAGCTGCCAGAAGCGCAGCGGGAAACGGTCATGCTTGTGTTCGTCGAAGGGTACAGCTATCGCGAAACCGCTGCATTGCTGGACGTTCCCATCGGCACAATCATGAGCCGGCTATCGAATGCCCGGCGGAAACTGAAAACCGTGATGCAGTTTGAGGCGGCAGACACCGCGCGACGGAGTGGCAAATGACGTTTTCCGACGAGACGCTGTTGGCGTATCTGGAAGGCACGCTGGATGAGGCTCAGAGCCGCGCCATCGAGGCCGCGGTTGAGGATGATGTCGAGCTTGAACGCCGCTTGATGGCGCTGGATCCGTTTGCGCCTGTCGTTGGGCAGGTCTTTGAGAAACTGCCCACCGCGGCGCCGAAGGTCGATTTGCCGGAACCCGTGGCGCAAAACACCAATGCTGGGTTTCTGCGCCTTCTGGTCGTGGCCGCGGGCGTCGGGGTTGCAGCCGTCGCCCTGACATTCTGGGCGACGCGTCCGGCGGAACCGGGCTGGGCGCAGCAAGCGGCGATCTATCAGTCGCTTTATGTGCCCGAGACGATTGTCTCGCTGGACAGTTCCGAGGCATCGCTGGACAAGCAGTTCGCGATGGCCGAGGCAGCACTTGGCAGGTCTCTGAACCGTGAAGCGCTGGACTCCATGCCTGGGCTGGAGTTGAAGCGAGCACAGGTTCTTTCGTTCAAGGGAAAGCCCTTGGTTCAGGTCGTTTTCGCTGATGAGCAGGGTCAACCTTTTGCCTTCTGTGTTATCCGTCAGGGGCCGAACGCCCCGAAGGCAGAGGTCAAACAGGCCATTCTGAGCGGTTTGGCAACAGCGACCTGGGCGCAGGATGGCTATGGTTACATGCTGCTGGGCAGCTCTCCGCAGACCGATTTGAGCAGCGAACTGGATGTTCTGACCCGAACCTTTGCGGGCTGACGGAATACCCCTTGTGAACCAACGGGAATGCCCGAAGAATGCGGGGTATGACGTCGAAGAAACCCTTGCCCCTTCCAGAAGACGAGGCCGAAGATCTTGGCCCCGCCAGCATCTATGACGGCGATCCGTCCGAAGAGGACGACCTGTGGTTCTTGCCGCCGGATGAAGTCGAGGAAGACGAGGGATTCTTTTTGCCCGGGCCGCGACGCGAACAGCGCCTGCTGTTCGATCCGCGTGATTGGCGGGCAGCGCAGTCCGACCTTTCTGCGGAACTTGCAGATCTGGCCCTGACTTTTGGAGCGCTGGATGAACGGTTGCGAGCGGGCCCCGAAGGCTGGACGCATCGCTTGGCATTGATGGAGACGTCCGATCTGGGGTGGTGGACCGGAGACCGGATCAGCGTGGATCGATTGGCCTTGTGGACCGGTTTGCGGATCGGCGCGACTCATGATGACGTGCAGGCCCTGTTCCGGGCCGGATGGGCTGTACGACGCCTGAGTTCGGGCGCGCCGCCTGCTGCCGGCGGTTGGGAACGGGGGCTGACCGCGTTTCTTGACCGACTGGCTCAGGGGGCCGACGCGACCCCGGAATCCATCATTGATCTGGCCGAGGTCATGCAAAACGCCGAAGGGCTGCATCCTGTGACGCAGTCGGCAATTGCGTTTCACGCGTGGCGGGCGGTGTCACAAGGCATCGGACAAGACACGGAAGCAGCCGTCATAGCCGCGCGGCATGCGGCCTCCATGGGGCGTGGCGGTGCGCAGTTTATGCCCTTGGCCTTGTCCGGGCCGAGCGCGCTGCGCGGCTCGGGGGATCCGGCGGAAAAACTGAGCGCATGGATCGGCGGCGCAGGTCAGGCTGCCCTTGCAGCGTTATTGCACCTGGACCGGATCAGCGCGTGGGAGGCGAAAGCCAAAGAGGTCACGCAGGATCTGAGCGGCCGCACCCCACCGCGCCTGATCACTGCATTGACGGCCTGGCCCATGGTATCCGCGCCTTTGGCAGAAGACCTGACCAAGGCTTCCCGCGCGGCGGTACAGCGCAATTTCGACCTGTTCGCGCAGCGGGGTCTGGTTCGCGAGGTCACCGGGCAGGGGCGTTACCGCGTCTGGACGGCGGCGCTGTAATCCATCAGCCAATCGCGAAACGTACGCGCTGCCGGGCGCAGCGCCGTGCGGGAGGGATAGACCAGATGATAAGCTTCCTGCCCCGGGCAGGAGATGTCCGGCAGACAAGGGACCAAGCCCGACAGTTTCATAATGCGATCTGACGCGGGCGCGCGCGCCAAGGCAATGCCGCATCCGCTGGCGCAGAGCTCGGCCGCCATCACCGAATTGTCGGCAAAAAAATACCGTGCCTGGCCTGCTGGCAGCCGCTGGTGTTCGAACCAATGCGGCCAGCTTGCCCGATGGGTCGAAACTTCGATCAAGGTGAAGTCGAACAAGTCCTTTGCCGTCTCGATCCGGGCAGCAATCTCGGGCGGGGCGATGGGATACAGATGTTCGCGCATCAACTCGTCACTTTCCGAGCCGAACAGCGCGGGGTTTCCGAACACGATCTGAAGGTCAGTGAACCGATTGGCAAAATCCGACATGACATTGCCGGTCGAAAGCGAAAGGTTGATCTGAGGATGCGCCGCCTGAAAATCGGGAACACCCCCGGCCAGAATGCCATGTGCAAACAGCAGCACCGACTGCACGTAAAGCCTTTGCTCGCGGGTTTCACCGAACAGACCGGCGGTTGCCGTTTCCAACATGAGCAAGGATTGCTGTACCGACGGCAGATAGGCGCGCCCGGTCTCGGTCAAAGTGACCGCATGCGCGTGACGGTGAAACAAGGGTGTGCCCAGTCTTGTCTCCAGCGCCTTGACCTGCTGGCTGACGGCGGCAGGCGTCATGTTCAACTGGGTCGCGGCGCGGGCAAAGCTTTCGGTTCGGGCCGCAGCCTCGAATACGCGCAGCCAGTTGAGGGAAGGGACGCGGGCGTTCATTCCGACAGGCTAAGCAGAACTTAGCCTCACCGGCAAGACAATTAGGTCTGAGCTTTTGATCCCCCGCCTTAGGCTTGTAATCAGTGAACAGATGAAATGAGCCTTCTATGTCAGACCCCGCCCTGCTGCCACGAGCCAAGCGCAAGATCTGGAATTACACGCCTCAATTGCCGATTCAGACCGCGCCCTATTGGGATTGGCCGATGAAACCTCTGGCCGCGTTGAAATACCTGCTGCAAAGCTGGAATCCGCTTGCATTGCGGGCGCTGCTGCTGGTCTTTGCGGTCATCAGCTGGACCTATCTGACGCCTTCTTTGAGCAGGATCGAGACCTTCGGCTGGGATTGGGTTGCGGAAATCTGGTTCCGCAATTTCTGTATCCTGATGGTGGTCGCAGGCGGTTTGCATCTGGCCCTTTGGAAGTTCCGCACGCAGCAGGACGAATACCGCTATGACATGCGCCCGATGATGAAGGGCGCCAAGGTGTTCACATTCAAAAATCAGGTCTGGGACAACATGTTCTGGACCTTGGGCCCGGCATTGACGTTCTGGACGTTCTGGGAATGTCTGATCCTGTATTCCTATGCCAATGGCTGGATCACGATGATCACGTTAGACGGCAACCCGATCTGGTTCATCGCCATGACCGTCTTCGTGCCGATCTGGGCCGGGTTCCATTTCTACTGGCTGCACAGGCTGCTGCATGTGGGTGTGCTTTATACAAATGTCCACGCTTGGCATCACCGCAACATCAATACCGGCCCTTGGTCGGGGCTTTCGATGCATCCGGTCGAAAGTTTCTTTCTGATGTTCGATACGATGATCTTCTTCCTGCTGCCGTCTCATCCGATCCACGCCATTTTCCTGCTGTTCCATCACGGCATCGGCGCTCCGACCTCTCATGCCGGGTTCGAGCATGTGAAGTTCGGCAACAAGGCCAAGTTCCAGGTCGGGGATTTCTTTCACCAGCTGCATCACCGGTTTTTTGACTGCAATTACGGCACCTGGGAAACCCCTTGGGATGAATGGTTCAACACATTCCACGACGGCACCGATGAAGGCAATGACATGGTCAAGGAACGCCGCCGCAAGATCTGGGCCACCGAATAGCCCGTGAAGGCAGATCCCTGCCGGACCCAAGCGGGTCCGGTGGGCGCGTTTGATCCAACAGGCGGTGTGCGTTCAGCGTCCAACGCCGACATAGGTTTCAAAGCCGGATTTCAGCGCCTGTGACTTTGAATAGATATTGCGCAGATCCACCATTCGGGCAGAGTTCATGGAACCGGCCAGCTGGGTCAGGTTCAACGCGCGGAACTCGTTCCACTCTGTCAGCAACACCACAACGTCAGCCCCTTGAACCGCTGCATAGGGATCGTCGCACCATTCGACTCCGGGCAATAATGCATCGCCTTCCGCTTTGCCCTGCGGATCGACGACGCGCACTTTGGCCCCTCCGCCGATCAAAGCGGGAATAATGGACAGTGATGGCGCGTCGCGCATGTCATCCGTGTTGGGTTTGAAAGTGACACCCAGAACCGCCACCGTCTTGCCGTTAAGGCGGTCGTCGCAGGCGTCGCGGATTTTTTCGATCATCCGCTTCTTGACCTCGTCATTCACCCGAATGACGGTTTCCGTGATCTGCATCGGATATGCATGATCCTGCCCGATCCGCGCCAGCGCGGCGGTGTCCTTCGGAAAACAAGACCCACCATAGCCCGGCCCCGCGTGCAGGAATTTGTTGCCAATTCGTCCGTCCAGACCGATGCCGCGGGAAACTTCCTTGACATCCGCACCGACCTTTTCACACAGGCCTGCGATTTCATTGATGAAAGTGATCTTGGTCGCCAGAAACGCGTTGGCGGCGTATTTGATCATTTCGGCGCTTTCCAGATCGGTGGTCAGGATCGGGAAGTCACGCAGATAAAGCGGTCGGTAAATCTCGGCCATCACTTCGGCGGCGCGATCGTTTTCCACACCCACCACGACGCGATCGGGGCGCATGAAGTCATCGATTGCAGCGCCTTCCCGCAGAAACTCAGGGTTCGAGGCCACGTCGAATTCGGCTGCGGGGTTGGCGGCCGCAACGACCTCCTGAACTTTTCTGTTTGTTCCCACCGGCACGGTCGATTTGGTGACAATGACCGTGTAACCGGTAACCGCTTGGGCGATCTCTTCCGCCGCCGCCATCACATAGGTCAAATCCGCGTGGCCGTCTCCTCGTCGGGTCGGAGTTCCGACCGCGATGAAAACCGCATCGGCGCCATCAACTGCTGTTTTCAGATCGGTTGAAAAACTCAGGCGACCAGCAGCAACGTTTTTTGCCATCAGCACATCCAGGCCCGGTTCATAGATCGGCACTTCTCCGGTCTTGAGCATGTCGATCTTTTGCTCAGCCTTGTCGACGCAAATCACGTCATGACCAAAGTCCGAAAAGCATACACCGGACACTAAGCCAACATAACCGGTGCCGATCATTGCAATACGCATCCAAAAATCCTTCTTACCAATTACCACGGACGGCGTGGGCACAATCAAAGAAACTGACGCCGGTTTCAATGGCCGTCAGCAGTTGTGTGGTGCATCCCATAGATTCTTGCGGATATTGAGGCAATAAGAACGCAGACGGTGCAAAGCCCTTCGAAACCGCGACCATGTCCGTTTTGTTTAGCGGAGCCGGGATCAGGAAGACCGGTTGGTGTTGAAATTCGGTTGAACAGAGGGTGTTGTTGATGGCTGGAATAGCTCCTGCCTTAAGTATTGATGAGGCGCGGGGGTGATCGCGCGTTCTCGCCACCAACAAGACGGCGTAAGGGATAAAAGGGGCCGCGTGACATGGCCCGGCAAATGACAGGTCGATCAGCTGTCCATTTCAGCGGCGGCTTGCAACAGCCAATTCTGAAACAGCCGGACCGGTGGCGAAACGGGTTTTTCCTTGAGACGCATGAAATAGGTCCAGGGGCTGTTCAGATCAAACCGGAAAGGCTCGATCAGCAGCCCCCGCTCGACATAGGACCGGGCCAGCGACCGGGGCAGGGCGACGCATCCCAGTGACTTGGCGGCCATTTCCATCGCCAGATTCGAGACATTTGTCCGCAACCCGCCCTTCTGGCTCAGATCGGACAATCCGAACTGCCGCGCCGCGTGCTCCCAATAGGAGGGGCGGCCCAGGATATGGATCAGCGGTGCATTCTGCAATTGCTTGGGGTCGGTCAGCGGCTCGCCATCGACCAGAAAGTCGGGCGCACAGACCAAGGCCAGTTTTTCGACCCACAAACGATGGGCGTCGGGCAACACATCGTCGACATGATTGATCGTCAGCGAGATGTCCGAAACATTTGGTTCGACATCAGCCCAGACAGTGCCGTGAACCGTCAGATCAATATCGGGATGCACCGCGTTGAAACCGCGGATCACATCCGGCAACCAGTTCTCGGCCAGACTGACCGGGCAAGATACCACCACTTTGCGGGTATGCGACCGCACGATGACCGATTGCGTGGCAGCGTTGATTTCCTGGAGGGCATGGCGCACTGACGGCAGATAGGCCTCACCCACATCCGTCAGCGACAGCGACCGGGGATGGCGCACGAATAGGGGGCGCTGCAAAAACTCTTCCAACGAGCGGACATGATTGCTGACGGCAGATTGGGTGCAGTTCAACTCTTCGGCTGCAGCGGTAAAGCTCAGGTGCCGTGCCGCCGCTTCGAACGAACGCAGAAAGGTCAGGTGTGGAAGATTCATCATGACGGATGTTTCTCAGGCAAGGCATATTGCAAAGAACTAATAAGCCCAGGGCTTGCTGTCTTGCCCATGAGCGACTCACACGTATGGTTCTGCCTCGAAACGCGATCTGGTCCTAGTCACAAATAATCCGGGGCCATTGCCCCATGATTGTTTTCGTGCCGCTATGCGCAAATTCACATAGGCTTTTTCTTGTATCCGGAACCCGAAAGAAAAACCTCGACTGGACACCGTGACAGATACCTTTCAGACCGTTGCAGATTTTGCGCTGAAGCGTGCCGCGCAGGATTTTCCCGACACCGCACGCAAGGCAGCGACGTTGATGCTGCTGGATACGCTGGGGATCACCATAGGATCGGGGCCGATGCAGGCCGGACAGATTGCGCGCGAGAGTGCGGTAGCGCTGTTTGGCGCGGGCGATCCGGGGCTGAGCGCGCGCATGCTTTTCGACGGTCGTCGCGTCAGCGTCGCGGGTGCGGCCTATGCAGCGGCCACACAGACCGACAATTTGGACGGACATGATGGATACAATCCGACCAAAGGCCACATCGGGGTTGTCGTCGTTCCCGCACTGGCGGCACTGGCTGAAACCGTTCAAGATTTTTCAGGCCTCGAAGCGCTGGCGGCGGTGATCGTTGGATACGAGGTCGCGGGACGCGCGGGCATTTCTTTGCATGACACCGTCAGCGATTATCACACATCCGGAGCTTGGAACGCGATTGGCGTGGTGGCCGTCGCGGCGCGTTTGCGCGGTTTGAAGGCCGAACAGATGCGGCAGGCCATGGGGATCGCCGAATACCATGGCCCGCGCAGCCAGATGATGCGCGAGATCGCCAATCCCACCATGCTGCATGACGGTTCGGGCTGGGGCGCTTTGGTTGGCATTTCTTCAGCGGTATTGGCCGAGAAAGGCTTTACCGGGGCACCGGCCATCACCATCGAAGCGGCAGACGTTGCCCCCCATTGGCAAGATCTGGGCGATTTCTGGCAAATGGAGCATCAATATGTCAAACCCTACCCGATCTGCCGTTGGGCCCACGCCGCAATTGATGCCACCCGTGCACTCATGCGTGAAAACGACCTGACTCACCGGGATGTTGCCGCGATTCATGTAAACACGTTTCGGGAAAGCGCCTGCCTTTTCAGGGGCATGCCGGATGATACGTCCAAGGCGCAGTATTCGCTGCCATTTGCCGTCGCGACAATGGTTGCGCATGGCCGGATCGGGGTCGAGAACATCACCGGCGCGGGCCTGGCCGACCCGCTGGTCGCCTCGATCGTCGAGCGTATCTCGGTTGCAGAGGCCGCACGCCATTCTGACCGTTTCCCCGAAAGCCGGTTCGCCGATGTCAGCATCACCCTGACCGACGGGCGGATACTCGAGTCGGGCGACGTACATGCACGCGGCGGACCCGAGGCACCAATGGATGAGACAGAAGTGATCGACAAATTCATGGAATTTGCGACACCATCACTGGGTGCATCCCGTGCTGCCGCAATTCGTGACGCGGTTCTGGGGCTGGGCGCGCCAGGTTCGAAATTCTCAGACCTTGGCGCGTTGATCTACGCCCCCGCCGACCAGACGTAAAATCTGCCGAAGCTGCCGTATATACGCATTCCGACCGGCACATCCGCACCCTTGATCCTGATGACGGCGCGGCGACGGTCTTGCCGCCTGCTGCACAGGTTGAATTGGAGCTGGGAACAAGTCTGGGTGATCCAAGACCGGTTCGAGGTGAGTTTGATCCGTTAAACTATCGCCTTGCGCCCTGATCCGGTCAGAGCAGGTCGAACAATCGCCCCGGCAGCGCGTCGTGACGCGGTAGGTTCAGAGCCCGCATAAGGCAGAACATCATCGCCTGATTTGAGGTGACAACCGGCTTGCCCAGCGTTGCTTCAATCCGGTCGATCGCCTCGACCGAACGCATGTCGGTGCAGCTGAGAATTATGGCCTGTGCCTGCGGGTGATCGGCCTGACAGGCCAGTTCATAGACGTCGTCCGGGGTCAGCTCTCCCTGACCGTAATTGCCCAGCTTTCGGCCGACATCGGTGCATCGAACGGTCTCGATTCCGTTCTGGGCCATGAAATCCATCGCCTGAACGTTTATTTCGCCCAGATAGGGCGAGGAAAAGCCGACCTTTGTGGCCCCCAGTGCCTTGATTGCGGCGATTAATGATCCGGCCGCGGTCAGCGACAGCGCACCGGATTCCGATTTTATCTGTTGCGCCAGCTCAGCGTCGAAAGACGGCCCATGGGTCAGGGTGGCCGAGGTGCAGCCGTACAGCACCACATCGGGCCGCACCCCCGAGATCATCCGCAGATCGTGGCTGATATCCGAAGCACCCAAACCTGCCATTTGATCCGAGCCGGGAATTTCATCCACGTCATAGCCGCCCATGCGCTGGAAATGGATGGTGGTGTTTGGCGGTCGCAGCATCTCCATATCCGGTTCCAGATTGGTGTTGGTGAAGGGCACTAGAACACCGATCTTGGCGGCTGTGCGGGTCTCGGTCATGTCAGCGCTCCTTTCAAGATGTCGCGGGCCTTGTCCATCACCTGGGGCGCACAGATCGTGGCGCGCAAACAGTCCGACAAACCATAGCCGCCCATGCCGCGCATCATCAGGCCCTCCGCCCGCAGTGCCGTGTCGGCGCGCTGTGCCTGCGCGGTCGAGGCAAAGCGGATCAGCACGAAATTGGTGTGGCTTTCCGGCACGCTCAGGCCCAGTTCGCGGCATTCCTGCGCAAACCGGTCCCGAATTTCGGCTGTCCGTGCGACCACGTTGCGCATATGGGCCTGATCGCGCATCGCCGCCGCGGCCGCTGCCTGCGAGGCAATCGAGATATTGTTGGGATTCAAAAGCTTGCGGACCTCACCCGAGATTTCGCTTGGGAAATAGCCCCAGCCGGCTCGTGCCCCCGCCAGCCCGTAGGCCTTGGAACATGTGCGCGTGATCACGGTGTCGCCCCGATCCACCAGCGCAAAGATCTGCGCAGGGTCGTTCGTGGCATCGGCAAATTCCGCATAGGCTTGATCCACCACCAGCAGTGTATCGCCAGGCAGACCCGATCGCAGCCGGACAATTTCGTCATTCGGGATCAGCGTGCCGGTGGGGTTGCCCGGATTGCAGACGAACACGATGCGGGTGGCAGGTGTGACAGCGGCCAGAAGCGCGTCCACTGATACGGTCAAATCGACCTCGGGCGCTGCCACATATTCGGCCTGTGCCTGAGCTGTCGCCGAGGCGACAAAGGCATAGCCATATTGTGTGCCCAGCACCTGATCGCCCGGCCCGGCAAAGGCGCGGATCAGACAGCCAATCAGTTCCATCGAGCCCGCCCCACATAAAGTGCGCGCGGGGACGAGCCCGTGCACCTCGGCAATGGCCGAGCGCATTTCGGCCCATTCCGGATCGGGATAAAGGGCCAGATCCGCCAGCGCTGTCTGCCCGGCCGCAACGGCGGCGGGGCTTGCGGGAAAGGCGCTTTCGTTCTGCGCCAGTGAAACCGTGTCTGCGCCGTTCGGATCAGCCAGCGCATAAGCGGCCATGGCGCCAATGTAAGGAACCGGTCGGATCATGCGTCACCCGCGTAAATCCTGGCGCCTTGCGCAGTTACCAACCCGCGTTTGATGTCCAGCGCCAGCGCATCCGGGTCGCGTTCGGCAGGGTCGCCAAATCCACCGCCGCCCGGTGTATCGAAGATCAGATAATCACCGTGTTCCACCCGCAACTCTCCTTTGCCCGGAATATCGTTTGCGCCGTCCCTGAAACGGATGCGACCGGGCGCGCCGGGTCTGCCGCCCATACGGCCAAGCGCCGGGTATTTCAGCCGTTCGACCGAAAGGAAAACGATAAAGGGAGCACCGTTGGACGAGGTCATCTCGATCCGCTGCCCCAGCCCGCCGCGATACTTGCCCGCGCCGCCGGAATCTGGGCGCAGTTCGCGCCGCCAGATCGTCACGGGTGCGACGCTTTCGGTGATCTCGACCTGACTGCCGAACACCCCGGACGGATAGGCCGTGGCCGACAGTCCATCGGCATGAGGTCGCGCGCCGGTTCCGCCATTGTGCACGGGTTCCACCGCGAATTCGCGACCGCCGTCACGGGCCACTTCGGGCGCGTGGCGCATGGGCAGGTCGAACATGCAACTTGCACCTTCGGCCGGGACCGCATCGGGCAGGGCCTGATGCAGGCAGCCCAGAACCAGATCGGGCGTGACCTGACCCAGGGTATGCCGCATCGCAACCGGCACCGGGCGCTGCGCGTTCAGGATGCAGCCCTTTGGCCCGTCAACGGTAAACGGCTCCAGCGATCCCGCATTGTTGGGAATGTCCGCGCCGACAATGCAACGCAAGGCAAACACCGTATAGGCGGTGGCATAGTTCAGCGGCACGTTGATGCCCTTGCGCGAACAGCCCGAAGTGCCCGAGAAATCCACATGCATGCCGTCCTTCCTTACGGTCAGGGTGGCGTGCAGTTCCAGCTCATTCTCATAGCCGTCCATCTTCAGAACATTCTTGTAGACACCTTCGGGTACGTCGGCGATGGCCTCCAGCGTGCCGCGGCGCGACGTGTCGATGATGTACGAGCCGAGCGTCCCTAGATCGTCGAGGCCAAATTCCTCCATCATCGACAGCAGCCTTGCAACCCCGGCTTCGCAGCAGGCGATCAGTGCATAGATGTCGCCATCGTTGGCGACGGGTTCGCGGCTGTTGGCGCGGATGATGTCCAGCAGCAAATCGTTGGGGGTGCCCTGCTCAACCAGCTTGCAGGGCGGGATCAGCAGGCCCTCGTCATAGATGTCGGAACCTTCGGGGCCCATGCCCAACCCACCCAGATCAACGAGATGCGACGTGCAGGAGGTAAAGCCCACCACCTTGCCATCCTTGAATGCGGGCATCATCAGCAGAAAATCGTTCAGGTGCCCCGAGGCAAGCCATGGGTCGTTCGTCATGTAGATGTCGCCCGGCTTCATGGACTGAACCGGGAAAGCCCGGCGCAGGTGCTGCACCGCCTCGGCCATGGTGTTGATGTGCCCCGGCGTGCCGGTCACGGCTTGCGCCAGCATCCGGCCATCGGCGTCAAATATCCCGGCAGAGATGTCGCCGCATTCGCGTACGATCGGGCTGAAGGCGGCGCGGATCAGGGTTTGACCCTGTTCTTCGACCACGGCCAGCAGACGATTCCACATCACCTGCAATCGGGCGGGCGAAAGATCGTGTGAAAGATCGGACGACATCATGCGCCTCCTTTCTGGTCCCGAACGAGGACGAGGTTTCCAATGGCATCCACATGGGCCGAGAAGTCGGCGGACACGAGCGTGGTTGTCTGCGGCTCGGTGATCAATGCGGGGCCGTGAAGGTGGTCGCCGGGCTTCAGATCCGCTCGGGCTACGAAGGCCGCTGGTTTCGACACTCCGTCCACGTCACAGGTGATCGGACAGGTTTCCGGCGCCGAGATTGTCTTCAACCGGGGCGTTTCAGGAACCGCCGGCACGACACTGTCACAGGTCGCGACACGTACCGCCCAATTGAGAATCTCGATCTGCATCCCCGGCACCGGGCGCGAGAATTGCTTGCGGTATTCCTGTTCGAATGCAGCGGTCAGCGGCACGATATCTTCGGCGGTCAGGGGGCGGTCGGGAAGGGTGATCTCGATCTCGTGCCCTTGTCCGTTGTAGCGCATGAAGGCAGTGCGCAGCGTCTGGGTCGGGACATCGCCGGCCCCTTGGAAGACGACCGCTCTAGCCTCGGAAATCATGGCTTCGAACAGCGTGTTGATCCCGTTCAGGTCCATGCTGCCCAGCAACGAATAGCGCGAGCGGACGATCTCGAAAGACACCGGAGCGAACAGGAAGCCGACGGCCGATCCGACACCGGGATCGGGCGGGATCACGATGCGGCTGACCCCGGCGGATCGCGCGACCCGGCTGGCGTGCAATGGCCCGTTGCCCCCAAACGCTATCATTGTTCGTGGGCCAAGGTCCTTGCCGGATTCCACCGCATGCATCCGACCCGCGCTGGCCATGCTTTCGTCGACGATACGGCTGACGCCATCGGCGGCGCCTACGGCATCCAGATCCAGTTTTGACCCGATCACCCGGCTCAGCGCCCGTTTCGAAGCTTCGGGATCAAGCTGAATATGCCCCTCGGCAAACGTGTCGGGTACGATATATCCCAATGCAATATCACTGTCCGTCACCGTGGGTTCGGTTCCACCGCGCATGAAGGCGACGGGGCCGGGCTCGGATCCGGCTGATTTTGGCCCTACGGTCAACCGTCCTAGCCGGTCAACCCCGGCAATCGAACCGCCTCCGGCGCCGATCTCGATCATTTCGATGACCGGTATACGTACCGGCATTCCGGACCCTTTGATAAACCGTGCGGCGCGGGCAATCTCGAACTGGCGCGAGGTCTGGGGACGGGCGTTGTCGATCAGGCATAGTTTGGCGGTGGTACCGCCGACGTCAAAGGACAGAACCTGATCCAGACCGGCGCGGGCGGCGACGCGGGCAGCCAGAATGGCACCACCGGCAGGACCGGATTCCACCAGCCGGATCGGAAACCGCGCGGCGGTTCGCATGGTGCACATTCCACCACCCGCTGTCATCATCAGGATCGGACAGGTGACGCCCTGGGCCTCGAATTGTCGGACAAACCGGGCCAGATACGTTGCCATCAGAGGCTGGATATAGGCGTTGGCGACGGTCGTGCACAGCCGGTCGAATTCGCGCGCTTCGGGGCTGACGTCCGACGAAATCGAGACGGTCAGATCGGGGCGCCTGTCCGCCAGCGTATCGCGCAGCCTGCGCTCGTGCTCGGGGTTTGCATATGCGTGCATCAGGCAGATGGCGATGGCTTCCGCTCCGCTGGCGTCGATGTCCTTCAACAACGCGTCGATGGCTGTGTCTTCCAGCGAAATCAACACCTTGCCATCCGCCGAAACGCGCTCGCGGACCGTCAGCGCGCGCTCACGCGGCACCAGCAGATCAGGTTTCTCCAGATTGATGTCATATTGCGAATAGCGCCGCTCGTAGGCGATTTCCAGAATGTCCCTGAACCCTTCGGTGGTCACGGTTGCCACGACCGCGCCGCGTTTTTCGATCAGCGCGTTGGTGGCCAGCGTGGTGCCGTGAATGAAACCGGTGACTTCGCTCAGACGGTGCCCTGTCTGTTGCATCACGCGCGTTGCGCCTTGCATGGCTCCGTCGGCGGGGTTGTGATGCGTGGTCAGGGTTTTGGTCGAGGCAAGTATCGTCTCTTCGCCAGAGACAAGAACCGTATCCGTGAACGTGCCGCCAATATCGATGGCCAGGCGCAGCGCTTGAGTTGTCATGAGGTTATCCGAAAAATCCGTAATCACAGCGTGATGCATATGGGCCAGAGGCCCTGAGATCAGGCTGGGATCACAAGGTCACAGCCGGTGGCACGGCGGTCCATGGGATTTGGAAAACAACTCTTCATACGTAGGTATTCTTGTTCACACCAGCATAGCGCAACAAGCCGGAAAGCGACAAAAATGCCTGCAAACGACAAAATTCGTCACGCCTGGCCGATTGCGGGGCTTGCAGTTGAGGGTCTTGACCCCTCGCACATCACCTGTGGTCGTCTATTTTGTGTGACCCAGCCGATGCAGATGTGTGGTTCGCAAGGGTGATCCTCTGCAAGACCCATTCGAACCACATGCCGTCACTCTGAGATAGGCGGGAGAAAGATCTGCAAGCGACCGCAGGGCAAACTCTGCCTCTTGAACGGCCACAATTGAACGGGAAGGGATGGTTTCTGGGGCAGCCATGCGACTGCCCCGTTGCCGATCAGGCCTGCTGAGCGGGTGAATCGTCATCGATGAGGTCGGGCTCGTCCGGCACGATGATGCGATGCTCAAGATCCTCTTTGGGGGCGAACACCGGGTAGACGTACAGAAACGCACCGATGATCAGATAGCCGATGGTTATCCCGTCGAACTGAGGTATCTGTAGCGTGTAGGAATGGATGATGCCGATCGAAGACATCAGCCCACCTGCGACAGCAAACGCGCCGGCCATCCGGAAGCGCCCGTCAATCACATCGGCCACGATGGCACCCCAGACCAGACCGGTGATGATCGCCCCCTGGCTCAGGGCAAGGTGCCCCTCGTAATGAGCCCCTTCCATCAGAAGGGCCGAGGTCAGATCAGGATCTCCCAAGGATGGCAGCCCTTCGACACCGCTGCTGCGCAGCGCGTTCATCAACGATCCCCATTTGACCATCAGGAAGGCCGAGATATGGGGCAGGATCGCGAAGGATACCGCAGCCATGTGCATCGGTTTCACAGCCCAGGCCGTGTTGGTGATCAGGCTGACTGATACAAAGACCAGTACCGGTGCGGCTGCGGCGATCGGGATCAGCCCCGCGAGGAAGGACAGGAACCCCAGAAAGGCGGCGGCGGCAATTACAACGGCCACACCGACAATATACCCCGCATGGGCATCCAGCCGTTTATAGGCCGGATGGCCGATGTAGACGGTTGTCGGGAATGGCGAACCAAACAGAGCACCCAGCATCGTGCCTGCGCCGTCCGTCACCTGGCAGAGCCCGACAGGGTAATGGTCGCCTGCCGCTTCGGCGGATTCCACGTTGTTCATCGTTTCGATGAAATTGTAGATCTGCACGGGGATCAGCACCAGGAACAGCTCAGGGTTGGCGAACAGGTATTGCACACCGGCGATCAGGTCACCGAAATACGGGATCGGCGGGTAGAACCCGATGCCGCTGACATCAATTTTGGACTCGCCAAGCAGAAGGGCGATCACGGTACCGGCAGCAATCGCGACAAGGCCGGCCGGAACATTGCCCGGCAGGCGGAAACGGCCGATCAAACCCCAGAGGATGAACAGCAGCGACGTAAAGCCGATGATGGGGTTCTCGAACACTTCGGCCAGCGGCACAGAGCCGATGAAGACCAGGGCAATGCCGCACAGCGTCCCCAGCATCCCCGCACGTGGCGTGATCCGCTTGAGATACGGTCCAACCACGGCGCCCAGAGCCGCGACGATGCCGCCCATGAACCCGGCGCCGATGCCTACTTGCCAGGCTAGCATTGGATCATTTGTCGCCCAATAGATGGGTCCGATCACCCCGAACAGGTAGACGAACATAACCGGCGTCGAGATGCCGTAGGGCAACGCGGTTACGTCTTTGCCCTGCGCGTTTGCCGCCCATTTGGCGAGGTAAGTGTAGACAGCGACACCGGCCAAAATCGCGATGGCAGCGCCGGGAACGATGCGGCCAAAGACGATGTCCGCAGGCATTTGAAACACGAATTGGCAGACCCCGGACAGGATCAGCAGGTTGACAAGGTTGTCGGTAAACAGCGCCCAGAAAGCGCTGAAATCGCTGCGGGTAAACAGCTTGTATTCATAGGTCCTCCCGTCCATGACGGTCTCCTCCTCTGATGTGACCGGTTTGGCCCGACAGGTGTCAGGCCGATCTCCCTTTCCGGTCGTGATGGTGGCCCCGCAGGGGTGCCTGGTTTGCCCCGGTCAGGGCGGTCGCGGCAGTTTCAGAGGTCAATTCAGCCATCACCTCGGCCGCCACGAAGGCGGCGATGACGCTGGGCCGCTTGTCGCGGCTACCGCTAGCCCCGATGGGGCATTTCAAATGTTCGATGGACTGTCCGTCACAGTGTTTCTGCGCCCAGTTCCTGAGCTTTATCCGCTTTGTGGCGGACCCGATCATCCCTACATAAGCGGCATCCTTTCGTTCCAGCGCGGCGGTCGTCAGCAGGAAATCCAGCCCGTGATCATGGGTCAGAACGACAAAGGCGCTGCCTGCGGGCGCGCGCCAGATTTCGGCTTCGGGAATCGCGCTGACCCGGGTTTCGACATTGGCTGTGCAAAGCTCGACCTCTTCGGGTCGGGTGTCGACGAGGATGCAGCGCACCGGCAGATGCTGAAACTGATTGGCCAAAGCGCGTCCCACGTGGCCCGCGCCCATGACATAGACGTGTGGCAAAGCCTCGTCGCGCTGGGTCGCGCGCTCTGTGGCGGCCCATTTGTCGGACGCACGCATGCGGGTCAGTTTCATCTCGACCCGCCCACCGCAGCACTGGCCGATTTCGGGGCCAAGCGGCACATCCAGATCCTGATGCAACACCCCGTCGCGCAGCATGTCGCGGGCGGCGTTGATGGCCATGAACTCCAATTGGCCACCACCGATGGTTCCCCACAGTGCCCTGGGTGCCACGAACATCTCGGTCCCTTCGTTGCGCGGCGACGACCCGCGCACGCGTGTCAGCGCAATGCAGATCACACTGTGCTGCGTGGACAGGAATTCGCTAAGGGAACCGGGGGCAGTCATGGCTCAGGGCCCCGCTTGCAGCCGCGCAACTGCCATTAGCACACGTTCGGGGGTGGCTGGCGCGTCAAGGCGCGGACATTCGCGGTAGTCAGCTACAGAGGCTACGGCCATCGACAAGGCCTCAAACACCGAAATGCCCAGCATGAACGGCGGCTCGCCAACGGCCTTGGACCGTTTGATGGTCAACTCGCGATTTTCCGACCAATCGGCAAGTTTCACATTGAAGATACGCGGGCGGTCTGACGCGAGCGGAATCTTGTATGTCGACGGAGCATGGGTACGCAGACGGCCGGCATCATCCCACCAAAGCTCTTCGGTGGTTAGCCATCCCATGCCCTGAATAAACGCGCCTTCGATCTGCCCCTTGTCGAGCACAGGGTTCAGCGAGCGTCCGACGTCGTGCAACAAATCTGTTCGGTCCACGCGGTATTCGCCTGTAAGGGTATCAATCGTCACTTCTGAACACGACGCGCCGTAGGAGTAGTAGTAGAACGGACGGCCTTGTCCCTTGGCCCGATCCCAGTGGATTTTCGGTGTTTTGTAGAACCCGGCCGCCGAGAGCTGCACGCGCGCCAGATAGGCCTGTTTGATGAACACATCGAAGGGCAGAACCTCGTCGCCGATATGCACCTGATTGGCGTGGAAGGCCACTTCTTCGGGGGCGACATTCCAGGTTTCGGCGGCGAATTTCACCAGACGTGCTTTGATCTGCTCGACCGCGTTCAACGCGGCCATGCCGTTAAGATCGGTCCCGCTGGAGGCTGCAGTGGCCGAGGTGTTCGGAACCTTCTCGGTGGTTGTTTTGGTAATCTTGATCCGGCTGAAGTCAACCTGAAAGGCCTCGGCCACGACCTGCGCAACCTTGGTGTTGAGACCTTGCCCCATTTCGGTACCACCGTGGTTCAGATGGATCGAACCGTCATTGTAAACATGAACCAGAGCGCCAGCCTGATTGTACCAGGTCGCGGTAAACGAAATGCCAAACTTGACCGGTGTCAGCGCGATGCCTTTTTTCAGGATTGGCGATGTCTTGTTGAATTCAATTATGTCCTGACGGCGCTGGCGGTATTCCGATGTCTCTTCCAACTCTCCGATCAGCCGGTCGAGGATGCTGTCTTCGACCACTTGGTGATACGGCGTCACGTTACGGTCTTTGGTGCCGTAGAAATTCGCCTTACGTACATCCAGGGGGTCTTTCCCGGTGGCATAGGCAATCTCTTCGATCATCCGCTCTGCCGCGATCACACCCTGCGGGCCGCCAAATCCTCGAAACGCGGTATTCGACACCGTGTTGGTTTTCATTGGATGACTGTTCAGGCGGACGTTCGGATAGAAATAGGCGTTGTCCGCGTGAAACAGCGCCCGGTCGGTGACAGGTCCCGACAGGTCTGCCGAGAATCCGCAACGCGCGGCAAAGCTGCCTTCGACCGCCTGAATGCGGCCTTCATCGTCAAAAGCGACATCATAGTCGATCACAAAATCATGGCGCTTACCGGTTGCCGTCATGTCCTGATCCCGGTCGGGGCGGATTTTGACGGCGCGGTTCCACTTTTTGGCAGCCATGGCCGCCACGGCGCAGAACAGGTTCATCTGGCTTTCCTTGCCGCCAAACCCCCCACCCATGCGACGGACGTTGACCACGACCGCATTGGACGGCACCCCAAGGACATGCGCCACCATATGTTGCGCCTCTGACGGGTGCTGGGTCGAGCAATGCACCATCACATCGTCGTCTTCGCCCGGAATCGCAAAGGCGATGTGGCCTTCAAGGTACATGTGATCCTGACCGCCAACGCTCATCCGGCCTTTGATCCGGTTGGGCGCGGCCGCCTGAGCCGGTGCCACGTCTCCCCGCTCCAGCTTGAGGGGCGCTGTGACATGCGGGTATCCTGCTTTCTGCGCGGTGATCGGGTCCAGCGCGTGGGGCAGGGTTTCGTATTCGATCTTTGCCCGTTCAGCGGCGCGGCGCGCGATGTCGCGGGTCTCGGCAATCACTGCAAACAACGGCTGGCCGTGGAATTGTATGGCGTCGGTCGGGAAAACCGGTTCGTCGTTCAGGTGGGTCGGGCTGATATCATTGGCCCCCGGCACGTCATCAGCGGTCAGTACGCCGACCACGCCGGGCATTGCCAGAACGTCGCTGAAATCGATACCCAGAAGCTTGGCGTGCGCGACGTCTGAAACGCCGAGATACGCGTGCAGCGCGCCTTGTGGCAGCGCAATGTCGTCCGTGTAGTCGGCCTGCCCCGTGACGTGCTTGACCGCACTGTCATGGTTTACATTGGTGTGAGCCGATCCAATGATGGAAACGTTGTCTTTCATGTTGTCGTCTCCTGATCAGGCACAAGCCAGTTGAACGGGGGTGTCGGTTTCACGGTCGTTTTCAAGGAAGAACCGGCGCAGAAGGTTTTGGGCGGTCAGCATCCGATAGTTCGACGATGCGCGCCAATCTGTGAGAGGCGCGAAATCCTCGGCCAGCGCTTCAGCGGCGGCTTCGAAACTTTCGCGTGCCCAGGGTTGGCCGTTCAGCGCCGCCTCGGCTGTCGATGCGCGTTTAGGCGTGGCGGCCATGCCCCCAAATGCAATGCGCACATCGCTGATGATCCCGTCTGTGACGCTCATGTGCAGCCCGGCGGCCACAGAAGAAATATCCTCGTCACGCCGCTTGGAAATCTTGTATGCAGCGTCCAGATCGTTGGGTCCGGGCAGAGGCACGCGGATGCTTGCGACAAATTCATCGGGTTGGAGGTCTTGCTTGCCGTAGTCGATGAAGAAGTCAGCCAGAGGCAGGGTTCGGCGTTCGGAACCGCGCCGCAGAGTGATTTCCGCGCCGAGCGCGATGAGAACCGGCGGCGTGTCCCCGATGGGTGAGCCGTTGGCGATATTCCCACCTACGGTTCCCATATTCCGCACCTGCCACCCTGCGATGCGATCCCAGTAGGAGGACAGGTGTGGCAGGTGTACAGACAGAAGGTCCTGGCAATCGGTGTAGCTGGCGCCGGCACCGATCAGGAGGAGAGACCCCTGTCTTTCGACTGTTTTCAGGTCTTCGAGATGACCGGTGAAAATGGCAGGGCCAATGTCGCGCAGGAACTTGGTCACCCACAGGCCCACATCGGTGGCTCCGGCCACGATCGTGGCGTTTGAATAAGCTTGCAGGCATTCGGCAAGATCATCGACGCTGGATGGCAGAATGCTCAGGTTGTTTTCGGGTCCGGAGACCACGCGCCGCCCGTCCTTCAGGGCCGCCAGACGCGCGGTCATGGTTTCGCGTTCGGTGTTCAGATGATCAGATGACGGGGTGCCGTAGCGGCTGACGGCAATGGCCGCTCGGATGATCGGCTCATACCCGGTGCAGCGGCACAGGTTGCCCTGCAATGCGGTTTCAACCTGTACTTCGGTCGGTTCCGGAGTTTGCATCCAAAGCGCATAGAGGGCCATGACGAAGCCCGGTGTGCAGAACCCGCACTGGCTGCCATGGTGATCGACCATGGCTTGTTGAACCGGGTGCAGCCGGCCTTGAGGCCCGGACAGATGTTCAACCGTCACGACATGACAGCCGTCTACAGAGGCAAGAAACCGGATACAGGCATTGACCGGAGCATAGCGCAGGCCCGAGCGCCCAAGCCGCCCGACAAGCACGGTGCACGCGCCGCAGTCGCCTTCGGCGCAGCCTTCCTTCGTTCCTGTCAGTCGGCGTTCCAGGCGCAGGAAATCAAGAAGTGTCTGGCCTGCCGACACGTCTGGGACGGAGACATCCTTGCCATTGAGGACAAATTGGATGTGGGTGCGATGCGTCATGGAATTCTCCCTCTGCCCCTGCCTTCCGGAGGGTGGTCAGTGCAACCATAGGAGCAAAGATTGAGATGGAAAATCGCTGCAAATGGCAAATACTTTCAACAGATCGTTGAAAAAGATGGGGCTATACCGCATTCTTTCGCTGCTGGGAGGATCCAATGTCTTACATCGAAAGTCTGCGTGTTTTTGTCCGCGTGATGGAGCTGGGCAGCATCACCTCTGGCGGGCGAGATCTTCGGTTGACCCCGGCGGTGGCTAGCAAACGGTTGAAAGAGCTTGAAAACCATCTGGGTGTGCGGCTGTTCAACCGAACCACCCGATCGATGACCCCAACCGAAGTGGGGACGGTTTTCTACGATGAAGCCAAGGCGGTCCTGCTGGCGCTTGATCACGCCGAAGCGCGTGTCGCCAGCTTTTCCGACGCGCCGCGGGGGGCGATCCGCATCACCGCGCCTTTGGGTGTCGGGCGCAGAATCGTTGCGCCTCTGGTGCCGGAATTCTCGGATCGTTACCCGGAAACAGAGATTCGCATGCGCCTGTCCGATCGCAAGGTGGACATTCTGGCTGACGGTCTGGACATCGCCTTTTTCATCGGAGAGCCTGGCGATTCAACCATGAAACTGCGGAAGTTCGCGGATTGTGATCGTGTTCTGTGCGCCTCGCCCGATTACCTGTCGCAGTTTGGGACGCCCAAAACACCGGATGATTTGTTGCACATGCCCCATAACTGCCTGTTGCTGCGTTATCCTAGGTCTCCGGAATACTATTGGACTCTTCGCACTGACATGGGGCCGCGAAAGCTTGAAGTTGGCGGCAAATACGACGCAGACGATGGTGATGTTCTGACCGACTGGGCCTTGTCCGGTCGTGGGATCGTCAACAAGCCGCGCTTTGACGTGCGGGAGTTTCTCGAGGATGGACGGCTGGTCGAGGTCCTGCCCGAGACGCCCCCCTTGCCAACGATTTTCGGGTGTCTTTATCCGCACAAAAAGCTGCAAGATCCCAAGGTGCGCCTGTTCGTCGAACATATCGCACAGCACAGCAAACGCTTTTTCGCATAAAGAAAAACCGGGCATCACGGCCCGGTTCGCTGTCATGGTTTCGCGCGCAGGCGCCTATTGGTTTCTGACTTCACGCACCCATGCGATGATGGTTTGGCGTGCCTCTTCATCCATTTGCACTGCCGATGGTGGCGGCATTGCGTGGCTGATCCCGGCTTGCAGATAGATCTGGTCAGCATGTCGGGCCACATCTCCGGGTGTCTCAAGGTAAACTTTCTTCGGGGCCCATTTCATGGTGCCGTACACCGGCTCGCGGGCGTGGCACATCGAGCAATTGCCCAAGACCGTGTCATAGGCATCTTCGAAGCCCGCGGCGGACGCATATTTCTGCTCGTATAGTGTCAGCTCGCGCGCTTCGGCGTCTTCCCATGTCTCGGTGTTTCTCACCGAAGACAGCCAAGCGATCACGACCATTAGCAGAACCGTCACGCCCCAGGTCCAGTGCGGGCCTTTCCCAGTTGCGTGCATCGTGTTGAAATAGTGACGGATGGTGACGCCCGTCAGAAAGATCAGGCTGGCGATGATCCAGGAATACTCGGTGCCGAAAGCAAGTGGATAGTGGTTCGACAACATCAGGAACACGACCGGCAAAGTCAGATAGTTGTTGTGCGTGGATCGTACCTTGGCGATCTTGCCGTATTTGGCATCAGGTGTCCGACCGGCCTTGAGGTCTTCGACCACGATCCGTTGGTTCGGCATGATCTGAAAGAACACGTTGGCCGTCATGATCGTTGCAGTGAAGGCGCCAAGATGCAAAAGCGCGGCACGACCGGTGAAGATCTGGTTGTAACCCCAGGACATGATCACCAGGATCACGAACAACAGCAGCATCAGAACGGTCGGGTGATCGCTCAGCTTGGATTTGCACATCTGATCGTAGAGAAGCCAACCAATGGTCAGCGATCCGCCGGAAATCAGAATCCCCTGCCACAGCGCAAGGTCCACTTTGGTTGGATCAAGCAGGAACAGCTCGCCACCAACCCAGTATATGATCATGAGCAACGCCGCACCAGACAGCCACGTCGTGTAACTCTGCCATTTGTGCCAGGTCAGGTGCTCGGGCATGCGCGAGGGCGCAACCAGATATTTGACAGTGTGGTAGAAGCCGCCGCCATGTACTTCCCATTCTTCGCCGTAGGCCCCGTCCGGAAGGGCTGGGTTCGGCTTTAGCATGAGGTCCAGCGCGATAAAGTAGAATGACGCCCCAATCCACGCCATCGCGGTGATCACATGCAGCCAGCGGACGGAAAAGGCGATCCACTCCCACATTACGGCCAAGTCATACATGGCTTTGCTCCTAAGATTCTTTGCTTCCGGTTACTCTATGCGAGTGTGTTTTGTTCTGGTATTGCTGGTAAAGACCAAGCAGTATCAAAAAATGCAAAAAAATGTCCTACCTTGATAACATCAGAACCTTTGTCCGGGTCTATGAATTGGGCAGCATGTCCGCCGCGGGCCGTGATCTGAGGGTTTCGCCAGCCGTCACGTCGGCGCGTATATCGCAACTGGAAGAGCATCTTGGCGTGCGTTTGTTCCAACGCACGACACGCAGCCTGACGCCCACCGAGCAGGGAAAATCTTTCTATCGCGGCGCGGCAGAGATCCTTGAAGCGGTCGAAAGTGCCGAAGCCCAGATCGTCAATCTGACCGAAAACCTGAAAGGGTCACTCTATGTCGCGGCGCCGTTGGGAGTCGGGCGTCGGTTGATTGCGCCGCAGGTCCCGAAGTTTCTTGCCGAGTACCCCGAGGTGAACGTCCGGTTAAGGCTGACTGACCGAAAGGTTGATCTGACAACCGAAGGTCTGGACCTGGCATTTTTTCTTGGTCAGCCAGAGGACAGCAACCTGCGTATTCGCAAGATCGCGGATGTCGAAAGAGTGCTTTGTGCATCCCCGAAATACATCAAAAGGCGCGGGATGCCCGAAAGCGGGGACGCGTTGATCGCTGATGAGCACGAATGTCTCAATTTGCGGTTCCCGGGCGCGACCGAGTTTCAATGGCTTTTGAGGACCGATACGGGGCCAAAACGGTTCCGGGTTTCCGGGCGCTACGAGTCAGACGATGGCGACGTGCTGACAGACTGGGCCCTTGGCGGACATGGTATCGCGTTGAAGCCGATTTTTGAGATCGCTCAACATCTCAAGGCCGGGACATTGGTTCCGGTGGCGGAAAAGACGCCGCCAGAACCGATTCAGATGGCATGTCTGTTTACGCACCGCCGTATGCAGGACCCCAAAACGCGGCTTTTCATGGAATTCATAATCGAACGCATCGGGTCGTCGATTGCGGCGGCAAATACGGCCCGGTAGGTCGCTCAGCTGCCGCGATAGGTCGAGTACCCGAAGGGCGAAAGCAGCAGAGGCACGTGGTAATGCGAATGTTCGGACATTCCAAACCGGATCGGGATGACGTTCAGAAAGCGCGGGTTTTCAGGTGGTGTGCCGCAGGCATCAAGGTAATCCCCGGCATGGAAGACAAGTTCGTAGTCACCTGTTGAAAACTCTGCTTCGGGCAGAATTTGTTCGTTGGTCCTGCCGTCGTCATTGGTGAACAGAGTTTTCAGCAACTGGTGGTCTGCACCTTCAATGCGGAACAGTTCGATTTTCAATCCTTCGGCGGGGCACCCCCGGGCCGTATCCAGAACATGTGTTGTAAGGTAACCGGTCATTTGCGCTACTCCTCAAGTTATACAGTTACTAGTCTGTTTTCGCATCCAGGAGCAAAGGCAGTCTGTGGGAAGCTGCTTTCTGCATTTTTTGAAAAACATCTTTGATTATCTGGGGTATTGATCAATTCAAGAAGAAGGAAACCGATGTGAAGCCTTATCCACGAGACATGACCGGTTACGGTGGGCAAGTTCCCAAAGCAAACTGGCCGAACGACGCCAAAATCGCCATTCAGATCGTGCTGAATTACGAAGAGGGCGGTGAAAACAACGTTCTGCACGGCGATGCCGCATCCGAAGCGTTTCTGTCCGAGATCACCGGCGCCGCCCCTTGGCCGGGGCAACGGCATTGGAACATGGAATCGATCTATGAATACGGCAGCCGCGCGGGGTTCTGGCGCGTGCATCGCCTTTTGCAGGATCTGCCTGTCACCGTCTACGGTGTTGCAACCGCTTTGGCACGTGCACCTGCACAGGTTGCGGCGATGAAGCATGCCGGGTGGGAGATCGCCAGCCACGGTTTGAAGTGGATTGAACACAAGAACATGGGCGCAGAAGAAGAACGTTCCCAGATCCGCGAAGCAATCCGCCTGCACACAGAGGTTACAGGTCAGCCGCCCCGTGGTTGGTATACGGGCCGCTGTTCGATGAATACGGTCGAATTGGCCGCTCAGGAAGGCGACTTTGCCTATATCGCCGACAGCTACGCCGACGATCTGCCATACTGGATCAAGGCAGGGGGCAAGGATCTACTGATCATGCCCTATACACTGGACTGCAACGATATGCGCTTTGCAATTCAGGCGGGGTTCACCAATGGGGAACAGTTTGAAAGCTATCTGAAAGACAGCTTTGACATGCTCTATTCCGAGGGTGAGGCGGGCGCGGCCAAGATGCTCTCGATTGGGTTGCACTGCCGTCTGATCGGTCGCCCCGGTCGCGCCATGGCGCTAAAACGCGCACTTGATTATTTCAGGAAACACGAAGGTGTCTGGTTCGCAACGCGCGAGCAGATTGCCGAACACTGGGCCATTGAACACCCGCCGGTGCAATGTCTGACCCCGTCCGAAATGGATCGACCAACCTTTGTGTCGGAATTCGGCGGCGTGTTCGAGCACAGCCCGTGGATTGCCGAAGGTGCGTATGAACTGGAAATGGGCCCGACGCATGACAATGCCGCTGGTGTCCACAACGCGCTGGCGCGTGTGTTCCGTTCCGCCTCGCCCGAGCAGCGCCTTGGCGTTCTGACAGCCCACCCGGACCTGGCTGGCAAGCTGGCCGCCGCCGGCCGCCTGACCAAGGAAAGCACCGCGGAACAGGCCGGTGCGGGTCTGGACATGCTGACCGATGAAGAACGCGCAACGTTCACGGCGTTGAACGAAGCCTACACGACCAAGTTCGGCTTTCCTTTCATCATTGCCGTCAAAGACAACACCAAGGCCAGCATTCTGGAAGCCTTTCGCCGTCGCATCGACAATGACCGCGACAGCGAATTTGCCGAAGCCTGCCGTCAGGTCGAGCGCATTGCCGAATTGCGTCTGATCGAGAAGTTCGCGCAATGACGGCTGGCTTGAAACTCCGTCCCTTGACGTCAGAGGCATTTGCACCATTTGGCGATGTCATCGAGGCGGCTGGCCGGGTGGACAAGCTTATAAATCAGGGCAGATGCGCCCGCTATCACGACCGGGCCGTGTTGGATTTCCAGGATGGGCGCGCGGGTATCAGTGTGTTTCAGTCCGAAGCCTTCAGCCTGCCGATCAAGTTGGAAATGGTTGAACGCCATCCGGATGGCAGCCAAGCCTTTTTGCCTTTGTCGGAGAAACCATTTGTCGTGGTTGTGGCCCCGGATGAAAACGGAAAACCCGGTCGGCCCATCGCCTTCAAAACAGCGCCCGGACAGGGAGTGAATTATCATCGCAACACTTGGCATGGCGTTCTGACCCCGCTTCATGCGCCCGGACTTTTTGCGGTGGTCGACCGAATTGGAGCCGGGCCCAACCTCGAAGAGCATTGGTTCGAGGAGGCGTTTGAAATCACAGAATGAGGCGCGTTGCCGGAAGAGGAGCCGGCTGCGAACCTCAAGGGAGGAAAGACCAAATGTCAGATGCATCCATCGGATCGCCGGAACAACTCCGCGATCCGAATTATACTCCGCCGCTGCTTAAGGCGGTGCCGCTTGGAATTCAGCATGTGCTGGCGATGTTCGTGTCCAACGTCACGCCAGCCATTATCGTTTGTGGCGCGGCCGGTTTCGGCTTTGGCTCGAACAGCCCCGATTTCCCGCAGATGATCTACATGATCCAGATGTCGATGTTCTTCGCGGGCGTCGCCACGTTGTTTCAATCTGTTGGCATAGGCCCGGTCGGTGCCCGGCTGCCGATCGTACAGGGAACATCGTTTGCCTTTATCCCGATCATGATTCCACTGGTGGTGGGCAAGGGCGTTGACGCAATTGCCGTCCTGATGGGCGGGGTCGTTGTCGGTGGCTTGTTCCACGCCTGCCTCGGGCTGTTCATAGGGCGCATTCGCTTTGCTCTTCCGCCGCTGGTTACAGGCCTTGTGGTGACCATGATCGGCCTGGCCCTTGTCAAAGTCGGCATTCAATATGCCGCCGGCGGTGTACCCGCCATAGGCACCGAGGAATATGGCTCGGGTCTGAACTGGTTCATGGCCGGAACCGTAATCGTGGTCACGCTTGGCCTGAAATTCTTTGCCCGGGGCATGTTGTCGGTGTCGGCGGTTCTCATCGGACTGCTGGTCGGATACGCCGTGGCCTTCCTGCTTGGCCAGGTGAATCTGGGCAACGTCGGCAACGCGGCATCCTTTGCACTGCCGAACCCCTTGCATTTTGGCCTTGAATTTTCGGTCGCGGCCATCATCGGTTTCTGTGCAATGTCCTTTGTTTCCGCCGTTGAAACCGTTGGGGACGTATCCGGTATCACCAAGGGGGGCGCTGGCCGAGAAGCTACCGACAAGGAAATACAGGGCGCGACCTATGCTGATGGTCTTGGTACTGCGATCTCTGGTCTGTTTGGGGCGCTGCCGAACACGTCGTTCAGCCAGAATGTCGGGTTGATTGCCATGACCGGAGTCATGAGCCGCATGGTCATGACCATCGGCGCGGTTTTTCTGATCATTTGCGGGCTTATTCCAAAGATCGGGGCGATAATCTCGTCCATTCCGATTGAGGTTCTTGGCGGCGGCGTGATCGTGATGTTCGGCATGGTTGTTGCCGCAGGGGTTTCGATGCTGTCGGACGTGAACTGGAACCGGCGCAACATGGTGATTTTTGCAATCGCCCTAAGCCTTGGACTGGGTTTGCAGCTGGAACCCAACGCGTTGCAATACTTGCCCGGCACATTGAAGGTTCTGGCGACATCAGGAATCCTGCCCGCCGCCGTCATCGCCATTGTATTGAATCTGGTGCTTCCCGAAGAACTTTCCGACGAAGCGACGGAAGAGGTCTCGGGCGGCATGGCCGGACATGGTCTTGGGTCCATCGAGCAAGACGACCACGTCTGATGCGTTCGGCGTGATACACTGATCGTTCTGGAAAAAACATGAAGCGGCGCGCCTAGGCGCGCCGCGTTTCATTGTTTGGTCACCATTGAATTGAGATCTGCTGTCAAAAGCTCTTCGCCCAAAAGGACCGCCGAGACAATGCCCAAGAAGGTGACGCCGTCTGGCTTCAGGAATCGACCTCGATCGCGACCCCTTTCCGAACGGCGAGGTCAACCACGGACGCGGCGACCGCAAGATCTTGAAGGCCCACACCCGTGCCATCGAACAGCGTGATCTGATTGTCCGATATCCGGCCCGGATCGGTGCCGTTGATGACCGCGCCAAGCTGCGCCACGTCGCTTTCCTGGATCAGGCCTTCGGCCACCGCGTGCTGCGCTTCGCCGATGCTGACGGATTGCGCGACTTCGTCCGTGAACACGCTGGCCCTGGCCAGAAGGGCGGCTTCGACTTCCTGTTTTCCTTTGGTGTCCGTGCCCATGCAGGCGATATGAGTTCCGGGGCTGACATGGTTCGCCATCAGCGAGGGCGCAAAGGCCGAAGTGATCGAAATGATCACATCCGCTTCAGTCATTTCGTCAAGCTCGACCGCCTGGAACGGAACGCCGGCTTCATTGGCGACCTTCTCGATATTCGGCAGCATTTCGGGGTGGTAGTTCCAGCCAATGATCTTTTCAAAGGCGCGCTGCTCCAAAGCCGCGCGAAGCTGAAAGGCTGCCTGGTGGCCAGCGCCTATCATGCCTATGACCTTGGCGTCCCTGCGTGCGAGATGCTTGATCGATACCGATGATGCTGCCGCCGTTCGAAGGGCCGTCAGAAGGTTCCCGCCGACCATCGCAGATGGCTTGCCGGTGTCGGGGTCGAAAAGAAAAACGGTGGACTGGTGGTTGATCAGCCCGCGTTTTTCCAGATTGTTCGGCCAATAGCCGCCCGCCTTCAGTCCCAGCGTCAGGCCGGCGCGGTCAAACCCCCCTTTGAAGCCGTACAGTGCATCTTCGTGCCCGATGGCTTCACGCACGACAGCGAAGTTGTAGGCGTCGCCGGACGCCATTGCGGCAAAGACCTGTTCGACCGCGTCAAAAGCCGCTTGTCGGGTCATAAGGTCAGCGATCTCACGCTCGGGTACGATCAGCATTTCATTCTCCAATCAAACATTCGTGCGCCCGCGTGCCACCACCGGAAGGAGAGCATACACGCGGGCGGCTGTCTGGCTGCTTCCGAGCCAGCCCTCCCAAACACGGCAAGTTCGGATCAATAAGCGCGTCCGCGGGCGGATACGGGCCAGACGGTCTCGACCTTGCCGTTGCGAACGCCGACATACCAATCATGTACATTTGCGGTTGGGTCGCAGTGCCCCGGAACCAGCCTGAGCTTGTCGTTGACCTTCAGCACACCGTTCGGGTCCATGACGACGCCGTGTTCGTCCGAACATTTGATGTACTCGACATCATCTCGGCCGAAGATAACGGGTAGACCGCTGTCCACCGATTGCGCCTTGAGGCCCGCATCGACGATCGCCTTGTCCGCCTTGGCGTGGCTCATGACGCTGGTCAGGATGAAGAAGGCGTTTTCCCACTCGCCCTGATCGATCCGGTTGCCGTCCTTGTCCAGGATACGGCCGTAATCGGCATCCATGAAGGCGTAGGACCCGCATTGCAGTTCGTTGTACACGCCCGAGTTGGACTCGAAGTAGTATGAACCGGTGCCACCGCCCGAGACCAATTCGCACTCGATGCCTTCGGCTTTGAGGCCTTCAACCGCGTCCCTTACCATCGCAATTGCGGTGTCGAGCTTTTCCTTGCGCGCCTCATAGCTGTCGAGGTGCTGCATGGCCCCCTGATAGGCCTGAATGCCGGTGAATTTCAGGTTCTCGGCTGCTTCGACCGCTTTGGCGATTTCGATCACGTCGGATGTTGTCGTCACACCGCACCGGCCAGCGCCGCAGTCGATTTCGACGAAGACCTCCAACTGTGTTCCGTGATCCACCGCCGCGCCTGAAAGATCCGCGACATTGTCCAGATCATCGACACAGACGATAATGCGGCTGCCCAGCTTTGGCAGGCTGGCAAGACGGTCGATCTTGGCAGGGTCACGCACCTGGTTCGACACCAGAACGTCCTTGATGCCACCGCGCACGAACACTTCGGCCTCTGAAACTTTCTGGCAGCAGACGCCTACGGCGCCTCCGATCTTCTCCTGCAACCTGGCCACGTCTACCGATTTGTGCATTTTTCCATGCACGCGGTGGCGCATGCCGTGCGCCTTGGCATAGTCGCCCATCTTCTTGATGTTGCGTTCAAGCGCGTCGAGATCCAGCACAAGAGAGGGGGTCTGGATATCTTCTTCATCCATTCCGGGCTTGGCCGGAATGTCAAAGCCTACTTCGAATTCGTCGAGATTGGTCATATCTTTCATTTCCGTATTCCTATGTCGGGATTGATGTCACGCGTTCAGCCAGGGCAGCCTGTCCAGATCGACATTACCCCCGGTTATGATCAGGCCGACACGCTTGCCTTTGAATGCGTCCGGGTTCTTCAGGATCGTGGCCAGCGGAACGGCCGAAGATGGCTCCATCACGATCCGAAGGTGTTTCCACGTCAGCTTCATCGCGTCGATGATCTCTTGCTCTGATGCCGTGTAAATCTCGGATACGTGGTTCGACACGAAATGCCAGGTCAACTCTTTCAGCGGCACCAGCAGCCCGTCGGCGATCGTCTTGGGTGCGTCATCCGCGATGATGTGGCCGGCCTTGAAGCTGCGATAGGCATCGTCGGCCTGTTCCGGTTCCGCCGCGATGATCGCGGTTTCCGGGGCGAGCGTCGAAAGTGTCAGACAGGTGCCGGACACCATGCCGCCGCCGCCGATAGGTGCGACAACCGCATCCAGACCATCGGTCTGCTCGATGAACTCGCGCGAACAGGTGCCTTGCCCGGCAATCACGCGCGGATCGTTGTAGGGATGGACGAAATCCCCGCCCGTTGCGGCCTGAACCTCGGCAAAGGTTGCTTCGCGCGACGAGGTGGAGGGCTCACATTCCGTGATCTTCCCACCATAGCGCCGCACCGTGTCTTTCTTTGCCTGTGGCGCTGTGCGCGGCATGACGACATTGCACGGTATGCCCCGCTTCATTGCCGCATAGGACAGGCACGAGGCGTGGTTGCCCGAAGAATGGGTTGCGACGCCTTTCCTGGCCTGTTCGTCGTCAAGGCCAAACACGGCGTTTGCAGCGCCGCGAACCTTGAAGGCGCCCGGTTCCTGAAAGTTTTCACATTTGAAGAACAGCTGTGCACCGGATAGCTCGTTCAGATAGTCTGATGTGCGGACCGGTGTGCGGCGGATGAAAGGTTCAATCCGATCATGTGCCGCCAGCATGTCCTCGTAGGTAGGGATATTCATGTTGCAATCCTTCATCACGCGGCGTCCTTTTGAATGGCGCCCGAATGACCGCGATAGTATTCCTGCGCAGCCGCCACGCCCGAGCCCAACTGGATGTTCAGGCCCAGGTCGACCATGCACATTTCAGCGGTGGCAATCCCGGACAGGGCCATGACATCCGTCAGGCTTCCCAGATGCCCGATGCGGAATACCTTGCCCGCAACTTCGCCAAGACCGACACCGAAGGCAACGCCGTATTTTTCGGCCGCGTGCGTGACAATATCGGTGGCGTTGAAACCGTTTGGCGTACGGATCGCGCTGACGGTGTCAGAATAAACCGAAGGGTTCGCCGCGCACAGGTCCAGCCCCCAGGCGCCCACGGCGGCGCGTACGCCTTCGGCAATACGGTGATGCCGGGCAAAGACGTTTTCCAAACCTTCACCCAGCAGCATGTTACAGGCCTGATTGAGGCCATTCATCAAGCCAACCGCAGGTGTGTAAGGGTATGCGCTGTTGGCATAGCCTTTCGCCATGTCGTGCACGTCAAAGAAGGTGCGGGGCAGGGTCCCTGTGCTGGTCGCGTCCATTGCCCGCTGGCTAAACCCGACGATGGCAAGGCCCGCAGGCAACATGAACCCTTTCTGCGAACCCGTGACGGCCACATCAACGCCCCATTCGTCAAAACGGAAATCCATGGATCCGATCGATGAAACACCATCGACGAACAGCATTGCGGGGTGCCCGGCAGCATTCAGAGCCTTGCGTACAGCGGCAATATCCGATTTCACACCGGTTGCCGTTTCGTTATGCGTGGCAAGAACAGCCTTGATTTCGTGGCTTGTGTCGGCGGTCAGAATCTCTTCGTAACGATCGGCTGGCAGCCCTTCGCCCCAAGAGGTTTCGACAATCTCGACATTCAGACCGTGGCGCTGGCACATATCGATCCAGCGATGGCTGAACATGCCGTTGCGCGCCGCCAGAACCTTGTCACCGGCCGACAGGGTGTTGGTCAGCGCGGTCTCCCAGCCTCCGGTTCCGGTCGACGGGAAAATGAAGATTTCGGCGCTGTCGCTTTTCAGAATTTTTTGCACACCCGCGCGGGCTGGGTGCAGAATCTGCCCGAACAGCGGCGAGCGGTGGTCGATCGTGGGCATGTCGCAAGCCTTGCGCAGGCTTTCGGGGATATTGGTCGGGCCCGGAATGAAAACGGGATTTTGAAAGCTCATGGGTGGTCTCCTTCCGTCGTTGACCACACAATAAGTTCTAGCCGCTCTGCCCGATATATTTTTGAAAAAGCCTTTCAAAACACCACGTTTTGAATTTAATTTATAATTGTCAGAGCCTTATATTTTTCATATCATGAATTAGTCTTTCACGAATGATCAAAGGGTTTTTATGGATTCTCAAGACAATACTCGCGAAGTCCGCAGAAAAGCCCGTGGAAGACCACGAGGATGGGACGACAAGACAGCGCAAAACACGATCAAATCTCTCGACCGTGCGATGGAAGTTTTTGAGTATTTGAGTGAAGCGCAGGGCAAGGCGTTAACCGCGCTATCCGACGAAATGGGCCAGTCGCCCGCCACAGTTTACCGAATTCTCGTTACACTAGAGGGCAGGGGACTTGTCGAGTTCGATCATGACGAGCAGGTCTGGCACATCGGTCCTCGTGCGTTCGTAATCGGCTCGCGCTTCCTGCGTCGCACCAGCCTTGTGGACCGGGCCCGACCCGTGATGCGAAAGCTGATGGAGGCCACCGGCGAGACCGCAAACCTGGGGGTCGAAAAAGAAGGAATGGTGTTGTTCCTGAGCCAGGTTGAAACCCATGCCAGCATCCGGGCGTTTTTCCCACCGGGCACGCTGTCTCCGATGCACGCATCGGGCATCGGGAAAGCTTTGTTGGCATATATGGATGAAGATCGGCTGGACCGGCTGTTGGCCAAGACGGAACTGTGGGCCTTCACGGACCGGTCGATTACCAGCCCGGCCGCGCTGAAAGAAGATCTTGCCATGGTCAGGGCACAGGGCTTCTCGATAGACAACGAAGAAAAAAACGCGGGTATGCGATGTATCGCTGCGCCGGTTTTCGATATCAACCGAGAGGCTGTAGCCGGGATTTCGGTATCCGGACCGACAAGCCGCGTCAGCGAAGCCGAAATCGCGCGCCTAAGCCGCCCCGTCATCGAGGCGGCGCGTCAGTTAACTCTGGCCATCGGCGGGACTATTTCTGCGCCGCTGTCTTGAGGCTCCGGTGCTGCGGATAAGCCGCTGGTCCCGGCCGCAGGGCCATATGACGGTTCACGTCTTTGTACAGCAGGTAACGGAACTTACCCGGTCCGCCCGCATAACAGGCCTGCGGGCAGAACGCGCGCAACCACATGTAATCGCCGGCCTCGACCTCTACCCAATCATTGTTCAGCCTGTAGACGGCCTTTCCCTCAAGAACATACAGACCATGTTCCATCACATGTGTTTCAAGGAAAGGAATGACGGCGCCGGGCTCGAAAGTCACCACGGTCACGTGCATATCGTGCCGCAGGTCACTTGGATCGACAAAGCGCGTCGTGGCCCATTTGCCGTCGGTTCCGGGCATCGGCGTCGGCGTGATCTCATTTTCGTTGAGAACCAGAACGTCCGGGCGGTCAAGCCCTTCCACCGCTTCATAAGCCTTTCGAATCCAATGGAAACGCAGGGTCTCACCGCCTCGGTTTCGTAAGGTCCAGTTGCATTCAGCGGGCAGGTAGGCATAGCCGCCGGGTGTCAGCTCGTAGGTCGTGCCGTCGGCCGTCAAGGTCGCTGTGCCTTCGACCACGAACAAAACGCCTTCGGCTTCGGGATCGGTCTCGGGCCGGTCAGAGCCACCGCCGGGCTGAACCTCCATGATGTATTGCGAAAAGGTTTCGGCAAAGCCGCTTAGCGGGCGGGATATCACCCATAAGCGGGTGTCGTCCCAAAACGGCAGAAAACTGGTCACGATATCCCGCATCGTTCCCTTTGGGATCACTGCATAAGCGTCAGTAAATACGGCGCGGTCAGTCAGCAATTGCTCCTGACCAGGGTGCCCACCGTGTGGAGAATAATACTTGGCGGTCATGCATGCTCCTGAAAAATGTCATATGCCTGAAATATGCGCCGAAGGATCGGTGCGGACCACCCGCAAAAAGTTGACAGCTCTATTCGTGAAGATTTGAAAAATCAGAATTTGGCCGTCGTTAAGCGCGCGCAGCATTGGCATCATGCGTGCGCTGCGCAGCCGGTCGGACCAACAAGGATTGGGTCAGGGTTGCACCGGTATGACCCCGGACAGATCCGGGGCAATCCGTATCATCTGCGACAGGTCAGGTTTCAGTCCTGTGCTTTTACCGGAAATCATCCCAAACGGAACGCTTGTCGCTGCGGCGAGTGCATCCTGAACGGGGATCTCTGCTTGTCCCGTCAGAACCCGCACCGCTTTTGTCAGGCACAAGTCCGCCCCGGCCAGAGTGCCGTCCTCCAAAGTCAGCCTGCCGTTTTCCCGCCGGATGCGGCGTCCTTCCAACTGAAACTCGGTCAGTGACGTTCCGGCGACCGCCATCGCATCGCTGACAAGGAAAATCCGCCCTGGTCCGCGTTTGGCGGCCCAGGCAATCCGCATCGTATCGGGATGAACGTGGATGCCATCCGCGATCAAGCCCGCCGATAGCGATCCGCAGGATAGCGCCGCGCCGACCAGTCCCGGTTCACGACTGCCGAGCTGGCTCATTGCATTGAACAGATGCGTTGCGCACTGCGCCCCGGCCCTTGAAAACGCCTGGCAGGTTTCAAAAGGCGCGTCCGTATGCCCCAGAGAAACGATGACCCCCGCGCGTTTCAACTCTTCAACCTGTTGCGGGGTTGTGCTTTCAGGTGCCAGCGTGACCATCAATGCAGGCAGGTGTTTTGCAGCGTCGATCAGAATTTCCAGATCGGTTTGCTGCATCGGGCGGATCAGGGCGGCATCATGTGCGCCCTTGCGTCGCACAGACAGGTGCGGACCTTCCAGATGCAGGCCCGCAATGCCGGGAACACCCGTCTGAACGGCCTTGATGGCGGCATCAATCGCGGCCCGGGTTTTCTCGGCCGTGTCCGTGATCAGGGTTGGCAGGATGCGAGTCGCACCCAGCGCGCGATGAGCGCCGGCGATTTGGGTCAGCGTGTGAACCGATGGATCGTCGTTGAACATCACGCCCCCGCCGCCGTTTACCTGCAAGTCCGCATAGCCGGGGCTGAGGATGTCGCCGCGCAGATCCTCGATCTGGTCATCCTGTGCGATCTGGACCGCAGGTAACAACGCATCCAGCACTCCGTTTCTGAACCGTGCGGCGTATCCTTCACGCAATTCAGTGCCATCGAAGATCGGGCCGCCTGCAAAGGTTACAGTAGAGCTGGTCATACCGTTTCCGTCACTTTTTTCAGATGGCGCGGTGTGTCCGGGTCGATCCCGCGTTGTGTGGCCACCTTTTCCACCATTCCATAAAAAGCAGCGATTGTCGGTATCGGGTCCGTCATCCAATGCGACGTCCGGACATGGGGCAGTTCCGTGGCGTGTTTCACGCGGCCGGTTGTGGCGAAAACCACAGCGCCTTTGGACGCCAGTGCGTCCGCAACTTCGGCCAGATTGTCCTCTGCTGCATCTCCGGACGACAGGGCAAGCACGGGAAAGCCCTGATCCACGATGGAAACCGGGCCGTGCAGAACCTCGGCCGCCGAATAGCTTTCTGCGTGGATCTGGCAGGTTTCCTTGAATTTCAACGCGGCTTCGTTGGAGATTGCCAAAGACAGGCCCCGGCCCAAGGTAAACAAAGAACGCCCATCCACCGCGTCCGCCACGGCGCTCCAGTCGCAGGCGATTGCGGTCGACAAACTGTCCGGCAGCCCATGGATTGCGCGCAACAGGTGATCATCGCGCTTCACCTGCGCAATCAGCCACAGCCCGGCGACCAGAGACGTCACGAATGTCTTTGTCGCCGCCACGCTCAGTTCGGGGCCCGCGTGAATGGGCAGTGTTGCCGCAGCCGCCTCGGCCAGGGCAGAGGCAGGGTTGTTCGTGATCGCGACCGAGTAAGCCCCGCCGGATGTGAGCGACTGCGTTAGCTGCACGATATCCGGGCTCTGACCGGATTGTGAGACTGAGATGCAGATTGCATCCTCGCAACGCATGTCGACCCCGTAGATGGATTTCACCGACGGTCCGACCGAAGCCATCGGCAAACCAAGCAACAGTTCCGAGGCGTATTTCAGAAAGCTGCACGCATGATCCGAGGATCCGCGCGCCACCGAGATCAGGAACCGCGGGTCGCGGGCCCGGATCTCGTCGGCGCTTTGCGCGATCAATTCCGCGCCCTCGGTCAGAAGGCGGTCTACGGCGTCGGGAATCTCATCGATCTCGCGCCGCATCTGAGTGGTTGTGTCAGGCATTTTCCCAGGCTTTCAATTTGACAGGCGCAGTTCGGCCACAAAGTCATAGGCGTCACCGCGGTAGATCGAGCGGGTCAATTCAGCGACCCGCCCGCTTTGCAGATATGAGGTGCGTTGAATCCGAAGCCCGGCCGTACCTTCCGCAACATCCAGAAGCTCTGCCTCGGGCGGTTCGAGGTTGATGGCCGAGATTTTCTGGATCGCGCGCACCGGTCGCAGACCAGATTGTTCAAGAACAGAGTAAAGCGACCCCGTCACGTCGGTGGGGTTCGGCAGGATATCGAGCGGAAGGGCCGCTTTTTCCAACGCCATCGGGCGTCCTCCTGCCTCTCGCAGGCGGTAGATACGCGCGACCTGTTCATTTGCCGACAAGCCCAATGCCATCATTTCTTCCGGGGATGGCAGGAAAACCCCGCGCTCCAGCCATGTAGAGGTCGTCTTGAGCCCGCGCCGCTCCATGTCTTCGGTGAACGATGTCAGATGGGACAGCGATTGTTCAACCTTCGCTACGGGTTCGCGAACAAACGACCCAGACCCCTGTCTTTGCTCGATTGCACCTTTGCGCACCAGCTCATGAATGGCCTTGCGTACGGTCACACGGGACAGGTCGGTGATCTCGGCGATTTCTCTTTCAGGGGGCAGCGAACTGTTGGGAGGCAGGATGCCGTCCTTGATCCCTTGTTCAAGGCGTTGACGGAGCTGTACATAGCGCGGGCCCGAGCTGTGCCCCAACCATCCTTCGGGCCGCAGGAAATCAGCTATGTTCATGTTCGATTTCCTCCTGATACGCCTGTGCCAATGCAAGTGCGCCGGACAGTGGATCGCCTGCGGGCTGGACCAGAGCAGATTGCATGTTCGCAGGCAGGTAGGGCGCGTAAAGGGGGCCAATTCCGCCGGTCAGACAAACGGGCAGGCCAACGTTCCAGCCCATTTTCTTCATCACGTCGATCAGATAGCCCGCACCGTCCTGCAGGATGGATCTGGCCAAGTCGTCCCCGCGATTGGAAATCTCGGTCACAAGCGGGGCGAGGGCGCCAAAGTCCGATGGCGTCATGTCAGCGGCGGCCCGTACAATTCCTGCGGCATCGCCAAATCGAGACAGCAGATCCTGCGCCAATGCTGAAGGGCCGGTCGTGCCGTCCGTGTGCTCCAGCGTCTTGGCCAGCGCCCGTTTGCCAACCCATTGCGCGGAAGCCTGATCGCCCAGAACAGGGCCCCACCCGCCGGCAAACTTCATCGTGCCACCCCTTTGCATTGCGACAAAAGAACCGGTACCGCAATGTGCGACAAACCCGTCCATGGCCCCCAATGCGCCGCGCAAAGCTGCTGCGCGATCATCTTCGATCCGGACGTGCCGAAATGGCAATGCCGTCGCAAGTTTCCGGGCAATTGCGTCACCTGTTATCCCGGCCAGGCCCAGATAGGCGGGCGCTTGCGCAAGCTCCTCGGGCGAACGGCCCGCCTGAACGGCCAGAGCTTCCAGACCGCGCTGCAGCTCGATGCAGGCGGCCTCGAAATCCGTGGACACGTTTGCTGCGCCGACTTCGACTCTGTGTGTTTTGCCATCAACAAAAGCGGCGACGCGGCAACGCGTTCCGCCCCCGTCGGCGGCCAGGAACATGGGTTTTGATGACTTTGCCATATACAGACCTTTATAATACCTTTTACGTGTTTTGAAGTCCTAATTGCGACCAAAGCGGCGAATTTCATGCTATATCGGCCAAAAATATGGAAAAAAATAAATGGTAGACTAATGGTATTTAAAAGGTATGATATCGAGAGTTCTTGGGGGAGAATCACTTGATTACGCCGGCGACAGAACAATTGCATCAGGATGCGCATGGGCTTGATACCCGTCCGCTGGCCGAAGTTGCCGGCCTGCTGGCGCGGTCGCAGGTGTCAGCGGCAACGGCAGTGCTTGATGCGCTTGGCCCGATTTGCAGCGGGGCGACGGCCATGGCCCAGACGATCCGGTCGGGCGGCAAGCTTCGATATCTTGCGGCGGGGTCTTCCGGCCTCATGGCGGCCTCGGACGCGCTTGAGCTTGGCGGAACCTTTTCCATCCCGTCGCAGCAGATCCGCATTCATATGGCGGGTGGAATGCCGATCACGGCAGACATGCCAGGGGATGTAGAGGACGCTGTTGATGGGCTGGCGCAAGAGGTGTCGGATATGGTTGCCAACGATACGCTCATCGCGGTCTCGGCCAGCGGCACCACGCCTTATACCGTCGCTGCCGCAAAATTGGCGCGCGACCGGGGGACGCCCGTGATCGGGATTGCAAACAACGCGGGTTCGCAATTGTTACAACTGGCGGACCATGCCGTTCTGCTTGCGACCCCTCCGGAATTGATCTCGGGATCAACCCGGATGGGGGCCGGCACTGCGCAGAAAATAGCTCTCAACACGTTGTCGACGCTGATGGCCATCGAGCTTGGGCATATTCAGGACGGCATGATGATCAATCTGCGGGCGGACAATGACAAATTGCGGGCACGCGCCAACGGAATCGTGTGCCAGCTTACCGGCGTATCACCGGAACGTGCTGATGATGCCCTGAGGGCCGCGGATGGGAACCTGAAATGCGCGGCACTTGTCGCCGCAGGTGCCGCATCGGCAGAGGATGCACAAAAGCGACTGGCTGAAACGAATGGCCATCTGCGTCATGCGATGAACCGGCTGAATGAAAATAACGAACATAGCAACCTGGGAGAAACCAAATGAAACGCAAAGTTCTGAGCCTAGCTCTGATGAGCACGGCGCTGGTCACAAGCGCCTATGCGCAAGACGCCACGCTGACAATCGAAAGCTGGCGCAACGACGACCTCGCTCTCTGGCAGGAAAAGATCATCCCTGCTTTCGAGGCGGCCAATCCAGGTATCAAAGTTGTTTTCTCGCCTTCAGCCCCGGCGGAGTACAATGCGGTTCTGAATTCGAAACTGGAAGCCGGATCCGCCGGTGATCTGATCACCTGCCGCCCGTTCGATGCTTCTCTGGCGCTGTACGAAGCGGGCCATCTGACCGACCTGTCCGATTTGGATGCGATGGATAATTTCTCAGACGTAGCCAAATCGGCGTGGCAGACAGACGATGGGTCGGCCAGTTTTTGTGTTCCGATGGCATCGGTGATCCACGGATTTATCTACAACAAGGATGCGTTCAACGAACTGGGTCTGGAGGTTCCGACCACCGAGGCAGAATTCTTTGAGGTGTTGGACAAGATCAAGGAAGACGGCACCTATATTCCGATGGCAATGGGCACCAACGACCAGTGGGAAGCCGCAACGATGGGCTATAACAACATCGGCCCGAACTACTGGAAGGGCGAAGAAGGTCGTCTGGCCTTGATCAAGGGTGAACAGAAGCTGACCGACCCACAGTGGGTTGCACCTTTTGCGACACTGGCCAAGTGGGGCGCGTATCTGGGCGACGGATATGAGGCGCAGACCTATCCCGACAGCCAAAACCTGTTCACGCTGGGCCGCGCTGCGATCTATCCGGCAGGCAGCTGGGAAATCGCAGGTTTCAACACGCAGGCAGATTTTGAGATGGGCGCCTTCAAGCCGCCGGTCCAAAATGCCGGTGACACCTGCTATATCTCGGACCATACCGATATCGGCATCGGTCTGAACGCTGCCAGCGAAAACCAGGAGGCTGCCCGCACGTTCCTGGCCTGGGTCGCAAGCCCGGAATTCGCCAGCATTTTCGGCAATGCGGTTCCCGGTTTCTTCCCTCTGTCCAATACTCCGGTTGAACTGGAAGATCCCCTTGCCAAGGAAATCGTCGGATGGCGGGATGAGTGCGAGAGCACCATCCGTTCGACCTATCAGATCCTGTCACGTGGCACGCCCAACCTCGAAAACGAGACCTGGGGTGCGTCCGTTGCAGCCATCAAGGGCACCGAAAGCCCTGAGGCTTTGGGCAAGAAACTGCAAGACGGGCTGGCCAGCTGGTACGCACCGCATCAGTAAGACCTGAACCACTCTCACCGGACGCGGCCCGTCGCGTCCGGCACCTTTTCCCCGGAGATCCCCATGCAGACCCGCCGCATACGCTGGCACATCGCCGTTTTCCTTGCACCTGCGGTGCTGGTTTACACGGCGGTGATGATCCTGCCCTTGTTCAACACGCTCCGCCTTGCGCTGTTTACCGAAGTCGATCAGGCGCGTGTGTATGTGGGGTTGGAGAATTTCCGAACCTTGTTCCTTGATCCGCTCTGGTCCGAGCAATTCTGGAATGCGCTGGGCAACAACTTCTGGTTCTTCCTGATCCACATGCTGGTGCAGAACCCCATCGGCATCGCTTTGGCCGCGATCCTGTCACACCCGAGGCTGCGCTTTGCCGCACTGTACCGGTCGGCCATTTTCATTCCCACGATCCTGAGCTTCGTGATCGTGGGTTTTGCCTGGAAACTGATCCTGTCTCCGCTTTGGGGGATTGCGCCCTCGATGCTGGACGCGGTTGGCTTGAAATCCCTGTTCGCGCCTTGGCTGGGCAAGGAAGAATACGCGCTGACAACTCTGGCGCTTGTCTCGGTCTGGCAATTTGTCGGCATCCCGATGATGCTGATCTATGCGGCCCTTCTATCGATCCCCGAAGAAATTCTTGAAGCCGGAGAGATCGACGGGATCACCGGAGCTTCGGCTTTCTGGAAAATAAAACTGCCGCTGATCCTGCCTTCGATCGGGATCATCTCGATCCTCACATTCGTGGGCAATTTTAACGCGTTTGACCTGATCTATGTCTCTCAGGGCGCGCTGGCGGGGCCGGATTTTTCGACCGACATCCTGGGCACTTTCATGTACCGCACGTTCTTTGGTTTCCAGCTGCAACTGGGTGATCCGTATATGGGGTCCGCCATTGCCGGCGCCATGTTCGCCATCATCCTTGTGGGTGTTTGCATTTACCTTTTCGGCATCCAGACCCGGATGCGCCGGTATCAGCTGTGAGGGCTCTGCAATGAACAAGGCACGCTCCAATCCACTGAACACCGCCGCAATGCATGGTGCGCTGATCCTTTACACTCTGATCGCGCTGTTCCCGGTTTTCGTGATCATCATCAACAGCTTCAAAACGCGCCGGGCCATCTTTCGCGAGCCGCTTGCCTTGCCTGATGCCGAAAGCTTTTCCTTGATCGGCTACCAGACGGTGATGAAGCAGGGGGATTTCTTTCTCTACTTTCAGAACTCGCTGATCGTCACCGTTGTTTCACTGGCCTTTATCCTGCTGTTCGGCGCCATGGCCGCCTTTGCCCTCAGCGAATACCGGTTCAAGGGCAACATGTTGATGGGCCTGTATCTGGCGCTTGGGATCATGATCCCGATCCGCATCGGCACCGTGGCGATCCTGGAGATGATGGTCGCCACAGGGCTTGTGAACACGCTCTGGGCCCTGATCTTCGTCTACACGGCACAGGGTTTGCCGCTGGCGGTGTTCATCCTGTCCGAGTTCATGCGCCAGGTCAGTGATGACCTGAAGAATGCAGGGCGCATCGATGGGCTTTCGGAATACACGATCTTTTTCCGGTTGGTGCTGCCTCTGGTCCGGCCTGCCATGGCGACCGTCGCCGTGTTCAACATGATCCCGATCTGGAACGATCTCTGGTTCCCCTTGATCCTGGCACCCGCTGAAGAGACCAAAACCCTGACGTTGGGCAGCCAGGTCTTCATCGGCCAGTTTGTGACCGACTGGAACGCGGTTCTGTCCGCGCTCAGCATGGCGATCCTGCCAGTTCTGGTGCTCTACGTCATCTTCTCGCGCCAGCTGATCCGTGGTATCACCTCAGGAGCTGTCAAATGACCCGGGTTCTGATCGCTGGTCTTGGCAACATGGGCCTGAGCCATGCCTTGGCCCATCATCGCCACCCCGACGCACGGATCGTGGGGCTGGTCAACCGCACAGGTCATGTAGATCACCCCGAACTGTCAGGCTATCCGGCCTATTCGGATTTTCAGGCGGCACTGGCCGAGACAAACCCAGATCTGGTCGTCGTCGCAACCTATTCCGACAGCCACGCAGACTTCGCCTGCGCCGCAATGGAAGCAGGTGCGCATGTCTTTGTTGAAAAACCACTGGCCACGACAGTTGCGGACGCCAGACGCGTGGTCGCAAAAGCAGTGGAAACCGGCCGGAAACTGGTGATCGGATATATTCTGCGGCACCACCCGTCATGGATGCGACTGATCTCGGAGGCGCGCGATCTCGGCGGGCCGTATGTCTTTCGTCTGAACCTGAACCAGCAAAGCAGCGGGGTCGAATGGGAAACCCACAAGGCCTTGATGCAGACGACATCGCCTATCGTCGATTGCGGCGTGCATTACGTCGATGTGATGTGCCAGATCACCGATTCCGATCCCGTCCGCGTGCATGGCATGGGCCTGCGGCTGAGCGATGAGATTGCCGAAGACATGTATAACTACGGCCAATTTCAGGTGATCTTCGAAGACGGCTCGGTCGGCTGGTACGAGGCTGGCTGGGGCCCGATGATGTCCGAGACTGCCTTTTTCGTGAAAGATATCGTGTCCCCCAACGGATCGGTATCAATCACCGATGGCAACAAGGGCGCATCCGCGGATATTGACGGCCACACCAAGGTTGGCGGTCTTCTGGTCCACCGCCCTGACGGCGACCGGACGATCGAAATGCCGGATGAGCCCGGCCATCAGGAACTCTGCGACGCTGAACAGGCCTATATGCTGCGCGCCATCGCCGAAGATTTCGATCTGACCCGCCACATGAACGACGCCGTGCAATCGCTGGCCATCTGCCTGGCCGCTGATGAAAGCATCCGTACTGGCCAACCCATTTCGCTGAAAGAGGCACGCACATGACCGCCCTGACGCTGCAAAACGTGAACAAATCCTTCGGCACCGTCGAGGTTCTGAAAGACATCAATATCGAGGTGGAAGACGGCGAATTCGTCGTCTTCGTCGGCCCCTCGGGGTGTGGCAAGTCCACCCTTTTGCGTGTCATCGCGGGGCTCGAGGATGTGACGTCGGGCGAAGTGCGCATCGGCGGAGAGCTCATGAATCTCACCCCGCCTTCGAAACGCGGTATCGCGATGGTGTTCCAGAGTTACGCTCTCTACCCCCACTTGAACGTGCGCAAGAACATGTCATTGGCGCTGAAACAGGAGGGCCAGAGCAGGCAGGTCATCGACGAGCGTGTCGAAAGGGCAAGCAAGATGCTGAACCTCGAACCTTACCTTGACCGGTATCCTTCCGAACTGTCCGGTGGACAGCGCCAGCGCGTCGCCATCGGTCGTGCCATCGTCCGGGAACCAAAGCTGTTCCTGTTCGACGAGCCTCTGTCCAATCTCGATGCGGCTCTGCGTATGAATACAAGGTTGGAAATTGCGAACCTGCACCGGCAGCTTGACGCTTCGATGATCTATGTGACCCACGACCAGACCGAGGCAATGACTCTTGCCGATAAAATCGTCGTTCTGCGCGACGGGTGTGTGGAACAGGTCGGCAGCCCGATGGAGCTTTACAACAATCCCGCCAACCAGTTCGTGGCCGGTTTTCTTGGGGCGCCGTCGATGAATTTCTTTCCTGCCAGCATGATCGGCGAAAGCGCAGACATTACAACGGGTATCCGGCCGGAAGACCTGTTTTTGTCTGACGACGGTCCGGTGGTCGCAAACGTCACCCATGTCGAGCATTTGGGCGGTGACACCAACGTGATTGCTATGATGCAGGATCACCAGATCACCGCGCGCCTGTTCGGGCAGCATCAGGTTGAAGCCGGTCAGAGCATCCGATTTGGATATTCTCCGGGCAGGGTCTATCGCTTCGACGCACAGGGTGCGCGTCTCGCGTGACACTCACTGACGCAGGGCTCTGGGGGCCGAAGTCAGCCGACTTTTCCATGCAGCGCCGCCTAAACACCACCGGCTATTCTGGTGTTTCGGGTGAACATGACCGGCCCGGATGATGAGGCCGCGCGGAAATCAGCGGCGCGACCCGCCAAAGCGCGATAGAACTGGCGCAATCCGGGTTCGATATCTGCGGCAAGTTGTTCGCAATGCTGACACATGCGCACGATGTCGCCCTGAGGTTTTCGGGTTCTCAATGCTGCAATCAACTTACCGTGCCGAGCAACGAGTTCCTGGAACGCGTCGGTCTTCCGCAAAGCGGAATCTCCAACCAGAACAAAAACGGGCTCTGGGTTGGCTTTGCCTTTCAGGTCAACTTGGCCTGCCTGCAAAAATGCCAGGTCATCTCGCCCGGCTTGATACGCCGCGTCTGAAACGACAATGTCATACTCGACCGTTCGACAGCATTGTTCGATCCGTGCCGAAACATTCACGACGTCTCCGATAACCGTATAGTTGAACCGTTTTTGCGATCCGATGTTGCCGACGCAGGCCTGCCCCGTGGCGATTCCGGTTGCCAGCGCTATCGGCTTTCGGTTCCGCATGATCTCGGATGCATTGAACTGTGCCAAGGCACGCCGCATCCTGAGCGCAGCAAGCCCTGCGCGGCACGGGTGGTCCGCAACAGGCAAAGGCGCGTTCCAGAACGCCATGATGGCGTCACCGATGAACTTGTCGATCGTACCACGCTCATGCAGGATCTGATCTCCGAGCTTGGAAAACAGCGCGTTCAGCAAGGATACAAGTTCCGTTGCCGACGCGGACTCGGACAGAGCGGTAAATCCCCGGATATCCGAAAACATCACGGTGATTTCCTGACTTTCTCCGCCCAATTGCAGCTGGTGGCCCGAATTCTCCATTTCATCAAGGATTTCCGGGGCCACGTAATGCGAAAAGACTTTTCGAATCTGGCGCTTTTCGCGCTCGGTCGAAACAAAAAGATACCCCGCCAGCAGACCGAAATTTGCGATGCCTCCAATCAGGGGGAAGGTGGCATCGAACAGGATGGATTGGTTTTGAAAAACCAGCCAACTGATGGCAAGAACGGCTGCGGCGGCTATGCCACCGGCGATGAAGGATGCGATGGCACCAAAGCTGGACATGACGGCAATCACCACAAGCCCCAGAAACGCAAAGGCAAGCAGTTCCTGTGCTGCGGTTATGTCAGACCGGCTGAGCATTTCCCCTGTCAGAGTCTGCTCGATCATCTGGGCGTGAATCGAAACACCGGGGACGCTTTCGCCAAGTGCCGTCTGGTGAATATCGAACAAACCGGCAGCGGAAGTTCCGATCAGGATAATTCTTCCTTCGATTTCAGATCGCAGCCCAGGGTCTTCAGTACCTTCCAGAACATCCTTGGCTGAAATGTAAAGGTCGGGGCTGTCCCGCCGGTACTTCAGCCAAAGCTCGCCATTCTCGGTTGTCGGCAAACGGTATCCGGCGATTTCGACGGCCAGCATGATGCCAGCCTCGTCAGGCGCGCCTTCCACAAAAATGCTGGTCTCACCCAGGGCGACCCTGAGTGCTTCGACGGCAAGGCTTGGCAGCGGACCGTCCGGACCGTTCCAAAGAACCGGTGCACGTCTTACGATGCCGGTCCCACCGATGGGCGAGACATTGACCCCGCCGACACCCGCCGCCGCCCGATCCAATGGTGGCGCGATCGGCGTCCAATGCGGAACCGAGATCAGCCCCTCGGCGGGGCTTTCCCCGAATTCAATGATTCCGGCCTTGGCCGCAATGGGTTCACCTTTGGCTGACAATCGCGCGGCCACGCCCAGCACCACGGGCCAGTAGGCCATTTCCATTCCAAGCAAGACATCGTTGTCCAGCTTTTCGGCATGGCGTTCCACAGTCAGTACGCCCGCCAGCGATGGATCATTCAGAAGGCGAGACGGCGAATACCGGTCAGGTTCGGCAAACAGCATGTCGAACGCAATCGTCGCGGCGCCGTAGTCACCCAGATTTTGAACCAACTGCGCAACCAAAGTGCGGGGCCAGGGCCATTGTCCAAAGCTGGCAAGCGAAGCTTCATCAATATCCACGACGCGCACGGGGAGTTCGGGATTGAACTCCCGCGGGGATAATCTTTGCAAAACGTCGAAATAGATCAGGCGCGTCATTCGAACCGGGTACGGATCCCACGCCCGGATGAAGCAACCCAAAAGGATCAGCCCCAGCCCCACGAGGCGGAAGGCCCATCGCCCGTTCCTGGATTTCCGCACCTTGTCGCTCACACCATCCTCCAGACAAATGGAACTGGAACTGCGTGTTAAACAGCAATTCCCGAGCAATTACGGATCAGTTTCTTCCCGCTCTGGTTCGTCCCGTTCGGGCTCCTCAGGTTCCGGTTCGTCCCGTTCGGGTTCCTCATGTTCAGGTTCTTCCTGCTCCGGTTCTTCTCTGTCGGGCTCTTCCTGCTCAGGTTCTTCGCGTTCGGGTTCCGCAGGGTCCGGTTCTTCTCTTGCCGGTTCATTGTTCGCGGAAGGCGAAGGTCCAGTGACCGTATTCTGCGCTTCACGTTGCTGAGGAGGGTCTCTACGGGCTTCCGACCGGTCTGTCTCGATGCGCCGTATGGGCGCTCCATCACCTGAGCACCCTTCAACGCGTACCTGCAAAGGGGGCAGCAGCCCTTCCTGAGACTGAACGAATGGAAACCCGCTTTTCAGCGCTTGTTCGTATTGCGCCTGATCGGCAGGCCGTCCAACTCCTCCGTCTCCGCTTGTTGCGAACATGCTGCATTGACGCCCCGAAGACCTGCACGCGCCCTGACTGCCGCACATGCGGACCGTACCTTGCAGGACAAGCATCGCGCTTTGCTTTTCCGACACGATCCACATGTCGAAGGTGGTGCCGCGCACGGCCATTGTCGCCGACGGAGTCCTGATCGAGTATGCTTTCTTTCGGCTTTTTCCGGAAATAAACCGAAAACTGCCACCCAAGGCCTGAACGGCAAAGCTCTTGGCTTTGCGGTTACTTCGCAGCATGGACACATCCAGCACCATGCGTGCGTTGGGGCCGATGGCAATCTTGGTGTCATCCACAAAAACGATTTGGATTACGCCAGTCTGATCAGTGCTGAGCGCGTCGCCGGACGCAACCTCCATTCCTGAATAAATGGGTTGTGCTTTTCCCGCGCGAACAACTTGGGCGCCTTGTTTGACGCTAATAATTTTTCCGATGTTGGCGATGGTCTGCGACGGTATGGCCGCAACAACGCAAAGAACCATTACAATCTTTAACAACGACAAACTCGAACCCTTTCCCCCAATGGGCTTTCAAGCACGGAAACCGCGCTGTGCTCGACGCTTGCCTCTCGAAAAGCATGTTATTATTCATATGCATTAAAAATGTAGACAAATATGCATTATTTTTCGCGCTTTTAGCAAGAATTAAGTGAAAACGACGTTCCAAATCCGCTTTGGGGGCGCTTCTGTGCAGCCTTAATCGGGCGCAGTTTCGAACCTTTTGTTGCGGCTTAAGCACCTGTTTGGAAAAAGTGCGACTTTTCAAATTAGATCCGACATCAACTTGCTGTTTGTCCAGATGCGCTGAGCAGCATTGTGTGCAGTTGAAATTCTGATTGCGCAGCGTATGTCTTGCCGTGAACGTACGTATATCAACACGCGCTGACGACCCTTTTACTTTGCCACCCTTCGCGGCTCTTTAATGTGACATGTCCCTCGGGTAGAAACGCAGATGGGCAAGCTGACGGTCGCTGCCCGATTGTTCCAGCGCTGCAACACGGAGTCTGTTCATGCTGTTTCGTCGCATTATGGTCGCGGCTATGTTTTCTGGCTGTTTGCTGTCCACAGCGCCTGCACAATCCGATTCAGCTGCACGGCTCTTTGTGGAGCTGAACTCGGCCGAGAATGTCGCCAACGCGTGCAGGTTGACGTTTCTGGTCAAGAATGAAACCGGGCAGCCGATCGACGGTGCCGTGTTCGAAACCGTCATTTTCGACACCGAAGGTGGTGTTTTGAACCTTTCACTTTTCGACTTTCGTGACTTGCCCGCCGACCGGCCCCGGGTGCGCCAGTTCGACCTTCCCAACAGAACATGTGACACAGTTGGACAAGCCTTGATCAACGGCGCGAACTCCTGCGTCGTGGATGGTTCCGAAAGTGACATATGCGACAGCACCCTCACGCTCAGCAGCAGGGTGGAAATGGAGTTGTTGGGATGAGTCCTGTAGCCGCACTACGTGAGATATTTGACCTCGGCGGGCCGGTGGTGGCGATATTGATCGCCATGTCGGTTTTGACGCTGGCCGTCACCCTCTACAAACTCTGGCAATTTGCAGCCTGCGGTGTCGGGCGGCACAAGGTGCTGTCTGAAGCTCTGGCAGCCTGGGACGCAGGAGATCACAGTGCCGCGCGCGCAAGGCTGGCGGACAGCAGCAGCTATCTTGCCCCTATTGTGGGCGCGGCGATGAACGCATCTGGTGTTCCGGGGGCCGATGACCGGCTGGATGCCGAAGCGGGTTTGGCGCTTGCCGGGCTGGAACGTGGTTTTCGTTTGCTGGACACCGTGGCGCAGCTGGCGCCTTTGCTGGGTCTTTTTGGTACGGTTCTGGGTATGATCAGTGCTTTCCAAAGCTTGCAAACCGCTGGATCATCGGTTGATCCGTCTCTTTTGGCCGGCGGGATCTGGGTGGCCCTGATCACCACGGCCGTTGGTCTGGCCGTTGCGATGCCAACGTCGATGGTTTTGTCCTGGCTTGAAAGCCGAACCGCACGCGAGCGTGTTTTTGCGGACAAGGCTTTGCGTACGGTTCTGGTTCCAGGTCATTCCATCCAAAGTACAGAGGCAGCGGCACAGGCCCCGGTCGCCCCAGAACATGCGTAACACTGCGCCTTTTGTGCGGCGGCGCATGTCGATGACACCCCTTATCGACGTGATCTTTCTGCTGTTGCTGTTTTTCATGCTGTCCTCAACGTTTTCGCGGTTCAGCGAGATCGAGTTGAGCAGCGCCGCCACAGGCGGGAATGCCGACGCAACGCCGCCCGAACGCCTTTTCGTGCAACTTGGCCCCACACGTGTTGTCCTGAACGGTCAACCCCTGTCGCTTGAGGAATTGTTCGATCAGGTCCAAGCCGGTCAGGTGTTGGTGAGCCTTGATCCGGAGACAACTGCGCAACGTCTTGTGGACCTGCTTGTCCCATTGCGTGGGCGCGAAGGTTTGACGGTCAGGGTGTTGGAGTGAGGCAATGATCCGTTACATCCGACCCGGTCGAAATCGTGATTCCACCATTCCGCTGATCAACGTCGTCTTTCTGATCCTGATCTTTTTTCTGATTACGGGTACGATTGCACCGCCATTGGATCCCGATCTGGATCTGGTGAATACAGCGGACCTTGACGGCCGCGAGCCGCCGGATGCGCTTGTTCTTCATCGGGACGGGACATTGAGCTTTCGCGGCAATCCGATCGAGGCGGAAGCTTTCATGGCCGCGCATGACTCGGGGCCTGTGCGGATCGTTCCGGACAGGAATGCGTCGGCCTCTCGATTGATGGAGATCACCAGCAGTTTGCGCCGGTTGGGTGCGCCAACCGTTTTTCTGGTGACCGAACAGGCCCTAGAATGATCAGGCGGTCCATTTCTGTTGCAATCATTGCAATTTCGATTTCCGTATTGGTACATCTGATCGGCCTGATTGTCACGGTGCCAGAGTTGTCAGATCCGGGTTCCGGGGAACCCGGTACCGACACAATCGAACTCAGCAACGCGTTCGAAGAGTTGGCCGATACCAGGATCGAACCCGTACCGCCCGCGCCGGATGAACCGCCAACCCCTCCGGTGGAACCGCGAACCCAGCCGCAGGAGGCAGAAGTTCCGACAAGTGATGCCCGCGTGGCCTCGCCGAATCCGCAAGAGACGTTCACGCCCGATACCGGGGATTCAACGATTATCCAGCCGAGGGCGCCGGATGAGGTTGTTGTGGACCCTGTAGACCAGAACCTGGAGGACGAAGGCGAAGCCGCCGAAGCCGAAGGCGCAGCGTCGGCAAGGCCTGAAGCGTTGGCCGAAACACCCGAGGTGCCTAAGGAAGAGGCGGTTGCTCCGGTTGAGCCTTCTTCTGCCGAAGAACCGGTGTCCGAGGAACAGCAACAGATCGCCGCGTTACCAGTCGAGGTGGCTCCGGTTGTTCCGGAAAACACGTCCCCACTTGAACATGTGATACCGGAAGAAGCGTCAGAACCTCTGGATAGAGACGCCGAATTGACCGTACCCGATGCAAGCGTGGACGGATCCGAACAGGCCGTAGCCACGTCATTGCGGCCTCGCCTTCCAGACCGACGCCCGCAACCCACCCTGCGGGGTGCGTTGGATCCGTCAAGCAACTTTGACGCTCTGAGATTTCCGGAACAGACGATTGAATCACCGCTGGCGACGTATCAAAGAGAGGGTGTCGACGCCTTCCGACAAAACCGGGGCGGCACACGTTCAGGCGGGCGGGGGCCGGGAAATTCAGACACCACGAACTATGCAGGTCAGGTTCTTGTTCATCTGAACAGGGCGCCAATCGTTTACGTTGCCGGTCGTGGCTATGCGCGTGTTTTTTTTCAAATTGACCCGGATGGTTCATTGGCCTGGGTTGATGTCGTCGAAAGCTCTGGCTCGCCGGAAATAGAGCGCGCAGCCAAAGAACAGGTTCGAACCGCCGCACCTTTCCCGCGCCCACCTGGGGGCGTCAGCCGGAAGCTTTCATTTTACTATCAGATAAGATGATCCGACGGGTCTTGTCAGGTGAACACGATTAGCGATCACCCTAAGGGCTTTCGCCGAATTCCCTGATTGCGCGGGTTTGCAGCTCTGAGATTAAAAATACCCTTTGGCCGATAGAATATGATATAAGAAAATGGGAATATAATAATGGCGCGATGAAATTCGCCCTCATAGCTAAGTATTCCTGAACTGGGAGGTCACTTTGTTTCGGAAATCTGCTTGCATAATCTCACTCATATTGGTCCCTGCTGTTGTTGGTGCCGACGCCGTACCCAGCGAAGATGCCGCCGAGGGATTGTTTTCTGATCAGCCCTATTCCCCTTACGCCCAACGCACATTTCCTGAACGTCCATTATGGGGGGACACTCACCTTCACACCGGGCTTTCGCTGGATGCGGGTGCTTTCGGGAACACCTTGCTGCCGGATGAGGCGTGGCGTTTCGCCAAGGGTGAGCAGGTCATTTCTTCAACGGGTCAGCCTGTAAGACTGTCACGACCATTGGATTGGATGGTTCTCACGGATCACACGGATCTGATGGGGTTCGCGCCGGATTTGCAGGCTGGCAAGCCGGGCGTTCTTTCTGATCCCAAAGGACTGGAGTGGTACAAGGGGTACAAGGCCGGCGGGGAAGAAGCCGGTAAAGCGGCTTTCGACATCATCACCAATTTTTCTCAAATGACACTGCCGGAAATCCTGTTGGAATCGTACAGCCCCGGTGCCGATGCATTTGCCTTTACCTGGGAAAGCATCGTTCTGGCGGCAGAGCGGCACAATGACCCCGGCACCTTTACCGCTTTCATCGGCTTTGAATGGACCTCGGTACCGAAAGGGTTCAACTTGCACCGTAATGTCATGCTGCGCGATGGGCCAATCAGGGCGCTTCAAATGGTGCCGCCGGTCACGCAGCCGCCTTACGGTGATACGGATCCAAAGGCGCTTTATGCCTGGCTTGAAGAGTATCAGGAAAAAACGGGGGGGCGTGCAGTTGCCTTTGCCCATAACGGGAACCTGTCGAATGGGTGGATGTTCCCAACCGAAGACACCTATCACGGCGGCAAGGTTGACGAGGAATATGTCGCGGCCCGCGCAAAATGGGAGCCCCATTACGAAGTCACCCAGATCAAGGGTGACGGTGAAGCGCATCCTTTCCTGAGCCCGGATGATGAATTTGCCGATTACGAGAACTGGGACGTCGGCAATCTGGACATAACCGAGTTGAAAACCGATGACATGCTGGCCGGAGAATACGCCCGAGAGGCATTGAAACGCGGATTGATGCTGGAAGAAAAGTTTGGCGTGAACCCCTATAAATTCGGCATGGGGGGTGCGACGGACAGCCATACCTCTCTGGCCACGGCCGAAGAAGACAACTTCTTTGGAAAATCCGTCAGCGTCGAGCCCTCAGCCTCGCGTATCAAGCATCCGTTCATAGCCAATGACCTTGGTGAAATTCCCGGCGACCTGCTTGTCGCCTCCGGATACACGGCTGTCTGGGCTACTGAGAATACACGCGCGGCGATCTTTGACGCGTTCAAGCGCCGCGAAACCTATGCAACGACCGGGCCAAGGATCGGCCTGCGGTTCTTTGGCGGATGGGATTTCAGTGAAGCTGATGTTGAAACCCGTTTTCTGGCCAATGTTGGCTATACCAAAGGGGTGCCAATGGGTTCGGACCTGCGCCCGCGCGAGGGTGAGGCTGCGCCAAGCTTCCTGATCGCCGCTCTGCGCGACCCGGTTGGTGCCAATCTTGACCGTGTTCAAGTGATAAAGGGATGGCTCGATTCTGAAGGTGCCTTGCAGGAAAAGGTCTACGACGTCGCATGGTCGGATAACCGCGAGGTCGATCAAAACGGCAAAGTCCCTGCGGTTGGAAACACTGTGGACGTGGATACTGCCAGCTGGACCAACACAATCGGAACGGCCGAACTTGTCACCGTATGGTCAGACCCGGATTTCGATCCGAATGCGCGCGCATTTTACTACGTCCGCGCCATCGAAATTCCAACGCCGCGTTGGATCCTGTATGACAAGTTGAGATATGGCATCGAATTGCCCGAGGATGCAGTGCTTACGCATCAGGAACGCGCCTATTCGTCCCCGATCTGGTACACCCCGGCAGAGTGATCCGTTCTGCGATTGGAACACAAGCCGAGTTAATGACCTTACCTCGGTGCGTCCTCCGCGTTACTGTAACACGCGGAGGGCATCATCATGCAAAACCCGACCCGATGACGCCAACATCTGAACAAACAATCTGGCCACGTTTCACGCAGGAGGCTTGATGCGAGTACTGAAAGAACCTCTGCTCCATTTTTTTTTGATTGGAGCGGCAATTTTTGTTTGGTTCCATATTGTAGCGCCGGAAAGCGAGAACGTTGAAGATATTGAGAAAATAACACTCGACCAGGATGACGTTGCGCTTTTGTCCGCTCGTTTCGAAGCGCAGTGGAAACGCCCTCCAAGCGATGCGGAACTGAAGGCTTTGGTCGACGCATCCATTCGTGAAGAGGTTCTGGTCCGGGAGGCAAGACAACTTGGTCTGGATCGCGGAGATCCCTTGATAAGGACCCGGCTGAGCCAAAAAATGGATTATCTGACCGAAGCCATTGCCACTTCCATCGTTCCGAATGACGAAGATCTGGAGGTTTTTCTTCAGGAAAACGCGGAACGCTATGCAACGCCTGTCATGGTGGCTTTTAATCAGGCCTTTCTTGGAGAGGAGCCCGGAGAGGCCGAAATCGAGAAAGCCCTGGCCACCCTGCGCGCCAAGCAAGACATCTCCGATCTGGGCGGTTCGACCTTGCTGCCGGCATCAATGCCTTTGTCCGCGACGCGGGTTGTCGAGTCGGTCTTTGGAGGAGGGTTTTCGCAAAGCATAACAGAGGTCGAAACAGGTCAGTGGACGGGTCCGATCCGGTCAGGTTACGGTATCCACCTTGTCGAGGTCGTTGCGGTCGAGCCCAGCCGAACACCGCCACTTGCTGAAATTCACAATACGGTGCTGCGGGACTGGCGCCGCGCGATGAGTGAAGATCTGGCGCAAGCGCAATATCAGTCTCTGGCCGAAAAATACGAGATTGTGGCCCCCGATCTTTCAGGCCCGGCTAAATGAGAGCTTTGATCTGCTTCCTGTTTGCGCTGCTGTTTGTGTGGCCTGCAAATTTCGCTGCTGCGCACGCGCTTGATCCGGGATTTCTGGAAATTCGTCAGATTGCCTCTGACACCTGGAGCGTTCATTGGCGAAAGCCCGACGTGAATGGCCAACCGATGGCGATTGACGCAGTTTTGCCAGATGGCTGCACTCCGGCGCGTGGCCCGGATCCCATATCCGACGGTCGAGGGTGGGTTTCGTCCTGGGTCGTCGAATGCCAGGCGGGTATCGCGGGCCAACCCATTGCCATTGAGGGCCTTGAGACTCAGAGAAACGACGTGCTGGCGCGTGTGCATCCCCAGGATGCGCAACCTATTACGTTTCGTTTTACACCGGATATCAATGTTCAAATCATACCTTCTGAACAGTCGACATGGTCAGTGTTTGCCGCATATTCCCAGTTGGGATTTGAACACATACTGGAAGGTTGGGATCACCTTCTGTTTGTCTTTGCGTTGTTTGTTCTGGTCCGCGATCCATGGAAACTTGTCGGAGCCGTAACAGCGTTCACACTTGCGCATTCAATAACCTTGGCGCTGGCAACGATGGGCGTTTTGAATGTTCCCGGACCACCGGTCGAGGCCGTTATCGCACTGTCCATCGTTTTTCTGGCGATGGAGATCGTCAAAGGTGGCGAAGGACGGTTCCGGCTTTCAAAACAGAAACCCTGGATCGTATGCTTCGGGTTCGGGCTTTTGCACGGCCTAGGTTTTGCAGGGGCATTGGCTGATATCGGGTTGCCCCCTAACGATATTCCCGCGGCATTGCTGGCCTTCAACCTCGGTGTCGAAGCCGGGCAGCTGAGTTTTATTGCTGCCTTGGCTCTTTTGATGGCGACCTGGCGGCTGATCGCGTTCCCGGTTGGCAAACATGCCACGGTCTTGACCGCGTATGGGATCGGCTCAGTGTCAATGTACTGGCTGATAGAACGCATAAGCGGTTTTTGAACCGTGGCGAAGTCGCGAGAGTTGAGCAAGATTTTGTGGATCATGACGGCGCATGTGCCTGAAATGGAATGCGGCCCGAGCCTGACCTGCTGAGCTTTTGCGCGGTTTCGATTTTGCTTCCATGAAAGGCCATGGTCACAAACAGCACAAAGCCAAGTGTTTTCAATCGACAGTGGCCGATGGCAATTCGCCGAAACACTTTTTGTAATCTTGTGAGAACTGCCCGATATGCCAAAAGCCATATCGGTTTGCGGCGTCAGAAATTGACAGATCTTTGCCTTGTTCTGCAAGCAGGCTGCGAACCCTGTTAAGGCGGAACCTTGTGTAATAGGCCTTTGGGCCGATACCGAATTTTTCGTTGAACGCGCGTTCCAATGTGCGCAATGACACACTGATATCCCCGCAGATCTCGCTGATGGGGACGTTTTCGTCCGGGGTCGCCGTCATCCGATCAATGGCCGCAGCAAGTGCCAGAGCTTTTCGGTTTATCCGCGGTTCCCTGCGATCCGCCCCGCCCCCCAAAGCGATCCGCAGTATCTCTTCGATCAAATGGGTTTCGCCCTGTTCTGACGAATTTGGGTTCGCCAACAAAGTCTGAATGTCGTTCAAAAGCGCAGCCGAGCGATCAGGTGGCGTTGCAGGTAACAAAAATGCCCGGAATTCCGTATCAGAAACTGCGATCCCCAGCTTCTCGCCTATTTTCATCGCATTCTCAGTTTCAACGGTCATCGTATATCCGCCGAACCCGCTGTCGCTGATACAGTCGAACTCATCGCCGCTGCCGAAGGACAGAAACGGTGGCGTTTCGATGCTGGTACCGTTCCAGTCCGTCAGTCTTGAATGGGTAGGGATGCCAAATGTGATGTGCCCCTTCGGAGACGCGCCGATCTGGTGCACACGCCGCGAGAAACCAAACTTCATAACGGAAATAAGCGGGCCGGATCTAACCTTGAAATCAGCCTGCATTTCGCCGTCTTCGACCTGACGGAAATCCATATCCCATTTGGATATTGCGGCGATCTGGTTCGGATCACGGAAAGTGGCCGCAAAAAACCGGGGCGCTTCGGGCGGGGCCAAGTCTAGTTTTGTCGATTTTTTGATGCGGTGCAAAATATCTCCCCTGTAGTTTGCATGAAAAGCTTAGTCGAAACATAGGAATATGTTCAAATGAAATTGCCCGATCCGCTTTCCGCGCCGAAACGTGGTCGCCCTCCGCTTCCGAAAGCAGAAGTGCGGTCGGAACGGATCGTGACCCTTCTTACACCTTCACAGCGTCACAGGCTTACGCGTCTTGCGGATTTAACCGGTCAGACACTTTCCAGTGTCGCCCACGATCTTATCGCACAGGGTCTGGAGCGAGAAGAAAACCCAAGGAAAAAGGAAACCTAAAGAAATGGATCTCAAGTTGTTTTTGCTGGGTTCTCTGGCGATCAGCGCACCTGCCTACGCGCAGGATGCACCCATTGCGCATGATTCCGAGTTTTATATCCTTCAGGCCCAGAACAAGGATGCCTGGGAACAGGACGATACAGCCGTTGATCAGGCTCTCGCGGCATTTCGAGACGAGAACGGTGGCAACCCCCCGAACATCATCAGTATTCTGGTCGATGACATCGGTTTTGGGGATATGGGTATCCCAGAATTGAACGCGGTACGCGGCATCAGTACCCCAAACATCAACGATTTTTCTGACGAAGCGATGCGCATGGTGCGCATGTATACAGAGCCATCCTGCACCCCGACACGTGTGGCCCAGACGACCGGTCGTCTGCCGGTTCGGATCGGAATGGGTGATACGACCGTCGACATCGCCGGTTTCGGTCTGCCCGGAGAGGAAGTGACGCTTGCCGAGGTTCTGAAGGCCGAAGGATATGCAACCTCGCATGTCGGGAAGTGGCACATGGGTGACATTGCCGAGAGCTGGGCAATGAACCAGGGGTTCGACTATGCGCAGCACGCCGTTCATCAACAGGGTCAGCTGACGATTTTCAATGACGATGCAATCCGCGAGCAGGTTTCTGTTGGTATCGCAGATTTTGTCGACGATTACACGATCGACGACTGGTTCCGCCCCGATGCATCGGCCATGGCCACGGTGATCGAAGGAAATGCCGGCGGACCTGTTCGTGAGATCCGAATGGAGCCGGGGGAGCGTTGGAACGCAGCCAAATATGATGAGATGAACCAAGCTTTTCAGGACAAAACCCTGAGTGAACTGGAACGCTTGGCCGGCGGTACTGAGCCTTTCTTCCTACAGTATTGGCCGATGATCCCGCTGGACAATACGCGGGCCGGGCGTGACGGACCGGAAAGCGTCAATGGAGGTCTGTACGCCGACAAACTGCAAGAGCTGGATACGTATTTGGGCGAAATCTTCACGCGCATGGACGAGCTTGGCGTGGCGGATAATACAATTGTCGTGTTGATGGGCGATAACGGCCACTTCACCAAGTATTCACCGGCATCTGGTTTTACGCCAATGGTCTATCGCGGAGGCAAAGGCGATACGACCGAGGGCGGCGTTCGCGTGGACGCTTTCATAAGGTGGCCGGCTCTGATTGAACCAGACAGCATGATCAACAACATTATTCATGTGTCTGATCTTTATACGACGCTGGCTCGTTTCGGCGGCGCGGTTCAGCATATTCCTCGAGACCGGTTGATTGATGGCGTGGATCAATCTGCCTCGATCCTGTTTCAAGATGAAAGCAAAGGTCGGCGTGATCACGTGATCATCTATTCGGTGAATACCCCAAAGGCGGTCGTCAAGGACAAGCTGAAGCTCAACCTGCCCGGGCCGGGTCAAAACGCAATCATTGCAGATTTCTTTGATGTGATGCGCGACACGCACGAAAAGTACCCGGTTTCGACCGAAGTTGGTGCTTGGGGCGGGCAGGAGTTCGTCCGCATACTGGGACGCCACATGGCGAGAAAAGAGCTGTTCCCCGATACAGGCCCGGCCACAGGAATGCCGTATGAAGGAATTGAAAACCTGCGGCCGGAAACGCAACAGGCAGTCGAGGCTTTCATGGTCAAACGATCTTCGGCGCAACAATGAAACAAGGCCGCGCGCGTCAACAGAAATGCGCGGCCGCGAAATCGACACGCAAATAGGGCAAGCGTTGGCGTACTTCTTGGCCGCATCCGAAACCAATCTTGCGCCCCGCTGGTATCAGCAGCTCTGCGCAATGGAGTAAACATATGCTTATTGTCTTAGGTCTCTATTTCGGAGTGATCTGGGTGGTGTTTTCCAAGCTGGGGCTGCTTCCATGGAACCGGTTCTGGAAATCTGTCGTCTATGGGGGTGCCGCAATCATTGCTCTGGTTGTAATCGGTGCCCTCAACCACACCACACCGACAGGGCCTGTTTCGGTGCAAGGCGTTGCCACCAACATTGCCCCCAATGTGTCAGGTACTGTTGTTGACGTTTCGGTTCGCCCCAATGAGCGGGTTGCGAAAGGGGATCCGCTGTTCCGGATTGACGATACACCCTTTCGGATCGAAGTCGCCCGGCTGACAGCCGGTCTTGAAACTGCGCGTTCTGCGGCAGATCAGTTACAGTCCGATCTGGCAGCGGCGGAAGCCGACATTGAATCCCTCACCGCGCAATTGACCTTTGGCGTCCAGCGCCGTGACGACATTGTCGATCTTGAGAAGCGGGGGGCATCGACGACCTTCCAGTTGCAGGAAGCTGTGTCTGCCATCGATCAATTGTCCGCAAGCCTGCGCGCGGCCGAGGCGCGCAAAGCCGGTCTGGAGCGGCGGATTGCCGCCAAGATCGACGGTATTGATGCCGGCGTGGTCGAGGCTGAGCAGGCTTTGGCGCAGGCGCTTTGGAAGCTGGAACAAACAGTCGTGCGCGCGCCGGAAGACGGCTTTGTCACCGCCGTTTCTCTGCGTCCCGGAAATCGTGTATCTATCGCACAGGGGGCGATCTCTTTTGTTGTCCCCGATGACCGCCATCTGATCGCAAGTTTGCCCCAATCAAGTCGCACGAACGTTTCCGTCGGCGACCAGATCCGCCTTGCGCTGCGAATCCAGCCGGGCGGCGAATTACCAGGGACCGTCATATCGTTGCCCGTAGGAACGGCAGAGGGCGTTGTTGACTCGCGCACGGGCCTTCCTTCACTGCGCGATCTGGCTGGCGTGTCCAGCTATCCGGTGCTAATCGAAGTTCCGGACCAGATCAATATCGAAGATTTTCCATTCGGGACTTCCGGCACTGCGCTGGTGGTTACGGACAAGGCGGGCGCAATCGGTGTGTTGGCGGAAATCCTGTTCTGGATCACCAAAAAGCTGAATTACATCTGAAACATTGGAGGGACGAGATGAAAACAGAACTGGCAATAAAAGGCACGGGTTTGGCCTTGGTTGCGGCGTTTGGCACAACCGCTTCCGCGCAGCAAAGCGATTGGTCCCATGAAGCGACGATTTACCTTTTCATGCCTGAAACGGAAACGTCTATCGAAACCCCGTCAGGAACATTGGACGGCACGTTGAGTTTTTCTGACGCTCTGAGCAACCTGGATTTCGCCTTTATGGGCGCGTTTGCGGCATCCAATGGGCGTTGGAGCCTGCTGGCTGACTACAATTATACAAATTTATCCTTCAGCAACAGTGGTGCCGGTCCGTCTGGATCCACTCTCGATACATCATTCACCACCCAGTTCCTAAGTGGGTACGTGGCCTATCGGGTCTATGAAGATCCTTCCGTTCAACTGGACATTGCCGGTGGTTTCAGATGGTTTAGCACCGAAACCAATTTCACACTAACGTCCGGTTCGGCACCTGGGCGCACGACCGTTGTGGACGACGATTGGGTAGACCCGGTCATTGGCGCAAGAATACGTTACGTTTTTTCCGACAAATGGACGGGAACCGGGTTCGTTGATTATGGCGGCTTCCGCAGTGACAGCGAAACGTGGCAGGTTCTTTTGACGGCAGATTATGCCATCAATGACAGATGGGTGATCCGTGGCGGATATCGCTATATCGCCTTCGACCATGAGATCGGCGGCAATGATTTCGAGTTCCATCAGTCCGGGCCGGTGATCGGGGCGTCCTACCGATTCTGATTGATTGTAAACGAATATCGTCTTCGGCTTTGACTTGGTACGAGACGTCAGTCGGAGAGGCGTGCATGTTTGGTCGGTGCAAACTTTTTCTTACAAGTTGTTTGCTGCGTTCCGTGAGCGGGCGCTCCACCAACCATCCTGCTTTTGCCGGTGTGATGAAGGGCTGCAAATCTGGTGGCGCGGGTAAACGCGGAACGGGTCGCAACCGATCTGCTGTCGGATTGGCCGCCTGATTCCGGTATCCAGGCGGCCCTGCTTGTCAGAACCAGCGACCAATGGCCGTGACGGATGGCGCCAAGGCTGCCGCATCCGAGATCGCCGAGAAGACAATGAATGTCGATTGGGACGACGAAGGTGTATCAAACCCGGTAAAACGGGTTGCAATACCTCCGGTACCGTTCAGGTTCGGGGGCGTCGAAAAGTCAGCCGGAAAATCCCAGGTTATTGGGCCGTTTTTGAAAAGAGCACCCTCAGCAGTCGTGCAGGCCACGGGCGCAAGAGTGGCCGTACAGATCTGAGTGCCGTCGGCAAACCGCACATAATCTCCGTTGGCATTGCTGCCGCGCTCAATGACAGCGCCGGTCGGAACACCTGCGTTTTCCGCCACTGTTCCAAGAAGGTTTCCAGGGCCGTATCCGTAGTCGGCGCGCATCAGTCGGCCCGAAGTCGTGTCGCTGGCGTCCGCCTGAACAGCTGCCCCCGACACGGTTCCGGCTACGGGATCAAAGGTCATCGCTTCAGTCCAATTGCCGCCGTCAGGAGACACTTTGATGGAAAATCCGGTTGTGCCAGACAGTCCCATTTCCGCGTGACCCGTCCAGTTCGATTGGAACAACAGCGACGCGGTATCACCTGCGCTGGCTTTGTTGATCTTCAGCTGATGCCCGCCGCCTTCGTGGCTCAGCAAGGTCGCCGGGCTGCGAACGGATAAACGGTTCGTACTGTCTGAATTAGTCGCGACCCCGACTCCGTCCAGGTTCTGAGTGCTGACAGGCAGGGGGGCCCAGGCTGTTCCTGTCCAGTATTTCAGATCTCCGGCCGCTTCATCCCAGGCGCGCCAGCCAATGTCGGGGGCCACAAAATGCCAGGCGTTGTCCAGCCAGGCGGCAAGTTCACCGGCATGTCCTGTCCAGTCCCCGGTCGGGTTGGCTCCAAGGGCATGAACTTCGCCCTGCTCGGGGACAACAGGAGGTGTCCCGGAATCTGTGGACCGTACCGAGAGTTGCACGACCAGATCGAGCTGTCTCAGGGCTTCGTTGTGGGTAACGTGTTTTTGCGCTTGAGCCGGTTGCAGCAAAGGCAGGTTCAATCGGGGGGATGTTTGTGACACGGGGGGTCCTCCTGTGGCGTCGGTCCGAAGCTTCGGTTGCGCGCTACCCTGCCGCAAAGCGCGTCAATCCTGTCTGACCGGGCCGACCGCCCAGGGAAGATTTTGGTAAGATTCTGATGTCTGCGGAGAACCCGCCGATAGGTGTTCCCGTGCAGAGCAATGCCCGGGAATCAATCTCGGGCGTAGATGTCGTCGTATCGGATGATGTCGTCTTCACCCAGATAGGTGCCAGTCTGAACTTCGATCAAAACCATGGGAACTTTCCCGGGGTTTTCCATTCGGTGTGTCGCTCCCAGTGGGATATAGACGGATTGGTTTTCGGTTACCAAACGCTCCTGATCATCGATAGTGACCTTGGCCGTGCCTTCAACCACGATCCAATGCTCGGAACGATGATGGTGAGATTGCAGGCTGAGCGACGCACCGGGATGCACATGGATGCGTTTGACCTGAAACCTGTCTCCGATCACAAGGCTTTCGAACCAGCCCCACGGACGATGATCCACCGGCAGGGATTCTGCCTGCTTCGCCCCCTTGGCCTTCAGCGCTGCAACGGCCTGTTTCACGTCCTGGGCCTTGTCCATGCTCGCGACCAGAACCGCATCGGGCATCGCAATGGCAATTACGTTTTCCAAACCCATTGCCACGACTTCCTGTGCCGGAGACTCGGACCGTATCAGTGCATTGCGGCAGTCGATTGCTGTTACTTCTCCGTTGGTCGCCACACCGTCTTCATCGGGGTTCGACAGCTCTTGGACCGCGGTCCAGCTTCCGACATCGGACCAGCCAGCGGAATAAGGCACCACGCTCAGGTTCAGGGCCTTTTCCATCACTGCATAGTCTATCGAAATGTCTTCCACACCTGCCCATGCCGCCGGGTCCAGTCGAAGAAATCCCAAATCCGTTTTTGCCTCGGCTACGGCCTTTTGAACCGGTGGGATCAGTTCGCTCGCGTGCTGTTCAAAAGCTGCAAGGATATCGCGAACTGCAAACAGGAAGATCCCCGAGTTCCAAAGATAGCTGCCATCCGACAGCATAGCCTCGGCCGTTTTCCGGTCAGGTTTTTCCACAAAACGATCCAATGGGACAGCTTCTTGGGACGTATCCGGCGGATGGCGGAGTTTGAGATAGCCGTATCCGGTTTCCGGGTGCGTTGGAGTGATGCCGAAAGTTACCAGATCGCGCCGTTCACTTATTGCCCGTACGCCTTCGGCGACGGCTTGATGAAAGGCGTCCATGTCCGGAACCACGTGATCAGACGGCGCCACCAGCATGATGCCATCCGGATCTCGCGCCGTCAGATACAAGGCTGCAGCAAGAACAGCGGGGGCGGTGTTTCGACCTTCGGGCTCGATCAGAATTGGGCCGGGGTCAATTCCGACGGCCATCAATTGTTCCGGGACAATAAAGCGAAAAGCCTCGTTGGTCAGAACAAGTGGCTTTGCATACGGGGCCTGAGAAGGGCCGAGCATCCGTTCCGCGCAATTCTGCAACAGGCTTGTTTCACCGACCAGAGGAACGAATTGCTTGGGATAGCTTTTGCGCGACAGGGGCCACAAACGTGTTCCCGAACCACCGCAAAGAATGACGGGGTAGACTGTATTGGTCATGCACGTGCCTTCGAATTGCGGGTGACTGACAGTATTGCCATGTTTTTGGTCAAGTAAAACAATCTGTGACTACTGAGCAGCTTTCCCCGTGGCGACAATGTCATTCAGATATTGGCTCAGATCATCGCGCAGGTCTTCGCGGGCAAGAGCAAAAGCAACGGTGGCTTGCAAAAAGCCTGATTTTGAACCGCAATCAAAACGCTGACCATCGAATTTATAGCCGTAGGCCGGCACTCCGGCGGCAATGTCCTGGGCGATGGCGTCGGTCAGCTGGATTTCGCCGCCGCTTCCGGTTTTTTTTGCGTTGAGGTTGTTCAAAACGGACGGCCGAAGCACGTACCGGCCGATGACTGCCAAATTGGATGGCGCTTCTGATGGGTCAGGCTTTTCAACCATGCCTCGGGTGGGGACGACGGACCCGATATTGTCGCCAACATCGAGCACGCCGTAAGAGCTGGTCTTTTCCTTCGGAACTTCCATCGCCGCGACCATGTTGCCACCGGTGTCTTCGTAGGCCTCGATCATCTGTTGCAGACAGGGTTTGTCGGCGGCGATGACGTCGTCAGGCAGCATGACGGCAAATGGTTCATCGCCGATCAGCCGCCGGGCGCACCAGACCGCGTGTCCAAGCCCCAGAGCTTTGTGCTGGCGGATATAAGCGATCGCGCCGCTTTCCATATTCGTTTTGTTCAGCACGTCCAGAAGTTTGTTTTTGCCTTTGGCTTTCAGCTCCTGCTCCAGCACCAGGTTGTGGTCGAAATAGTCTTCCAGCGCGGATTTCCCGCGTGACGTTACAAAAATGAACTCCTTGATCCCGGCTGCACGGGCTTCGTCAATTGCGTATTGCACCAATGGACGATCCACCAGCGTCATGATTTCTTTTGGAACGGATTTTGTCGCTGGCAAAAAACGCGTTCCCATGCCCGCTACAGGAAAAACCGCTTTGGTAACTTTGCGTGTCATGGTGCCTCTCAATTATCAAGTTTTGCCAGCAGAGCAGGAAATGTCCGGAATGTCCTCATAGGCCGCAATGCCCTGTCAATCAATGATGCCTGATGGATCAGGCTGCTATCAGTCAAATCGTGCCACCTTGCCAGGGAGGAGTCAAAAGTCCGCTCTGATGCGGTATCCATACTTAATTTGCGTACCATGAGCTTGGATCATTGGCTGACTGCACGGTGAAGAGCGGGATATATCGCATTGGTCGATCACGAAAAATTCATAGGCTTGTTCTTCGCGGCGTATCTTGCAGATCACGAGGCTCCCCGAACCGACCCGACTGTGCCGCCGCGCCGCGTATCATGTTATTTTTGCGTGGTTTTCCCACCCGGAAGACCGCAACCCGCCCAAAGCAGCCCACAACCCTCATTTTCGGAAGCACGGGGTCTGAAGGACATACCGCGTCAAAGGGTGCAGACGGACAGAGTTTCTTACTTCCACAAGGGCGGCTGACCGCCTTGTTCAACGCATCCGAGTTTTTGATTTTCCCTTTTAGAGTTTGTTTTCGAATGGGCAACAATTGTTACGAGGTTCCGTTGATAGGTTCTGGAAGCGCCTGATTGTTGCACATTGGATCGATGAGCCGGCCGGGTGTCAGAGTCGGCTGAACAACTTGGTTTGCCTCACGGGGCCAGGCTTGTTTTCATCAGCGCATCCGGAAAGCAGGTCTGTTCGATGCCCAGGGTCTCTTGCCATCGACCTATCGAACGACGCGTTTTGAACCCCGGCAGTCCATCGACCCCTCCGACATCATGCCCTTTCTGTTCCAACGCCTGCTGCATCTTGGCGATATCAGATCTGTACAGCCCGCCGACCTTTCCCCAAGCGCCATTGAAATCTCCGATACCGTATTGAATACGGTCGCCAACATGGCCGACAAACAAGGCATACAGGTCGCTTTTGTTGTATTCCTTCAGAACGTAGAAGTTTGGCGTGACCAGAAATGCCGGACCATGTCGTCCTGCGGGCATCATCAAGTACCCGTCACCACGCAGCTCATGGGCTGGAAAGGGTTTGCCCGAGACGCGACGTATCCCCATCTCAACCCAGTCCTGAATAGGTCGCCCCTGATCGGGGCCTTCCAAAGCGCAAGAGACATTTTGGGGTACGACAACCTCGAATCCCCAATCCCGTGCAGGAACCCAGCCGTGTTTCATGAGGTAGTTTCCGATTGACGCAATCGTATCTTCGGGTGACCCCCAAATATCAGCCGCTCCGTCGCCGTTGCCGTCGACAGCATAGGACAAATAGTTGGACGGCATGAACTGAGGCTGACCCAAAGCGCCAGCCCAACTGCTTTTCATTTGCCGGGCGGGCTGGTGTCCTGCTTCTGCGATTTGCGGCGCGGCAACAAGCTCGGCTGTGAAATAGTCTGCCCGAGTGCTCATGAAAGCCTTAGTCGACAGTACCCGGAAAGCATCATGTCGGATCGGAACCTGTCCGTATCCGCTCTCTCTTCCCCAGATCGCCAGAATAATGCGGGCAGGAACGCCGGTTTCAGCTTCGACCGCCGCCAGAGTTGCGGCATGGCGCCGTGCCATTTTCCGTCCTGCCGATGTTGCGCCTTGTACCGACCCCGGATTGAAATAGCGACCGGGTGAGCCAAACTCGGCCTGCTTCTGGACCTTGGGCGTTTTGCGCGCGCTTCCCGGAGGCACCAGATCAGGCAATTTCCAGTCAAGGGTCACGCCGGAAAGGGCTGCTTGCATCGTCTCGCGTGTCACACCTTTGGCCTTTGCCCGAGGCCAAATGGTTTCTTGCAACCACGACTGAAACTGGCGTTCGATCGCCGCACGATCCTGTGCCAACAAGGGCTGAAAGAGCAGGATGAACCCGAAAGAGAATACCAGAATACGCATCGTCATTTTGTCTGTCCCGGTTGGGATTGCAAGTCAACGGGAAGATGCCGCAATGGCTTGGGCCCATTTACCCGAAGTTGAATCGGGATAGACTTGGGCAATTGGTGGTTTGAAAAACTCTTGAGAAAATTCACGCACTTGTCGATAGTCGAATGATATTTTGTTTGAGGAAGGGGCAGTCAGTCATGGCACATGTAAAAACGCCCAATCCAATCCCTTTGCTTGCGATGGCGGTGATCCTGTTTGTGTCGATGCCGCACATGGTTTCCGCCAGCGACAGTTTCATGGATCCGCAAGGACCCATTGCCGCCATCCAGAAAACGCATCTGCTGCGGGCGACCGCTTTGATCATGGTGGCTGTTATCCCTGTGCTGATACTGGTACCGTTGATCGCGTTTCGTTATCGCCGCAGAAGGAACAGTCACGCAGCTTACCGACCGGATTGGGATTTTTCCGCGAAACTGGAATTCCTCATGTGGGGTGTGCCCGTTGTGATTGTGGCGCTCCTGTCGTTTTACCTTTGGAAGGCCACCCATCGGCTTGATCCATACGCGTCGGCGTTTGGTGAAGATCCGGCCTTGCGCGTGCAGGTTGTCGGGCTGGATTGGAAGTGGCTGTTCATCTATCCCGATCTTGGTATTGCCAGTGTGGGCGAGTTCGGCATTCCCACCAAAAAGCAAGTGGCTATGACGCTGACCACCGATACCGTCATGCAATCCTTCATGATCCCTGCGCTGGCGGGCCAGATTTACGCGATGCCGGGAATGACCACCCAACTGCATCTGGTCGCGGACGTCCCCGAGGTCATGCAAGGCGAGAACACGCAGTACAACGGGCGGGGTTTTACCAAACAGAAATTTCGTACCGTTGCCATGAACAGTGATGAATTTGAAAGCTGGGCCCAGAAAGTGCGCGAAAATGGTATCCGACTGGACCCGGAAACGTATCAGATGCTCGCGATGCGGACAGACAGGGATGAGGTGCAGGCGGCGCTGGGCACCGACAAAATGCCAAAGGACGCGCTGTACTTCACGATGGAACAAGATTTGTTTCAAACGATCCTGCACCGCTATCACAGCGGCAAAGCGCTGCCGGTTGATCAACAGCCGGGAACGGCATCCTACGGGCAGGTGGTGCAGCAATGACGCCGTCCTATTCAGGATTCCTCGGCCGCCTCGACTGGGATGCGCTTCCGATCACAGGGTTGATCCAGAACCCGAACGCGAATGAGATCGTTGCCAACGCCGCGGCCGCAATCGTCTTGGTTGGCGTTGTCGTCGTGGTCAGCCTGCTCAGCTGGTTTCGGTTGTGGACGCCCCTCTGGCGCGATTGGCTGACCAGTGTTGATCACAAGAAGATAGGGATCATGTATGTCGTCTTTGCCATCGTCATGCTGGCGCGCGGCGTGTTGGAAGGCGTTGTCATGCGCGCGCAGCAAGCCGCGGGCCCGGGCGACGGGTTCCTGGAAGCCGAACATTTCGCCGAGCTGTTCAGCACCCATGGCACGATCATGATTTTCTTTGTCGCGGTGCCTTTTGTCTTTGGTATCGCGAACTATGTCGTTCCGCTGATGATCGGGGCGCGGGATGTGGCGTTCCCTCGCTTGAACCAGATCAGTCTGGGCCTGACGGTGTCTTCCGGTATGATGCTTATGGTTTCGCTGGTCGTGGGGCGGTTCTCGACCGGTGGCTGGACGGCCTACCCACCGTATACCGGGGCCGCCTTCAATCCGGGCGTTGGGCCGGACTACTGGATCTGGGCGATCGTTGTATCGGGTATCGGCACGACGCTTACCGGTATCAATTTTGCCGTTACGATCTACAAGATGCGCGCGCCGGGCATGACCTTCATGCGGCTGCCGATGTATTGCTGGACCATCATATGCAGTTCGATCCTGATCGTCTTTGCCATGCCGCCGCTGGGCGTCGCGGCGCTTTTGCTGGCCGCGGACCGCTATTTGGACTTCCACTTTTTCACCAATGACCTCGGCGGCAACATGATGAACTATGCCAATCTGTTCTGGCTGTTCGGCCACCCCGAGGTTTACCTGCTGGTTCTGCCTGCCTACGGCATCTACTCCGAAGTTTTTGCGACTTTTTCGGCCAAGAGGCTCTACGGCTACAACTCGCTCGTCATCGCCACGATGTCGATCGCGGTTCTGTCGTTTACCGTCTGGCTGCACCACTTCTTCACCATGGGGCAGAGCGCCCTGATCAACGCCGTTTTTGGTATCGCAACCATGCTGATCGCCATTCCCACCGGTGTAAAAGTCTATGACTGGATGGCGACTTTGTGGCGGGGGCGCATCCGGTTCTCGGTGCCGATGCTGTATGGTTTGGCATTTTTGATGTTGTTCGTGATTGGTGGCCTGAGCGGGGTGATCCTGGCCAATCCGACCGTGGATTATCAGGTACACAATACGCTGTTCCTGGTGGCCCACTTCCACAACGTACTGTTGCCGGGTGTGCTGTTTGGACTTTTGGCCGCCTATAACTACTGGTTCCCCAAGGCTTTCGGCTTTCGCCTGAACGAGTTCTGGGGCCGCGTCACGGTTGCCCTCTGGACCATAGGATTTTTGTTGACCTTCATGCCGCTTTACTTCGTCGGGCTGATGGGGATGCCGCGCCGTTCTTTCAGCTATGATGACCCATCTTTCCATCCCTTCATGGTGGTGGCGATCGTCGGGGCGCTGGTGATTACCTGCGCGTTGTTCTCGGTTCTGATCCAACTTTGGGTCAGCATCCGTGACCGCGAAAAGACCCGTGTTCCCGTTGGAGATCCATGGGATGGACGGACGTTGGAATGGTCTGTTCCGTCGCCGCCGCCGCCGTACAACTTTGCGATCATCCCAACCGTTACGGACCGGGATGATTTTGCGGCAGCAAAGGAAAAGGGGGCAGCCTACCCAACGCCCGACGCCTATGAAGATATCGATTTGCCGCGCAATACAGGCATTGGGTTCGTTCTGTGTGTCATGAGTGGTATCTGGATGTTCGCGCTGGTCTGGTGGATCTGGTGGTTGGCTGCATTGATGACGGTTCTGATGATCCTGGCGGTGATCGTCTGGACGTTCGACGACAGTACCGAGCTGACCATACCGGCGGAAGAAGTGCGCAAGGATCACGAAGCCTGGCTTGCATTGGTTCACGGTGAAAAGGCGGTGGATCGCGATTTCGAGACGTCTTCGGAAAATCGCGGCCTCGCCCGCCCCGATCTGGAGGCGGTGACATGAAGCGCGCGCCCACCCACAGCTATCCGGGTATCAACCTGGGGGAACGTCACGCGAGTGCTGACAAGGCGACCGAGGTCGTCACCTTCGGGTTCTGGATCTTTTTGATGAGCGACCTGGTCTATTTCGGCCTGATGTTTGCGATTTACATCACGATGATCGATGCACAGGCCGGTGGTCCCGGTCCGCACGAGCTGTTTGATCTCAAAAGCGTCTTTGCGCAGACGCTCATCCTGTTGACAAGCAGTCTGACGGTTGGCCTTGCCATGCTGGCGCTGAAATACAATCTGCCGCGCGCTCGTATTGTCTTGTGGTTTGGCGTCACGCTTTTTCTGGGCATCAGCTTCCTGGTGCTAGAGGTGCGTGATTTCATGGCCATGGCGGAACAAGGTGGCATTCCGCAGCGCAGCGGTTTCTTGTCGGCTTTCTTCGGACTTGTTCCGCTGCATGGCTTGCACGTCGCCGCTGGGTGCTTGTGGCTGATCGTTCTGGGTATCCAGTTGCGTGTGAAAGGGATGACGGACGTCATTATATCGCGCGTGGTACGGTTGGCCCTGTTCTGGCATTTTCTGGACCTGATCTGGATCGGGATCATCACCATCGTTTATTTCGGAGGCCTGACCTATGGATAAGCGCTCTGAAATGCACCGTCGCGAGCGTCGGCGCTATGTGATCGGATACGGTGGTTCGCTGCTGTTGACTTTTGCGACCTTCGGCGTGGCCCATCTGTTTGGGATCGAAACCCCCGGTGTTTACCTGACAATTGGATTGCTGGGTCTGGCCCAACTTGTTCTGCAACTTGTTTATTTCCTGCACATCGATCGCCGGCGCAGCAGCCGCGAAGACCTGCATCTGGTTCTGTTTTCCACGATGGTTCTGTTGATCATGATTTTTGGAACGGTCTGGGTGCTGGGCAATCTGGCAATTCGAATGCACATGCATGTGATGTGATGCGCATGGGGCGCGTGCAGAAAGGGATATGAGAATGAAGCCACTCAAAATCGCAGTCGTGGCTTTGATACTTGCAGCAATTGCAGTCGGTCTTGTTCTGTTCTGGAGGCACGAAGAGCGCTACCCGTCCACTCAGGATGCATATCTGGGCGCGAACATTATCTACGTCGCTGCGCAGGTGACTGGGCAGGTGGCCGATGTACATGTGATCGAAAACCAGCCCGTGAAAAACGGCGATCTGCTTTTCACGATCGACGACACTCAATTCAAGGCTTCTGTGGATGCAGCCAAAGCCAATCTGGATAGTGCGATACAACAGGCCAAATCCTATTCCACACAGATTGCGGCAGCTGAGGCTTCGGTCGACAGCGCCCAATCGGCCTACGATACTGCATTGAAGAGTTTTGAACGTGCAAAAGCCCTGTTCGCATCAGGCGATGTCGCGCAGGCATCGCTGGATCAGACGGCATCGGATTTCGCCCAAGCCTCTGCAAGGTTGACGACCAGCCAGTCCAGCCTTTTGGCACTGAAAAGCGGGTTGCAGGCAAAACAGGATGATATCCTGTCTGCGCGGGCACAACTTGAAATTGCGCAAACCAACCTTGCCTGGACCAAGATCCATGCTGCGGCCGACGGATGGATTGCCAATCTGACTCTTCGACCAGGATCGTCGGTGTCCGCCAATGCCCCGCAATTCTCGATTGTCGAATCGTCCGATTGGTGGGTGGACGCGAACTTCAAAGAGACCGCATTGGCGCGCATTCGTCCGGGGCAGCCGGTCACAATACGTGTCGATATGCTCCCCGGAACGACGCTTACAGGTAAGGTGGCGTCAATCGGGCGAGGGTCCGGGGACACGTTTTCCTTGTTGCCCTCGGAAAACGCGAGCGGGAATTGGGTCAAGGTCACCCGGCGATTTCCGGTTCGGATCGCGCTTGACCCGACCGATGCGCCCTTGCGTGTCGGAGGCAGCAGCAAAGTTGTCGTAGATACAACAGGTCCGGTGGACGGCAAATGACCCCTGTGGCGTCCGGCCATGTGAACATGGTGATCGTGATCGCCGTTGTTCTCAGCGCCATTCTGGAAGTCCTGGACAGTACGATTGTCAATGTGGCGTTGCCGCATATCCAGGCCGCATTCGGGGCGACGACCGATCAGGCGACATGGATTCTGACCAGCTATATCGTTTCCGCGGTGGTCATCATGCCGTTGACAGGGTTCGTCGCCCGACGCGTGGGCCGACGACGGTTGATCCTGACGGCGGTGACTGGTTTTGCCGTCATGTCGATGATGTGCGGCATGTCCTGGAGCCTTGAGGTCATCGTTGCCTTTCGGCTGGCTCAGGGCATGTTCGGCGCTTTCCTGATCCCTTTGTCCCAGTCCATTCTATTTGATGCCTTCCCGCGGGAAAAGCGCGGACAGGCAATGGCCATCTTCGGTCTGGGCGTCGTGGTGGCGCCGGTACTGGGGCCAACGGTCGGTGCAATCCTGACCGAATATTTTTCCTGGCGGATGGTCTTCTTTGTCAATGTTCCTGTGGCGGCCCTTGCGCTGCTTCTGCTGGCCGGAGAATTGCCGGAAGACAAAACCGAGGAGGTTCAGATCGATTGGAAAGGCCTTGCTCTGCTGGCTATTGGAATCGGGTGCCTTCAATTCGTTCTGGATCAAGGCGAGACACTGGACTGGATGTCGTCCCGCGTCATCCAGGTGGCTGTGATCGCAGCAGTTATCGGGGCGTTTGGTTTCATTTTTCACGCGTTGACCTCTCGCAATTCGGTTGTGGACCTGCGTCTGTTCGCAGACCGAAACTTTGCCCTGTGCAATCTGATCATCGCGGGTTTTGCCGTGTCTCTGTTCGGGGGCATCGCGATTTTGCCGACGCTTGTTCAAAGTCTGCTGGATTTCCCAGTCATCGCGTCGGGCCATCTGTTCATTCCGCGTGGCCTGACCGCAGGGCTGTCCATGGTTCTGACCGGCGCAGTTCTGGTAAACCGCTTCGATCCGCGCCTGCTGGCGGGCATCGGCCTGTTGCTGACAGCAATAGGGAATTTCATGATGGGGGCCATCAACCTCAATGCCGGTTTTTGGGAGCTCGCATGGCCGGGGGCCATCAGCGGCCTCGGGATGGGTCTTGTGTTCGTGCCCATGTCGATACTGGCTTTCGAGAGCATCAGTAAAGGCCGGCAGGACGAAGCTTCTGGTCTGTTCAACGTGACAAGGCAACTGGGGTCGTCGGTTGGCATCTCGCTGGTCGGCACCTGGGTTGTACGCGGGTTGCAGACCAATACGGCGGTGCTCAGCCAGAATGTGACGCCCTACAACCCCGCGGCCCAGGCGTATCTGAGCCCGCTTGGCCTTGCGCCGGACAGCGCTGAAGGTGCTGCCATTCTGGGCCAGGAAATCATGAAGCAGGCCGAGATGATTTCCTATTTGACCGTATTCAACAATCTGGGTCTGCTTGCCTTGGCGACAATTCCATTGCTTTTCTTTTGTCGCGCTCCGAAGCCCGGGTCACATGTTGCCGCTCATGTGCATTAGCGCGTCAAGGTCAGCCCAAGCCACAGGGCGAACCAGCACAGCACCAGGCTGATCAGGATATTGCCAGCTGCCAGAACCAGAGTGCGCTCGCGCCGAAGTTCAAGAGATTGATAGGCAAAGCTGGAAAACGTGGTGAACCCGCCGCAGAATCCAAAGACCAGCCGTCTTTGATCCTCGGGGATGTCGACAGGGCCACCCAGATAGCCGATCCAGATCCCCAGCAGCAGGCTGCCCAATACATTGACGATCAACGTCGAAAAGGGCAAATCGTGCCGCACTTTCAAAGCCAGCCAATGACGCAGGACCGCCCCCAGGCCTCCGCCCAGTCCGAACATCGCATGAAGATAGAGGTCATTCATGACGGTGACCTCTCGGAATGAAAATGGTTGCCCAGCTTCTCTCCGACCAGGGCAGCGCCAATGCCTAACGCGACTTCCAACCCGACAGCAAGCGGCACGGCCCAAAGATCACTTTCGGCAATACGTTCCAGATCAGCTACAAAAGATGAAAAGGTGGACAACCCACCACAAAATCCGACCGCGCCCAGATGCAAAACATGCGCGTGCACCTTGTGACGTATTGAATACAGCCACCCCAAGACGAAACAGGCCGCCACGTTAATGCCGAAGGTCGACGTGAGGAAACTGAGGCCGGGGATTTCCAGCGCGAAAACTTCGCGCAACAACGATCCCAGCGCTCCTCCGGCAAAGACGGCGAGAAACATAAGGCTCTTTCGGTCGCGTCGGGGTTGGGAATGCGTCTTTGTCAAGTGTATGCCTGTCGCCTTCTGGTATGCGTGGCATATCCACTGGCGACACCCTGTTCAACTGTTGAGCCACCGTAACGCACTTTCACGTTTTCGTCTTTGGGCGGATAAATTCCCGCGAAAGCTTGCAATTAAAAATCAATCTGTTTCACGTTGAGTGCTGTTGGAACGCGCAACCACCGGTCGGAAACATGAGGAGACAGGAACATGATTGTACGCAGGATCTACTATTTTCTGAGCTATGTCTGCCTGCCGTTCGTGTTGCTGTTGGGGTTCTTCTGGCCACCCGTACATTGGCTTTTGGTCATCTTGGTGCCCTACGCGGTCATCGGCCTTTATGATGTTTTGACTACCAAGCACAATGTGCTGAACAACTATCCGGTTCTGGGGCATTTCCGGTACATGCTTGAATTCGTCAGCCCGGAAATTCGACAGTATTTCGTTGAAACCAACGAAAGCGGCCGACCTTATAACCGGATCGTACGCGGCCTGGTTTATTCCCGCGCCAAGGGCCAGATGGATACGCAGGCCTTCGGAACACAATACGACATAAACGAGGTCGGATATCACCGCGCAAATCATTCGCTTGCGCCCAAGCACGTGGACAAAAGCGAAGATCGCGTCATGTTGGGCGGGCCACAATGCACAAAGCCTTACAGCGCCTCGCGTCTCAATGTTTCGGCCATGAGCTTCGGCGCCCTGAGCGCCAACGCCATCCGCGCGCTGAACGGCGGGGCAAAGGATGGAGGTTTCGCCCACAATACCGGTGAAGGCGGGTTGTCTCCTCACCATCTGGCCGAAGGCGGCGATATCATCTGGCAGATTGGGACGGGCTATTTTGGATGTCGAACGCCGGAAGGCGGGTTTGACAAGGACAAGTTCGCCGAAAAGGCCACAAAGGATGTGGTCAAGGCAATCGAGATCAAGTTGTCCCAAGGTGCCAAGCCTGCGCATGGGGGCGTTCTGCCCGCTGCCAAGGTCGATGCCGAAATTGCCGAAATCCGCGGGGTGCCCGAGCATCAGGATGTGATTTCCCCCCCAACTCACAGCGCTTTTGACGGGCCCTCGGGGTTGATGCACTTCGTTCAAGATCTTCGCGAAATGTCCGGCGGCAAACCTGTCGGCTTCAAAGTGTGTATTGGCAAACCTTCCGAGTTCATGTCGATCTGCAAGGCCATGCTCGAGACAGGGATTTTGCCGGACTTCATCACCATTGACGGATCAGAAGGGGGTACAGGCGCGGCCCCGGTCGAGTTCACCAACCGTCTGGGTATGCCCCTGAACGAGGCGCTGATTTTCGCAAACAATTGCCTGCGTGGCGTTGGGCTGCGCGACAAGATCCGGATCATTTGCGCGGGCAAAGTGGCGACCGGATACGACATGGTCGAGAAATTCGCGCTTGGTGCGGATATGTGCAACGCGGCACGGGCGATGATGTTTGCGGTGGGCTGCATTCAGGCCTTGCATTGCAACACCAACCGTTGCCCGTCCGGGGTCGCCACTCAGGATCCCGTGCGCGGGCGCGCTGTGAACATCCCGCAAAAGCGGCGGCGCGTTCACCGGTATCACGACGCAACACTCGAAAGTTTCCGCGAACTCTTGGGTGCGATGGGAAAGGAAAAAGTGTCCGAGCTGCATCCACGCGACATTTTGCGGCGCACGGCGGACGAGCATGAGCGAACCTATGGTGACCTCTACACCTATCTGGAGGATGGTGCGCTGCTGGCAGGTGTTGTGCCCGAGGAATTCGCGGCGGATTGGGAACGCGCTTCGGCATCTCGTTTCTGAGACCCGATCCGTTAACAACCGTTTACCCAGAACAGGTGTGGGCGAACTGCGCCCGCACTTACTGTTTTGACATGTGGCTTAACTCAACTGGGGTTCGATCTGGGATTGTTGGCCACATGCGTGCTGATCCTGCGAATGCTCCATTCAACAGAATCTCGCATCGCGCGCCCCAAGGCCAAATCAAACGCTTTGATCAGATCTGATGTCTGGTCGCTTGCGGCAACGACATTTTCCTGAAACGAATTCGAAGCGATGATCTTGTCGTCGTATTCATCGATGACCTTGATGTTCATGCGCACTTCGATACGGATTTTATCTCCGTTCTCGGGGTCCGCAACAACAATCCCCTGAAACTCGCGCAGGTCCGGTGCGATCACGTAATCAGCACGCAGACCGACCGTTGACCGGCCAACGGCAGCGACTTTGCCAGAATTCTCAAAGCTTTCGATCAACAGCGTCTGAACGATCAGGGGTGCGCGATCCACCCAACGTGCCCGCGGCAAATACTGAACCTGTAACGGGGTGGGCTGAATGGCGATCTGATCCGTATTCACAGCGGCGGTTGCTGTTGGTTCTTCAACTACGATCTGTTTTTGTATTCGCGGCAACGCCGACGAAAATGTGCTTTTGGGTGTCAACAGATACAGATCGTTGGGTTTCGCGGCTTGTTTCAAAGTGCCCAAACCGGCACATCCACCGACCAATGCAAACGTCAGAATTGCAATTGCAGGCTTGATCATTGACGGAACTCCGATGCTTGGGTGCCCAGCAGAAACCGCGCAGGATCACGTTCGACCTTGTCCACCAGACGGTCGAGGCTGATTACCAGGCGTTGGGATTCTTCGACGAAGCGAATAAATTGCGGCAGACCCACCCGCAAGAAGTCTGACACCTGCCGGCGGTTGGTCTGAACGATGCCGTCAATTGTCCCCAGCAGCTCTGACGCAGAGTTCGAAGCGCTCAGGACATCGTCTGAAATCTGATCGATCTTACCGGTGATGTTCGAGACTGTTTCGGTGACCTGGTTGGCCGCCTTCCGGATATCTTCCGCTACGGGCGCCACGTCTTCTTCCATGACGCGGTTGGCCGATTCAAAGGCCGTTTCCGCCGAAGACAGCGCACCTTTGGCCGTGTCCATTGCAGATGTGATCGAACCAAGTGTCGTGTTGGCGTTCAACACGGTCTCGTTCACGATCCCCAGCGTGACGCTGCCTTCGTCCGACAAGAGGGTCAACCGTTCGGCCAGTTGCGACCCGCGTTCGATGAAAGGTCGAACGTCCTGCTGCAAGATGCGGTCTGCCGTTTCGATCGTCGTTTTCGCTTCGTCCAGCGCAGCCCTGGCTGACTCGGACGCGGACTTGACCGAATTGAGCGTGTCCGTGCCGGTCTTGAGGGTCGTATCCGCCGTTTCGATCAAAGGGTCCAGACGTTTTGAAAATTCACCAATATCCTTGGCTGCACTGCCTATGTCGCTGGCCACGGATTCAAAGCTTGTCAATGTTTTGTCCAGCCGGCCAGTCGCAGAGGCAAGGTTGTCCAGAATGCTGCTCACGGCTTGCCGGTTCTTGTCGTCGACGACCTTGTTCAGGCTTTCCAGAAGTGTAACGGCCTCGTCCAGCACTTTTGGTGCGCCTTCAAATAATGACTGGATGGTGCTGCGCTTGCTTTTGATCACGCTGTCCTGCGGCAATCTTTCGGCAGTAGGCGACCCGCCAGTAAGTTCAACGTAACCGACGCCGGTAACACCCAGCGATTGAAGCTGGGCGATCGTTTCTTCGGTGATCGGAATATCTGCATCCACTTCTATTCGCACGCGAACCTTGGACGGATCGTCCTCGTCCAGGTTCAGAGAGATCACCTGCCCAACAGGAAGGCCGTTGAAATTCACTCCGCCCGCCGCCGAAAGCCCCGAGACGTTATCGAACAATACATCGTAGTAAGCGTATTGCCGGGTCACTTCGAATTTCGCCAACCACAGGAAAAAGCCGAATACACCCAACAGTCCCGCAAGGGTGAACGCGCCGATCAGGATGTAATTTGCTCTGGTTTCCATCGCCTTTACCTGTCCTGACCCTTCTGTTGCGCCGCGCGGGCGCGGGGGCCTGTGAAATATTCCTGCACCCAAGGATGATCCACTTTGGTCATATCCTCAATCGGACCTTCAACCAGCACGCGTTTTTCTGCAAGCACTGCAATTCGGTCACAGATGGCGTAAAGGCTGTCCAGATCATGGGTGACCATGAAAACAGTCAACCCAAGTGCCTGCTGCAATTCGCCGATCAATTCATCATACGCAGCCGCGCCAATCGGGTCCAATCCGGCAGTCGGTTCATCCAGAAAAACGATTTCGGGATCAAGCGCCAGTGCCCGTGCAAGCGCCGCGCGCTTTCGCATGCCGCCTGACAGCTCCGATGGAAATTTGCCGCAACTCAGCTGGGGCAGACCCACAAGGCTGATCTTCAACGCACCCAGAGATTCCATCAGTTTTTCACTGATGCCCGTATGTTCTCGCAGTGGGGCCATCACGTTTTGCAATACGGTCAGCGATGAAAACAGCGCACCGTCTTGAAAGGCCACGCCCCAGTGGCGTTCGATCCTGCGGCGTTCCTCTTCGGGACCGTTCAGGACATCCACTCCCAACACTTCTATACTGCCAGCAGCAGGTTTGTTCAGACCCACAATTGTACGTAGCAAGACGGATTTTCCGGTTCCGGACCCGCCAACAATGCCCAGAACCTCGCCGCGCCAGACATCAAGGTTCAGATCGTCATGAACCACCTGCGTTCCGAATTGGTTTCTGAGACCGCGAACGCGGATCACGGCGTCACGCTGCGCTGCGTTCTGTTCCGTTTCGTGTTGCGTGCTATCGTTCATGTCAGATTCCGATTTCGGAAAAGAAAATCGAAAACAATGCGTCGATTGCAATCACCATGAAAATGGATTGCACAACCGAGGCGGTTGTACGCTGCCCCACACTCTGGGCCGACCCTTTGACCTGCAAGGCCTGCCAGCATGCTGTGACCCCGATGACCAGCGCAAAGAATGGTGCCTTGATCAACCCAACCGCAAGTTGCCAGACATCGGTGTTTTCTTTCAAACGGGTGACAAACATGCCAGGGCTTACGCCCAGATCGATCCAGCTCATCAGCGCGCCGCCGAAGAGGCCGGCAACATCTGCGACAAAGCCAAGAATGGGCAGCATGATCAGCAACGCCAAAACACGTGGAATGACAAGAACCTCGATCGGGTCAAGGCCCAGCGTCCGCATGGCGTCGATCTCTTCCTGTACTTTCATCGAACCGATCGAGGCCGTGAATGCCGAACCCGAGCGGCCGGCAACAATAATCGCGGTCAGCAAAATTCCCAGCTCTCGCAGAATCGAGATTGAAATCAGTTCGACCACGAAGATCTCGGCCCCGAACTGTTTCAGTTGTGTCGCACCCTGAAAGGCCAGCACGACACCGATCAGAAAACCCATCAGGGCCACGATGGGAAGGGCTTTGACCCCGGTTTCCTCCATATGAGTGACAAGGGCCGCTTTGCGCAGACGCCACGGCATGACCAGGGTCCGAAACAAGCGGTGCAGGGTGAGGCCCAGAAATTCGAGAATCGACAGGGTATCCTTCCAGGCTCCGAATGTGCCCTGACCCACATGTGCGACCCAGTCCAGAAATCCACGAGGGTCCTCAAGCTTGCCGGGTTTGTCCGGGATGCTGCGTGTCACCGTGTCTATCAGTGTCGCATGTGCGGGTTTCACACCTTGAAACTCCAGCGTGGCACCGTTTGACGTGAACCTCCGGCCCAGGTCCGCAACCAGCCAGGCTCCGCCCGTATCCAATGCTTCTATACCGGACAGATCAATAACGACTTTGCCCCCGCAAGGTTGGACCGCAGCAAAATCACGCTCCACGGTTTGCAGGGATTGTGTGAGCAACTCACCAGAAATGCGCACTTGATTGCCGCTGGCGTCGCGCTCTGATGTGATCGTTGGCTGCGTCATGGTGCCATGTGAAGTAAAACATTCAATGCCTGCAATGACTTTGTGCCCTTTGACGTGGTTTTTGCCGCACAGGATGGCCTTGGCGTCACGCCGGACCATGAGTTGAAGCAAGCGTAACTGTAAACAGGGGTGTTACTTTTCTCGACTCAAGTCAGGCCGGAAAAGAAAACGCAGGGCTGTTGGACTAATCGGTTGCGCGAAAAACGGAAGCGGGACACATTCCGCTGCGGAACCCTGGGTGCGGAATTCGGAGAAGTCGGTATGCATCACGCCAAGAACGTTCTGTTCATCATCATCGATCAATTGAGGGCAGATTGCCTGAATGGCGCTCTGGCCGAGCACGTGCAGCTACCGAACCTTCGGGCTTTCATGGACGAGGCGGTAAGTTTTACGCGCCACTTCTCTGTCACCAATCCCTGTGGGCCATCCCGCGCATCGATTTTGACCGGCCAATACGCGATGAACCACCGTTCCGTGCGAAATGGTACTCCGCTGCGTCATGACACGCCGAACATCGCCACGGAAATGCGAAAGGCGGGTTATATGCCGATGCTGTTCGGGTACACCGATACGTCTGCCGATCCCCGAGTCCATGATCCCAACGATCCCGTGCTCAAATCTTACGAGCAATCGATGAACGGGTTCCTTGAAGTTGTCGAAATGCGCCTGGAAGAGTCATACCCCTGGCGATCATATTTAATGAAAAATGGCTATACGTTCGATACATATTGGGATGTTTACAAGCCTGTCTCACCGGATGGTCAAACGCCCAAGCTGAACGACCCGGCCATGTATCGGGCAGAACACAGCGACACAGCCTTCCTGACCGATGCGTTTCTGGACGGGATTGCACCTCATCAAGGCGAGGGATGGTTTGCTCATCTGACTTACATCCGTCCTCATCCGCCTTTGGTTGCGCCTGCCCCGTATAACGACATGTACGATCCGGCGGAAATCCCTCTGCCGAAACGCCTGCCAAGCGAAGCCGCTGAAAAGGCACTGCATCCGTTTTTCGGACCAAAGCTGGACGCTTATACGGCAGAAAAGTTCGTTCATGGCTTTGCTGACGTTGAGCCAACGGATGAAAACATCCGCACTTTGCGCGCCGTTTATCTGGGATTGGCGACCGAGGTCGATCACCATATCGGGCGCGTCGTTCAGTATCTCAAGGACAGTGGGCAATACGACGATACCATGCTGGTCATAACGGCTGATCATGGCGAAATGCTGGGCGACAGGTACAGCTGGGGCAAAATGACTGTGTACGACGCGGCCTATCACACACCGTTGATGATACGTCTGCCGGGGAACGAGGCCATGGCCGGCGCGAAAGTGACCGTTCCTACCGAGTCGATTGATGTCACGCCGACTATCCTTGATTGGATTGGGCAGACTGTTCCAAACGCCATGGATGGCAGGTCTTTGTTGCCCTTGTTGCAAGGCGACGTTCCCGGTGATTGGCGCAGCTATTCCTTCAGCGAGCTGGATTTTTCGGAACCCGAAGAACCGACCCTCTGGCAGCGGCGGTTGGGAACGGGCAACAGTGATTCCTGTCTGGGAATATTGCGGGACGAACGATTCACGTTGATCGAATTTGCAGCCGACCTGCCGCCGATCCTGTTTGATCACCAGGGACAAGGAGAATTCGAAAACCTTGCGGAAAACCCCGCGTTTGCGGCTGATCTTGCCCGGTTGGGCAGACAGATGCTGCGCCATCGGATGCGAAACATGGATCATACCTTGTCGTTGCACTCCATCACTTCCGAAGGCGCGAAGTCCCGTTCCAGGTATTAGGATCACTGCACGCTTTCGCGCTCTTTTCAGTTGGATCATGGAAGTTGCATGAGACGTTTTGTCGTTCATCAATTCCACTACCGGCGCATCAATTCTGATGGTACCCATGGGGCGTGGAGAAGACGAACCTGGACATCACCGAACAGCGCATAAAGGCGATGACGACTGCCGGACTGAATCTCATCGGTCAGGCGCTTTCGATCTATGACAGCAACCTGAAACTGGTGCTGAGCAATCGTCGGTTCAAGGAAATGTTCGACCTGCCGGACGAGCTGGTCGAACGCGGAGCCTTGTTTCGGGATACCATCCATTTTCTCGCCAGCCGTGGCGAATACGGTGACGAAGAAAGTGTGGAAAAAATGGTGAACCTGCGCGTCGAGCAGGCTTTGGCTTTCGAGCCTCATTACATGGAACGCGTAAGGCCCAACGGGCAGGTTATCTCGATAGAAGGCGCGCCGTTGCCACAGGGCGGATGGGTTGCGGTTTACACTGACATTACCGGCACCCGGCGTGCAGAAAACCTGCTGCGGGCGCGATCGGAAGAATTGTCGGAACAGTTACTCGGCCACGCCGAAGAACTGTCTGCAACCAACCGAAAGCTTGCGGCCACGATCAAGGCATTGGAAGAGGCCAAACGCGAGCTGACCGAAATCGAAGCCCGCACACGCATGATGACCGAAATGATGCCGGCTCATATCGCGCATTTGGATAGCACTGGTCGATATGACTACTCCAACCGCCGTTTGAGCGCGGTCCTTCCCGGACGTCCGTCGGAGGTTCTTGGGCTTCACATATCCGAAGCTCTTGGTGCCGCCGCGTATCGGCGGGTCAAAGCGCATCTGGCAAAAGCATATGACGGAGAAATCTCCGTATTCGAGTTCACCGAGGATCAGGATTCCCGCCGTATCCGCGTTTCATTCACGCCCGATGACGCCGGTGGCGTCTATGTAATGTCGGTTGATATCACCGAAGAAACGCAGGCGCGCGTCGTTTTGCAGCAAACGCGTCGGCGGGCTATGGCCGCCCAGATGACCAGTGGATTGGCCCATGACTTCTCCAACTTGCTGACGATCATCCTTGGGATGCAGTCCAAACTGAACAAAATGGACCTGTCGGATGAAGCACATGAGCTGGTTGCCGCGACACAGCAAACGGCGCGTCGGGGTGGGCAATTGCTGAACCGGATTGCGGATATGACCGGGAACCGAACGCCACATCCTCAGGCCACGGACATGAAGGCGCTGTTGGAAGACCTGAGAATATTGGCCTCGCCTTCCTTGCCGCGCGGCGTCGGTTTGTCGGTGGTCAACACTTTGCCCGACCGGGCTTTGATGCTGGACCCGGGAATGGTGCAGGATGCGTTGCTGAACCTAGTGCTGAATGCGCGGGATGCCTGCGGCAGTTCGGGTCAGATTACAATCAGCGCGCATACCATCGGAGAAATCTGGGTTGAAATCACCGTATCGGACACTGGCCCGGGCTTTACTCCAGAGGCGCTGGAAAAGGCGCTGAACCCGTTCTTTACCACCAAGGGAAGCGACGGGTCGGGGCTTGGTCTGCCCATGGTGTATGACACTGTCAAGCTGGCCGGGGGCGATCTGAATCTCAAGAACACGGTATCAGGCGCGTCCGTCGTTTTGCGGTTGCCCTATCGGCCAGCTCCGCCCGTGCAAAACGGTCTGGTACTTCTGGTCGAAGACAGCGAAGATTTGCGGGGGCAGTTTCGGGATATGCTGGTAGAGCTGGGCTTCGCCGTCATCGAGGCCAATTCGGTAGATGAGGCGCTGGCGTTGATTAACAGCGTTGAAGACATTTCTCTTGTCCTGTCCGATATCCGTCTCGAAGGAAGTGGTACCGGTCTGGACATTTTGCGGCAGGTGAAGCCAGGATTGCCATGTATCCTTATGACATCGCTGCCCAGTTCGGACCGGTTGTACCAGCGCGCCCTTGCGTTGGCCCCGGTGTTGCGTAAACCGTTTTCGCAGGCTCAATTGTCAGCCCTGATCCAAACCGAGGCCGCCTGATGACGCAACCGCTGGTTACCATCCTCGACGACGAACCCGAAATCCGGCGCATCCTGACGGACGCTCTGGAGGATGCCGGTTTCCGTACGCAGAGTTTTTCCCGCGCACGAGAGTTCGAGGCTGCGCTCAACCGTGTGACACCCGATGTCTGTCTGGTCGACCTGTCATTGCCGGATACGGATGGGCTGGCGTTGGTTCATCGTCTGGCGTTGGAACAAGGCGCGGCAGTGATCATCATTTCGGGGCGCGCGCAGGTGCAGGACCGTGTTACGGGGCTGGAACTTGGGGCAGACGATTATATTACAAAACCGTTTGACCCTGCGGAAGTCGTGGCGCGGATCAGGGCAAGATTAAGAACACCTCGCACTCAGACCTCTCATTCGGATACGGCGGAATTCAACGGCTGGACCGCACATTTTGACCGATACGTCCTTGAAAGTGAATCAGGTGACGAAACGCCTTTCAGCCATGCAGAGGGGGAAGTCCTGCGGCTGTTTCTGGAAAGCCCCAAGCGGCTGATCAGCAGAGGGCAAATGCAGGAGTCCCTGGGTGGCGCAGCCGGAGACAGTTTTGACAGGGCGATGGACGTTCGGATTTCCAGGTTGCGCACCAAGCTGGGAGAAGATCCCAAGAACCCGCGGTTGATCAAGACGATCTATGGGGCGGGGTATATATTCTTGGGTGATGTCGGTTGGAAGTAGTCGCAGATCCAACCGGCCGAGACTTGGTCAGATGAGTTGTTTTCCATGTTTGTTTGACCCTTTCGAGCCTTCCGTGCTGAAGCTGCTGACACCGAGATTTCCGTATCGGAAGTGACACGTCTGTCCCCAATTGCCCCATCGCTCATTCGCGCAATGCCTGATCCTTTATCTTCACAACCGGTTGCAGAATATAGTCCAGCACTGTTTTGCGACCCGACAGAATGTCGACTTCGGCGATCATTCCAGGTATGATTTCGACTGCTATGCCATTCCCATCAAGCATGGTGCTTTTGGTTCGAATCTCGACCACAAAGACCTCTTCGTCATTCCGCTCAGATCGAGTGACCGTGTCTGCTCCGATGCGGATGATTTCCCCATCCAACGCTCCATATCGTGCAAAATCATAAGCCGTGATTTTGACCTTCACAGGCTGACCAGAATGCAGAAACGCAATGTCCTCGGGCTTTACATAGGCTTCAACCAGCAATGTGTCGTCCAGCGGCACGATTTCAACAAGGTCCTCTCCACTGCGGGCAAGACCGCCAATGGTAGAGCGATGAATCCGGTTTACAATGCCGCGTACCGGAGACCGAACCTGCGCCCTTGAGGCCCGGTCGCGCAAAGCGGGCAGGGCGGGTTGCAAGGCAGCCAGCTCGGCAGTGGCAAGCGCCAGGTCCGTCAGCGCGGCGCTGCGAAACCGGCTTCGCACCGCTTGAATTCGATCGTCGATTTCGTCCAAGCCCGTTTGCAATCTGTTGGTTACGGCTTCTGCCCGCACCTTGCGACCGCGCCATTCGGCTTCACTTCGTCGCAACGCAAGCAATGTTGTTGCAGGCTCCATTTGACGCTCGACCAGCGGCGCCATGATCGCCCTTTCTTCAGCCAGGACCAGCAAGGTTGCCTCTGCCGTCACTTGATCGACCAGGCCTTCCTCAAATTCTCGCTGTTTTTGCTGACGCTGACGCTCCAAGATGGCTATTTCTGCCTCCAACTCGGCCCGCCGGCCTTGGTACAGTGCAGTTTCAGATTGCACGACGGTAGGCGCGCCGTTGATCAGTTGAACATCGAAATCCAGTTGTGTCCCATCAATTTCGGACCGAAGGCGTTGGATGCGCGCCATCAGCCCGAACGCGCGTTGCTGTTCCTGACTGAGCTGACTGTCAATTTGGGTTGTTTCCAGTTCCATAAGCAGAGAACCTTTTTCGACCAGTTGGCCTTCGCGCACATGCAACGACTGCAATACGCCGGGCTCGGTGGCTTCGATCAGCTGGATGTCTCCGGAAGGCACGATCCGGCCGTCCACGCGCGTGACATCGTCCAGTTCAGTCAGGTGCGCCCACAATAGGGCGGCGATCAGGCAGAGCAAAATCACCAAAAGCAGCAAGGAACTCCGAACAGGAGAGCGTCCCTGCATCTCGCGCGCCAGGGTGGCCAGATCAGGATGCTGCGACATTCAGGTGCCTCCCTGTCCGGCGAACATGTTGCGTCAGCATGCTTTTGGGGCCATCCGCCGCGATTTTCCCGTGTTCAAGGATGATGACTCTGTCAACAAGCTCCAACAGGCTGGTTCTGTGTGTAATGACAACCATGGTGGACTCTACCGTGCATTCTTTCAGACGTTGGATAACCTGGGCTTCGGTTTTGACATCCATCGCGCTTGTTGGTTCATCCAGCAAGAGAACCGGCGGACGGCCTATGAGTGCCCTTGCCAGGGCAATGGCTTGACGCTGTCCGCCAGAGAGGCCTTCGCCGCGTTCCGCGAGTTGAAGATCGTAACCCCCGGGATGGTTGGCCACGAAATCCTCAACCCCGGCGGCGCGGCCTGCTTCGATCAGTTCGTGATCTTTTGGCCGGATTGCACCGCTTGCGATATTGTCCCGGACTGATCCGGAAAAGAGCCATATGTCCTGTAAGACGGATCCGATATTGCGGCGCAGATCGCCAGGATCGATCTGGCGGATATCAAGACCGTCGAACGTAACAGATCCAACACGCGGCGCGTACAATCCCAGCATCAGACGTGCGATGGTGCTTTTACCGCAGCCAATCTGACCAAGGATCGCCACTTTTTCACCCGGTTTGATCGTGAATGAAACGCCTTGCAGAGTATCTTCCCCTTGGTCAGGGTAGGAAAAATACACGTTGTTGAAGGCGATCGCTCCTTTGAAATGGGGCCGGTTCACCCATGTTCGGCCTAGTGGGCGTTCGCTTTCCGCCATCATCAGCGCGTTAAGATTTCGGTATGCACTTCGGGCTTGGTTAAGCCTTGTCAACGTTTGCGCTAACTGGCCCAAGGGTGCCAGGGCCCGCCCTGTCAGCATTACCGAGGCAACCAAAGCGCCCATGCTGGTCTGGCCGTCTGTGATCAGAAAAACACCATAAAATACGATCAACACCTGTGCCGCTTGTTGCGTAAAACCGGTCAGGTTGAGAGCAAATTGTGTAACGGCCCGGCTCTGAGCACCGTGCGAGGATTGTCGTTCTATCGCCTGCTCCCATCGGGAACGCATTTGCCGGCCCGCTGCTGTTGTCTTTATCGTTTCAAGGCCCGAGACGGCTTCTACGAGGACCGACTGTTTGGATTGCCCGTCGGACAGGCTCTTTTCTGCCATGCGCGACAGAAGCGGCTGTACGGCCAAACCTGTCAGCAGAACCACAGGCACGGCCAGAGCCGGGACCAATGCCAGTTGTCCGCCGACCAGGTAAATCACAAATACGAACAACCCGATGAACGGCAGATCCACGACGGCAACAAGCGTTGCGGATGTGAAGAACTCACGCAGGGTCTCGAAGTCACGGATGGTACTGGTCATGGCGCCGGTGGAACCCGCGCGTGACTTCATCTGGATGTTCAGAACGTGGTCGAAAATTCGCCGCCCCATGAACAAGTCGGCTTTTTGCCCGGCCTTGTCGATAAACGCCGCTCGCAGCAATTTCAGCACGAAGTCAAATAGCAGCGCCAGAGCTACGCCCGCCGTCAAGGCAATAAGCGATTCGGTTGCCTCATTGGGCAACACGCGATCATAGACAACCATGATGAAAACTGAGGTCGACAAGCCAAGAAGGTTTGCCAGAGCCGCAGCGAGAGCAACCTGTATGTAAGTCCATCGATTGGCGGACAACGCCGCGCGAAACCAATGACCTCGGTTACCCGTGTGACCGGCGTCCAGTTCATCTGTATGATTTCGCCGAAACAAGACCGCGAAACCGGTGTATGAATTGGCCAGCTGTTCTTCTGAAACTTCGCCGATTCCTTCACCAAGTTCCGGGTCATAGATCAGCAAGGCACCGTTTTTTGCGCGGCCATGGTACACAACAGCCTTGTTTTCGGTCATCAGCAACAAGGCCGGGGCCAATGCTTCGTCAAAACTCGCGATGCGCCGCTCGCCATAGCCCGCCTGTAGACCTGTGTTTTCCGCCACCGAGAGGATGTCACGAACAGTCAGATCCCCGTCCGAACCGGTCTGCGACGCCTGGATCGTTGCAAGGGTCAGAGGGCGTTCAAGCGTCGCAGCAATATTCAGAAGGCAGGCTTCGTAGCATGTCAAACGGGCGCGATCTGACATTGATTTCAATGTGCTCATTTTACCTCGTTCCAATTGCCAAGCGAAATTCCGAGCAGGTCCAGAATGTCTCCGGTAAGGCTCAGAGCCGCGTAGTTGGTCAGAAAATAACTCTGTTCGGCCAGAATCAGGCGTTCTTGCGCATTTACGTAATCGCGTTGAGCGTCCAGGATTTCGATCAGGCTGCGACGCCCGATCGAGAACTGTGCGCGGGATGCAGCAACACTGTCGGCATTGGCACTTGCCGCAATACGGGCCGCGCGCAGCCGTTCCGCGCCTGCTTTTTGATCGGATCGAATAAAGCCCAGCTCCCGCATGATTTCGCGAACCAGTTGCTCTCGCGCGAACTCCGCTTCTTTCACCTTTGCTTCTGCGGCGGCGATGGCGGCGCGGCGTTGGCCGGTGCTGTCCAGCTCGTAGTTGAAAGAAAGATCCACGCCAAAATTTGCATCCCGAGTGTCATCCTGGTTGGCAAATGCGGCGACCCGAACGTTCGGTTTGCGACGTGCCTGAGCGGCCGACCATTCGGCTTTGGCTGCCAGCAAGCTGGCATCCGCCCTACGGATCTGAGGGCTGTTCATCACGATCTGGGCATCACTTCTATTCAGCGGTGGGGCTGGTACAGGAGGGGGCAATGATCCGGGAAAAGTCCCGAACACTTCTCGAAACCGCGCTTCGGCCCGATCAGTTCGTGATCGCGCGTCAGCCAGTCTTGTGCGTGCATCTGCCATTCTGGACTGAGCGGCCAGAACATCTGCATTTGAACCGGCGCCGCCCGCTGTGCGGTCCGAAATTTGACGCACCAGTTCTTCATGAACCGAGACATTGTCGGCCACGATGCGGAGTATTTTTCTTTGATCAATGACAAGCACATAGGTCTCGATGGCGGCCAGCGCCGTGGCCGATGCCGTCTGAATCTGATCGCCCCGTGTTTCCAGAACACGTGCCCGGGCTGCCGTCAGATGCCCCGAGGCAGCCCCACCGTCATAAACCAATTGTGAAATTCTCAGATAGGGTGAAACATCTGCAATATCAGATTCGACCCGTTCGGACCGTGCATTTATTCCCAACGAGATCTGCGGAAGAAAGGCGCCTTCCGCTGCATCTTGATTGGCTGATGCGATATCCATCCTGGTATTACTTTGCGCCAGTGTCGGGCTTGTCTCCACCGCCTGGCGCACGCGTTGCCCGAATGCACTACTGCTGAGCTTTGCCGATGGCTTTGCTGCCCCTGCACCGGTGGTCCCGGGTGCAAAGGACACTGCCACTGGAGTCAAATCAGGAGGGGGCGTGCAGGCGGACAACGCTATTGCAAGCAGAGCGAACGCAACCCAGGACAACACTGCTTTACAGGAACGCATGATGACCCTCCTGACTGCAATGGTCCATGGCTTCTTCTTTCTGTTGCGCCGCAACCAACGCGTCCAAGAACCCTGAAACACCGGTGGTCTGTTGTGTCAGAGAACTATCAGCTTCCCGATGTGCGCGAGCATGTGCATGTGTCAGCCAGATACTATGGGTCAGCGAAATCTGATGAGCGTGAATCAGTCGCAAACCCCCATTCGATGTAAGCAGTGACAAGTGCGCGCGGGGAATTTTCTCCAGGGCTTTCTGCGTGACGCCAAAATGCCCGCACGGGAACTCAACCCCCTGAAAAGAGGTAAGCGGACCAAACAATCCCATGTCAGTAAGAACACGACACAGATGAGTTGTGTATTTCATCGACTCTTGCAGGGCGCGAAAGAAGGCTGCGACTTTTTTCAGTTCCGGCGCAAATTGCCCAGATTTGTCGAAGAATACCTCGTCCTCCGGATTGTCAGTGATAAGCCCCGCCGTTTCGTCGACAAGCAATTCGTCACTGCCGTCACCATCCGATTCAATCAGTCGTGGCCGAAACGGAGCACAGCGCAAGACGCATGGCACATAAGTCGCCAGCCATTTGCCATGTGCTGATACAAATGGCGTAGGCTGGTCTGGTTGCATGGACAAAACAGCCACTGGGTAAAAGCCGTGTTCAGATTTCCGAAAAGTGATTGGAAATGTGGCGGCGGCCTGAAGAATTTCTGCTTCGACCACAGGGCAATCTGCCATAGTCCCTGCGAAATCGAACGAGGTGAACCGCCGCCAGAACCGATGACCATGTCGTCCAAGACTGACCGGAGTTAAGCCATTCTGTGCCATAACTGCCTCATGATGTTGAATTACGTCTGTATGTGCGCCGGTCTGGATCAGGCCGTTGCCCCGGTCGGGTCGGTGTGCAGGATGTTATCTGCGGTCAGGCCGCTCAGATCGCTCAGGTCTTGGAACGTGGCCACGGTTTCAACGCTGGCATCGTTCGCCGCCTGGAAATCTACCTTGACCAAAACACTGTTTGTTCCGTCGGTTGCCATCACGTAAAGTTCATCGCCCGCCATGGCTCCGGCAAGACTCTCGACAGCGGCTTCGATTGTGCTGAGGTTGAGGTCTGTGAGTACCGTGCTGAGGCCGACAAATCCAGTGTTTGTGCCCAACGTGTCCCCGGTGGAAAGCAATTCGAACCCGGTGCCATCACCGCGGAGCGTATTGGTGTCCAGCCCGTGGAACATCAGTGCGTCAGTTACATCCGCAGCCGGGCCAATCGTAAAGCCAGTCACAATATCTGTACCATTGCTGGCCGGGTCCGCCTCGAAGACGACGATGTCTCGCCCTGCTGCAGAAACATCAATGGTATCGTCGCCGACACCGCCGCGCGTGATAGTGTGCGTATTCGCAGCGTTGAGCGTGTCATCACCATTGGTGCCAAACTGCACTGTCGTTGGTCCGCCATCAGACGTTTTGATCGTCAGTTCAATAGGCTGGCTGGAGTCCTGGATCGTCATCGTGAAAGTGACAAGCGGCTGAGAAAGATCTGTAAAGGTTGTCGCGGCCCCGGCAAAATTCATCGCGCCCCCGGCGCCTGGGCTGGCCAAAAACAAATCGAAGGCGTTGTTTTCCGAAACCGATGCAGAGTTGAAGGTGACAACCGAAGGGTCAAATCCGAGCTCTGCCGTCAACGCCAGACCACCAGAGATATCGCGGTCGGCTTCGGCATAGATTGCGAACGTCACTGTAGATCCCGAGCGCCCAACTTCAGAAATCACATAGGCGGCGGGTTCGTGCGCAACGGCTTGCTCGGAAACCGACAGCGGATCTGGTCTACCCGCAACTGTCGCCAGCGCGGAAAAGACAAGGTCATCACCTGCCTCTACTGCCGAAAAGTTGGACGCTGCGACAGCCAGCGACCAGGATCCGTCTGCGGCCACCGTTGCAGATCCGACCGAACTGCCGTTTAACGTGACATCCACCGACTGGCCGACTGACAATCCGGTCGATGACCCGCCGATAGTAATCCCGGAGGCCTTGGCATCGGCAAGACCAATCGAATTGTTGACCCCGACATCGTTCAACGTCAACAAGGGGCGAAAATCTGTGGAAAGTGAGCTGTTCGCCGCGGCCGAGCTGTTTCCGGCCAGATCGTCAACAGTGGCGGAAATGGAATAGCTAGTTCCGTCAGAGAGCATTCCAAGATCATTTGCTGGAACGGTAACTGCCCACGAGCCATTTGATGCGACGCCAGTATAGGTTTGCCCGCCGAATGTGACCGAAACGGTCTGGCCATCTTCAGCCGTGGTCGTGCCTGAGATTGCAAGATCCACGCCCCTTTCGGTCACGTCCAACACGGCACCCACAGGCAGACTGTTTATGGTTATTGAAGGTGCTGTGAAGTCAGTGGCAAAGCTTGTCGTGGTTTGATTGTGGTTTCCCGTCGCGTCCGAGATCGACGCATTGATATTGTAAGTCTCGTTGTCTTGCAGGGCAGACAAATCTGTCACGGTTGCCGTATAGGTCCAAGTACCCCCGGTTACTGTTGCCGTTCCGGTGACGTCCGTAGTGCCGTCAGCGCGCGTGACTTCGACGGTAACAACTGTTCCGTCGGGCGCATCGGACGTTCCTGACACCGTCAGGTCGGTTCCTTGTTCAACGACGTTCATGACGGCCCCGTCGGATACGGTTGAAATTCCGATCGTCGGTGGCGTGAAATCGGTGGTAAAGCTGTTGTTCGCTTGCAAGGCCGGATTCCCGGCAGCGTCCGAGACATCCGCGGTTACGGTGACGGTCGCCGCGTCAGAAAGACCTGCCAGATCCGAAGCAGGTACGGTTACGCTCCAATTGCCGCCAGAAACCGTTGCGCTATAGGACTGCCCGTTCAGACTGACGGTTACGATTTGTCCGTCTTCAGCTGTCGTACTGCCCGAGATGGAAAGATCCGTGGCCCGCTCGGATGCGTTCATGACAGCTCCGTCCGAGAAACTGTCGATGCTAAGCGTCGGCGCGGTCACATCCTTGGAAAATGTCACTGCGGCCTGCGGTGCCGTGACGCCACTGGCGTCGTCGACATCTGCGGTAACAGAGAAGTTGCCTCCATCCGACAAGGACGCCAGATCCCCAGCTGGCACAGTCACGTTCCAGGCCCCGCCAGATACTGTGCCGGAATATGTTTGACCATCGAGGGTTACAGTAACTTGCTGACCATCCTCAACGTTTGACGTCAGCCCGCTGATGGTCAAGTCGGATCCGGCTTCGGCTGCGTTCAGTACGGACCCAACAGGAAGCGGTGATATAGAAATGGAAGGGCCGGTCAGGTCCACGGGAACCGATACAAGAAGCGGTACTGCCGGATTGCCCGACACGTCCTCGACGGCTACCAGAACAGATGCCGGCACTCCGGTGGAAAGACTGCTCAAATCGGAATTGGGGATCGTTACACTCCAGCTTCCGCCAGAAGCGGTGCCTGTATGCACTTGTCCGTTGAACGTGACGATGATGGTTTGACCATCCTCTGCCGTGGTGGAACCGGTCAAGGCCAGGTCGCCGGCTACGTCGATCAGTTCTATCGAGCCGCCAGCCACGGGATCCAGAGAAACAGTTGGTGCAGTGAAATCAGTATCAAAGCTTCCGCTCGCCTGTGGTGCGGAATTTCCCGCCGCGTCGGCAACATCCGCGGTAACGTCAATCGTCGCGCCATCAGGAAGGGTCGAGAGGTGTGCCGCTGGGACAGTGACGCTCCAGTGTCCGTTGGATACCGTGCCCGAATAGTTTTGCCCGTTCATTGAGACGGTAACGGTCTGCCCGTCTTCTGCATCGGTTGTTCCGGTGACCGTCAGATCCGTTGCCTGTTCGATCGAATTCAAAACAGCGCCATCGGAAAACCCGCTGATCGACAGGGTTGGAGGAATTGTATCAATATCGAACTTGACGGATTCGGTTGACAGTTCCGTGCCTGAATCGTCCAGGTGCCTGACTGTCACCGTAGAGACGCCTTGCGGAAGCGCATTGGCTTCGGCCGACGTGAGAGAAACGCTCCAACTGCCGTCATCGTTGGGCGTTACGGTTTTGACAAGCGAACCTATCGTGACCTCGACTGTCGATGTTCCTTCGGGTGCGGCAGCATTGGTAAGGGCGCTGTTCAATGCCGTTGCCTGAAGTTCGGCCAGGTTCAGGCTGGTATAGCTCGGTTCCGGTTGGGGTTGGGGTTTAGGCTCTGGCGCGACAGGTTCCGGGGAATCGCCGCCGCCGCCGCCACCTCCGCCCGCAGCGGCAGCTGCACCAGCCAGCCCGAGGCCGCCCAGCGCAGCCCCGGCGCCGCTGATTCCGCCAGCTGCTGCGCCAGCTTCAGCTGCGCTGAACTGGGCGATTTCAGCAACCGCCTCTTCTGCGATCATGATTGCGCCGCTGTCCAGGACCTGCACGTTTTCCGCCGCCACGATCATCGTCCGACCGTCAGCCATTTTCAGAAGAACATCGCCGTTTTTCAGCAACTTGGCGGAGCGCACACCCGGAATTGTCTCTGCAAACTGGAAGGCGTAAAGCTCTTCGATGGTTGCTTGTGACAAGGCAGGCAAGGCCATCAATGTGGACATGAGGCCGCCAGCCGCGCCGCGACCCGCCCAACGACCAAGCTTTCCCTTGATCCATTGTTGAACTTGAGATTTGCGATCTCCGTCCGTTGAGTCAGCCGCCGGACGATTGTTGGCCTCAGGTGCTTTGGTCATCTTGCCCTCGCATGTGGAGTCCGCGATCATCGCAACAGGAAAGGATGTGCTGTTTGGCGTTTTGCTCATCTGTCTTTCCCATTTGTTGCCGTTGCGATCGGACCTGAAAAAATTGAGTTAAACTGAAACCGAACTTCTCGTTTTCACCACAATTCTGCTTCGGTTTCGGTCTGCTCATCTGGTCATCTTGCCGTAACTGCCAGGGGTGGCGCAGGAGGTGATGGCTGTGATGCTTCAGTTCGAAAGTGTAGTGGCAACGGGGAGCACGGCGCTCGATTCAGGTATCGGCGATACGGCTTTAAAAACGCTTAACGGGAATACGTATCTCTACACGGTGACCGGCCCGGGTGGCGGTGTCGCGGTCTGGCGGCTGGCCGACGGTGCCCTGCCGCAGCTGGTTGATACCGAGTATTACAGCGGTTCGATCACCTTCCAGGTGGGGCGCAGTGCCACGCCGATAACGCTGGCGGGAACCGAGCAGATCGCGCTGGATATCAATACTGCCACGGGCCTGGTCGGGTATGACGTGAACGCGGACGGAACGATCGGTAACCTGAAGGAAACGGGTGTGCTCAACGGAGGCGGAGATATCTCGGCCATCATACAGTTTTCACTGGGGTCTTCGGATGTCCTTGCGATGGCGCATGAGGGTACTGGCAATATCGGAACCTATCATGTGAACGCGAACGGGACGCTCAGTCTTGCGGGTTTGATTGCCGGCACGGCGGATGCCATGCAGACGTTGCGGTCGGGTTCGGAACATTTTCTGATCTCAAGTGACGCGGCAACAAACTCTGTCTCGACATATCGCATCGATTCCGGCACCGGCACGTTAACCGAGATCAACAATGACTCGGCTCTCGGAACCCTAGGTGTTTCAACCCCAACAGATGTCGAGACCGTAGAGGCATACGGCAAATCCTGGGTCGTGGTGGCAGGGTCCGGCAGCAACTCTCTCAGTGTTCTTCAATTGAGCAGCGATGGAAGTTTAAAGGCGACGGACCATGTGCTTGATACGCTTCATACGCGGTTTGAATCCGTTCAGGATCTGGCGGTCATAGACGTGAACGGTCGGGTCTTTGTGGTTGCAGGCGGCGGCGATGATGGCCTGTCTCTGTTCACTCTGACACCCGAAGGTCAACTTGTTCATTTGGACAGTTTCGCGGATACGCTGGCCAGTGGATTGCAGAATGTCGAATCGCTGGCGGTTGCACATGTGGGCGACGAGCTGCAAATTCTCGTGACATCACAACAGGATGCCGGGGTGAACGTCCTGACGGTCCCGGTCGATGATCTGGGGGCGGTGCGCAAGGGGTTCGGTACCGTGAACGGGAGCGCGTCGGACGATATCCTCAGCGGCGGTATTCTGGACACGACCCTTTTAGGAGGCGCCGGAGACGACATTCTCATCGCGGGGAAGGGTGCGACGACGATGTCAGGTGGTGCAGGGGCCGACATCTTCGTGATGCAGTCCGGTAGCGGTCTGACCACAATAACCGATTTTCAGGCGGGCCTGGATCGTCTGGATATGTTCGACTACCTGCTGTTGCGGTCGCCTCAGCAACTGACCTTTACCAGCACAGCAAACGGGGCTCAGATCGAATATCGCGGCGAGATCGTGCAGGTCCAATCCGCGTCGGGCGGCGCTTTGACAAGCACGGATATCTTTGGCGCAGGCATCGCCGGACCGGATCACATCCCGGTAGATTTCGGGGACCTGGGCGGGCTGACACCGGGCAGCTCTGATGGATTGGTCGGGCAGATTACGGTGGACAGCCAGGTTGCGAATCCGGGGCTGACGGATGCGGAAATCCGGTTCACGCCGGACGGCGGGGGTACGGTATCCGCCACCGCAGATAGTCAGGGGCGGTTTGATCTGGAATTGCCCGATGGCACCTTTCCCGGAGTGCTGGACATCACCAAACACTATTCCACGGCAAGCGGGAAGATTGACGCGCTGGACGCTTTGCAAGTGTTGCGTATCTCGGTTGGTCTTGACCCGACATGGGGTCCAGCGACCGCGGAAAACCTGATAGCGGCAGACGTCAACAGGGATGGCACCGTGAACGCCCTGGATGCGCTTGCAATTTTGCAAGTCGCCGTCGGGCAGCCCACGGCCCATGACCCTGAATGGGTATTTCTGGATGAGAACGCGGACCTTTCCGGAATAACCAAGGACAATGTAACCTATCAGACGGGTGTCGATGTTGTGGCGGTGGATGGGGTCATCAACGTGGACATGACCTCCATCCTGTTGGGAAATCTCGAAGCGGCCTGAGTGCCGAAAGATATCTAGGCCAAAGCAAAGTTGTATCTTTTTTAGCGGTAAGGTGCGGATTGGCTTTTGCCGCCAAATCGACACGACCCAGCCTCAGCGCTCGGATGCCGCCCCATGACGCGGTGCTTTAGCTTTCGGCCCAAGTGTTGTCGCGCCGGCGGCTTCGTTATCTGTTCCATCCCTGTGCTTTCATTTGCAGATGGTCCAATAATTTCAATGAATTCTACCAGAATCGCAAGTTGCCTGCGATAATCGCCTGACCTTTGAAACCGATAAGCCGCTCAAATTGCTGGTCGGACAACATAGGTCTTGGCGTCGGTGGAGCAAATGTGACATAGCAGGCCGAGACTTCAACACAGAGATGAAAATTAGTAACAATGGAAATATTGGCGCTTTCCATTCCGGAAGTGAAACTGATCACCCCGAAGCGTTTTGGCGATCATCGCGGGTTCTTTGAGGAAACCTACAATGCCGACAGCTTTGCGGCACAAGGGATTCATACGCAATTCGTTCAGGACAATCATTCCCTTTCGAGCACGGTGAACACGGTGCGCGGATTGCATTTTCAGGCTCCGCCAAGAGCGCAGGCCAAGCTGGTGCGCTGCGGTCGTGGACGGCTGTTTGATGTCGCGGTCGATATCCGCAAAGGTTCGCCCACCTATGGTCACTGGGTCGGCGAAGAACTGAGTTTCGAGAACGGGCGGATGCTGTTGGTTCCTGCGGGGTTCGCGCATGGGTTCGTGACGTTGGAGCCGGAGACCGAGATCGTCTACAAGTGTTCTGATACCTACGCGCCGGAAACTGAAGGCGCGGTTCGTTGGGACGATCCCGATATCGGCATTGAATGGCCACAGAGCAATTCAGAACCCCAGCTGTCCGAGAAAGATCGGATCGCACCACTTCTGCGCGAAATTGAATCTCCTTTCGTATTCGAGGACACACAATGAAAATTCTGGTTACGGGCGGGGCGGGCTTTATCGGGTCTGCCGTTATCCGTCGTGCGATTGCCGATGGGCATTCGGTCGTCAATGTCGATGCCCTGACCTACGCGGCCTGTCTGGACAATGTTGCCTCTGTCGCGGATGCGCCGGGATACGTTTTTGAACATGCGGATATCCGGGATGCCGCCGCCATGTCGGCGATACTGGACAGACACCAGCCAGACGCGATCATGCATCTGGCCGCTGAAAGCCATGTTGACCGTTCGATCGATGGCCCGGCCGCGTTCATCGACACGAACCTGACCGGGACCTATGTATTGTTGGAAGCCGCACGCGCCTATTGGGTGGGTGCCGGCCGGCCCGAGCATTTCCGGTTTCACCATATATCAACCGACGAGGTCTTTGGGTCCTTGGGTAAAACCGGGTTTTTCACCGAAGACAGCCCATACCAGCCGAACTCACCCTATTCGGCCTCGAAAGCGGGATCGGATCATCTCGTGCGGGCGTGGCGTGAAACATACGGCCTGCCAGTGGTTCTTACCAATTGCTCTAACAACTACGGCCCTTACCAGTTTCCGGAAAAGCTGATCCCCGTTGTCATCCTCAGTGCGCTGGCGGGCAAACCGATCCCGATATACGGGAAAGGCGACAACATTCGCGACTGGCTGCATGTCGATGACCATGCCGAAGCCCTGTTGCTGGTGCTCGAAAAGGGTGAACTGGGCCGCAGCTACAATATCGGTGGCGAGAATGAGATGACCAATCTTGATCTTGTCAGAATGCTGTGTTCGATCCTGGATCGCCTCAAGCCGGGTGAAACGCCCTATGCGGATTTGATCACGTTCGTCGCTGACCGCCCGGGTCACGATCAGCGTTATGCCATCGATCCGAACCGGATTCGCACCGAACTGAACTGGCGTCCCTCCTACACGCCCGAAACCGGGCTGGAACAGACGGTTCAGTGGTATCTGGACAACAGTGCATGGCTGAACGCCTTGCAGGCCCGCAGTGGCGTGGGTGAGCGGCTGGGTGTTGCCAAATGAAGGCGCTGGTGTTCGGCCACGGGGGGCAGGTGGCGACCGAGTTGCGGCGTCGCGGACAGGCGCATGGTGTCTTGGTTGAAGCTCTGGATCGCGCCGCGGCGGACCTGTCTGACCCGTCGCAATGTGCAGACGCCATCCGGCATACGGATGCGGACGTGATCATCAATGCGGCCGCCTATACGGCGGTGGACCAGGCCGAAGAAGAAAGCGACCTGGCGCAACGGATCAACGGAGATTCACCCGGAGCAATGGCGCGTGCCGCCGCGGCCCGCAACCTGCCTTTTCTGCATATTTCCACGGATTACGTTTTTGACGGCTCTGGTCCGACCCCCTGGAACACCGATGACCCGACCGGGCCCTTGGGGGCCTATGGTCGAACCAAGCTGGACGGCGAACACCAGATCGCAGAGGCTGGCGGTCACTATGCCATTTTGCGCACAAGCTGGGTGTTTTCGGCACACGGAAAGAACTTTGCAAAGACCATTCTCCGACTGGCAGAGACTCGTGACAAGCTGACCATTGTCGCTGATCAGATCGGCGGGCCAACACCTGCTGCCGACATTGCCGAAACCTTGCTGAAAATGGCCAAGGCCGGCCTCGAAGCCAAAGGGGGGGTGTTTCACTATTCCGGCGCACCCGATGCCAGCTGGGCGGATTTCGCCCGTGAAATTGTTTCTCAATCCGGCTTGTCGGTCGAAATCGAGGATATTCCAACCGAGGCTTACCCAACGCCGGCGCCCAGGCCGCTGAACTCACGTATGGACTGTTTGCGGCTGGAAAATGTGTTCGGAATCCAGAGACCCGACTGGAAAGCCGGACTGGCCGAGATATTGAGCGAGTTGAAGTCAGCGACCAGCTGAACCTTGAAAGGACAGATTATGCAGCGCAAAGGCATTATTCTTGCCGGTGGGTCCGGAACCCGGCTTTACCCGATCACCATGGCGATATCGAAGCAATTGCTGCCGATCTACGACAAGCCGATGATCTTTTACCCGCTGAGTGTTTTGATGCTGTCGCAGATCCGCGAAATCGCGATCATCACCACCCCCCAGGATCAGGATCAGTTTCAGCGCCTGTTGGGGGATGGCAGTCAATACGGATTGTCCTTGACATGGATTGTGCAACCGTCTCCTGACGGTCTGGCGCAGGCTTATACACTGGCCGAGGATTTTCTGGACGGTGCCCCGTCTGCGTTGATTCTGGGTGACAACATCTTCTTCGGACATGGCCTTCCGGACCTGCTGCTCGAGGCGGATCAACTGAAGCGCGGCGGTACGGTTTTTGCGTACCGGGTCGCTGACCCAGAACGCTACGGAGTTGTGGATTTCGAAGGGAACAAAGCCCGCGCGATCGTCGAAAAACCCAAGGTGCCTCCGTCGAACTACGCGGTGACAGGTCTTTATTTTCTGGATGGCGACGCTTCGGCCCGCGCGCATGAGGTCAAACCGTCAGATCGCGGCGAGCTGGAAATCACGTCACTGCTGGAAATGTATCTGGACGAAGGTTTGCTGGATGTGCAGACTATGGGGCGCGGTTTTGCCTGGCTGGATACCGGCACGCACGGGTCTTTGCTGGATGCGGGAAACTTCGTGCGAACGATCACGGAACGTCAGGGTATGCAGACCGGCAGCCTGGATGAAATCGCCTGGGCGAATGGCTGGATCGACGACGAGGCTCTTGAGGCGCGTGCGCGACTGTTCGCCAAGTCCACGTATGGCACCTATCTGAAAGGTCTTTTGAGCTAGGCCGCAAACTGTATCATGGGTACGTGTGCAAGCGGAAATTTGCACGGGCGGTAAGCTGCTTCACGCTTTGTGATCAAGGTCTGAACGGGGTTGGTCGGACATTCCGGCCATGCCAAACGCCACGCAAGAAGGCCCATTGTTTGGCGCGTTTTCTCGTAGAAAACAACACAACCGGTGACAGCATTTGCAGAAGCGCCGATGCCAGGGCTCGACCAAAAGCCATCGGGACTTCATGCTTGCGGGCGACATAAACGCGTGATTGCCCCATATACCAGCCCTTCAGGCCAGCGATGGCTGGGCTTCCCGGCGAGGATTTGCCTCTGGCGTGGCGCATCTGAGCGTTGTGGACATAGTACAGTGGCCCGCAAACGGCTTTGAGCCGCAGGCTCAGATCATCGTCCTCATGATACAGAAAGATTTCGGGATCAAACCCGCCGACCGCTTCGAATGCTTCGCGGCGGACCAGGAACGCGGCGCCGACGAGGACCGGCAATTCAAAGTCGGAATCGGCTGTTTTCCTGGGCAGGGTTTCATTTCGGGGAATGATCACACTGTATCGCCTGAAACGAGGTGCCCCCTTCCGGTCCAGAATTGCAGGGTTGAAGGCTGACGCATCCGGATGATTGTCGGCCCCCTCTTGCAACGCATCCAATGCTCCGGGCAGCAAGTGAGAATCCGGATTCAGAAAAAAAAGCAGGTCCGTTGTTGCCTTGGCGGCACCAAGGTTGCATGCGCGGCCAAACCCGATGTTGTCGGGGCTTTCGATCAGAGTTGAGCTATGTGCCCTGGCCATTTGCCGAACGGCTTCAATATCATCCGAACCATTGTCGACCAAAATTGTCGGCACGCCCTCTGGGATGGAATTCAGCATCTCAGGCAGTACGCCACTGCTGTTGTAACAAACGCTTATGATCGTAATCTGTGACAATCCTGCCTGCCGTATCTGTGGAATGGGCCTGATCGTTACTTCCTCGCAAACACAGTTAGGGTCAACCCCGGTTACAGTACGACCGATCCGGGCTGCTGAATGCGGTCAGTGATCTTGTGCGCTCAGCGACGACAATCGGAGAAATGATTGAAATGGTTCTGCCCCTATGAAGCGAAGGCGGGAAACCGATCATCAAGCGCGGCCGGATGGTAAAGCCGCATCAGTGGATGCAATGTCTGTTTGATCGGAGCGGTAAGATTTACCTCTTTGGTATTTTTCGATTTCAGGTGGCCGTGGTGAATGAGCAGATTGTTGCCAGTCGTCGGGTTGAAACCAGTAAATCGCAACATGCCCTGAAGGTGATATCGAAATTCCAGCGCCAATCACTTGCCGGAATGAAGGCGTTGGCGGTTCTCAGAACGTTCTGCAAATGGTTGCGGACGCAAGCCTGTGCGCTCAACACCCTGCGCGCGTTTACATGACCTCGCAGTGCCAAAGCCGTGGTTTCCAGCGATATCGGTAAGCTGTTGAAAAGCGTATCAAGCATACCTCAACTGAAATGCGGCAGGAGCCCACGAGGTTCAATCCGACGCCCACGCGGATGCCGCTTCTTTTGCAGAAAAGGCCACGAAACAGAACCCTGTCAAAACATGCTTCTTTGAAGATGGTTGCGTGGCGCCCTTGGTGTGAATCATCCCCGGGTGGGTGGTCATTGCTGCTGGGGGCGTTTTGTGCAACAGTATTCTCTGAGTTGAACGTTATTTGGGTACAACATCCAAAGCCTTAGGTATCGGTTTGGTATTGGGGATTGCAGAACCAGACCAAACTATATAGCAGCCGAACTGAAGCACGAAATAAGCATCACGGAAGAATTGCAGTGCGCGATAGACATACTTACGATTACGACATTGATGTGAACAGTGATGTAGCACCCGCACGTGTGTTGCGCATGGTAAAGCCTGGGTCCAAAGTGCTTGAGATCGGGGCCGGTCCTGGCTCGATCACGCGCCATCTTTCCGGCACGTTGGAATGTGATGTTGTGGCGCTTGAGATCGACCCTTCGGCGATCGAAAAGCTAAAGCCGTTTGCCCGTTCGGTGTACCCGATGGATCTCAACGATGCTTCATGGAGTGATATCGTTCGCGAGAATGACGGGGTATTCGACTACGTGATCGCAGCGGACGTTCTGGAACATGTTTACGACCCGTGGAGCGTTCTTTCAGGCATGAAGTCGCTTTTGAACGACACAGGATCGGTTATTCTTTCGCTGCCGCATGTTGGCCATGCAGCCATTGCCGGTTGTCTTGTCGATGAAGATTTCGAATATCGTGACTGGGGCTTGCTGGATCGGACCCATGTGCGGTTTTTCGGCATCAAAAACGTTCAGCACCTGCTCAATTCGCAGGGCATGAGCATTGAACAAGCCGAGTTTGTGGTTCGTTCGCCAGAAATGACGGAGTTTTGTCAACGCTGGAGCCGTCTGCCACAGGATGTTCAGGCCGCCTTGCAGCGCAATCGCTATTCCCATGTCTTCCAGGTCGTAAGCAGATCGGTCCCCAAAGAACGGGCAGAGAATGACATCTACCTCATGGGCTTGCCCGTCGAACAACCCGATGAAAAGACCCGGCAGCATTGGACCAACATGATGGCAGGCCTGCCCCTGTCCGAAGAGATTGATTTGCAATCGACTATCGGGCCGGTGGACACGAGCAAGGCTTCCCGAGTCGAGCCCGGCCCACTGGCCAAGAAGAAAAAAAAATCGCTGGCGCGGCTGTTGGGGTTGAAGAAGTAATGTCCTCAAACACCACGGATCGTGAATTCGGCAACATCAGGACAATTGCCTTCTACCTTCCTCAGTTTCATCCGATCCCGGAAAACGATGAATGGTGGGGCAAAGGGTTCACCGAGTGGACAAATGTCGCAAAAGCCAAGCCGCTTTTCACCGGGCATTATCAGCCTCATCTTCCTACGGATCTGGGGTATTATGACCTGCGTGTCCGCGAAACGCGGCTTGAGCAGATCGAGATGGCCAAGGCCAGCGGAATTGATGGATTCTGCTACCACTATTACTGGTTTTCCGGGAAAAGACTTCTTGAGCGGCCCGTCGACGAAATGCTTGCGGATCCCGAAAGCGATATGCCGTTCTGTCTTTGCTGGGCGAATGAGAACTGGACGCGCCGCTGGGATGCGGCCGAGCACGAGATTCTCATTGAGCAGAAGTACAAGCCCGAGGATGATCTGGAGTTCATCAAGTCGATCGAGCCGTTTTTCCGGGATCCCCGTTACATAACAATAGATGGCGCTCCGATCCTGATTGTTTATCGGCCGCAGCATTTGAAGAACTCGCGCAAAACCGTGCAGGTCTGGCGTGACTATTGCGCGTCTGTCGGAATTCCGAAAATCCATCTGGCCTGTGCGCTTACGCACCGAAACTGGGACTATGCGTCATACGGGTTTGATTCCGGTGTGGAATTCCCGCCCCACGGCATCAACGTGCCCAACCTCTCGCCAGAAGTGGACTTGTTCGACGATTTCCAAGGCCATTGTGTTGATTTTTCTGCGATCGCAGAACAGTACCTGGGTCACAGCTATGGGCCTGAGAACAACGTTCATCGATCGGTTTTTCCGTCCTGGGACAACACGGCCCGGCGGAAGGAAAATGCCATGGTCGTTTTGAACGGAACGCCGGAAAACTATGAATACTGGCTTTCGCGGGCCTTGCACCAAACCGCTCAGGATTTCCCCGACCAGGAACGTTTCGTTTTTGTGAATGCATGGAATGAATGGGCTGAAGGATGTCACCTGGAACCGGATCGCGAGTACGGGCATGCGTTTTTGCACGCCACCAAGGCCGCTCTCCAAGGTTCAAAGCTGATCGACTGGACGCATGTGGGTGTCCCGGAAATTTCGCGCCGTGGCGAAACCACGGAAGGCATCGCGCATCCTGTTCCATATGGTGCCAACAAGCCGTTGGCCAAACGGGCTTTCCGTCTTTTGCGCGATACGGTCAGCGGTCGGTTGCTGAAACAATGGCTGTCCGCGGCCCGCACAAAATAGAAAACCACGCCGGATTGAGTTGCATGAAAGTCCCAAGTACTTGTCATGCAACTCAGTCTCGTGCTTTGCGTGAAAAAAAGGGTTTTCTTTGTCATAGTCGGCACGACGCGCCTTAGTACGAGAAACTGCATGTCCATCAAAGATACCCTGCTTTACTATTTGCTGACCGCTGCGTCGAAACTCAGCCCACCTTTGTCGCCACGTACGGCAAGGCGGTTCAGAAATTCAGCCAAGAAAAGAGACCCCAAACGGGGTTGGGACAAACCGGGGCAATCCAACAGGCAGGGTTTTGAAGCCATCGGTCAGGCTGAAGAGTTCAAACCCTTCGACCCGCCTGCGAAAGCTGAACCCGCAGTACGGGCAATTGCGCATTACCTGCCGCAATTTCATCCCTTCAAAGAGAATGATGAATGGTGGGGCAAAGGCTTTACCGAATGGTCCAATGTCGGAAAGGCCGTCCCGAATTATCCGGGCCATTACCAACCTCATTGTCCGATTCATCTGGGTTACTACGACTTGCGGTTGCCAGAAATCATGGTCGAACAGACGCGGATCGCGAAGTCTTACGGGATAGGAGGGTTCTCCTATTACTACTACTGGTTCGGCGGAAAGACCTTGATGGAGCACCCGCTCGAACAAATGTTGGGCAATCCGGAAGTCGACATGCCTTTTTGCCTGACATGGGCAAACGAAAACTGGACGCGCCGCTGGGACGGGCGGGCGCACGACGTTCTTATCGCGCAAAACCATTCGATCGAGGATTCCCTGAACCTTCTGCGTCACATACGCAAATATTTTGATGATCCGCGTTATATTCGGATAGATGGGAAACCGGTTTTCATCGTTTACCGAGCGAACATCATACCGAATATCGAGGAAACAACCGCAGCATGGCGAAAAGAGGCACAAAGCTGGGGCGAGCCGGACCTGTATCTCATAGCTGCCCAGACTTTTGATATCGGCGATCCTGAGAAACTGGGTTTTGACGCTGCAATGGAGTTCCCGCCGCATCAGGTAAAGCGCACCGACATCACGGATGAGATGGGGATCTACAATCCAGAGTTCACGGGTGCCGTTCTGGATTACCAGGCCGTGGTCGAGGCAGAGCTTCAAAAGCCGGAACCCCGGTACAAGCTGTTTCGGTCCTCCACGCTCTCGTGGGACAATACCGCGCGCAATCAGGATGCCCCTCGGATTATGGGACGGTTCACAATCGATGCATACAAGCGCTGGACGGAACATTTGTGTCGCCAGGTTCTTGCGCAGGAAAAATACAGTGCCGACGAAAAAATCGTTTTCATAAACGCGTGGAACGAGTGGGCAGAGGGGACTCATCTGGAGCCTGACCGAAGATATGGCTTTGCCTATCTTCAGGCGACCTATGACGCGTTACCCAAGAAGTCTGAAAGTCAGATCAATACGTGATGTTTTCGACCTTGAGGTTTCGAGGACCTGACGGTTGGCGCCTCTGATATCCGGACGTCACACGTTGCCCGGGGTTTCGTATCAATTCTGATCGACCCTATGATGCTGTTCCGTATCGTTCGCTCTGACGGTGCGACTTGCGATTTGGTCGAACATCCATTGTACGGCTTCGTCGCCGTCGGACCGGATATGCCGATAAAGGCGAAGTTCGATCGGAGGCACATCAACCGGCAGCCTCAACATGCGCAGCCCCATTTCACGCGCGCTGCATTCGGTCAGCGTGGCAACCATATCTGTCTTGTGCAGAATATCCCGGATGTTCAGATAACTTTGCATCTGAAGCCCGAGTTTGCGCCGTGCGCCCAGTTTGCGCAGGACGATGTCGACCGGGCTCGCCCCCTGAGGCCGTGAGGAAACATGCAGATGTGTCAGCTGAAGATAACGCTCCAGCGTCAATGGGCCCGAACCCAGCGGGTGGCCGGGTCGCATGGCACAGACATAGCGGTCCTTCATGATGGTCCGGCTGATCAGATCCGAACTGTCCGGCATCGGAATGTCCGACGTGATGTCGATCGTGCCCTGCTGTAACGCCTTGCGCGTATCCCGGCGGGGAATGCGCACGAGGCTGAGTTCGACCTGGGGTGCCGTGCATTGAAACCCGGACAAAAGCCCGGGCAGGATGATGAGGCTGTGAAGGTCGACCAAACTGACCCGGAACAGCCGTTTGCTGGTAAACGGGTCGAACCGTTCACCCTGCGCCGATGCGGCTTGCAACTGGTGAAGAGCGGCTGAGACCCTGTCCGAAATGCTCTCTGCCAGCGCCGTGGGCTGCATCCCCGTGCCGGTCTTCACGAAAAACGGGTCGTTCAGTGTCTTGCGCAACCGGGTCAGGGCGTTGCTGACGGCCGGTTGCGTGATCGACAGGCGTTCGGCAACGCGGGTCAGATTTCGTTCGGTATAGATGGCGTCAAAAATAACAAAAAGGTTCAGGTCGATCTTGTTGAGCTTGGTCGTCATGTCATTCACCAGAATTATGCTGATGATCATGCAAGTAAATTTCACAAATGTCATTGAGGGCGGTAAGCTGAATGGTATCCCGGCGGAATACGGAGTTTCATGCATGACCTCATCCGGCCTCGAACTCGATACCGAGCGGCTTTCGACATATTTGGGGCGCCATATCCAAGGTTTCGCCGGCCCATTGTCCTATCGGAAGTTTTCGGGCGGGCAGTCGAACCCAACCTATCTGCTGAAGGCCGGTGGTTCGAAATACGTGCTGCGCCGCAAACCGCCAGGTGACCTGCTGCCTTCGGCCCATGCCGTGGATCGGGAATATCGTGTTCTCAGGGCACTTCATGGCACTGCGGTTCCGGTCGCCAAACCTTACGTGCTGTGTGAGGACACGGATGTCATCGGTTCCATGTTCTATGTCATGAGCTTCCAGGAGGGCCGGATTTTCTGGAACCCGGCGCTGCCCGAGTTGGACGTGGCCGACCATCATCCGGTGTTCGATGAAATGATCCGGGTTCTGGCCGCGCTGCATTCGGTTGACACAGGCGCCGTCGGCCTGTCCGACTTCGGCAAGCCGGGAAACTACTTCCAACGCCAATACAGCCGCTGGACCAAACAGTATCGCGCCGCAGAAACAAGTAAACTTCCCGAGATGGAACAGCTTATGGGCTGGCTGTCCCGCAATCTGCCCGATGGTGACGGTTCGGTCAGTCTGATCCACGGTGACTTTCGCATAGACAATTTTATCTTCGCTTCGGATGCCCCGCAGATCACCGCGGTTCTGGATTGGGAACTGTCGACGCTGGGCCACCCGATGGCTGATCTGGGCTATTTCTGTGTGTGTCTCAGATTGCCGCCCACCGGTCTGATCCGGGGGCTGCAAGGGCTGGATCGCGCTGCTTTGAACATCCCTTCCGAAGCTGAGATGATCGAGCGGTATTGTTCGCTGCGTGACCTGCCAGAGATTGAAAACTGGACTTTCTATCTGGCGTTTTCCTTTTTCCGGATGGCTGCGATTGCACAGGGTGTTTACAGCCGTGCGCTGGCGGGAAACGCATCGAACGAGAACGCAATGGCGTTCAAGGGGCTGGTGGCCCCTCTGGCGCAAATGGCGCTCGACGAAATCGCTGCTGCAACGCACTGAAGAGGATCACAATGGATTTTGCTCCATCGCCACGCGCCACGGAAATGCATGACCGGCTGAAAGCCTTCATGCAGGCGCATATCTATCCGCGCATTCGCGACCACAAAGAGGAAATAGAAGCCGGCAATTTCCCCGTTTCGTTCATGGAAGACCTCAAGTCGCTGGCCCGCGCCGAAGGGCTTTGGAACATGTTCCTGCCCTCCTTGCGGGATGATGAGCCCGGAACGCGGCTCAGCAATCTTGATTACGCGCCCCTGGCCGAGCTGATGGGCCAGGTGAGCTGGTCTTCGGAAGTCTTCAACTGCAACGCGCCGGATACCGGGAACATGGAATTGCTGCACATGTTCGCCACACCCGAGCAGCGCGAAGACTGGTTGGTGCCGCTGTTGAACGGCAAGATCCGTTCGGCCTTTGCCATGACCGAACCCGACGTGGCCAGTTCGGACGCGACCAACATAACGACATCCATCCGGCGCGAGGGTGATAAATACGTCATCAATGGCCGCAAGTGGTTCATCACCAATGCGTGCCACCCCAACACCAGACTTTTCATCGTCATGGGCAAAACCGACCCGAACGCCGATCGCCATAAACAGCAAAGCATGATCATCGTTCCAAAGAATACGCCCGGTTTGGAGATCGTGCGCAATCCGACGATCCTGAACATGCACGATCCCGAAGGCCATGCTGAACTGGTGTTCAAGGACGTGCGCGTCCCGGTCGGCAATCTGCTGGGCGAAGATGGCAGCGGTTTTGCACTGGCTCAGGCGCGGCTTGGGCCCGGGCGAATTCATCATTGCATGCGCTCGATCGGGGCGGCGGAAATGGCACTGAACCTGATGGTGGAACGTGCTCAGGAACGGAAGACCTTTGGCAAGCAACTCTCGGAACAAGGCGTGATCCGTGAATGGATCGCCAAATCCCGGTTGGAGATTGAACAGGCGCGGCTGTTGACCCTGAAGGCGGCCTGGAAAATAGATCAGGTGGGGGCGAAAAAGGCCTTCCGCGAAATATCCCTGATCAAGGTCGTGGCGCCCCAGGTACATGCAAAGGTTACGGATCGTGCAATGCAGGTCTTTGGCGCAATGGGCATGACACCCGACACGCCATTGGCCGACAGTTACACTTGGGCTAGGGCGTTGCGCTATGCGGATGGACCGGATGAGGTGCATCTTCAGGCCATTGCCAAACAGGAGTTGAAGAATTCCAACTATGGGATGTCGGCGCAGTGGCTGACACCGCCTCTGCGCTAGGTCTGGGAAGGGATGGCATCACCGGAATATCCCTAAGATACGCAAGCCGAGTTGCCCAGTTTTCCTGGCTTTCGGATACGCGGCCTGCCGCGCTATGCTATGTTCCGACGGCAAGCAAATCGCTCGCCTTTTCTCCGATCATGATCGCGGGGGCGTTTGTGTTGCCGCTGACGATTTCCGGCATGATCGAACAATCCGCGACCCGGAGGTTTCCGATGCCGTGCACCTTTAGCGCGGGGTCTACGACTGCGGTTTCGTTCGTACCCATCGCGCAGGTCCCCGTTGGGTGATAGATCGAAACGGAATTCGATCTGACCCAGTCCAGCGTGCCCTCGTAATCGTCGGTCGAGAGTTGGGATGTCGGGCGGAACTCTTCGGAAATCTTCGATGCCAGCGGATTGTGCTGTGCGATTCTGCGGGCGATGTTCACGCCGTCAACGATGGTTCGGCAATCCGTTTCCGTCGACAGATAGTTCGGAATGATCTTTACATGCTGTGATGGGTCCGGGCCGTTCAGATGCAGTTCACCCCTGCTTTCCGGCCGCAGCTGGCACACGGACATGGTAAAGGCGGAAAACGGGTGTACGCCTTCGCCGGGGCTGTCGGCGGACCACGGCTGTACATGGAATTGAATGTCGGGTGTTTCTACGTCCGGGCGCGTTTTCATGAATCCGGTCGCAAGGCTGGCCGCCATGGTCATCGGACCGGCGCGGAACAAAGCGTATTTGAGCGCGATACGGGCCTGATTGATCAGGCTGCGCACCTCGTCATTCAATGTGGGCTCATTGCATTTGAAAACGAGACGGGCCTGCAAGTGATCCTGTAGTCTTTTGCCGACATTGGGCAAGGCATGGACCGGATCGATGCCGTTTTTCTTCAGGTGGTCCGGGTCGCCGATACCCGACAGCATCAGAATTTGAGGAGAGTTGATTGCACCGCCGGACAGGATGATTTCGCGCCGAACGTTCAAGGTTTTCTCATTGCCTGCGCGATCCCGATAGACAAGTCCGGTCGCCTGTTTCCCATCCAGCGTTATGCGTGTCACCAATGCGTTGGTGATGATGTTCAGGTTTTGTCGGTTTCGAATGGGTTTCAGATACGCCACAGCCGAGCTGCACCTGCGCCCATTGCGGGTGGTCAGCTGAAAATACCCTACGCCTTCCTGATCTGCGCCGTTGTAATCCGGATTGAACGGGTATCCGGCGGCTTGCGCTGCCGCGACCCAAGCGTCGCAGATCGGTCGCTGAATGCGCATGTTCGACACCGACAGCGGCCCACCGACACCGTGATACGGGTCTTCGCCGCGTTCTTGATCTTCGCTGCGTATGAACAGCGGCAGCACGTCGTCCCAGCCCCAGCCGACATTCCCCATCTGGCGCCAGCGGTCATAATCTTCCTTTTGGCCGCGCACATAGAGCAGACCGTTCAGAGAGGATGAGCCGCCCAGCACTTTGCCGCGTGGCCAGTCGATCGAGCGCCCGTTCAGGCCCGGATCGGGCTCGGTCCTGTAACACCAGTCCACCGAAGGGTTGTGCATGGTTTTGAAATAGCCAACCGGGATGTGGATCCAGGGGTTGGTGTCGCGGCCGCCGGCCTCTAACAGCGCGACGGTCGTGTTGGGATCGGCGCTGAGCCGATTGGCGATGACACAGCCCGAAGACCCCGCGCCAACTACCGCATAATCCACTTCCATGACCGCCTCCTTCCAACGTCGTTGAAAAAAACTCTATGCAAGATGCAAGAAATATACTAGCCTTTTTTGATACAAAACGTCTCAATAATTGCGAACAGGGAGGTAAGCAATGGAGATTGGTCGGAAACTGAGTGGTATTTCGCGGCGGGATTTCTTCCGGGTAGCGGGGCGCTATGGCATGAGCTCGACGTTGCTTGCAGCAGGAGGGTTTGGCGGTGCGATGAGCCTGGCCAATCTGGCGCAGGCGGCGGAATCCACGTATGAAAAACGCTTTTCGAAAGAACCGAAGCACACGTTGAAATTTGGTGCGTCGGGCTTCAACACCCGCAACCTGCTGATCGAGCGCGCCGGCGCCATCGAATTTGCACGCGACCTCGAAGAACGCACCGATGGCGAGATTCGCATCGAGTTCATCGGCGACAACCAGATCTGCGGACAACTCAGCTGTGTTGAAAAAACCCAGCAGGGAATCGTCGATATCTACGCAGCTTCGACCCAGAATTCGGCCGGCGGTGCGCCTTATCTGAACGTCCTGGACTATGCCTACATGTTCCCCAGCCGGGCGGCGCAGTATCATTTCTTCTACAGCCCCGCCAGCCAGCGCATCCTGCGCGACCCGCTTGAAAAGCGTCACGGGCTGAAATTCCTGTTCACCCATTGTGAACTGCGCGGTCTGCAAATGGGCTCGACCTTTGCCGACAAGCCGACCGTCACCAAGCTGGAAGAGCTGTTCGGCACCAAGAACCGCGTGACCGGTACGCAGCTGGGTCGGATCGCGATGCAACTGCTGAACCTGAACCCTGTTCCGGTGGCATGGGAAGAAACGCTGGATGCGCTCAAGACCGGTCTGATCGATGGTGCGGAAACCTGGGCCTCGGCGGTGGCATATGCGAACATGGCGCCTGTGGTTTCGCAATCGGTGAACCTGAAGTTCTTCTGCGGTACCGAACACACTTCGATGTCTGCCAAAGTATTCGATGGCCTGGGCGGTGAATTGCAGGATGCCGTGATGGAATCGTCCTATTTCACCCAGGCCCTGATCCAAGGCGCGAATGAGGCGGCACTGCTGAACACGGTCGGATTCTCGGATCCGCAATTGCCGCAAACCATTTTTGCGGAAAACGGCGTGCGCCCGGCCTTTCTGCCGGAGGACCAGATCAAGCTGGCCGAAGAAATGTGTGCTCCGAACTACAACCCCGAGCCGTGGGCGCAGTGGCGCGAGCGGCTGAACAAATGGGCCGGTGGCATCGATACTTACCAGGAGATCTACGACATCGCGCGCGAGATCCCAGCGGACACGCTGCCGGAAAATGTCGAGCCGCGCCGCTGGTGGAAGGGCGAGGCCTGATTAGACTGCCAGAACCGGCCCGAACGGGCCGGTTCAATCAATACCCACTGGGAGGACGGGCTTCATGTCACTTTGGGCAGACATTGGCGCAATATTCAGCGCTTTTCTCAGCCAGGATTCTTTCGAGATTCAACTTGCTCTGGAATCCGACGCGGCTTGGATCGTTGGTGCGATCGTTGCCGCGATCGGGGGTTTGCTGGTCATGCTGATCTATCGCATGGTGCCGTTGATCGAACGTCATCTGGAACGGTCGGTCATGGTGTATTCTTATCTTGCCATCGCACTGATCATCTTCTGGGGCGTGATCGACCGGTTTGTCTTCAATGATCAGGAACCCTGGTCCACAACCATTCCTCCGCTTCTTTTCATGGTGATGGCCTGGTTTGGTGCGTCCTACAACGTACGCTTGCGCACGCATCTGAGTTTCAGTGAATTCCGCACCGCCATGCCCCGCGGCGGGCAATTGGCCTGCCTGTTTCTTGACGCGGTGCTGTGGTTCATCTTCGCGGTGATCGTCATCGTGACCACCTCGCGACTGGTGGCGCTTTCGGCCTCGAACTTTCAGATCGTACTGGGCACGGACAATATCATGCAGTGGTGGTTCCTGCTGGCTGCACCATTGTCATTCTTATTGATGGTCGGTCGCGTGTTTCAGAACCTCGCCGATGATTTGCACAACTGGAAAACAGGCGAGCCGCTGATCAAGCAGGCCGTGATCGGGGCAGACTGATGACAGACGGAACACTTGTTACACTGATCTCGCTGGGGGTCACCTTTCTGTTCATGCTGGGCGTGCCGGTGCTGCTGGTCATCGGTTACTGGGTCATTGGATGTTCCTTTGTCCTTGGTCTGACGCTGGACAATATGGGGGCCGAACTTCTGAACGTCTTCAACAAGGGCTTCGCCCTGTTGGCGATGCCGTTGTTCATCCTGACCGGTGACCTGATCAACAAATCCGGCATCGCGCGACGACTCAGTGATTTTGCCTATGCCTGCCTGGGCTGGATACGCGGCGGACTTGCAATGGCGTCGCTGGGGGCCTGCGGGCTGTTTGCGGCGATTTCGGGGTCGAACTCGGCCACGACGGCGACCATCGGGTCGATGCTGCACCCCGAGATGGTAAAGGGCGGCTATGACGAACGGTTCAGCGCCGCGACCGCTGCTGCGGGCGGTACTGTCGGTATCATCATCCCCCCTTCGATCATCTTCATCGTCTATGGCTTTCTGATGAACCTGCCGATTTCCGAATTGTTCGTGGCCGGTATTCTGCCCGGTGCGCTGATGGTCATCGGGATGCAGCTGGCGTGCTGGATCATCTGCCGCATGAACGGGTGGGGCTATCTGATCCCACTGCAATTGAACCGGGTGCTGAAAACCGCCTTCGGGGCCTGGCTCGGCTTTTTCGCCATCGGGCTTGTGCTTTGGGGCATATATACCGGCAAGTTCTCTCCGACAGAGGCCGCTGGCGTGACCGTGGGCTTTTGTGTCATTGCGGGGCTGGTCAGCTACCCGATCAACCGCATCATGGGGGCCCGGAACGATATACCGCCAACCGAAAAGAGCTTCGCTGAAATGTTCGTGGTCGAGGGGTTCACGATCCCAGAGATCCCCTCAATCGTTATCAGGTCTGCCCAGATTACGGGTATCCTGGCCCCGTTGATCGCAATTTCGGTTGTGATGCAGCAGATCCTGTCCCTACTTGGCGCACAGGAAACAATCGGAAACTTCGTGACCTCCATGGGGGGGTACCATGCGGTTCTGTTTACATCGATGGTGATCGTCTTCTTTTCAGGTATGGTGCTGGAAAGCCTTCCGGTCACCATCATCCTGGCCCCGATCCTTGCGCCAATCGCAGCCTCGGTTGGAATTGATCCAATTCATTTCTCAGTCATCTTCCTGGTCGGTGCATCCATCGGGTTTATCACACCACCATACGGGCTTAACCTGTATGTCGCTTCAGGCGTGACGGGCGTGCCGTACTTCCGGTTGCTGCGCTATACGGTGCCTTATTTGGTGGCCCTGCTATCGGTCTGGATATTGGTGTCGCTGGTGCCCGAACTGGCCTTGATCCTTCTGCCAAATAACTAGAATGTTGAAGGATGGCCGAGACTGATACTAAAGACAGAGAAACTCAGATTCCCACCAACCTGCGCCTGTTGCTGATCCTTGAAGAGGTGGCACGGCGCGGCGTTGCGGTCAAACCTTCGGATCTGATCGATGCATTGGGATTGGCCAAACCCACAATCCATCGTTTGCTGCAAACGGCAGAGGCAGAAGGGTTCCTGCAACGCGATCTTGACGGACGGTCCTATGGTCCGGGCAGAAGACTGCGGCTGTTGTCCGTGAATACCATGTCCGCCGAGCATCTGCGGACCGCGCGTCTCGCCATCCTGCGCGGCGTGGCCGACGAAGTGGGCGAAACATGCAATCTGGCCATCCCGGATCGCGAAGGCATGATCTATCTTGACCGGGTAGAAACCAAATGGCCGTTGCGAATTCAATTGCCGATCGGAACCCAGGTGCCGTTCCACTGCACGGCCAGTGGCAAGATGTACCTTTCCACCTTGCGCCCCAAAACTCTGAACGGGTTTCTGTCAGCCGGAAAGCTAAAAGAGCAGACTGCCCGTTCATTGACAGAGCCGAAGGCCCTGCTGAGTGAAATCAAGATCACGGCCGAGCGGGGATTTTCCACCGACGACGAAGAATTCATGGCGGGCATGGTGGCGATCGCCGTGCCGGTGCAGGACGCGCAGGGCAGGCTGGTTGCCACGCTTTCAGTTCATGCCCCGACGCAACGGCATGATGTCGGCAGTCTGAAGTCATTTCTCGACACCTTGCGCCGGGGGGCGGAAAAACTGTCGCAGCTGTTGGGCGAGTAAATGGCGCAACGGGATAACCGGCAATAATCAGGCCGACGGCCGTTCGTGGCAGTTGTATCGAGGATGCCGCAAAGCCTCGGAAGGCCTCTTGCCGAAACACAAGACAATCCATCAGCACCGGAATGGCCGTCGTCGCGCCGGCATCGGAACCCTTGGCCAAAAGACCGCCTCAACATGCAGAACAAAGTACCCGGGACTGGGCGTCCCGGGTGGTGTTTTTTGCTGGCCTTTCAAGTTTTTGCCCGACGACTATCCAGTGATACTCAGATGTCGAATTTGACGCCCTGGGCCAGTGGAAGTTCGGCCGAGTAATTCACGGTGTTGGTCTGACGGCGCATATAGGCTTTCCACGCGTCCGAACCGCTTTCGCGCCCGCCGCCGGTTTCCTTCTCTCCGCCAAAGGCGCCACCGATCTCTGCCCCTGAGGGCCCGATATTGACGTTGGCAATTCCGCAATCGGATCCGGCCGCAGACAGAAACTGCTCGGCCTCGCGCATGTTCAGGGTAAACACGCAGGATGAAAGGCCTTGTGGTACGTCATTCTGAAGCTCTACCGCGTCGTCGAAATCGTCATAGCCCATGACGTAGAGGATCGGCGCAAAGGTTTCGGTTTTCACGGTCGCGGTCTGACCCGGCATTTCGACGATCGCAGGTTCCATGTATACACCTGCCGGAACACCTTCGGTAACGCGGTTGCCGCCGAACACCGAACCGCCTTCCGCTTCGGCCGCTTTCAAAGCGGCGGTCATCGCCGCGCCCGCGGCTTCGTCCACAAGCGGCCCAACCAACGTGCCGTCTGTCAGTGGATTGCCGATGGGCAGACCCGAATAGGCTTTTTTCAGACGGCTCACCAGTTCTTCGCGGATCGAGTTGTGCACGATCAGGCGACGCAACGTGGTGCAGCGTTGACCGGCGGTACCAACTGCCGAAAAGACAATCGCGCGCACGGCCATCTCCAAATCAGCCGAAGGGCCGATGATCATTGCGTTGTTGCCACCTAGTTCCAGAATGCACTTGCCAAAGCGCTGTGCGACGATGGGGGCGACAGCGCGGCCCATGCGGGTCGATCCCGTGGCCGAGATCACCGGAACATCTTCACTGGCCACCAGTGTTTTTCCCAGATCGGCGCCACCGATAAGCGTTTGCAGAAGACCGTCCGGCGCATCGCCAAATCGGGCCAGGGCGCGTTCGAAAATCTTTTGACAGGCCAGCGCCGTCAGCGGGGTTTTTTCGGACGGTTTCCAGATCACCGGATCACCGCATACGATGGCCAGAGCAGCATTCCACGACCAAACCGCAACCGGGAAATTGAACGCGGAAATCACACCAACCGGGCCAGCAGGATGCCAGGTTTCCATCATCCGGTGGCCGGGACGTTCGGACGCGATGGTCAGGCCATAAAGCTGACGCGACAGGCCGACGGCAAAGTCACAGATGTCGATCATCTCCTGCACTTCGCCCAGACCTTCCGAGGTGATCTTGCCCGCTTCCCAACTGACCAGAGCACCCAGGTCGTCCTTGGCTGCGCGCAGCTCTTCACCCAACAGGCGGATCAGTTCACCCCGGCGCGGGGCGGGGACAACGCGCCATTCCCTGAACGCAGCCTTGGCTCGGGAAAAGATGGCGTCCATGTCCGAGATCGGCGTCTCGTGCACTTCGGCCAGCAGGCTTCCGTCAATCGGCGACGTGACCCTGAGCGTGCCGCCTTTTAGTTGGGCCTCGGTCAGATCCAGGTTTGCAAGCGTGGTTTGGGCTGTCATTACGATGTCTTTCATATCTCAGGCCGCCTTGTTCTGTTCGGTGACGTCGCCAGCGCGATACAGCTGGCCAAATTCAGTGTTGAGGAAATCGTCCAGCTTGACCTGTTCCTGCCGGACAAAGCCTTTCGAGGGCAGAGCTCCGATCCGCATCAGATCGACCACCCCCAGCACGCCTGCGGCGGTCGTGACCTGAATAGCGCTCCAGACCTGTCCATTGATGGTGCGGGCAAAGGATTTGTTGATCAGGGACTTTTCGCGCAGCACGCCATCAATGACGCCTTTTGCGGTGCAATATACCAGCACCACGTCCTGATCGGTGCGGGGCAGAGCGGCCTCGAATATCTCTTTCAGCAGGTCGCGGCGGCGTTCCAGTCCCAGATCGTTCAAAAGCAGCTTCAGGATATCGCAATGACCCGGATAGCGGATCGAGCGATAGGACACATCCCGCGCCTTGCCTTCCAGCGTTTCCGGCAACGTGCCCAGACCGCCCGAGGTATTGAAGCATTCGTATTCCACGCCGTCATGGCCCAGAATCTCGTAGTTCTCCAACGGCGCGGTCTTGACCAGCTTGCCGTTCACGATGGCATCGCATGGGTTGCAATATTCGTTGATCAACCCGTCGGTGGACCAGGTCAGGTTGTATTTCAGCGCATTCGTCGGATAAAGCGGCAATGCCCCCACCCGCATGTGCAGGCTGTCAATCTGGTCAAACTCCGCCGCCAGCGAAGCTCCGGCGATGCCGACAAAACCTGGCGCCAGACCGCATTGCGGCATAAACGCAGTTGCGCTGTCCCCGGCCAGTTCACGTACCGCATTCGTGGCCGCAACATCTTCGGTCAGGTCGAAGTAATGCGCCCCCGCCGCTTTGGACGCTTTGGCGATGGAAGGGGTCAAGAAGAACGGCGCTGCCGAGATGACTGCGTCGAAACCGGTCAGTTCCCGGGCCAGCCCGTCCGCGTCATTGGCATCGATCTGTCTGGTTCCAATGCCCATCTTCGAGATATCACCAAGCGCTTTTAGATCATGATCAGCGACCGTCACAGAGTAATTCGGCGACCCTTTCAACAGGGTTGCAATCATCTGTCCGATCTTTCCAGCGCCGACAACGCACACATTCCAGGACATAAAGATCTCCGCTGTTTCCCATCCTGTCGCAAGCGTGACGCGCGGCCACGACAATTCATAGGTGCCAATTTGACGAATTGATGTAGATGGTTGTCAAATTGTCGGAAAAAGGGATAAATTATCGGAAGCGCAATTGCCGGCCATGTGTCGCGACAGGTCCTGCCACGTGCCAACGTGGCCCTTGGCCCGATTGCGCCGTGACCTTTTGTCTTGTGTTGCCTGACACTTGAGAAGCGTCACGTTCTTGAGCGATTCCAATAACTTGTTTTCTGACTGCCGGGCGCAACGGTCCGGTGATCTTTCAAGCCGACTGATCCGCTTCCATCCAAGCCTCGAAGCGCTTCCAAGTTCGCGTCACACGCGGATTTTTGAGCGGTGTTTCTCGTTTGCGACATGGTTTGGTCAAATCGAACAACTTCTTGGCATTGCTCGGCTGCATGGTACGTCCAGCGGTCGCCGGAGAAGGCTGTGAAGCTCGGCCGTGGCCGCCTTGTCGCGTGTTGAACAAGGGCAGGTGTTGCATTGATCGCGTTATGTCCCAAGCCCGAAAACTCAGCCTGTTCCGAGAAGGGCGTTGTGACCTCTTGCCTGCACGCCGATTCGCAACAAACTCACCAAACACCCTGGGAGGGTCACAACGAATGACTGCAAGGCCACTCGATCATATTCGTGTCCTCGATTTTGGCCAATACCTGGCTGGTCCACTGGTTGGCATGATGCTTGCTGATTTGGGGGCAGAGGTGATCCGCATCGACCCGCCCTGTGGCCCGCGATTGAAAGAACCGGCCACAGACATGCTGTCACGTGGCAAAATCGCCGTGACGATCGACCTCAAATCCGAAGGGGGTTTGCAGGTCGCGCGCGAACTTGTGGCGCGGGCTGACGTGGTGATCGAGAACTTCCGGCCCGGCGTGATGGAGAGGCTGGGCCTGGGTCCGAAAGCTCTGCGCGAAATAAATCCGCGCATCGTGTCATTGTCATTGCCGGGGTTTGCCTCAACCGATCCCGCGCTGGCCGATCTTCCGGCGTGGGAAGCCGTGATCGCGGCCCGCACTGGGCAATTCACGGATATGGGGCTGAACCGGCGCCTGATGGGCATCAACCCATCCTTTTCACCTTTGACGCTGGCATCCGCCTATGGCGCTTCGTTCGGCGCGATGGCCGTGCAGTTCGCCTTGGCTGCACGTGACCGGAACGGAGGCGACCACATCGAGGTGCCTCTGGCTTCGGCCTTGCTGGAAGGGTTGGTGTATAACTGTGAGCAGATTGAAGACTATCCCGAACGTTACAAGTCCCCTCGCGAAGTGGAACTTGACAGGCGCGCAGCCGAAGGCTTGCCAATGGATCTGAGCTTTGCGGAACTGGAAGAGTTCCTGGACCCTTTCTATCGAACTTATACCTGCGCCGACGGGCGTGGGTTCTATGTGGTGGCGGGCAGTGTGAAAACACATCCCCGGCGGGTGTTGGAGACGCTTGGCCTCAAACACCTTGCCGATCAATTGCCGGACTTCGACGCCTATCTCGATACCGCAGACTGGCCGGATGAATGGTCGCTGCGCAACTACCCTGTCGGAGCAAGGGATCGCGCGCGTGTATCCGACGCAATGAAAAAGGCCTTTCTGACAAGGCCCTCTCATGAGTGGGAAGCCCTTTTCGGGTCTGCCAAGGCGCCCGGAACGGCGCAACGGTTCAGCAAGGAATGGCTGGCCGATCCGCACGCTTTGGCCTCGGGCCTGGTGTCGGAGGTAGAGGACCCGCGTCATGGGAAGATGCAGCAGATGGGAAATGTTGCGTGGCTTGCGGATGATGGCGCTGCGCTGGTCAAAAAACCGGGCCCCGATTCCGATGACGCACCCGTTTCAACGATCCTTGCCGAACCGCCGCGCAGCGGACCACCAGCCGCAAGCGGCCAGGGCTGGCTGGAGGGGTTGAAGGTGCTGGACCTGACCAACGTGATCGCCGGTCCGACGGTCGGGTCCACGCTGGCACGATTTGGCGCTCAGGTGACTTCCGTTCAGCCGGCAGAGCCATCAGTTGATCCGTGGAACACCGTGGTTTTCGGCCTGCACGCACATCGTGGAAAACAAAGCGTTTTGCTGAACCTGAGCTCGGATGACGGGAAGCGGGCGTTACGGCGGCTCATCGACTCCTCGGATGTCATCACCATAAACGGCACGGATGAGCAGCGCGATGCCCTGGGGTTGAGCGCGGAAGAGCTGGCGGCGATCAACCCCCGTCTCATACTGGTGCAACTCGATGCCTTTGGCGGTCCTGCGCGCGGACCCAAATCGGACCATCTGGGGTATGACGACCTGGCGCAGGCGGCGACAGGGGTCATGGTGCGTTTTGGCGGTGGCATGGCCACGCCCGAAGAGCATGCGCATTTCGGTACCATTGACGTTCTGACCGGCTATTGCGCATGTGTTGCGCTTGGTGCGGCCCTGCTGAGATTGCAGAAAACCGGCAAAGGCGGGATTGCGCGGGCTGCGTTGGCGGCGGCCGGCAACCTCATTCAGGCGCAATTGATGTATGATTTCGAAGGCCGCGCGCCCTTTGACGAACCGGCCGGGAGCGCAGCTATGGGCTGGGGACCATTCTACCATTGTTACCGCGCGGCGGACGGGTGGATGTTCTTTGCCGCACCCACCGAACAACGCAAAGCCCTGCGCCGTGTCTCGGACCTCGCCAGCGTGGCCGATATGCCGGAAAAGGAATTGCCGGATGCGCTTGCGGATCATTTTGCAAGGCAACCTGTTGAATACTGGCAAAAGGCGTTTTCCGGTTCCGCCAGCACTGTCATGCCTCTTGGATCGTTGCATGACACGCGCGACGCCGTGTTGCAGCCGGAAAGCGCCGGGAATATCGACCTGACGCGGGGAACGTTCAACGTCATTCGGCATGACATGCATCCCATGGGCCGGTGGTGCGATCTGGTTGCCCCAAATGCCGTGCGACCCGAACGCGCCCGGATCGTCATTCCCGGACCGATGCCGAAATACGGCGCGGATACACGCAGCATTCTGCGAAACGTCGGTTATGCAGATGAGGATATCGACGCGATGATCTCTGCTGGATCTGCCGCCGAAAGCTGGTCGGAAAAGTACTTGCCCGAGTAGCCGACCAGCCACAGACGGTTCGGAAATCAAGAAGATATGCCATCCGCCGCCGCAGGCACGGGCTCCCGGGCCTGGCGATGGGCAATATCTGTCGTGACAAGCTTTGGACTGGCACCCGCGCGACTTGCACAGAATATTCAACCGCTTTGCCACAGTTTTTTTTGCATGTCTTGCGGCAAGAACCGTCCTAGGGTCGGCAAAGCACAGCTTTGCACACACAACGAAACAAGAACCACTGACCATGAGCCAAATATCAGAGAGCCTGCTGAACCAAATCCGCAGCCGATTTGCCCAGATCGATCATTGCCCCGAACAGGGTGAGCGGATCTTTTTCGAGAATGCCGGAGGCGCACTGACATTGAATTCAGTTTTGGAAAGCTCGGTTCGTTACGCCGCCATCCCGGACAACCAGGGGCGCGACAATCCGGGATCCCATGCGCTGGTCGCCACGATCAACGCGGCCAAGGCGGATATGCGGGATTTCATGAACGCACCCGGCGGGCAGTTCTTTGTGGGTGAAAGCGGTACAGAACTGTTGTTCCGGCTGATCATGAACGCATGTCTGGGAACGGGTCCGGGCGTTGTGCTGGGATCCACATTGGAACACCCGGCGACGCGTTCGGCCTGTGATCGTTGGGCCCGCATTTCCGGGCAAACCCACGTTTTGGTACCCCATGATGACGCCACCGGCACCGTCTCGGCCGAAGCCTATGCCGCGGCCGTGACACCGGATACCAAAGTGGCGACGATCCTGCATACCTCTCCGGTGACGGGAATGGGCGTTGATGTCGCTGCCGTTTCTCAGGCCATCCGCACCGTGGCTCCGGATTGTTTCATCATCGTCGATGGCATCCAGCACGCAGCGCATGGCCGGATCGATCTGACCGCCTATGACGTCGATGGTTATGTGATTTCGCCCTACAAGGTGTTTTCGCGTCATGGCTACGGCGTGGCCTGGATCTCTGATCGCTTGACCGCGCTGGAGCACAACGCCTTGCTGAATGGCCCCGCGGACAATTGGGAAATGGGCACGCGCGACACCGGAGCTTATGCCACGATGTCCGACGTCGTATCCTATTTCGAATGGCTGGGCAGTCAGGTCAGCGATGCCGAAGACCGGCGCGGCAAGTTTCTGGCGGCGGGTGATGCGATCCATGCGCAGGAAAAGGCACTGACCGATGCGATGATCCACGGCACCGGCAACCTGAGCGGCCTGGCCGAGATGGAAAAAGTCACCATTCTGGGCGGGGCCGACAACCCGGCACGAGAAGGTCTGGTATCGCTGCGTGTCGAAGGCGTGGCCTCGTCCGAGGTCGTCAAACGGCTGAACGAACACGGTATCCGCACGCATCTGCGCAAGGCGGACCACTATTCCGGCAATATCCTGACACCGCTTGGCTATGATGCCTGTGTACGGGTCTCGATGTGTCACTACAACTCGATCGGCGAAGTCGCCAAATTCCTTGCCGTCATGAAAGAAATCGCCGCTTGAGCCGCGCCATATCCAAGGACATTCCCTCATGAAAACCCATGCACAAGCTGTTGTCATCGGCGGTGGCCTTGCCGGTACGTCGATCCTGTATCACCTTGCCAAACTCGGCTGGACGGACTCGATCCTGCTGGAACGCGATGAGCTGACCAGCGGATCGACCTGGCACGCGGCGGCCAACATCCACGGTCTGCATGACAACAACAACATCACCCGCATCCAGCACTATACGATGAACCTGTACAAAGAGCTGGAGAAGGAAACCGGCCAAAGCTGTGGTGTGTTCCAGCCCGGATCGCTCTATCTGGCCCAGACCGAAGAGCGCGAACAGCAGTTGCGCCTGCAAGAGGCGAAGGCCCGGTTTTATGGGCTGAATTTTCACGAGGTCAGCCGGGAAGAGGCCAAAGAGCTGCACCCGCTGGCGCAGTTTGATGACATCCGCTGCATCATGTACGAACCTGATGGCGGCAATGTGGACCCGTCCGGCGTACCGCATGCCTATGCCGCCGGGGCCCGTGCGATGGGGGCCACCATCGAACGGTTCTGCCCGGTGATCGCCACGGAACAGCAACCCGATGGCAGTTGGATCGTTCGTACGCCCAAGGGTGACATTCATGCCCAATGGGTGGTCAACGCGGCGGGCCTCTGGGGGCGCGAGGTGGCGGCGCTGGCAGGCTTGACCCTGCCGCTGCAACCGACCGAACATCAGTATTTCGTGACCGAAAGTATCGACGAAGTGGCCAGTCTAGGCCGTCGTCTGCCGTCAATCGCCGACCGGGACGGCGAGTATTACTTCCGACAAGAGGGCAACGGCCTGCTGATCGGGGCCTATGAGAAAGACATGAAGTTCTGGGCCGAAGACGGTACGCCGCTTGACTTCGCGCATGATCTGTTTCCCGACGATCTGGACCGGATCATGGAAAACGTGATCCGCGCCACCGAACGCGTGCCCGTTGCCGCCACAGCCGGGGTTAAACGGGTAATCAACGGCCCGATGATCTGGTCGCCCGATGCCAACATGCTGTGGGGGCCGGTGCCCGAACTGAAGAACTATTTCCTCTGCGGCGGTCTGATCCCCGGCTTCTCGCAATCCGGCGGGCTGGGGCTGCTGGCGGCGCAATGGATGATCGAGGGTGAGCCGCAATATGACATGTTCGCCTGGGATCTTGCCCGCTTTGGCGACTGGGCCGACAAAAAGTTCACCAAGGCCCGGGTCGAAGACGCATACACCCATCGGTTCAAAATTCACTTCCCGAATGAAGAACGCAGTGCAGGCCGCCCGGCTCGTGTGCGCCCCGCCTACGAGATGCAGAAACAGATGGGCTGTGTCTTTGGTCTCAACTGTGGTTGGGAACACCCTTTGTGGTTTGCCGATGTACCCGGCACCGAAGAGACCACTGGTTTCACCCGCCAGAACTGGTTTGATCCGGTCGGGCGCGAGGTTCAGATGCTGCGCGACAGCGTGGGCGTGATCGATATCTCGAACTTCGCCAATTACGTGATCAAGGGGCCTGGTGCCTACGACTGGCTGGACCGCCTGGTGGCCAATCGCGTGCCGACCGAAATTGGGCGCAGCTGCCTGACGCCGCTGATTTCGGTCCGCGGTGGCGTGGCGGGGGATTTCACCGTCACCAAGCTGGCGGAAGACGAATATATGATGATTGGCTCCGGCATGGCTGAACGCTATCATCAGCGCTTCTTTCAGATGGTGGAAATGCCTCAGGGCACAACTCTTGACGTCGCAACGGACCGCATCGCCGGGTTCAACATCGCCGGCCCGAAATCACGCGAGGCATTGGCGCGCCTGACCAATGCAGACCTTTCCAACGAAGCGTTCCGCTTCATGCGGTCCCGAAAGATCACCGTAGCAGGTGTTGATTGCGTGGCCATCCGGGTCAGCTTTACCGGCGATCTGGGTTGGGAACTGCACTGCGCCGAAACCGATCAGGTCGCGCTTTACTCTGCGTTGCTCGAAGCCGCCAAAGACTGCGGTGGCGGCCCCGTGGGTGGACGGGCGCTTGGGTCGCTGCGCATCGAAAAGGGTTATGGATCCTGGGGGCGGGAATATTCCCAGGAATACTGGCCGCAAGAGGTCGGGCTGACGGGCCTGATCAAGCTGGACAAGGATTTCCTGCACAAAGACGCCTATCTGTCCATCAAGGATAGAGCTCCGCGCGAGGTCCTGTCCATCTTTGAACTGGACGTGACCGAGGATGCCGACGCCACCGGCAGTGAGCCGATCTTTACACCTGATGGTGCGCCTGTCGGCCGTGTCACATCGGGGGCGTACGGGTATTCAGTCGGGAAATCTCTGGCATTGGGTTTCCGCAACCCCGAGGTGGCGCAGCCAGGGGATGAAGTGGTGATCCAGGTGATTGGCAAACCGCATAAGGCTCGGGTGCTGGCAGAGGCGCCGTTCGATCCTTTGGGCGGCAGGCTGCGCGACTGAAACAACCGGCCCGCCGGATCAAGGTCATCTCATAGCCACAGATCTCATCCGCGATCTGTGGCTATGGGATGTGCAATTTGCTTTCGAACCGTTCGACAGGGTCCGCCTCGGTTTCGGGATGCCACTGTTTCGCGGCTGGTTCGCAAACCTTCAGACAATCAACCGCGCGCGCTGCGATCTGATCCGCGATTTCGGTTATGTTGACCGGGTTTAAATAGAAGGCAGGCACAGGGGGCAGGATGATGGCTCCCATTTCTGCGGCCGCCGTCATATTGCGCAAATGCGCCAGTGTCAGCGGCGCTTCTCGTGTCAGCAGTACCAGTGGGCGTCGTTCCTTGAGCTGAACGCCCGCCGCTCGTGTCAGCAGGTTGTCGTCCAGTCCATGCGCGATCGCACCCAATGAGCGCATGGAACAGGGCGCGACGATCATCCCGGATACCGGCACTGAACCGGACGCTATACTGGCCCCGATATCGGCGGGCGCGTGATGACGGGTTGCCGACTGCCGCAGTTCCTTCAGGGCATCCGGGCCGCATTCCTGCGCAAGCGTCAGACGGGCGGCGGGGCTGACGACCAGGTCGATTTCGATATCCGCCGATGTCAGATGTCGTGCGACCGCAAGGCTCAAAACCGCACCGGAAGCGCCTGACACGCCTAAGACTACTCGGGTTTTCGTCATGTTCTCAGCTCTGGCATCAATCTGTCTATCAGGTCTTCCGCAAATGCGTGATCAACCTTGTCGGTGCGCATGACCGTCCCCCATTCCCGCTGTGTTTCACTGCCTGTTTTTGTCGTGGCGTCGATGCCCAGCTTTCCGGCCAGACCGGGTTCCGGCGAGGCGAAATCCAGATAATCCATGGGTGTCCTGTCCAGGATCATCACATCGCGGCCCGGGTCCATTCGCGTGGCAAGCGCCCAGGCGATATCGTCCCAGTTTCGGGGGTCGATATCGGCATCTACCGCAACGATCATCTTTGTATAGCTGAATTGCGGCAGCATCCCCCAAAGCGCCATCATCACACGCCGGGCCTGGCCCGGATATCGCTTGTCGATAGCGACAATGGCGATGCGATAGGAACAGGCGGCAGGCGGCAGCCAAAGGTCGTGTATTTCGGGGATCTGAGCGCGAATGGTCGGCAAGGCCAATCGATTGAACACTTCGCCAATGATCGCAGGTTCGTCAGGCGGGCGTCCGGTATAGGTTGACAGATACAGTGGTGCCTCGCGATGGGTCACGGCCGTGACATGCATCACCGGAAACGGCTCGGCGGGGTTGTAGTACCCGGTATGATCCCCGAACGGCCCTTCGGGTGCTGTCTCGCTTGGCGACACCCAGCCTTCCAGAACGATCTCGGCATCTGCCGGTACAAGCAGAGGGACGGATTTGGCCGGAACCAATCGTGGCCGGTTCTGGTTCAGAGCCCCAGCAAATGTCAGCTCAGACACCATTTCGGGCAGGGGCAGAGCCGCCGACAACAAGGTCGCGGGGTTTGCGCCCAGAACTATTGCGACCGGCGTCTTTTCGCCGTGCTGCGCCCAACTGCGATGATGGGCAGCCCCGCCGCGATGTGGCAACCAGCGCATAATCAGACGGTTCCGGTCCAGCACCTGAACGCGATAAACGCCGGCGTTGTAAGTTTGTACCGCGTCGGGTTCGCTGCCACGGGGGCGGGTGATGACCACAGGCCAGGTGATCAGGGGCCCCGCGTCCCGGGGCCAGTGTGTCTGGATCGGCAGCGCAGAAAGATCAACATCGGCTCCGCTGTGGCAAACCTGCTGAACAGCGGCGGTTTTGACCTGCTTCGGTCGTGTGGACAGTGCGGCCTTCAGCATCGGCCACCGGGACAGCGCATCCCGCAACCCGCCCGGCGGCGTCGGGGCCCGAAGCGCGGCCAGAAACGCGCCCAGATCATCCAGCCCATCGGAAGAAACGCCCAGCCCGGCGGCGACGCGTTCCGAAGTTCCGAACAGGTTGACCACAACCGGCATGTCGCACTGCCCCGAGGGCACGCCCGTCGGCGTGTCGAATTGCAACACGGGCCCATTGGCCTCTAACACGGCGCGGTGGACAGCGGTCATTTGATGGCGCACGGAAACCGGTTCGGCGATGCGCCTGAACTGCCCTTTTTCTTCACACCATTTCAGAAAATGTCGAAGGCTGGGATATGGCGGCAGAGTGCGAATGGGTTTGCTCCGGCGATGGTGCCCACCCTCTAGCAGCGAAAGAGACCGGTCGAATTGACAACCGTCAAGTCCCGGGCGCCGGGGCGGCTTTAGGAAGGCCGCACCGGTTCACTTTGTTGAGACAGCAGGAGGTCTGTTTGTCCGATCCCCGAAACCAGATACCGCAATGCCCTACCGCTTTGGCCGCAGCCCTGCGGTTTGTTCCGCTTGCACCCTTGTCGCTGTCACTGACGGCGTTTTCCCGCAAAATAACCAAGAAACACCCCGATTTGCTCAACCGGCTCGGGGAATACAGCCGGGCAGCCTTTGTGCTTGATCCAACGGATCTGCCCGTTGTCCTTCTGCTCGAACCGAATGACGGCGCACCGAGTATAAGATTGAGCCGCGGGCGCGTGGACGGGGCCGCGCGAATTTCCGGCCCACTGGCGGCGCTGTTGGGGCTGGTACATGGAGCGTTTGACGGTGACGCCCTGTTCTTTTCGCGCGATCTGGTGATCGAGGGCGACACAGCCGCGGCACTGGCGCTGCGCAACGCAATTGACGACGCAGAGCTGGACCTCGCGCACGAGGCCGCAACCCTTTCCGGCCCGCTTGAACGCCAGCTGAAGCAGATCATCGCCTTTGCAGAGCGTCGGACCGGCCTGTGCCTGACCCGACCCGAGGACGCGATTCTATGGTAATGGAAATCGTTTGCCCGGCGGGAACGCCCGCGGCCCTGCGTGCAGCCGTCAGGGCCGGGGCTCACACGGTCTATTGTGGCTTCAATGACGAAACCAATGCGCGGAACTTTCCGGGGCTCAACTTTGACCGCGCTGAAATGCGGGCCGGAATTTCCTTTGCCCATGATCACGGATCGAAGGTCTTGATTGCAATCAATACCTTCCCGCAGGCAGGCAACGAAGGGATTTGGAAACAAGCGGTGGCGGATGCCGAAACCTGCGGTGCAGATGCTGTCATTCTCGCCGATCTGGGCTTGCTGGACTACGCGGCGCGACATCATCCCAAGCTGCGCAGACATCTGTCCGTGCAGGCCGCGGCGGCCAATGCTGACGTGATCAATTTCTATGCCGAAACTTTCGGTGTAAAGCGGGTGGTCTTGCCGCGCGTTTTGTCCGTTCCGGAAATTGCCGCGATCAACTCTGAAACCGATGTCGAAACCGAAGTCTTCGTGTTTGGCGGTCTTTGCGTCATGGCCGAGGGGCGATGCTCGCTGTCCTCTTATGCCACCGGGTTGTCTCCAAACATGAATGGTGTCTGCTCCCCTGCCAGCCATGTGCAGTATCAAGAAGAACAGGGCGCGTTGAACGCGCGCCTTGGCGGGTACCTGATCCACCGGGTCGAACGGGATGAGCCCGCACCGTATCCGACTTTGTGCAAAGGGTGTTTTTCCGCAGGTGAAAAAACCGGGCACCTGTTCGAGGATCCCGTTAGCTTGAACGCAGAACGGCTGATCCCGCAATTGCAAAAGGCAGGTGTGACAGCCTTGAAGATCGAAGGGCGCCAGCGGTCAAAATCTTATGTCGCACAGGTCGTTCGGAATTTTCGCGCCGCGGTCGATGCGCTGGAGTCAGGCCAGCCGATGCCCGAAGGTATGCTTGCGCGACTGTCGGAAGGGCAGGCCATGACGACCGGCGCTTACAAAAAGACGTGGAGGTGATCCGATGGAACTGACAATAGGCCCGAACCAGTTCTTCTGGCCCTCCGAAACCTGGGCTGCATTTTATGATGATCTGGCCCGATCGCCCGTCGACCGCGTCGTGCTTGGGGAACTGGTCTGTTCCAAGCGCTTGCCGTTTTACCAGGATCGTATCCCTGCGGCGATTTCCCGGCTGGTGGAGGCGGGCAAAGAGGTTGCGCTGACAAGCCTGGCCCTTGTGACCCTGAAACGCGAGCGCAAACTCACGGCTGAGCTTGCAGAAATGGGCGTCATGGTCGAGATCAACGATCTGACCGCGCTGGCACATTTGCCCGGCACCTGCACGTTTGCCGTTGGCCCGCTGGTAAATGTCTACAACGAAGGTACTTTGAAATGGTTGGCTGCTCGGGGTGCGCGCCGGGTTTGTCTTCCGCCGGAATTGCCCATCGCTTCGGTCAAAACGCTGGCGCAAGCTGCCTCGGACTTGGGCGTCGCGATCGAAATATGGGGGCATGGCAGGTTGCCGCTGGCCATTTCCGGGCGCTGTTACCACGCGCGATTGCATGGGCGCAGCAAGGACAATTGCCAGTTTGCCTGCGAAGACGATCCGGACGGGTTGGATGTTCTGACCGGCGACGGCAAGCCTTTTTTGGCCATGAACGGTGTGCAGACCCTGTCAGACAGCCATGCCTGTACGGATCATCAGATCGACCTGCTTAAACAGGCTGGCATCTCGGCGTTGCGTCTGTCGCCGCAATCTGGCGGATTCCGTCAACTGTGCGAACTGTATCGAAAACGTATCGACGGTGATCTTCCCCAAGGAGAAGTGGAGCGCGCCCTGCGTGGCGCTGATCCTGATATTCGGTTGAGCGACGGATTTCTGACGGGGTCCTGCGGTGCAGAATGGTCCGGTGCATCAAAGGCGGCTTCGATCTCGGTTTGACCGCCGCATCGGCACGGCGTCCGTCGCGCCGGACGCGAATGAAACAGCCTATGCTTTGAACCCTTGGGATGAGTCCGGGTTTGTCCGGGTTTCTTCCTCTTGAACCCAGGTTTCGGCCTGCAAGACCCCGGGTTGCCCGGTGCCGATAATCCCCACGACCTGCACATCGCCGGTATCGGTGGGAGCGGCCACCTGAACACGCCGGATCAATGCGAAAAGGGCGACCGCAATACCGATAGCCGCCAGAAGAAACGGAAGACCGCGCCCGCCGAACAATGAGATAGAGTTCGGCCCCAGCATGGTTCCCACCAGCAGGCCGACATTCAGCAGCAGCACCATCGTGCCACTGGCGGGAACGATCTGAGACAGCTTGAGCTGATCATTGGCATGCGCCGTCAGGATCGAATACGCGGGATACAGCCCGATTGCGATCAGAACAAAACCATAGACGATATGAGACGGCGACGTATCGATGGCCATCCAAAGACTGGACAGAGTCGTAACGACACCCAGCCCGATTACCACATAGCGTCTGTCGGTGTGATCAGACAGCCAGCCGATCGGGTATTGCACCACCGCACCGGCGATCAGCGCCGCCACCAGCGCCCCTGACGCCTGCGCCGTCGTAAAGCCGTTTTGCAACGCATAAAGCGGCAACGAGATATAAGACGCCGCGACACCGATGCTGACCAGAACGATACCGATGACTGCGATGGGCGAAACCTTGTAAAGCACGGGAACCGACATGCGTTCCGGAGCGGCATATTCCGGCGCCTTGTTGCCCGACAGAAGAAGCGGCACGATCGAAAGCGAAATCAGGATGGAAACAAGCCCGAACAGCAGGTTCCCAGTGGGGTCGGGAAAGCCTACTATGGCGGTGCCAAGCGCCGGGCCGGCAAGCTGGATAATGAAATACAGCGACAGGACCTGAGCGCGCATGTTGTTCTCGGACTTCGCGTTCAGCCAGCTTTCGGTGATGACGTAAAGCCCCGGGTAACAAAATCCGCCCAACAGACGCATCACGCTCCAGCTGATCGCGTCGCTGGTCAGCAGATGCACGATGGCCGCAATCGAAACCAGCGAGGCGAGGGCCGAAAATGCCCGAATATGCCCGACATTTTCGACCAGCCTCGGGGCAAGTGCCGTCCCTGCAAGCGCACCCAGGGGATAGCTTGCCTGCATGACGGAAATCGTGAAGTCACTAAAGCCCAGACTGGCCCCCCGGATCGTCAGCAACGTCGCCAACAGACCGTTGGCAACCATCAGCATGAACATCCCAAGGAACAGTGCCCAGTTTTCGTTTAACGCGCGTATCATAGCGAACCGCTACTGATGCGGGGCGGGCCTGTATACAACTCCTACGACATCGGGATGTCGTTTGATGGAACTTCTCCGTTGCGGGCCACTATGTCGGATTCAACCGTCCCAAGGCCCATTGCAACTGGGTTTTCGGCTAAACGGATTGGCCTCTGTGCCCGCAGGAATTGCGGCTGAGTTACACGTCGCCTTGCATGATCCGGGCATAGATATCGGGATCCGTCACGCCTTCAGAGCCGATCGTCAAAACCCGAGACTGCGGCGTCAATCCAAGCTTCTGGAAAAGCTCGGGGTTATTGGCCGCTTCGATCAATGCGGCCAATCCGGCAACGCCGCTCTCTCCGGCTTCGATCGCCGGATCACTACCATGCGGACGCGCCAGGCGACGGACGGTGGGCGGTATCAGCTGATCGTCGATTGTCAGAAAGTCCGAGGCTTCGCTGCGCAAAACCTCCCACGCCATCGGTGACGGCACCCCGCAGGACAAACCCGCCATGATGGTCTCTTCATCGATATCTACGGACGCGGCTTGCCCCTGCCTTGCGCTTTCGAACAAACACGCCGCCAGATGCGGTTCCACGACCACGACGCGCGGCGCGGCATCACCCCAGGCCTGACGCAATGCTGCCGCAACTGCCGCGGCAAGCCCTCCAACTCCACCTTGCAGAAAGACATGCGTCGGTGCCGCGTCCATTACATCCACGACTTCTTTGACCATGACACCATAGCCCGACATCACGTCGCGCGGCGGGTCGGTGTAGCCTGGCCAGGATGTGTCCGAAACCACGAACCAGCCGTTCTTGTCAGCTTCCCGCCGACACTGATCCACCGAGGCGTCATAGTCTCCATAGATGCGCACGACGTCGGCCCCGAGTTCGCGCATGGCCTGCGCGCGGCCTTCACTGACTTCGGCGTGAATGTAGATCCGGCACGGCGCGCCGAACCGCTTGCACCCCCACGCGAGCGACCGACCGTGGTTGCCATCGGTTGCCGAAACAAGCGTGATACTGGCAACCATGTCGGCGCAGCGGCCAGTACGGATATCTTCCAATGACACGTCCTGACCGGTCCGGTGCGATATTTCGCGTTGCAGAACACGCAAGGCGGCAAAGGCCCCCCCCAAGGCCTTGAAACTTCCAAGACCAAACCGGGGAGCTTCATCCTTGTAGTGGACTTCCGCGACTCCGATCTCGGCTGCCAACGATGGCAAAGAATGCAGAGGCGTTGGGGCATACCCCTCCCATTGGGTGATTTCCCTTGCTGCGCGATCGAAATCCTGTTGTGTCAAAACGGTTTCGGCAGCGGGGCCAAAGCTCGGCCTGCCTGCCTGATGGGCGATGATTTCTGTCATGGTCGTGTATCCTGTCAGGGGGTCAGCGGCAGGCGCTGCCGTACCAGCTCTGCCCAGAGTTCTGCACCCAGCGGGAGCAGTGCGTCGTTGAAATCGTAATCAGCCGAGTGCAGCGGACGGCCGTTTGATCCTTCGGTCCCGTTGCCGATAAGCAGGAAACACCCGGGCACAACGGCGGCAAATTCAGCAAAATCTTCCGAGAAAGACATGGCAGAGCGGTCTCCGTCCACCTCAAGACCCATGGCCGAAGCCGCTGCAACGACATGCGATGCGGCATCGGCATCATTGTTTGCCTCGATGAATGCGGTACGGAAATCCACACTCACCTCGACGCCATGGCTTTCGGCCACACCGCCTGCGATCTGGCGCATGGTGCGTTTGATCAGCTTGCGGTCTGCCGGTGACATGGCCCGCGCGTCACCTTTCAGAACAGTACGCCCCGGAAGGACATTGCGCTGCCCGTCGGTGGTGAACTCGGTCACCGACACCACGGCGCCGGATGAAGGTGCAAGCTTTCGTGAAACGATGGTTTGCAGGGCCAATACAAGTTCCGCCGCAGGCGTGATCGTTTCGCGCCCGACATGGGGCATCGAGGCATGACCGCCTTGACCGGAAAGCGTGATTTCAAACAGGCTTTCACTGCAACAGATGACACCGGCGCGGGTGGAAACCCGCCCGACAGGCTCACCCGGAAGATTGTGCGCGCCGTAAACCTCATCAATCGGGAAGGTCCGCAAAACGCCCTCATCGATCATCGCTTTTGCCCCAAGCCCATGCTCTTCATTGGGCTGGAACAGAAAGACAACCGTGCCGTCAAACGTCGGATCCTTGGCCAGCAATTCGGCGGCCCCAAGCAGCATCACCGTGTGGCCATCATGTCCACAGGCATGCATGACACCTTCGTTCTGCGACTTGTGCGCAAACGTATTGACCTCAGTAATCGGGAGCGCGTCGAAATCCGCGCGCAGCCCAATGGCGCGATTGCCATTGCCCGCCTTCAAGACGCCCACGACACCGACCCCTTCAAACACCTCGATGCCCAGGTTGCGCAGATGCCCGGCAATCCGGTTCTTGGTCCAGACTTCCTGAAACCCAAGCTCGGGGTTGCGATGAAACTCATGGCGCAACGCACGCAGGCGTTCTGTCAATGCTGTCACGGCAAAACTTCCCCTTCGACGTGTTGCTTCACATGTGAGAAACAAGTTTATTGCAAGTGACCTGAAAAAAGGGCTCTAGTTATTGGCAAGCCATGCAAGTTTCTTTCACATGACGCAATTGGATGACTTCGACCGCGCGATCCTGCGGATTCTGCAACAAGACAACAGAACCACGCAGCACAAGATTGGCGAGGCCGTAAATCTGTCCGCACCCTCGGTGCAGCGCCGTATCCGCCGGATGGAGGCCGAGGGCGTGATACGAGCCAATGTGGCCGTCGTTGACCCGGCGGCCGTAGGTCTTCAACTTACCATCTTCGTTGAACTTGAACTGGTCAGTGAAACCCCGGACGAGATCGATGCCGTCAAGAAAACCCTGCTGAATGCTCCGGAAGTCCAGCAATGCTTTTACGTGACCGGAGAGGTTGATTTCATGGTTGTCGTGGTCGTCGAAAGCATGGCGGTTTACGAAGATTTCACCCGCAGGATGTTCTTTGAAAACGGCAATATTAGAAAGTTCAGAACCTTCGTTTCCATGGATACCATCAAATCCGGCAGTGCTTTGGGGTTCTGACCGGCACATGGTGCAACGACAGGACCGTCCAGACATGTCCGCGCAAGTCTGGACCATTCGGTTGGGTTGACAGGACTGCGAAGGCAAGTCCCGTCACGGGTCTCAACGCAATTTTTCCAACGTGTTTTCAACTACATTCCATTGCGCGGAATGACATGCGCTTTCTCTTCCTCAAAGATCAGCTCCTCCCCTGACCATGCCTTCAGGCGCGAGATCAAATGAAACTCGGTGGCCGTTGCCCGTTGTTCGGAATAGGTCCATATCCTGGCCGACCAGTCCTCACGGTCGAAACCGGCGGTCTGCTCCATCGTGGCAACAGCAGAAAGCGGGTCACCCGGATGGATTGAATATCTTCGATCCGACACGTCGCTGAGCACCGTCCCAATATCGTCCAGGCGGAAATCACCCACCGGCCCGAAGACGCCCCCGTCCAGAAAAAACCTGTGTGTCACCTTGCCATTGGTCAGGTCCGTGTGGACCGAGCGTTCCATCGAGCCCGAGCGCACCTTGGTCTTTCTTGCGGCCTCACCGGACGCCGATGGTTCCGGCAGCGGGCGGGGTTCGGTTGTGTCAACGCCTGGGTTGCGGATGGGCAAGTGCAACTGAGATTGACCCGGGCGGATTGTAAGTGTCACAGGTTCGGGGGCGGGCCAGAGTACCGGCCAGTAAGCCGAAGCGATCTGCAAAACGATGCGATGACCTGACGGAACCCGATATCCTGTTCCATACATCGAGACGGTAACAGCCATCTCTTCCCCGGGTGTGATCGGCGTGGGTTCTGTATCGCTGATCCGGTGGTTGAGGTTGCAGAATCCCCTGGCAATCAGCGTCTGCGCACCGTTCGGGGCTTCGTCCACCAGCAATACAACGACAAAGCCCTGAGTCTGATCTGCTGACACCTTCAGATCGACCAATGGTTGCCCCAGGATATCAAGTGCGTCTTCAAGTGGCGCCGCTTTGAACTGCAACGCGCCGGCGGCGTCGATCCGGCAATCTGCCGCCATGTCTCCGGGAATGGCGAAAGAGCACATATCACCTGCGGCCGCCCCAAAGCTTTGCGGCGAGCAAATCGCAAGCTCTGCCGCGGAAACGGGGTCTGCCTCAAGCGTCAGATGATTCAGCCACAGGGACGTGTTGGTGATATTCGGTGACGGCCAGCTCGGCTCTTCGACCCAGCGCCCCGTGCGTTCCAGATGCGTTCCGGTCGGCGCTGCGCTGTCTTGAAGGAAAAAACGCAAGGGTGGTTCGTCCATCAACCCTGTGTCTTTTCCCTTCAGCCAGTGATCCCAGAACCGGATGACCTCGCCGACGAAATCAGCCTTGGGGCCGGGCACCCCTTCATGCGGGTAAAGATGCGCCCAGGGCCCCATCAGGATCTTGACCGGTCCGCTGAGGTGTTCGGCAATGCGGAATGGGGTATCGCGGTATAGATCCATCCAGCCGCCGAAAAAGTAGACCGGTATATCCACGTCGGCATAGTTCTCGCAGATCGAACCGCGCCGCCACATCTCGTCATGGGTCTGGTGTTCCAGCCACATGGCCGGCCAGAACGCGGCGCCTTCCAACCGCTCGCGCCACATGTCAAGCCAGCGGTCCGGGCCGACAATCTCTGGGTCTGGTGGCATGGCGTTGTACAGCTGCATGATCGAGCCCCACCAGAAATTGTCGTTGGCCAGACATCCGCCGTAAAAGTGGATGTCCTCGCGCCACCGGTTGTCTGTGCCCATCACCGGTGCGATCGCCTTCAACGCCGCAGGGCGCGTCGCCGCCACTTGGAACGCGTTATATGCGCCCCAGCTTTTGCCGAACATTCCGACATTTCCATCGCACCAGTCCTGATCGGCGATCCACTGGATGAGGTCGTGACCGTCCTGAATCTCCTGATGCGAATACTCATCTTCGGAAACACCATCACTGTCGCCATAGCCTCGGATATCAACGCGGATCGACGCGTAACCGGCGGCGGCAAACTGCGGATGCATGCTTTCATCCCGCATGCGTGTCCTGTCCCGGCGGCGATAGGGGATGTATTCCACGATACAGGGCACAGGGGCGTTCTTCGCGCTTTCCGGCAGCCACAGGCGCGCCGCAAGTTTCGTGCCGTCAGGCAGCGGTATCCAAACAGTCTCGATGACCTCAATATTGCTCATGTCCGGTCCTTTTCGTTCGGGCGCATAAGGGGTTTCATGCCGTGCGGGCAATCGGCTGTACGTGTTCAACGCATTCTCAGATGGCGTCACCACCGAAGGCCTAGGCGCAGCGCGTCATAGACTGCCGCGTGTATGTTGCGCGAAGAAACGGCGTCTCCGATCCGGTAAAGATCAAAACCGGCATTCGGGTTCACCTGCGGAAACACGTCACCCGAATTGGCGACAAGAGCGTCGTGATCCACACGGCCACGATTTCGCGAAAGCGGCTTGAGTTGGAAATAGAGATCATCCAGAGGCAAGGTGCCCTGATTGACAATGACCTGATCATACACGCGCTTTTCAACAAGTTTCGAGTAATCCGTTCCAATCGCCGCTTCCAGTTGATTGCCTGAGCGAACCAGCGATTTCAGCGTTCGGGTAACGGTGAACACCGCCCCCGTTTTTTGCAGCGCACGCATATATGGCACCAGATTCATGCCCATGATCTCGGGCGCAAAGCTGCGGTCGCGGGTCATGATCTCAACCCGCGCACCGGACCCGGCGATGACCTCGGCCGCCATCAGGGCCGGGTGGTCGCCCGCATCATCGTAGATCAGGACATTTTCGCCCGGTTGCACGTCTGCCGACAGGATGTCCCAGGCCGAAACCGCCAGATCGTTGCCGGTTTCCAATATTGTCGTCTCGGGCAAGCCTCCGGTTGCAATCACGACCATATCCGGGGCAAAGGTTGTTACGTTCTCCGCCTCTGCAAACGTGTTGAACTGAAACCTGACGTCGCGCGCAGCACATTGCGCCATGCGCCAGTCGATGATCCCGATCATCTCGGCCCGGCGTCGGGATTGCGCGGCCAGACGCACCTGACCTCCGGGTTCAGGGGCCGCTTCCAGAACGGTAACGTCATGCCCGCGCTCTGCCGCGACCCGCGCGGCTTCAAGCCCTCCGGGCCCTGCGCCGACGACGACCGCCCGGCGGCGGGATTTGGCTGCGGGGATCACATGCGGCATCGACAATTCGCGCCCGGTAGCGGGGTTGTGAATGCAAAGGGCTTCACCCGCCTGATAAATTCGGTCCAGGCAGTAGGTTGCACCGACGCAGGGGCGGATGTCATCCTCCTGACCGGCCCGGATCTTGGACACGATCATCGGGTCGGCCATATGCGCGCGGGTCATGCCGACCATATCCAACAACCCCGAGGCCACGGCATGTCGTGCGGTTGCCACATCGGGAATGCGCGATGCATGAAAGGTCGGCATCCCGATTTCGGCTCGTACGCGCCCGGCAAAATCCAGATGAGGCGCACTTTTCATGCCCTGTACCGGGATCACATCCGTCATGGCCGGATCCGTATGAATGCGCCCGCGGATGACGTTCAGGAAATCGACCTGACCGCTGTCGCGCAGCCTTCGGGCGATTTCCAGCCCGTCTTCTTCGGTGATGCCGCCTTTTTCGACTTCATCCGCGGTATAGCGGACGCCAACGATGAAATCCTGCCCGACACGGTTGCGGATTGCATCCAGAACCATGAAGCCGAACCGCAACCGATTGTCGAAACTGCCGCCATAGGGCGCGTCCATCGTATTGGTGAGTGGTGACCAGAACTGATCGATCAGGTGGCCATAGGCTTGCAATTCGATTCCGTCGAGACCCGCGGCCTTCATACGCTCGGCTGCATCGGCGTAGTCGCTTACGATCCGTTCGACATCATGGTCTTCCATCTTCTTGGCAAAGGCCCGGTGGGCCGGTTCACGATAATGCGAAGAAGAGACCGACGGCAGCCAATCGCCCTTGTTCCAACCCGTGCGCCGCCCCAGATGGGTCAACTGGATCATGACCGCGCAACCATGAGCATGGCAGGCATCCGTCAATTCAGCCATCCAGCGCACCACCTCGTCCTTGTAGGCAAGGATGTTGTTGAACACCGGTGGGCTGTCGCGACTGACGGTGGCGGAACCCGCCGTCATGGTCATCGCGACCCCAGCTTTCGCGCGCATCTCATGATAGGCGCGGTAACGCTCTTTCGGCATACCGTCTTCGGGGTAGGCGGGTTCATGACTGGTCGTCATGATCCTGTTCTTCAGCGTCAGATGCTTCAGCTGATAGGGTTGCAGCAGCACATCGCGGGTCATGACCACCCGTCCTTTGTTGGAACCATTGACGTCAGTCGACCAACTTCGCTGTCCTGCATCGGACATGCAAAAAGCAGTGTTTCGGCAGTGCCGGGTGGCATATGGCGCTCCGATATTGGGGCGAGCGGAGAAGCTCTTGACCGATTGAAAGCAGACTGGGAAACCTCCGTCAAACGCCTTGTGAACCAAGGCCGTCATGTTTTACCGAATGCGTTGGCCGAGGTGGGTAAGACAGGAAGGAAAAGGCATCAGTGAAAACGACCTGTCCGCAAGGCGCTGGCAACCGCTTATCCCGTCGCCGCGCACCGGACATAAGCGTGCTGTTAGGCTGAAAACTCCCGCGCGGCAGGCTGGCAATTTTTCGATGATTGAAGGTCTGGGCTGGCGGTTGGCGTCGTTTCGCTCTATCGCCCAACTGGAACATACCTTTCGTGACAGGAGACAGCAGTCGTGACCATCGCTCGGATCGAGACCGGCAAGCGCATGAGCCGCATCGTCAAACATAACGGAACCGCCTATCTGTGCGGTCAGGTTTCCGATGCCGCAACCGTTGCCTATCAAACCCGTGACATCCTTGCCAAGATCGAGGACCTTCTGGCCAAGGCTGGCAGCGACAAGACGCGTATCCTGCAATGCGTGATCTGGCTGTCGGACATGGCCGACTTTGCCGAAATGAACGCGGTCTGGGATGCCTGGGTGCCAGAGGGCCACGCCCCGGCCCGCGCCTGCGGCGAGGCGAAACTGGCCCGTGATGTTCTGAAGGTCGAGATGATCGTTACCGCAGCCTGCGATTGATCCGCCCGGCCTTGCGCCGTGTGCTGATTTCAGGCGTGGGCGGGTTTGGGTCTGGGAAACAAGACGTCCTGCCCGCGTTCCTACTGTACCTGAGAATGTACCTTTACCAGAGTTTCCAGAAACAGCTTGGCCACGCGTGTTGGCGCAGGTTGTTTTCTGGCCACGGCCGCGAAACGGGTTCTGTATTTGATCTCTTTGGGCAGAACCTTTTTCATAAGCCCATGTTCGACAAATTCCTGCGCCAGATGATCGGGAAGAAACCCAAGGTAGCGACCTGAAAGTATCAGAATGACAAGGGCTTGTTCGTTCTGCACTTTGGCCGCACGTCGAAACCCCAGTTGTTGACCAACGATGAGGTTCGGAGAGTTCACGTGCAGGCCGGCGTAGTTGAACTTGCGAAGAACACTCAGTTTCAACTCTGGATCCGAGCGGTCAAACAGGGGGTGTTCCTGCCCACAGTACAAATACATGTTTTCCCCGTAGAGCGGCGTGTATTCCAGGCTTGCCGATGGTCTGTGCAAAGCGATGATACCGACATCCATTTGCCCGCTGATGACCATTGTTTCGATCACGTTGGGGGGTTCCAGCGACAGTTCGATGTGAACCGCCGGTGCGGCCTCATTGAACTTGTGAATGGTGCGGGCAAGTTGGGCTTCCGGGTTGGTCGTACATTGATCGAACAGAGCCACGCGAATGCTGCCGGCCAGTTGTTGTTTGACTTCGTTGACCTCGGTTCTGAACTGCGCCACGGAAATAAGCAGGTCTTCTGCCGCGGCCAGCACCTTTTCGCCGTCTTCCGTCAGTGAAAACCCTGCCGGCCCCCGGTTGCACAGCTTTAGGCCAAGCCTCAGTTCCAGGTCAGACAAGTGTTTCGAGATCGTCGATTTGCCGATGTTCAGCTCGATCTCGGCGGCCGTGATGCCACCACTTTCCGCGACGGTTTTGAACACGCGCAGCAGACGGATGTCCGTGTCGCCGATCCGGGTATCAAGTTTGTTCTGTCTCATATCGTATGTTTGAAATTTATGAAACCTTTCGCGCAAATATTAACAACGACGAAACCAAGTTGGCAAGTTAGCTTCGTGTCGCCGAGGTAGAATCGGACTGGCCACCTTCTCCCCAGGTCAGCGCGCACCTCGAAACACGACATATGGGAGGAAATCCATGTCATTTATCAAAAAGCTTGGCACTTTCAGCGCAGCCGTTTCCGTTGCCGCACTGATGGTTGCAGGCACGGCCGAGGCGAAGAACTTCAAGATCGCTGTCGGCGACAGCGCGGGCAGCGCACAAGAGGCGCTGGGGCTCGCGTTCGTAAAAGCGCTCGAAGAAAAATCAGGTGGTGAGCACACCGCGACACTGTTTCTCAACGGTCAGCTCGGTTCCGAGCAGGACACTGTGAACGAGGCGGCGATCGGCACGCTGGATATGTCGCTGCTGGCGATCAACAACATCACGCCGTTCTCGCCTTCGGTCGGTGTTTTCACACTGCCTTACGTGATCCTCAGCCTGGAAGATGCCGAAAAACTGACCCAGGGTCCAATCGGTCAGGAACTGGTCGAAAACACCATCCGTGATGCCGGTGTGCGCATCATCGGCTGGACCTATACCGGTTTCCGCCGTCTGACGAACTCGAAGAAGCCGGTCAAATCGGTTGCGGATTTGCAGGACCTGATCATTCGCGTTCCCAAAAACGAAATCATGATCGAAACCTACAAGGCATGGGGCATCAACCCGACCCCGATGGCCTGGTCGGAAACCTTCACCGGCCTGCAGACCAAAGTGGTTGACGGTCAGGACAACCCTTACCTGACGATCAATGCGATGAAGTTCTACGAGGTTCAGAACCACGTCACCAACCTGCGTTACATCTTCTCGATCGAACCGCTGATCATCTCGGAAGCCGTGTTCCAGGACCTGTCCGAAGAGGAACAGCAGATGATCCTGGAAGCAGGGCAGGAAGCCACTCAGGTCTCGGCCCAGTTCCTGCGGGACTCGGAAGCAGCCATCAAGGAAGAGCTGACGGCCAAGGGGATGGAAATCATCGACCCCGAGAACGACGAAGCCGAGTTCATTCAACTGGCGACCGAAGCTGTATGGCCGCAATTCTACGAGTCCATTGGTGGTGTCGAGAAACTGAATGCAGTTCTTGAAGCCATCGGCCGCGAGCCGGTCCAGCAATAATCGTCGCACGGCGATACCGGGAAGAGCGCTGCGGCGCTCTTCTCACTTCAGGGAGGAGTGAAACCACATGTTCTGGAAATTTCTGGACAACATAGAAAGTGTCATCTGCCGGATCCTCTTATCCGGCTTCGTCTGCCTTTTGTTCGTGCAGATCATCGCGCGCGAGGTCTTCGGCTTTTCGGTCAGCTGGATCGAGGAACTCTCGGTCTACATGTTCGTCTGGTTCGTCTATTTCGGCGCAAGTTACGCCGCTCTGAAAGGTGCGCATAACCGCGTGACATTCCAGTTCAAGTTCCTGCCCGATGGGTCGATCAAATACATCGAAGCCTTCGCCGATCTCTTCTGGCTCTTCTTCAATGTCTACTTCCTGTATCTGGCGACTGATTTTGTCTTCAACAAGATGAACAAGTTCTGGAAATCCCAGACCCTGGGTATCGAGATGAAGTACGTCTACATGGTGCTGCCCATCGCGTTTGCGCTGATGACCGTCCGCATCATTCAGGTGAATTACCGCCGCCTTATCAAGGGCGAGGATATTCACGATCCCGATCAGATCGACCTCGACGAAATCAAAGCTGCGACTGAAGCAGCAAAGAAATCCTAAGGGCAGGGGGATAAACCATGGAATCCGAAATCGTCACAATCCTGTTTGGGTCTTTCCTGTTTCTGCTGCTCATTGGCGCGCCGATCACTGTGGCGCTGGGTGTGGCATCGCTGGTCTCATTCCTTTACCTGGACGAGAACCCGATCAAATTCGTGCAGATCGCCTTTACCTCGGTGGGTGCTTTCCCCCTGATGGCGTTGCCTGCCTTCATTCTTGCCGGGGCCCTGATGGAGGCCGCCGGTATCTCGAAACGCCTGATCAATGTTGCTGAAAGTCTGGCTGGTCCATTCACCGGCGGTATTTCGGCTGCAACGGTTATGGCCTGTCTGTTCTTTGGCGCCATTTCGGGCTCGGGCCCGGCAACAACCGCGGCCGTTGGGATGCTGATGATCCCTGCGATGATCGACCGCGGCTATGAGCGCGGCTATGCCTCGGCGATCACTGCGTCCTCTGGCGGCCTCGGGATTATCATTCCTCCCTCCATCCCGATGGTGATCTTCGGCATTGCCGCGCTCGGCATGGCGCCGCCGCCGGAAGCCGTGGAAAAGTTCGGAACCTTTCAGTCGGTTTCGATCTCGAAACTGTTCATTGCCGGATTCGTCCCGGCCTTCCTGATCGCCACCAGCCTGCTGATCCTGAACTTCTTCATGTCGAAAAAGCGCGGCTACAAGGGCGTTTCCGAAGGTTGGTCGATCCGTCACGTGGGCTGCGAAATGTATCGCGGTTTCTGGTCGCTGATGGCGCCGCTGGTGATCTTGGGCGGTATTTATACCGGCTTCTTCACCCCGACCGAGGCGGCAATCGTGGCGATTTTCTACACCCTGTTCGTGGGCGTGGTTATCTACCGCGAACTGACCTGGCAGTCGCTGTTCCAGTCGCTTGAAGCCACCACCTGGCTGACTGGGCGTGTTCTGCTGATCCTGTTCACCGCGACCGTGTTTGGCCGACTGCTGGTGGAAAACCAGATCCCGGCAATCATCGCGGATTCGATGCTCAGCTTCACAGACAACCTCTATGTCATCTGGACGCTGATCATCTTTTTCCTGCTGTTCGTCGGCATGTTCATGGAGACGCTGGCCACCATCCTGATCCTGGTTCCGGTGATGCTGCCGGTGGCTTATTCGGTGGGTATCGATCCGATCCACTTTGGCGTGGTGATGGTCTGCACGCTGGGTATCGGTTTCCAGACTCCACCACTGGGCGAAAACCTGTTCATCGCCTCGGGTATCTCGAACATCACGATCGAACAGATCTCATTGCGTGCGCTGCCTTTTGCGGCCGCCAACACGATTGCGATCTTCATCATCGCCTTCTTCCCTGAACTGTCGCTGTGGCTCCCACGGCTGTTTGGCTACTGATCTGAAAGGATGACGACATGAAACAGATGGTCACAAACATCCTCTTTGCCACTGACCTGTCCGAAAACTCGGGTCACGCCATGCGCCATGCCGCCAGCATCGCGCAGGCCACGGGGGCCGAAATTCACGTGCTACATGTGAATGAGCCACTGTCGGACGATGCCAAGATCACGATGGAGATCTTCATCCTGAATGAAGAAACCCGCAAGACCGCGATCGAGCGTCGTCACGAGATGGTGCGCAAGGTACTGGCCGAACGACAAGCCAAATTCTGGGCGCAGTTCGACGGCGACGATGGAAAAATTCGCGATCAGATCACCTCGGTCGAGGTCACCGATGGTCACCCGGCCGAAGTGATCCTGCGCCGCTCGGTCGAACTGGGCTGTGATCTGATCGTGCTGGGTGCGCATGATCACGGCTTTTCGCATACGTTTCTGGGCACCGTCGCAAAACGCGTTTTGCGGCGCTCCAAGATACCGACACTGATCGTTCCGAACCCGGACGAAACGTAACAACCCCACTGACAAGGAAGTACAAAATGAGCAAAACTCTGACCGCGCAGGACCTGGCGGACACGTTTGACGCGTTCAACCGCCATGACATCGACGGCGTAATGACCCACTTCGCCGACGACTGCGTGTTCTACACCGTGGCTGGTGACGAGAAATACGGCAACAAGGTTGAAGGTGCCGAAGCCATAGCCGCCGCGTTTTCAGGCGTCTGGGCAGGCATGAAAGACGCCCATTGGGACCATCACAGCCATTTTGTCCACGGTGATCGTGCCGTGTCCGAGTGGACCTTCTCAGGAACCGACGCAAACGGTATGCGGATCGAAGCTGAAGGTGCGGATCTGTTCACCGTTCGTGACGGTAAAATCGTCGTAAAACAGGCGCTTCGAAAGACGCGTCCAATGTTCAAAGCCTGATCCGCCGCCCTGCGCGCAGCCTCGGAGAAAAACAAGAATGGTGGATAACAGCATCCCGCGTCACTGGCCCAAGGCCAGCTATGACCCGAAATATGACCCGATCATAGATGCGGGTCCGGGTCACAATCGCGACCACGCGCCCACATATTGGATTGGAACGGCCGGAACACCTCCGGCCGATGATGGACCTGTGTCCAGCGATATGGATGCGGATGTGGTGGTGATCGGGTCGGGGTATACCGGCCTGTCCACCGCCATTCATCTTGCCAAGGAACACGGCATTCAAGCCGTTGTTTTAGAAGCAAATACAGTCTCTTGGGGCTGCTCCACCCGCAATGGCGGGCAGGCGCAGATCTCGTCCGGACGGCTGAAACGGTCGCAATGGATTCAGCGCTGGGGCACGGACGTGGCCAAGCGCATGCATGCCGAGGTCACAGAAGCGTTTCAGCTGTTCAACGATCTGATTGCGTCGGACGATATCGATTGCGACCCGCAGCCAGGCGGCCACTACTACATCGCGCATCGCGACAAGGTCATGCCCTCCCTCAAGAAAGAAAGCAAGCTGCTCAACGACGTGTTCGGCTATGGTTCGCGGATTCTCTCTCGGGAAGAACTTCACGAAAAGCACGTGCGCGATATGGAGGCCGCAGGTGCCATGTGGGAACCTGACGGGACCTGCATCCATGCGGGTAAACTGGCCTTCGGCTACGTCAACATGGCGCGCCGTCTGGGGGTGAAAATTCACACCGGCAGCCCGGTCATGGGATGGCAGACGAAGAACGGCGTGCATCACCTGCGCACACCGGGCGGCATCGTCCGCGCCAAAACGGTGGCCTTGGCAACCGCGGGCTATACTCCGCCGGGTCTGAACACGCGCACAAAGCACCGCCTTATGCCCATCCTGTCCAACTCGATGGTGACACGGCCGCTTACCCAGGCCGAACTGGATGAGTGTGGCATTCAGACCAAATCCCCCCTGACCGACACGCGTACGCTGCGCCACTATTACCGCCTGCTGCCGGACAATCGGATGCAGATCGGCAGCCGCAGCGCGGTGACAGGGCGTGATGCCGAGAACGAAAAACATCTGGAGCTACTGAAAAAGGGTCTCGCCCGAAAGTTCCCGGCGCTGACGGATATCAACCTCGACTACTCGTGGTGGGGCTGGGTCGATGTCAGCCATGATATGATGCCGCGTATCTTCCAGCCGGACCCGCAACAGCGCGTGTTCTACGCGATGGGATACGGTGGCAACGGCGTGATGTACTCGGCTCAGGCCGGGCGTCGTATGGCACAGCTGATCGCGGGTAAGAAAGACAAGGCGTTTGAACTACCGATCTTCACGTCCCCGCTGCCCAGCCACGGCATTCTGACGCCTTTCCGCCGACTGGGACAGCGCATGGCGTATGTCGGCTACTACCTCAAAGACGAAATACTGTAACTCACAGGGGCTTCGGCGCCCTGAAAGGATAAGGAAACACTCACATGAAAATGACGACGGAAGAGGCCTTTGTTAAGGTTTTGCAGATGCACGGGATTG
>NZ_JAEDOU010000005.1:0-286353 GCF_017872515.1 Ruegeria sp. HKCCE3926 | reverse complement strand
CAAGGCCGAGGTCGCAGACCTCTGCGCCAAATTCCCGATCTATCCGAACCTGTAACTGGTCCACCCTCAAACACGGAACGGCGCCTTGAGGCGCCGTTTTTTTTTGCGTCAGATCCCTGAAAACGGTCTGGATCTCGCCCAGCGCAAATCCGATGTTTTGGGCAAGGTCCCGGGCCCCACGGTCGCCCAAGCCATTCTGGTCAATACGCGCTTTTTCCGCCCCGATCAGCCTTTCGCGCTGGTCACACCGACTCCGTGCATTCGATGTTACCGCACACAGGGGTTTGCGCCATGTTCAGACCTTGGCGCGTTGTCCGGAATCCAAGCTCAGATCAAGCCGCGCCACCACAGAAAAACCAGCAACAGTGTCGTCAGTGCCAGCATGTTGAAGGCCAGCCCCCCCAGCAGACCAAGGAACCACCCCCATCTGCGATCCGCAAGATTGATGGACCCCAGATGTTCCTGCACCACGTCGGACGCCTTGATCAGCCTGGGGTTATCCAGAACCAGCCTCAGTTTGGGATGAGACGCCATCGCCTCGGCCCGGGCCAGAATCAAGGCCTGCTTATAGACGCGCCGCGGCAGTCGGCGCCTGGCCTTGCGGATCGATGCCTCGAGCGTCTTGTCGCGCACTCCGAGCTTTGCGCGCAGCAACACAACCGTTTCGGCGATCCGGGTCTGAATGTCTGGGTCCTGCGGCATTGGTGGCCTCCTGCGGAGGCAATCTAGCGGCAGCGTCTATGACCTACAATGGGGCTGGTCGTTTCCGGCGGTGGCTTGTATCACGCGGTACATGCTGAACACCATCATACATGGCGAACCGACCGCCCGACCGCCCCTTGTCATTGCCCATGGCCTGTATGGATCGGCCCGAAACTGGGGCGTGATTGCCAGACGGCTATCTGACCAGCGGCAGGTTGTGGCCGTCGATATGCGTAACCATGCCTACAGCGCGTGGGACGCTTGTCATGACTATCCCCATCTGGCGCAGGATATCGCCGAGGTCATCGAACGGATCGGCGGGACGGCGGACGTACTTGGGCATTCAATGGGCGGCAAGGCCGCGATGACACTTGCGCTGCAACACGGCGCGCTGGTGAACAAACTGGTGGTCGCAGATATTGCGCCGGTGAAATACACGCACAGCCAAATTCAGTTCATCGAGGCCATGCGTGCCGTGGACTTCTCGCGCATTGCACGCCGCTCGGATGCCGAGCAACAATTGGCCGAGCAAGGCGTTGAAAAAGCATTGCAGAGCTTCTTCACCCAATCGCTGGACATCAAGGGAAAGCGTTGGTTGCTGAACCTGGATGTGTTGGCGGACCAAATGCCAGATATCATGGGCTTTCCCGAGTTGGACACCCAGTGGCAAGGCTCCGCGCTGTTCCTGTCGGGGGGCGAGTCAGATTACGTCTTGCCGGAACATCGGGCCAAGATCCGCGCTCTGTTTCCCGGCGCGCGATTTGCCAAGATCCCCGGCGCCGGGCACTGGCTGCACGCCGAAAAACCGCGCGAGTTCGAAGCTGCCGTCAGGACCTTCCTGAACGCCTGATCAAGCGCCTTGATACAGCCGCCTGGCCACCATCCAGGATGCCGGAGCCGCGATTACGGCCCCAGCGGCCGCGGCGCCCACAATTGCGCTGACGGATACCATTCCAGCTGAAAGCACGGCAATTACGGCCGAACCAGACAGAGCAGTTGCAATCAGGGAATACAGCATAGCGGCAAGGCGAAACATGACCGGGTTTTCCTTTTGATGGCTTCCGGCCAAATATTTCACGATTCGAATGTGTTGCGCTTTGATTTGTGTCAGATGCAGACGGTTCCGAAACTAGGATTTGGCGATTTCACCGCCCCCATTCACCCAGTCCGTCAATCCACCAAGATTGTACACCCTCTGGTATCCCATATCCTTCAGGAGTTTTCCGGCCAAAGCCGCGCGCCCGCCTGATGCGCAGTACAACACGATGGGGCGATCCTTGCGCAGTGCAGGGTCATGTGATTGCAATGCATCGTCTGCTCGAAACTCCAGCATGCTCCGGGGTATATGATGCGCCCCAACGGCGCGGCCCGTGTGTTCCAGCTCATTCGCATCGCGTATGTCCAACAGCAGCGCCCCCTGTTCGGTCATCGCCTTTGCCTTGGCCGCATCGATACGCTCGACCACCGCGTTGGCCGCCTCCATCATCTCTTTCACCGTCACCGGCATGTGAGTTCTCCTTTACGTCACCGCGCAGAGGTTAACATGCGAATTTTGGAAGGTGTAGACATGGAAGGAAACGCGCGTGTTACTGCTCGCGAAACGCCCGCGACATGCTGTCTGATACCGGTTTGGCGATATAGGCCGCAAAGGTGCGCTCCTCGGTCTGGATCATGATTTCAGCGGGCATCCCCGGTGTCGGAACAAAGCCGCGCACGCGCTGCAACTCATCCGGGGTCAGTGAGACTCGTGCCAGATAGACTTCCTGCGGAACACCGGTCGAATCCTCAAGCAGCGCATCGGCCGAGATATAGAAGACCTCGCCATACAAAACAGGCGTTGTGCGTTGGTTCAATGCGATCAGGCGGACTGTGGCGGTCTGCCCCGTGACGACACTGTCAATCTCGGTACGCGGAATCTGTGCCTCGATGATCAGGGGCGCATCTGCGGGCAGGATCTCGGCTATCGGTTCCCCGGTCTCAATCACACCGCCCGGCGTGTGATAATGCAATCTCACCACCGTTCCGGTTACCGGCGCACGCACCACGGCCCGGTCAAGAACGCTGCGCGCCTGTCGGGATTTTTCACGCACGCTTTCCAGATCAGCTTCGATCACGCCCAGTTCATCCAGTGCGGCCTCACGATAGGCGGACCGCGTACGCGCGATCTGTTCGTCATATTTCAGCAGCATCTGGTTGATTTCAGCGGCTTCCGCCTGCAACCGGGCCTGCTGACCTTCGGCTTCGGCCTGCACACGACGGATGGTGTTCAGCTCTCCTTTGCGGACAAGGCCCTTTTCGAACAGTTGGCTCTTGGCCTCGAACTCCTCCTGCAAGATCTCGGCGCGCCGTGCCATGCTGTCCAGCTGCGCCTCAAATCCGCTTGATCGGATTTTCAGTGCTTCCATGTTGCGCTCCAGCAGGGCCAAGTCATTCAGCAGCGTCTTGCGCGACACATCGAAGCTGAGCTTTTGCCCATCCAGAATGGCCATTACTTCAGGATCGTCGGATGCTTTGACAAGCGCCTGCGAAAACACGAGGCGGTCGCGCTCCCCGTACTCGGCCAGCAACCGCTCGGTCATGGCCTGAAGGCGCAGCTTGCGAATATGCAATTCACGTTCATTGGCCTGGGCCGAGGTCTGGTCCAGGGTCATCAGAACCTGACCTGCCTGAACCGCCTGACCTTCCACAACCTTGATGTCTTCGATGATGCCGCCTTCAAGATGTTGGACAATCTTGTTGCGGCCCGTGGCCACAAAGCTGCCTTGCGCGATGACCGCTGCGGCCAGCGGGGCACTGAAGGACCATACCCCGAAACCGCCGAAGCACACGACAAGCAAGACCACCCCGATCACTATCAACCTGTTGATCGAGCGCGGAACCTCGGCATACCAGACTTCTGGTTCATTGGCTGAGTTGTTCACAGGTACGAGGTTATTCATGGTCAGCCCCCCTGCTGGCCTTCAATTCCAGTCTGCTTGCGCGGCCCGTTGATCTGCTGAAGAACCTGATCACGTTGACCAAACAGGGCCACACGCCCGTCCGTCAGCAGCATGATCTTGTCGACAACATTCAACAACGTTGGCTTCTGCGTAATGACGACAACGGTGATCTTGCTTTGACGCGCCTGTTCGATCGCACATGCCAGCGCCTTGTCGCCCGCGACGTCGAGATTTGAATTCGGTTCATCCAGCACAACCATTCTGGGGTTGCCGAAGAACGCCCGCGCCAGTGCGATACGCTGCTTCTGACCACCGGACAAAGGCGAGCCATCAGCGGCCACCACGGTCTCATATCCCTGCGGCAGCGTTGCAATCATGTTGTGAACATCGGCCAGAACGGCGGCATCGTGGATCTGTTCGTCAGTGGCATCCGCCCGCATCCGGCCGATATTGTCCTTGATCGTGCCCGGGAACAGCTGAACATCCTGCGGCAGGTAGCCGATGCTTTCGCCAAACTGGCGCGGGTCCCAGTTTCGGATGTCCATCAGGTCAAGCCTTACGCTGCCCGATGTGGGCAGAATGGATCCCACCAGAGTTTTCCCAAGCGTGGTTTTCCCGGCACCGGAATTACCGATGATGGCCAAAGTTTCACCGGGAACCAGCGAGAACGTGATGCCGTTCAGAACCACGCGTTTGGTTCCGCCCGGTACATAGAGCAGGCGTTCGACATCCAGCCTACCTTCGGGGCGTGGCAGACGCAGTTTTTCGTATTGCAGGGCCGAGGTCGACAACAGCGCCTTGATCCGGCCGTAAGCTCCGCGAGTCAGCAGATAGCTGTTCCACCCTTCAATCGAACCTTCGATTGGCGCAAAGGCACGTCCGGCAATGATCGAGGCCGCAATCACCATACCGCCTGTGATCTCTCCTTGCAGCGCCAGAAACGCGCCCCAACCCAGAATTCCGATCTGCGTCAAAAGGCGAACGGCGCGCGAGATTGAAGCAAAGATCACGTTGCGGTCCTGCGCCCGCACCTGCCAGGTCAGCGATTGGGCAGTGTCCCGCCCCCAGATCCGCACGGCTTCGGGGATCATTGCCAAGGCGTTGATGATCTGGCTGTTGCGAGACATCGAATCCAGATGCAGGTTCGCCATGGACTGTGCCTTGTTGGCCTCGGCAAACGGCTTGGCAGTCATTTTCTGGTTGATCAGCGCAATCGTCATCAGGATCAGCGCAGTAACCACCACGATCATGCCCAGTTGCGGATGCACCAGGAAAATCATCAGGATGAACAGCGGCGCAAACGGCACGTCCAGAAATGAAAGCAGCGTGCCCGAGACCAGAAAACCGCGAAGCTGTTGCAGATCGCCCAATGTCTGATACTCGCGCCCGTTTCCGTGCAGCGACGCATGGGCCGCCGCGCTCAGAACCGGTGCGCCCAGCCGGGCCGCCACTTCGACCCCGGTCCGCATGAGCATGAACCGCCGCACCGCATCAAAAGCAGACTGGAAGATCACCGCCCCTGCCACGATGGCCGTCAGCATGATCAGCGTATCCAGCGACCGGCTGGTCAGAACACGGTCACTGATCTGGAACAGATAGATCGGGATCGCCAGGATCAGGATGTTCGTGGCGCAGGTCAGGACCAGAACAAACGCAAGATTGCGCCGGATCGCCCGCATCGAAACGCGCAACGTGCGCTGGAAATCTTCGGGCGGGGTGCGTTTGTGGAAGGTTTGGGGTGGCCCGTTCCCATCACCGCCGCCGGAATTCGTTTGCAACAGTGGCTGGTTTGCCTTGGCCTCGATCGTGGTGCCTATGCCGTTCCCACCGGATGAGCGTGCAGAGGGGGTCTTGCGCGCAGTCGAGTCCCCGGCGGATGCCGGATCCGGGCCGTCGGCGTCGGCCACCCCATTGCCGCCACCCGCCGTTTCTTCATCCTGCGCGGGTTGCGGCTGCGCACGCTGATGGGGAGGATCAGCGCGCCGTCGTTCGCGTGAGTGTTTTTGGTCTTCGGATTGCTGTGGCGCTTCGGTTTCAACCGTCGAATCTGGATCTGACTCAGACACGCGCATCTCCTGCGTCAGGTGCAACCGGGCTTTGACCCGTTGTGTCGCTGGATCTGCCCCACCGTCTGCGCGCTGGCGCTTCGGGCCCAAACCGCCCTGCCTGTCCAGTGGACTGGATAAGAGTGGACGGCGCGACGAAAAAACAATCGACATATACAAACCTTCTGGTCACTCGATAAAAACTTGGGGAGTCAGGCCAGCATGGATTGCAGGCCGTCATCTGGTGTCGTTGTGTCAGTGGATTGTGCGTCCAGTGCCAGGGCGGCATCCGGTTGCGGCACAGACATGTCCGCCATGATTGCGGCGATCGCCTCGTTGGTCATATCTGTGATTTCTTGGTTGTCTGGCACGTCAATCAGGCTGGCCTGATGAAGCAGCAGGTCAGAATAAGATCCGTCAGCGGCCATAACCGTCGAATCCACACCCATTTTGGACAGATTGACAGAGTTCAACAGGGCGTTGCTGCCTGCGACGACATCGGTATCGGCGGCACTTGGACCGGACAGGTCAATTTGATCCTGATCCAGCATCATGGTGACCTGTTCAACAATGTTCACCTGCAACAAGTCTCCGTCGATCTTGAGCACGCGCAACTGTTCCATTCCTGCGAACAAGGGATCGTTGAGCAGCGCGTTCTCCAAGGCATCGATGTCCGTTTGATCAAGCGCCATGGCGTCGGACAGGTTCTGCTGCAGATCCTGATGTGTATCTGCGCCTATCGTTTTGACCGACGCGTCATTCATGATCACGTTTTCATCATCTCCGGCCATTGCGCCGGGCATACCGCCGTTGATGATATCGTCATCCATCAGGGCGTTGGTCTGGTACAACATGTCCACGGAAATCATATTCCCGTCGATCATGATCAGGTCGTAAAAGCTGCCCAGCTGCACGATGTCGGTGACATTGAACATTTCGTTGTCGCCCAGCGCGTACAAGGTCGATGCGGCCGAAATCTCGGTCTGTATGTTGTCTATATCCGTGGCGTCGATAGCTTGCTTGACGAAGTTGGCCACAACCAGATCACCGTGGACCCAATCCACAACGATGAACTCGGGCTGTCCGGTTGTTCCGGTGCCATTGTCCAGCCAGGGGGCCTCTCGGCCTTCGACTTCGATCTTCGAGGACTGAATCACATTGGTGCCGCTGCCCGTTCCCGGCGCCCCCACATCCCAATCTGACACAAGCGCGACCTGGCTGATGGCGGTCAGGCTGATCGCCTGCCCTCCGACGGCGATATAGGGGGCATCAACCCAACCTATAGATGCCGAGACAGCATTGATCGCAAGGTTCCCTCCGGTCACGACCAGGTGTCCGTCGTCAAAGTCTGGATCTTTCGACTGATCCCACTCGGCCGGAAGTATGGCCTCTGTCTCATCCTCTCCGGCTTCATCCGGCTGATGGAACGCAGGCAGGATGTCTGTCCATACCGGAGCTTCGTCAACGTACTTGCCGTTTACGATCACCCCCAACGCATCATCGCCATGAAACTGATGTACCGTGACCCCGTCTATATTCGCGTTTGCCGGGGCCAACATCTGTTCGGCCAGCGCCTCGAGCATTTCGGTCGACTTGTAATCCGCGAGCGAAAGCGTAGGGGCCGCCATGGCATGAAGCGACAGCGCCATGTCCATCATCTCTTCGCCCTGGGCGATCAGCGCTTCGGTATCGCGAAAGTCCCCTTCTCCCACCGTGTCGTTGTCGCGCATGACCACCTTTTGCACGGTGAATGTCAGTGCCGAACCCAATGGCACCGTATCCGGTCGCAGAATAATCAGTTCCGGTGCAGAAGACGGGCCGGATATGCTGTCTGGAACAAATCGCGTGGATTCCGCGCTGTCACCGTTAAGGATGATGACCGACTCATGCACCGGCCCGACAGGAGCTTTTGGCAACGGAAGTTCTGGTTGAGAGGGAAGAAAATTGAAAGGTAGGGCTTTGTATTCGCCCGCTGGGATATCCAGATCCGCTTTGATGTTGATCGAGGTAGGCTCGTCAAGCCCGTCTATTTCGGCTTTACGCCTCAGGGCGCTGAATTCCTCGTACTGATCCCTCAGGCGGGCTTGTTCTATCGTAAGCTCAAAAGTTCCAACAAAATGCGCTATCGTTTCCGTAATACCGTCAAGTGCCATGTCGGTTATCCTTTTTGCCCGCGGCGGCTCGTAATTTCCGCTTTGGGTTCAGTTGGGCCGGGGCCGCGTTTTGCGGCCCCGGCATTTTCGAAAGGTAGCAAGGCCCGAAAATGCGAGCCCCGCCTTTTGACTTAAACGTCCGTGTCGTCGCTGGCGTGGGACATGGTCATCGAACCACCCACCATGGTCGTATCGACCGTGTTGCCCAGGACGTTGGCGCCCATGATGATCGACTGGTTGAACGCAGACGTATCAACGACAGCTGCCGCCGATGCATAGGACTCGCCGGTCACGATGCCATCGCCACCATTGTTCGCGCCCCAGGCACCACCATTGCCGCCGGCACCACCGTCACCTGAATAGGCGCCGCCACCGTTACCACCGGTGATCATGCCACCCATGGTATCGCCTGACGTTGCAGTGCCCATCGAAGCTCCGCTGGTTCCGCCGTTCGCGGCGGATGCGCCACCGGCACCACCGTTGCCCGAGTCGGCCGCACCAGCTGCGTCGCCCGACCCAGTCGATGTGGCGTCATTGTCGGAACTGCCTTCGCCACCGTATCCGGCAATTGCTTCGGCCAAGCTGTCAGCCGCACCGTTTGTGTCGGCGTCTCCGAAGATGTCGGCAGCTCCGCCGTTGCCTGCGGTATTGGCCGCGTCGGCAGACCCGGCTCCGTTGCCGGTAGACGTCGATGTTGGCGTTGTGCTACCGCCCGCGCCGCCGTCGCCGTCGGCAGCCGATGTTCCGGTACCGGCCGCATCCGCTGCGCCATCTGCTGCGTTCGACCCGCCGTTACCGCCGCTGCCGTCGGTGTCCTGCGAGTTGCTGGCCGCGCCGTTCACGTCGCCGGGGCTCTGGTCGATATCCGGCCCGCTTGCCGACTGATCGCCAACACCCTGCGCATCGGAATCCGCATCAGCGGTCCCACCGGAGCCGTCGCCGCCCGAGCCGTCGCCACCTGAACCGTCGCCGGCCGTGCCGTCGCCACCGGTGCCGTCACCGCCGGTACCGTCGCCGCCTTCGCCTGCTTCGGCGTCAATCATGCCCAGCTCTTCCTGCAAAGCCATGATTGCAGCTTCGACCATCGCGCCGAATCCACCTTCGCCGTCGCCGCCGGTACCGTCGCCACCGGTGCCGTCACCGCCAGTGCCGTCACCGCCGGATCCGTCACCACCGGTTCCCGTTCCGCCAGAGCCGTCAGCCGAGCTGTCCGCGCCGCTGTCAGCAGAGCCGTCAGCAGTGTTGTCACCCGCAGTGGCGTCATTCGCATCGGTGTTGCTGTCGCTGGTGTTCGAAGCCGAACCATCTGCCGCAGCATTACCATCGCCACCATCCGCGCCGGACGCATCCGCAGCGTTGTCCGCCGTTCCGGTCCCGGTTCCTGTCGAGTCGGAATCGCTGTCGCCGCCGTTTGCGTTACCGGCTGCGTTCGAACCGGACAGACCCAGGCCCAGACCCAGACCAAACGAATCCGCGCTGCCGCCGGCTCCGCCGGTTCCGCTGCCATCGGCACTTGTGCTGCCATCATTGTCGGACGAAGCCGAACTATCCGCGGCACCGCCATCTCCACCGGCGCTGTCACCGTCGGATCCTGCGCCCGCCATACCAACACCATTGCTGGCATTGCTTGCGTCACCGGTCGATCCGCCCCGGCCGGCGCTGGAATCGGCATCTGCACTGCCGGTATCACCACCGTCAGCCCACGCGTGGCTGCCCAAGGTTGATGAATCGGCCGCTCCACCGTAACTGGTTCCACCGTCGCCCGATTTTCCACCGTTGGCATCCGAGCTGATACCTTCAGCCGCAGTTGCCGTGCCGCCATTGGCATCGCCGTTCTGGGTGAAGTCGGCGTTGTTGGATACGGTCGGTGAATCAAGCGTGTCGTCGTCGCTCAGGCTGGCGACCTGGCTGTTCACGGATGACATTGCCGTTCCGGCGTCGTCCATCGAGATATCCAGATTCATGTCATCGCCTGGATCATAGGTCAGATCGCGGCCAGCAGTGATCACGTCACCCACTGTCGCCGAGTCACCAAGATCCAGATCAACCTGATCATCGTCGCGCGGAATCCACTCACCGCCGCCGAAATCGATGTTGATTGAGTTGCTGTTGGAGTTGTCGTTGGTGTTGTCGCCGGCATTAAGCGTCTGGTCTTGATCCTGACCCTGGTCCTGATCCTGACCCTGGTCCTGATCCTGACCCTGGTCCTGACCTTGGTCTTGGCCCTGGCCCTGATCCTGGCCCTGCTCGTTGGCGTTTTCTACATTTTGGTCCTGCTGCTGTTGCTGCGCAGTTACATCGGCTTCGACAAGAGCCTCATCAACCTGAATTTCAACATCAACCGGAGCTTCCAGGTTTTCGACAACAATTTCGTCAACGGTCGTTACGTTTGTATTGTTTACATTACGTCTCATAACAAATTCCCATTTCTGGAACGCCTGACCGCCATTCATCTACAAAGCGGCAACGGGCGTGATTGAAACTAAAATACCCGCACAGCGTTCAAACACGCTGAATGCGGTCCACCGTCGTTTTCTTAAGGCCACCTCCTTTCCCGGCTAAGCCGAATACGCGACCGTTCACAATCGATGCTGAAATACGCAAGGAACGGGCGCGGCAGGGACAGACGCTTTCACAATTAAAGCCTGACCATGTTCGCAGTGACGCACGCTTGCGACTAGCTAACTGAAAGTTCTGGTGAGAATAACATATTGTTTTTATTGTTTATTTTGAGAATGCAGTGGAACTTTAGCCGAACTGGATCAAGAAGTTCTAAATTAAGAAAGCAATAAAAAATAATGCAATTGTTTCCGCTGGTTACACAATGCCACACCGAAAAACCTAAACAATAGTTCTATATCTAAGGCACTTGAACTATACCGTCTGGTTGTAGAAAATCACGTTTTCAGCTACAATAAACCTCACGTAATTCTTTGATTAGTTAACTACTTTTTCACCGGCAATTCCATTTCGATAAAGCCATTTCCGGTTAACCCCGTTTTGTGAGGGAATATAATGAGTGAGTCTTTGAACAATGAAACTGGCAATCAGAGTTTTTATTCAGAAGATTTTTCGATTGTCTTCCTCGGGAAAGAACTATTCTATTCAAATCAAACTCTAAGAAGCGTTCAAACTGAATTTGGCGTCCGCGCTTTTCGCTTCGAAACACTCGAGGCAATGCACACACATGTTCCGGACAGCGGCAAGATCGTCGTTGTGGATCAGATGTTGATCGAGGACCTTTTGACGCGCGCCGATGCATACACCAAAAGTGCAGGTTCCGGCTGTCTTGCTTTCGCCTATCGCAAAGAGGAATCCGCCCGACACCTGTTCGAAGGCTGGAACCGCGCGCAGTTTGGAGATGTCGGCTTTTTACCGATGAACGTGGCACCGGACGCGTGGCGCGCCATCCTCAGACTGCTGATGCACGAGGAACTTTATCTTCCCAGCTTTCTGGCTGACTGTGTTTCACCCCCCTGTCAGCGCGCGCCCGAGAGACCACGGCAACGGGAGGCCATTACATCCAACGGCGCAGATCGGCACGTACAGTATTCCAAGCTGACACGCCGCGAAAAACAGGTTTTGCAACTGGTTTCAGAAGGCAAAAGCAACAAATTGATTGCGGCCAAGCTGGGCATCACGGAACACACGGTCAAGCTGCACATGCATAACGTTGTCGGAAAGATTGGCGTCAGCAACCGGACGGCGGCTGCTCATTTCTATTTCGAGGTTGCGCCTCATGAGGCGCAGCAGACCGCCCTTGACTGATCCGTTCGAAGCCCGGTTCGACCGCCTGATCCTTTTGGTCGGCAGGCTGAACTATATGTGGACAAACACCGAGAGCCTGCTGATCCATCTGATCGCTGGCCTAACCGGAACGTCCAAGGACGTGGCCGTAATCATCTTTCTGACTTTGAACACCACCCGCGCGCGAATAGATCTGGTTGAAAGACTTGCAAAAATGGAAGGGCGTCCTGCCCAGGTCCGAGATCCGATCCTTGAACATACGCAAAGGCTGGCCAAACTTTCTGGCATCCGCAACAAGTACAACCATTGCATCTATTCCTTCGACCCTGAAAGCGGAAACCCGAAAACGATCCTTATGCGGATCGCTGACCGCAAAACCGACATAAAACTAGGCCGCGAAGATACCGTCGACGACAATGCCCTGCTCCAAATCGAAGCAGTCGTTGATCAGCTGTCAGCCGCGAACAGGGACATTTGGAAACTGATCCGACAATTGGGGTTTCCGGTTTAGGCTCGGTCGCACAGCAGAGTTGAGTGGGCCCCTCGCAGCACCCGCGCGTCCCCCACGGCGCCACCTGCCACGCACGCATAAGTCACCGAGATTTTTTGGTGCGGGCGGTGGGACTCGAACCCACACGGGCATACGCCCTTCAGATTTTAAGTCTGATATGTCTACCATTCCATCACGCCCGCACGGCGCAGCCCCTGGGGCCGTGCAATTTCCTTACAAGCACAGCGGGATGAGAACAATGCGCTTTGACGCAGATGGACCGGGATTTTTCGGTGGAAAGCTGTGTCTGCCATCGCCGTCGTTCTTCGGCTGGGTCCCTTCCCTGTTTCGAGGTCACGTGACAATCGCCTTTCCGACATCATCCCTTCCTCGGCAATCCATCTTCGCGCGGATTGCGCTGTGCGTTCACTTTGCGCATGACCTTGGTGTCGCGTCCATTTGCCACCGCTGAGAACCGTTCTTCGCCCAATCGCAAAGAAGACCTGGCCGGTTTTTCAGCGTCTTGGAATGATCCTTTGTTGGTGCTTCCATCGTTTACAAATAAAAATATTCATTTTAATGATTGCGTATGAGTGAAATTCCTTTGTCCCGACGCAGCTTCCTGTTCAATGCCACGTGTCTTGCGGCACTTGGAGCTCAAGCCAGGATCGTTCAGGCAGAGCTGCGGCTCGGTCCTTCAGCCCGAATTACGACCGTGTCAGACGGATACCTGTCATTGCCACCTGATGTTGTTTTCGGAGCCATGCCCAAAGAGGCGGTCGAGCAATTCCTGACCCGCAATCAAGCGGACGCGACCAAGTACGAGCCAGAGTGCAACGTCACGCTTTATCGGGATGACGAAAACACCGTGCTGTTCGATGCTGGAGCGGGGCCGGACTTCATGCCCACATCGGGCAAACTTATGGAAACTTTTGAAGCAATTGGCTTGTCGCCCGAAAGTGTCACGCATGTGGTTTTCACCCACGCGCACCCGGATCATATCTGGGGTGTTCTGGATGATTTCGACGACCTGCTTTTCCCTAATGCGACGCACCTCATTGGACGCAAAGAATGGGATTACTGGTGGAACCCCTCAACGGTGGACACGATAGGTGACGATCGCACCGCGTTCGCGGCCGGTGCCAAGCGGCGTTTGGAAGCAATTGAGGATCAGGTCGCGTTCTTCGAGGATGGGCAAGAGATACTTCCGGGCATTGCGGCACGGGCAAGCTTTGGGCACACGCCCGGTCACATGGCTTTTGAGCTTCGAAATGGGAATGAGGCCGTGATGGTCGTCGGCGACGCGCTGGGAAATCCGCACGTGGCCTTTGAACACCCCGATTGGCACAGTGGAACGGATCAGGATCCCCAGGTCGCCGCAGCTGCGCGTTGCTCACTTCTGGATCAGGTTTCCGAAGAGGAAATGAGAATAATCGGCTTCCACCTGCCGAACGGTGGAATTGGCCGCGTCGAAAAGACCGGTCCTGCCTACAGATTCATTGGAGAGGCGTCATGATACGATCACTCATGATTGCGGTTGCTTTCGTCACACCGGCCTGGGCAAGCGAGGATATTGCAGACCAGTATCCGCAAAGCGTTCTGTATTCCAAGCCGGTCGAATTCATCCCTGGCGTCTATTCCGCCATTGGCGCAACCGCTCCGCCGACCTACGAAAACTCTGGTCACAACAACAACCTGAGCTTCATCGTAACAGGTGAGGGCGTGGTCGTTGTCAACGGCGGAGCCGCCTATGTCCTTGCCCAAGCGCTTCACAAGGAAATTCAGGCGATTACGGATCAGCCGGTCACGCTTGTCTTCAACGAGAACGGTCAGGGGCACGCGATGCTTGGCAATGCCTACTGGTCGGAAATCGGGGTTCCAATCGTCGCCCATTCGGATGCAGCAGCTGAGTTCGAGGAATATGGCCCTCAGATTCTGGAGGGAATGAAACGATACAATCAGGACAAGGCAGAGGGCACGTTTCTGGCAGGCCCAACCGAGACATTCGATGATGAATACGTGATCGAGATGGGCGACTTCCGGATCGAGGCCAAATACCTCGGACCGGCCCACAGCCCCGGCGATATCTCGATCTGGTTGCCGAACCAAAGCCTTGTCATCGCAGGTGACATGGCATTCCACGAGCGCATGCTGCCGATCTTTCAGGATACCTATACCGCGGATTGGCTGGAAACCTGGGACAACGAGTTCGAGGCTTTGAATGCCACATATGTCATACCCGGGCACGGTCATCCCACGAATATGGATCAGGTGCGCCGTTATACGCGCGATTACCTGGTGTATCTGCGAACCAGGATTCAAGAACATATGGATGCGGGCGGCGATCTGACCGAAGCCTATTATGTCGATCAGTCCCCCTATGCCCATCTGGACGCGTTCGAGGAACTGGCAACCAAGAACGCCGGGCGCGTTTTCGAACAGATGGAGTTCGAGTAAGTCAGGAATGCTGCAATACCGGCAGCCGCATCAAAAACCTGTGCGTGCCTATCGCCCCAACCCACATGAAGAAAACTGCAAGCCAGGCTGTCAATGACAGGGCGGACCCGCCTGAAAGTCCCGCGCCCACGGCGCAACCTCCGGCCAGCATCGCCCCGAATCCCATGAGGACAGCTCCGACGAGGTACCGTTCCATCGGAGTGTCCGAGCCAAAACGCTCGATCCTCCACTCGCCGGAAATGATGGCAGATCCTGCTGCGCCTATGGCCACGCCCGGCACAAGACCGATACCGAAAGACAGCACCACATTTCGCTCTGCAACCAACGCCATCAGCGTGTCTGTGGCCGGGCCGGTAAACGTCACCGAAGACACGGGGACGACCTCAAAAGATGCCTGCGCGATGGAAAACGTCATGAACCAGCCAAGCGCCACTGCCCCGCCAACTCCGGCGGCTGTCACGATCTTTGCAGGCGCGACTTTCCTGTGAAGGGCAAACACGATCGACAAGACAAATCCAATTGCGGCGACGGCCGAATAGACCGATGGGGGGAACCCGATTATTTCTGCAAGATCGCGCTCTGCACCTCCTGAGATAGTCCACAGACCGGAAATCGCTTCACGGGCCGGGCTGAGAACGCCTGTGTAGGCGGCCTGAGCCACCAAGGTCAAAATCAACCCTGTCACAAGTGCTCGTAGATTGCCGCACGAGGCCAATACTAGCAGGCGAGATGCGCATCCGCGCGCAAGAACCATGCCGATGCCAAACATCGCCCCACCAATAACCGCACCGCTAAGGCTGCCGGTGGACGCGATGGCGCGTGCCTCGGAAAGGTCCAGCAATTCAAGCGAGACAAGCGCCTGTACAAGCGTCAGTGCCGCGGTAAAGGCGATCAGCCAAACCGCCAAGCGGGGGCCAAACTTACCTTCGGCGACTTCCACCGTCGATGCGCGCAAACAAAAATGGGACTTCTGAGCCGTCACGCCGAACAAGATACCGACCAGCACTCCGGCAAACGCCAGGGTGCCCGGGTCTCCTAGCAAATCGATGAGCCTCTCCATGGACAGAAACTCTCACTTCGTTGCGTGTGTGTCTTTGTCTTTGGTCAATTCGTCAGCGTCATTGCGCAGCCATTGGCCTGCGTGCCAATTGGCATTGCGTCCATAACTCACCCAATGCAGATACCAGCCGGTCCACGTCTTCACAGGTGTGCACCGGCGACGGCGTAATCCGCAGACGTTCCGTTCCTTTGGGGACAGTTGGATAGTTGATGGGCTGGATGTAGATCCCATAATCACGCATCAGCACATCCGAAATGAATCGACACTTGACCGGATCGCCGACCATGACCGGAATGATATGACTTGGGTTCGGTGTATGAGGAATACCCAGATCGTCCAGCCTGTCCCGGACTTCGCGCACGCGCTTTTTGTGCTGTTGCCGCTCTGCATTGCTTTGCTTCAGGTGCTTCACCGAAGCCGCAGCTCCTGCCGCCACGGCCGGAGGCAAAGCAGTGGTGAAAATAAATCCGCTGGCAAAGGACCTGACAAAGTCGACAAGCTCCTTCGACGCCGCAATGTACCCGCCGACCACGCCGAACGCCTTGCCCAAAGTCCCTTCAATCACGGTCAGGCGGTCCATCAGGCCCTCGCGCTCGGCGATGCCCCCGCCGCGCGGACCGTACAGCCCGACCGCGTGAACCTCATCCAGATAGGTCATCGCGCCATACCGGTCCGCCAGATCACAGATCCCGGCAATCGGTGCAATATCGCCGTCCATGGAATAGACGCTTTCAAACGCGATCAGCTTGGGCGCATTTGCAGGCAGGTCCGCAAGTTGCCTTTCAAGGTCTTCAAGATCGTTGTGCTTCCAGATCCGCTTTTGACAACGGCTGTGACGAATCCCCTCGATCATCGAGGCATGGTTCAATTCGTCAGACAGTACCGTGATTCCGGGGATGCCGGACGCCAAGGTTCCCAAGGCCGCCCAATTGGATACGTAGCCGGACGTGAACAGCAATGCTGCGTCCTTGCCGTGAAGGTCCGCAAGCTCCTGCTCCAGAAGCACATGTTCGTGCGTGGTCCCCGAGATATTCCGCGTCCCACCGGCACCTGCACCGCATCTGTCGATCGCCTCGTGCATGGCCGCAAGAACCTTGGGATGCTGTCCCATTCCAAGATAGTCGTTCGAGCACCAGACAGTGACTTGTTCGGGACCACCCCCTGCGTAACTGCGCGCCGTTGGAAACGCGCCGCATTGACGTTCGAGGTCTGCAAAAACCCGGTAGTTTCCTTCCTGTTTCAGTAGATCAAGTTGATCTCGAAAATACTGCCGGTAGTTCATTTCAATCCCCAACGGCCTCTTCAACGATTCCAGACAACAGGGTCTGGACCTTTTGCATTGGGCCGTCCGGATAGCTTCGGTATCCGACCTTCACCCCGTCATCGTCCTCGGCCACGAAAATCCCGTATGGGCAATAGCCGATATTCATCGGATCAGCTTCCATCACCTCACGCGAAATCTTTGCCGAGCAAAAAATAAAGATGTCCGCCGCCGCGAATATCTGTTTGTCGCTGCCGACATCATCGCCCGTTCGGTTCAACATTTCGCCAACGTGGCTCACATAGTCGATGACCAGCCCCTGCCCGACAATGACGGACTCGACCGCAAAGGTGGCATCATCAAAACTTCCGTCAAAGGGGGTCGTGATGATATCCTCGGCAAGCCCTTGACTGGCAGAGACTGCAAAGAACGCGGCCGTGATGATTGAGTGTTTCATGATCTTGATCCTCCTCCTGAGCCGCAGTTTCTCAGATTGAGCTTCGGGGGCTTTGACCCGTGTCAAACCCCCCGAGAACTTCTATCCAAACATGTCCGAGGTGATACCGGCGTACCAACCCAGCGACTCTTCGTAAGTTGCTTTTCTCAGATCGGCATCTTCGCCGGTCTGGCTGATGAAGCCGTCCACCTTGGCGATTTTTTCCGGCGTCGCCTCGTAGGTTGCGCCAACCTTCACGCCATCATCCGTGTCGATCAGCGACCAGCATGTGTTGGAGAACTTGGCCGGGAACACCTTGGATCCGGTCAACGCGCCCCGCACGGCATTCGCGCACACTTTCGCCTGACTGTTGGCCGAGAAACCCGATTTCGGCATGTCACCCTGCTGGCTGGCATCGCCCAGGACATAGATGTCCGGATCCGCCTTGGAGGACATGTCCGCGGCGTTCACCGGCGCCCAGTTGCCTTCGGTCACTCCGGCCATTTCGGCAATGCGTCCGGCTTTCATCGCCGGGATCACGTTGCAGACGTCGACTGTGGTCTCTTCTCCGTCGATGGTCACCGTCATCGCGTCCGGGTTTACCGAGACATTGCCGCCACCGAAGTCTTCACCAATCCAGTCGACCATGCCTTCGTAATGGTTTGCCCAGCCTTCCTGGAACAATGCCATCTTCGAAAACTTCGGCTTCGGATCCGCCACGATGATTTTCGCAGTGGGATTGTTTGCTTTCAGAACATGCGCAACCATCGAGACCCGTTCATAGGGTCCGGGCGGGCAGCGGTACGGGTTTGGTGGTGCAACCATCGCAAAAGTACCGCCTTCGGGCATCGCCATGATCTGAGCTTTCAGAAGTTCTGTCTGCGAGCCGGCCTTGTACGCATGCGGCATCTTGTTTTGCGCCGAGACGTCCCAGCCTTCAACAGCCCCGTCGACAAAATCGATACCCGGGCTGAGGATCAGCTTGTCATACGGAACCGAGCCACCCCCGGCCAATGATACAGTCTTGGCATCGCGGTCAACACCGATGGCCCAATCGTGGACCACGTTTATCCCATAGTCGGCGGCAAGCGTGCCATAGCTGTGCGCGATATCCGACAGTTCCTGGAACCCTCCAAGATACAGGTTCGAGAAGAAGCAGGTGTAGTAGGTCCGCGACGGCTCGATCAGCGTCACGTCGATCTCACCTTTGCTGTCCTTTGCAATATAGCGGGCAGCCGTAGCGCCGCCTGCACCGCCGCCGACAACAACGACCCGAGGCCTGCCCTGAGCCAGAACCATCGGTGCAGATAATCCGGCTGCCGCCACCCCGGCGGCTCCTAGAAATGTACGTCTATTGAGTGTCATCGCGTTTCCTCCCCTTGGGCACAATCACTCTGGGTTATTGAAATATGCGGCCAAGGCCGCGATCTCGTCATTGCTCAGCCTTCCGGCGATCATTTGCATAACCGGGTGTGGCCGCTTTTTGTCCTTGTATGCGTGCATGGCGACGACAAAATCCTCGTCGGGCCAATACACGATCGACGGGATACCCTCGTCACTTCCCTCGATCTGATGGCACGTCGTGCATTCGCTGCTGAGATATGCGCCGTATTCGGGGTCTCCCTGAATCGCCAGGATCGCTGGATCGACGGAATGGTCCGTGCCTTTCGCGGTTGGGTCCGCTTCGGGAATATCCCGAGGGTTGTCTGAAAACCCCCGCAAATAGGCAATCACATTGGCCCGGTCTTCCGGGTCTTTCAGACCGCGAAAGCTCATCCTTGTGCCCGACGCAAATGCACGTGGATCTTCAATATAGGCTGACAGAGTGTCAGCGTGCCATTCCAAACCCGAATTCCCCGCGCGCACCAGGCTTTTGGAATAATTGAAACCGTCAAGGCCCGCGGCCTTGCGCCCAAAGACACCATTCAGATGCGGGCCGATTTTGTTTTCCGCTCCTTCGCCAACCTGATGGCAGCCCTTGCATTTGGCGAACACTGTTTTCCCGGCCTCGGCATCACCAAGGTCTTCGGTTGCGTAGGTCGATGTGGCGAAAGCCGCCAAGACCGCCGTGCACGCCAGTATGTCCGGCCACCGCATGATCAGCTTCCAAACGATTTGAGGTAGACAATCACGGCCTCAACGTCGTCTGGCTTCGTGAGCCCCGCAAAAGACATTCGCGTGCCCTTCATGTAATCCTTGGGTTTCGTCAGGAAGGCCGCCATTTCCTCATCCGTCCAAACAAGGCCGGCCTCGGATGCGGCTTTCATCGCCTTGGAGTATTTGAACCCCTCGACCGATCCTGCATTGGCCCCGACAATTCCGTTCAACGCCGGCCCGGTGCCGTGCTTTGCACCTTCACCCACCTGATGGCAGGCTTTGCACTTCTTGAAGACTTTCGCTCCGGCGGCAACCAGTTCCGTTGCTTCGTCGGTCTTTTCGGCCTCTTGAACGGCTGGCTCCGCGGCGGCTTTTTCCTCGGGCTTGGGTGCCGCTGCCGGAATGAACGACGGGCCGTCCGCAGTGAATGTCGGCAACCCCTCAACGGTGGCATCATTCATCACCGAGTTCGACCCACCTTCGGGCGGCGTCTCGACCAGAAAAACGGAACGCATTGTGACAGCGGCCTCTGCCTTGCAGTTTTCCATGCAAGGCTCTTTGCGCGATTCGGCGTACTCGGTCTCGGGTCGCGTATCGACGACAAAACCGTCTTTGTTGTACATCTCGAATTCGGCGAAGTTTTCGTTGCTCAGTTCGAAATCGTCATCCACCAAATCATTTGAATACAGGATGTAGGCAACAATCGCATAGGTCTCATCCGCGGTCAAAGTGCCCGCCTCGCCAAATGGCATGGAACGGGAAATGTAATCCCAGGCAGTAGACAAATGCGGCCAGTAGGACCCGACGGTCTTCACGGGATCTTCGTTTGCAAGCGTATCGAACCCACCGGCAAGAACGGGCCAGTTGTCCACACCTTCCGCGAACTCTCCGTGACAGGAGGCGCAGCGGTCGGCAAACACTTCTTCCCCGGTCCAAACGTCGCCCGATCCGACAGGCAAGCCCCGCCCGTCCGGCAAAACGTCAACGTCCCAGGCCGCGATCTCTTCCTCCAGCGCAGGCCGTCCAAGCCCATAGATGCCCTCGCGGCTGGGCGCAGGAGCGGTCAGGTTCGCGCCATTCGCAACCCGTTCCGCTGCGGCGGCCTGGATTTCCTGGACTTTGAGCTCAAGCTGGGCTGCTCGTTCGGATTCTGACTTCGCTTTTTCCTGTGCGGCTGCTGCGTGGGCCTCAACCTGACCAATCCGGGTTTCCAAAATTTCGATCTTCGATTGGCCGAAGTTTCGGTTGGCGAACACCAACGCCCCCGCAAGCAGTAACGCTGTGCCGCCAAATACGGGCAGGAAAACATGGCTAAGAGACTTCGACATTCTCGGCGATCCCTTCTGCGCTTACGTACCACGTCTGGATACAGTTGTTGTGATAGACCGAGTTCTCGCCGCGCTTTTCGCGCAGCAGGTCTTTGGTTGGCTGTACATAGCCGGTCTCATCCATTGCTCGGGCCTGCAGGAGCATGGGCGCCCCGTCCCAATTCGTGTCGAGATAGAAACGTGTCAAAGCCTTGGTGTCGCCCTGCTTGCCAAGGCGTGCCGTCTCCCACGTGATGCCGCCGTCCTTGGATACATCGACACGGGTAATCTGTCCGTGGCCTGACCATGCAAGCCCTGAAATCACCAGCGGCCCGGGCCCATGTTTGATCGGCATTTGCGGGCTGGGCGAGGTTATGACGGATTTCGCATCCATCACCCAAGTCCATTTCTGGGCCGTGCCATCAGCATAAACATCGGTGTACTTTGATGTTTCTTCGCGGCTTTCGACCGCCCTGTCGACGACCTCGATCCTGCGCAGCCATTTGACCCACATGTTGCCTTCCCAGCCTGGCACGACCAGGCGCACGGGATAGCCATGTTCCATCCGCAGGGCCTCGCCATTTGCCTTGAAGGCCACCAACACATCATCCAGCGCTTTTTCCATCGGAATGGAGCGGCCATTGGACGACGCGTCCGCGCCCTCGACATAGACCCATTTGTCGGGCGAGATATCGGCGCCGGCCTCTTGCAACAGCGTGCGCAGCGGAACACCGGTGTATTCCATGTTGTGGATCATACCATGGGTGAATTGCACGCCGTTGAGCTGCGCACCCGCCCACTCCATCCCGGTGTTCGCTGCGCATTCGCAGAAATACACGTGGTTTTCGCGCGGGAAACGTTCGATGTCGTCATACGTAAAGACAAGCGGGCGATCGACCAGACCGTTTATCATCAGCCGATAGTCTTCCTTGCGCAGCTCGATTGCGCCCGAGTGGTGCCGTTCAAAGGCGCAGCCCTGGGGTGTGATTGTACCATCAAGCGCGTGGATCGGCGTGAAGTTGATCGACGAAATCGGAGAGGCGGTCAGCCACTCCACATTGCGGCGCACGACATGGGATTCATAGCTGATCGGCATGCCATAGGGTGTCTCGTCAACGCCTGCACCCGTGTACGATGCCCAATCCTGAAGCTCTGTTATCAGGGGGTCGGGCGTTTCTGCCACTGCCGCACCTGCAACTGACCCCGCGGCGACCGCGGCACTGCCTTTCAGGAAGGCCCGGCGGGACGGTTTGAACGCGTCATCCATATCTCTTAGGTCTCCATCTGTTTCTTAGACGCCGACGACATCGACGCTGGTATTCTCTTGCACCGTTACGGTTCCAAGGTTGCGAATGTGGTTTTCGACGACATCCCAGATCGGCGGACCCTCGGTGCCTTCGTTGACGCTGGCCCAGCCGGCCACGACATAGGTTTTCGACGGATCAATCGCTTCACCCGTCTTCAGCAGGGTCATCTCACTGATCCGCTGCCCTTGCGGCTTGGTCACATCGATGCGGTAGCCCAGCCCACCGACACGGACCATATCCCCGCCCTGCTGGTAGTAGGGATCGGGATTGAACAGGTTGTCGCCAACATCCTCAAGGATCACATGGATGAATTCACCCGTCATTTCCGTGCGATAGGCATTCGGATACGACATCGAAGTGACGTTCCAGATGTCCTCGCGCGTGATCTCCTGCCCAGGCAGGATCGACGGCCCCCAACGAACACCAGGGGACATGGCAATGTCTGCCTCCCGCTCCTTAAGCAGGGCATCACAGATCAGGTCATCCCAGGTTCCGTTGAAATTGCCGCGACGATAGAGCAACGAGTCCGTTTTGCCGATCACTTCACTGAGCGTCGCCTCATAGGGCGCGCGCTGCTCATCTATCAGGGCGGTGATCGCAGGATCCGGAGCGATAACATCAGAGAAGATCGGGATCAGCTTGTGCTTCAACCCCATCAACTGCCCATCCCGCACATCCAGATCCACGCGGCTGACGAACTTGCCGTTCGAGCCGGACGCGATGATATGCGTTTTGCCCACCAGAACCGGCTCGGGCAGCGCATCATGGGTGTGGCCACTGAGGATCACGTCGACCCCCTCCACCCGGCCTGCCATTTTCTTGTCCACGTCAAAGCCGTTATGGCTGAGGACGACGACGACATCGGCACCGGCATCGCGAACCTCGTCCACCACGGCCTGCATGTTTTCGTCCCGAATGCCGAAAGAGTATTCAGGGAACATCCAACCCGGGTTCGCGATTGGCATGTAAGGGAACGCCTGTCCGATCACGGCAACCTTTGCACCTCCCCGGTCAAAGAACTTGTAGGGCTTGAACAGTTCCGCAGGTTCATCCCATTCGGCATCAAAGATGTTCTGACCCAAGGCGGCAAAGGGCAGCCCTTCGACGATTTCGTTGACTCTGTCGCTGCCCAGCGTGAACTCCCAATGAAAGGTCATTGCATCAGGTTTCAGCGCGTTCATGACATTGACCATGTCCTGACCAGCCGTCTGGTAACAGGTGTAAGACCCGTGCCAGGTATCGCCGCCATCTAAAAGCAGGGCATCGGGCCGGTCCGCACGGATGGCATTAATCACCGTCGAAACCCGGTCCAAACCACCAACCCGACCGTAGGTCTTTGCCAAGGCTGAAAAGTCGTCGTAGGTCAGCGCATAGGCCGACGAGCTGCCATCTTCGATCCCGTAGGCCTTGCGGAACGCGGCCCCCGTGACATGCGGCATCTGCCCCTTTGCCTCACCGATACCCAGGTTTATCTCGGGTTCACGGAAGTATATCGGTTTGAGTTGTGCGTGAATGTCGGTGACATGGATCAGGCTGATATTGCCAAAGGTCTCAAACTCCAGCAGCTGATCCTGCGTCAGACTTTGCTGTGCGGAAAGCCTGGCCCAATTGCCAAACCCGGATGCCCCGTACAGAGCCGATGCCGCCATTGAAACCTGCAAGAAGTCACGTCGAGAAATCATCTTTCGGCTTTCCTGTTTCACATATAAATGTGTGAATGTTAAACTAACGGAAAAACCCGCGCTGGACACTTCCTACGCGGGCCTGTTGTTACTGGCGTACGGCCGGAGTTTCGACTGAAAGCCCGTTGCCACGCGAGGCAACATAAAGCTCCAGCGCACGAAATTCGTCTGAACCTTCGGCAAAGGTTTCCGCCCGCGTATCACGAATACAACCGCGGAAACGATTGTGTCGCGAAATCAGCTTGGCCTGTTTCAAACGATACGTCGGGAACCCATTGATCATTCCCTGGCTCAGGTGATCTGCCCGGATCATATTGCCCCAATTGTCTTCATGACAGTTGGCACAGCTCAGCTCTAACTGGCCATAGCGCGTATAGTACATTTCCTTGCCCTGTTCCCAATACGGGGCGGCGTCACCGTCAATGGCAACGTTCATGGGCATCCCGCGTGACTGTAGGCCGATCAAAGCGACCATGCCCTGCATATCGCCGCCGGACCATTTCCAGGCATCGGCCTCCATGTGCTCGGTCCGGCACGCGTTGATCAGATCTTCTATGACCACCAGCTTGCCGGTTTCGGCATCAACCTTCGGCATGGAAGCCTGCAATCCCTTGAAGCTTTCCACCCCGTCGTGGCAAGAGGCACAGCTTTTGCCGGCAGCCCCATCGACTGTCTCAAAAAGGTCGGCAGCCTGGTCGACGAAGATCATCGCCGGATTGTCGAAATCATCAATCTGAAGGGCCTGGGTTTCATCCGTACGGAAATGCCAACCGGAATAGATCGTGTCCAGGTTTTCCAGATGCGCCGGCGCTTCGGTGACCGAGGTCATGTCCAGCTCGTCATTGATCACAAGATTGTCTTCGTCAGGTCCGGCCAATGCTGCCACTGGGAAAACCAGAACTGCCGCGATCGCCGTTAATGCCTTTGTATTCATTACGTTCCTCCCTTGGTGGACCAGCGCCAAACGTCATGCCCGGCGCTGATCTGCCTTATTGGTCGTGCCGTCAGGCGATCTCGATCGATTTCTTCTCGTCGTAGACAGAGCCGTCGTCATCGTACCAGGTGAACACGAACTCACCTGCCTCGGGCACGGTTGCCTCAAACTGGAAATACGGGTTGGTTGAGATTGCCGGCTCCATCGTCACATCGACCACCATTTCGCCGTTAAACTCACAGGTGAAACGGTTGATGATCGATCGAGGTATGACGTTGCCTTCTTTGTCCTTGCGCTGACCGCTTTCCATCTTGTGGCTGATCAATGTCTTGATCGTGACGGTTTCGCCAACTGCGGCTTTCTTCGGAACCTTGACGCGGGGTTTCACACCGGATGCCATTGGTTAGTCTCCTGTTCTTCGAGGCGCGCGTGGCTGTCAGCCGCCGCAGCCGCCGATTGTCACTTTCACGGTCGCGGATGCCTTGGCAAAGCTGCCATCTGCCATCTTCGCCACGGCAATGACATCCTGCGTTCCGGCAAGGCGGATACGAGTTGAGGCAGCCTGTTCAGCAGCCAGCGGGCCAAAGTTGAACGTTGCGACGCCCGGTTCGGGGTTGCCTGCTGCAACGATCAGAATCGACGCCGCACCCGGGGCGCTTACTTCGATCGGTACGGTGTTTCCGTTTTCGGCGATTTCAGGTGCCGTCAGTGTAACACCGCCGTCAGCCACATCCGCCCCACCGGTAAACGCGGCAATCGCATCCTCAGCGGCCGCATTTGCACGAAACGGCATCATTGTCAGGAACGCGGCGCCCAGCCCAAGGGCCAGAGTTTCGCGGCGAGAGAGTTCCATTTTCAATCTCCTTTGAATCTTCGACAATCACGCTATCGAAGCGCGACTATTCCTCTTTCAGGGTTGCAAGAAACGCGACCACGTCTTCGATTTCCTGCGCTGTCAGGATCGACGTCAGGGGCTCGGTCGGGGCTTTGCCGGTATAGGCGTCGCCCGGGCGGATATAGCCGTCATCCTTGTAGAATGCCGGCATCACCGTGCCTTCGAACGTCATTTTCGCGTTTGCAACCAATCCGCGAAGCTCGGCCTCGGACCAACGATCACCGGCGCCATCCAACGCCGGGCCAACCTCGCCATGGAACGGGATATCGGCCAAAGCCGAGACCGAGTGGCACGCCACGCAATTGCCTTTTGACTTGTCGCCAACGATCAGCGCGCCATTTGCCGCGTCACCGGCCGCGCCGGTCAACGAGACCTCTACGGCACCGTATTCACCATAGGTTACGTTTTTCGGGTCGGTATCCGCGGCAAACGCGGCACCCCCTGTCATTGCGCAGACCAATGTTAAGAGTCTCAGCTTCATGATCCCTCCCATTTGCTAACACGCCGACGGCGCTTTGCGACCCAAAGCATTTGTGTACCGTAGTCGACGAGGGCGGTCTGTCGCAACATTAAATTCATTACAATGAATTTTTTTATTTATATCCCCGAACCTCAGTCTTGTGAAATATTGTTTCGCTCCTGAATGCGCCGTGCGTGGTAGCGCTGAAAATCTTCACCATTTTCAAGTTCGTACCGCTTTTCAAAGACCCAGGTGAACAGATCCAAAGTTGTTCCCTTCGAAAACGCCCCCGGCATGACTGCAACCGCTGCATCAATGGCGGTGGCGTCCTCGGGAACCTCTTCCGACAGAAATACAAGGGTCGGCGTAAACAGAATCCCCCATTTGCGCATCAACGCTCTTTGCTCGCTCTCTTCCCCGTCAAAGTCGGTGGCCGTGGTGCTTCCGTGCAGATCCAGTTGGACGACAAAGAAATTCTCTTCGATGTACGCCGCCAGGTCGGGCTGGGGGAAAACCTCTTCGTGCATTTTCTTGCAATAGATGCAGCCCTGTTGCTCGATTAACAAAACCAGGCGCTTGCCTTCATCTGACGCTTCTTCAAGATCCTCGCGAAGGTCTTTGAACGTGTCGCGCATCCACGGTGTTTTATGCAACCCGTCGTCGCCAAGCTCGGCGGCGGAAACCGCCACGCCCACTATGCATGCCATCAAAACTGACAATGTTCGCTTCATGTTTTCCTCCCGTATTATCCGATGGCCGCAAGCCAGGGCATATGGCCCAGCATCCATTGGGCCACGCGATTGATCGAGTTGGTTGCGATCAGAGCGCCGAACAGAAACAACAGACAGCCCATGGCCTTCTCGATCAGGGGTAAATGCTTTCTGAACCGCGCCATCCACTGCATGAAGGGGCACACCAAAAAGGCCGCCAGAACAAAGGGGGCAGTCATTCCCGCCCCGTAAACGAATAAAAGCATCGCACCGCGCCAAGCCGTCTCGGTTCCGGCCGCCGTAAACAGGATTGCAGCAAGCACGGGCCCGACACAGGGCGTCCAGCCAAAAGCAAATGCCAGTCCCAGAACATACGCACCAATCAGGCTCAGGTTAGATGTTTCACCGACATCCGCCCGAAACTGGCGATACAGGAATCCGATGCGAATCAGCCCCAGGAAATGCAAGCCCATCGCCATGATGATGGCCGCGGCAATCCATCGAAGGATATCGAAGTATTCGCGGATCATTTGACCGAATATCGAAGCCGTGGCTCCAAGCGCCATAAAAATCGTTATGATCCCTGCTGCAAAAGCGATTGCAGAAAGCGTTGTCCTGCGGCGAACGTTGCCGGAAATGACTGAACTGGCAGAAATCTGCTCCATCCCGACACCCGCCAGGTAACTGAGGTAAAACGGCACAATCGGCAGGATGCACGGGGACAGAAATGACAACAGCCCTGCGACCAAAGCCCCTGCAAAAGTGATGTCGAGCATGGTCAAACCCGTCCTGGCACGCTATCATTCATACATTCAAAGTAATAAAGATATAACGCTGCGGTCAATCGGAGCTTGAGATGCGCCACCTTTTCCTGCTTGTGCTTGCGGTCACGTTGCTTGTTTCGCCTTTGGCTTTACGGGCTGAAATGACGCTTCTGATGGCCGAAGAAGATGGGTGCATGTGGTGTGCCCGATGGGATTCCGAAATCTCGGGGATCTACCCGAAAACACAGGAAGGAAATGCCGCCCCGCTTCGGCGTGTCGACATCCATGAAACCCTGCCGGATGGGATCACCCTAAAACGACCTCTCCACTACACTCCGACCTTTGTTTTGTTGGACAACGGCCACGAAGTCGGCCGGATCGAAGGCTACCCCGGCGAAGACTTTTTCTGGGGGTTGTTGGGCGTGATGCTACGTGACGCAGGGGTACAGGTTGAGACCTCTGGCTAATCGGCGGCAAATTACATAAACTGTTTTGAATGCGTGAAGCTGAGAAAGCGAGGCGATCCTTTTGGACAAACCATCGAAACTGCCGGTGTTCACAAAGGACATGTGTGCAGAAGATCTGGACCGAATGATGGAGAATGCCCAGACGGCATCAAACTTCCTGAAGGCCATCAGCCACGAAGGGCGTCTGATGATCTTGTGCTATCTGTCATCGGGTGAAAAGTCCGTCACCCAGATGGAAGAGATGCTGTCGGCGAGACAGGCCGCCGTATCCCAACAATTATCCCGACTGCGCTTTGAAGGCTTGGTCAAAACACGACGCGAAGGTAAGACAATTTATTACAGATTGGCTGATGATCGTTCGACGCAAATACTGGAAGTCGTTTACGATCTTTTCTGCCGGGAGACGTAGAAGCCGGTCAAGACGCCGCCAGCTTTGGGAGGAGACTGGCAATGTTCGAAGCATTGGGAGACGCAAATGCCGTTGCTCTGATCGGTTTGATTGGGGGCATCGCTTTGGGGCTGGCTGCACGCATCGGTCGCTTTTGCACGTTGGGTGCAATCGAAGACTTCCTTTACGCAGGCGATGATCGGCGACTTCGCATGTGGGCGGTTGCGATTGGCGTCGCCATTGTTGGAAGCCATGCCGCCATGGCGTTCGGGTGGCTTGACCCGGTCGGAACACGCTACCTTGCCCAGACCTGGAACCCGATCGGTTCGATCGTGGGCGGCCTCATGTTCGGTTATGGAATGGCCATCAGCGGGAACTGCGGTTATGGGGCGCTGGCAAGGCTGGGAGGTGGCGACCTTCGATCCTTCGTCATCGTACTGATCATGGGCCTTTCGGCGTATGTCGTAATGTCCGGCCCCCTGGCATATCTGCGGGTTTGGCTGTTTCCAGTAGAAATGGATATCAGCGCGCCCCAAAGCGTCAGCTTTCTAGCTGAACGATTGACCTCAGTTCCGGCGTGGCTCGTCGGTTCTGCCGTCGGTGTTATTTTGGTGGTCTTCGCTTTGGCGAACCAGCAGTTCCGCCGTAAGCCAGCGCAGGTGTTCTGGGGATCTGTGGTTGGACTGACGATCGTCTCGGGCTGGCTTGGCACGAACTGGGTAGCGACCCACGGCTTTGACGGTGAGCCGGTGCAAACCCATACCTTCGCTGCACCCTTGGGTGACACGATATTCTACTTGATGACAGCGTCCGGAAACACTTTGTCTTTTGCCGTCGGATCAGTCTCGGGCGTTCTGATCGGCGCGTTTTTGGGGTCTTGGTCAAAGGGTCATTTTCGCTGGGAAGCCTGCGAAGATCCACGCGAATTGAAACGGCAGATGCTGGGCGCGGCGATCATGGGCCCCGGAGCGATCATCGCAGTCGGTTGCAGCGTCGGACAAGGCATATCTGCCTTTTCACTTCTGGCCTACAGCGCGCCCGTGACATTCGCCGCGATCTTTGCGGGCGCGGCGCTTGGATTGAGACAGCTCGTGTCCGGACTGTCCTTCATTACCGAGCGCTGAGTTCTTAACACCACCATGCCTTATGCCAAAAAGGTGTCGGTCGCGCTGATCAGCCCCACTTGAGTGGTCAGGCTTTGTAAGTTGGTGCATGACCGGCCTTTGGTTGACCGACAGGATGGTTTGCAGCGCTTTCACCCGCAATGCCGCAGGGTCGGTCGAGAAACCTCCACAGCCCAATCGCATGTGTCACTCCGCAAAAGGCGGAACAGGAATCTTCAACGATCTTCAATGCTAAAAGAACCCAGCCTTTGAGCCGCAAGCCTTCAGGCAATCACGAGGCAGGTCTTGCCTCGGACAAACTATCAAAAAAGGCAACAAGGTCTTCAGCAACCGCAGCTTCGGCTTTCTGACACATTGAAGATCTTCCAGCGAAAACGAGAATTCGTCGTCAGCAAAGACCCTGCAAACCCACAAGGCCACTGAGGCAGCAGACATCACCGCACAGCCAGCCAGGTCTGCGATATTTGAAATCTCCGCCCTGTCTGGCTGCACATGTTGCAGTCTCGGCAAGTGACACGCATTTCTTCGTAAAGCTTTTGTCAGCCTGAATGAATTAGCGCTTTTGCCAAGAACCGGCCTTAGTTCATGCCCAAGGCTTCTTTGTACATCTCGATGACAGCCTCTTGCTCGGCAATATCATCCTTGTCTCTTTTTCTGAGAGAAATGATGCTGCGAAGAGCCTTCACATCGTAGCCGCGCGATTTACTCTCTGCGTACACTTCCTTTATTTGATCCGCGATGTCTTTCTTTTCCAACTCCAGGCGCTCGATACGCTCAACAAATTGGCGCAGCTCCCCAGAGGTGACCTTGTAACTTGCTTCTGCTTCTTCCGACATGCTCATCCAATTCTTCCCAATTCTGGATCATCACCGCTAAGAGAATACAGTTCATACCACCTGTATTCGCCTCAAGCTGTGGTTGCTACACACAAAACAGTTTTCTGGAGGCAAAAGCAACGACGTGCCCGGGCCTCGGCCATGGCTTCTTTCCGCTGTTCCACCAGGTTGTTTTCACCGCATCCAGACCCTCAAACCGTTCGATGAACTGGCACGGCTCATCGGCAGTCACGCGACAGTTGGCGGCAGTCTGATCTTTGATGATGCCTTCCATACGCGTCCGTCCCAAGGGCTGAAATCTGATGCAGGAAGCCGGATACAATGCCGCCGCCCGGGTCGCAAGCACCCAATCCCACCCAATCCCCAAGCGCACTTGTACGGCGTGATCCGTTCCGGTAAGCGCTGGGGTAGTTCACGAAGAGATGTAGGGCACCATGTTCGAATTCATCATTTGGGGCGGCGCAGCCCTTTCTCTGACCGGCCTCGCCGGCCTGATCTGGTGCATTCTTCGCGTGATGAAAGCGCGCAAGGCGGGTCTGTCAGACGACGAACTGCGCGCGACCGTTCAGGCCGTTTTGCCCTGGAACCTGGCGTCTTTGTTCCTGTCCGTCCTTGGATTGATGCTGGTCATCCTCGGGATATCCTTTGGATGACCACTTGTTTCAAATCGGCAGGTTATCGAACTGCGCTTCCATGGCGTCTTCGCACAGGGCTGCATCCAGACGCCGCAGGCGGGACGGCACCTGCATCCCCTGCTGTCGCATACGGTCGACAACCTTGCTCACACTCGGTTGAAGCGCCAAACGCGTATCAAGGCTCGCATTTCTGAGCTCTTGTTCAAGCCGTTCTGCTTCGGAATAAAGACTTGTTGATGTCATAGTACCCTCCCAAGTGTCGCCAGTATCCCAGATATAGGTAACGGGAATAAGACCCGCTGATATTAACCTGAAATTGTGCAGGATATTGCCCAACACATTCGCGTTTTCGGCAATCCGGCGCGGATGGGCTAAAGTTTAAGCTGATTTAATCGTGAATGCCTTGACGCGCATCAAACACAGGTTCGATGTTGCGTCACATTCCATTTTACATATATGATAATGATAACCGATACGGAGGAAATCATGACACCCGCAGTGAAAGCGTTTTTTGACGATCAAACCTTCACGGTGTCCTATGTTGTTCATGAACCGCAAGGGCGTGCCTGCGCCATCATCGACAGTGTTCTGGATTTCGATCATGCTTCGGGGCGCACAGAGACAAAATCGGCTGACGCAATCATCGACTTTGTGCGCGCGCGCGATCTAAAGGTCGAATGGATTCTGGAAAGCCACGTTCACGCCGATCACCTGTCTGCGGCCCCCTACCTGCAACAGGAACTGGGCGGCAAAATTGGAATTGGCGCTCAGATCGTCACCGTGCAGGACACGTTCGGCAAAGTCTTCAATGAAGGAACCGAGTTCCAGCGCGATGGTAGCCAGTTCGACGCCTTGTTCTCGGAGGGGGACAGTTTTCACATTGGGCAGATGCGCGGCGATGTTCTCCATACCCCGGGCCATACCCCGGCCTGCCTGACCTATGTGATAGGCGACGCCGCCTTTGTGGGCGACACGCTGTTCATGCCGGATTTCGGCACGGCCCGCTGCGATTTTCCCGGAGGCTCCTCAGCCACATTGTTTGAATCGATCCAAAAAATCCTGTCGCTGCCGGACGAAACGCGCATCTTTGTCGGGCACGACTACAAAGCGCCGGGCCGCGATGAATACGCCTGGGAAACGACGGTAGGCGAACAGAAAGCGCTGAACGTCCATATCGGACAAGGACGCAGCATCGAAGAATTCGTGGAAATGCGTGACGCAAGGGACGCCACCCTTGCCATGCCGCGCCTGATCCTGCCCTCTTTGCAGGTCAACATGCGGGCGGGGCAGATGCCGCCTGCCGATGAGCAAGGCGATGTATTCCTGAAGCTGCCGGTGAACAAAATCTGACGCGAAACAAGTCACTCTAAAAAGGATTATCCCACATGAACATCGAGTGGATCTGGGGGCTGTGCGGTGGCCTGCTGATTGGCCTGGGCGGAGCAGTGTACCTGCTTGGAAATGGCAGGATCATGGGTGCAAGTGGCATTTTGGGTGGCCTTGTCGACGGTGAGGCCCGCGACACCAAAGCCGAACGCCTGGCCTTCATCGCCGGGTTGATCGGAATGCCGCTTCTGCTGCGGCCACTGATCGCCCCCGAGACCCAAACGCATCTCACCAGCAATCTGGGCCTTGTTGTTGTGGCCGGGCTTCTGGTCGGTGTGGGAACGCGTATCGCCAATGGCTGCACGTCGGGTCACGGTGTCTGTGGCATCTCGCGATTTTCTCTGCGCGGCATCGTGGCCACCGTATTCTATATTCTTGCCGGCGGAATGACCCTCGTTCTGCTGCGCCATGTTTGGGGATTGATCTGATGCGCCTTTTGATTGCTTTGCTCGCAGGATCGCTGTTCGGTGCTGGATTGTTGATTTCGGGCATGACGGACACGACCAAGGTTCAGGGATGGTTGGATGTTTTCGGAAACTGGGACCCGACCCTGGCCTTTGTGATGGGCGGCGCCATCCTGCCGATGCTTGTAGCCTGGAGGCTTACCTCTGGGCGCAAGGCCTTGACCGGAGGCGATTTTCCACCCCCTGCAAGGTCCGAGGTTGATCGCAGGCTCATCATCGGTTCCGTCCTGTTCGGAATGGGCTGGGGCTTGGCCGGGCTTTGCCCGGGACCGGCGATGGCCTCGCTGACCTATGGTGGTTTGGGTGGCTTGGTCTTCCTGATCGCGATGGTTGCAGGCATGTTCATCGCGCCAACGCTGGGGGCGCAACTGGACAGAGCCGCAAACGCGGCCTAAGGATTTGGCATGGAGATTCGACCGATCACGCCCCGCTATGCTGTCTCACCGCAGATCACGGTAGAAGACGTCCCGGAAATTGCCGAGGCAGGCTTCGTCAAGGTGATCTGCAACCGGCCCGATGTTGAGGTTCCCGCGATCATGCAATCCGACGCGATCGGTGAAGCCGTCCGTGCGGCAGGCATGGACTACGAGGTGTTGGAGCTGACCCACCAGACCATGACGCCCGAGATTGCAAAGCAGCAGCGTGACCTGGCAGAAAGCTGCGATGGCCCGGTTCTGGCTTATTGCGCCTCGGGCACTCGGTGTTCGGTGGTCTGGGCCCTTGGTCAATGCGACCGCATGAGCACAGACGACATTCTGGCCGCCACGACAAATGCCGGATATCAACTGGAAAACCTGCGCCCTGCACTAGAGCATTTTCGCAGCCAGGCAGACTAAACCCTATTCTGCGTCGGAATTCGTGTCGGCTGCGTCAAGGCCAGCCAGTTGCGAAATCTCTGCGACCATCCGTTCGGAATCGTTCAGTGACAGATCGTTGTCCGTAAGATCCAAACCCGCGTCCTCAATTTCCGGAGGCATGGCATCCAACGCGCCGGAAACCGGTTCGACCAGGTCATCGTGCGGCTGCATTCTCCCTCGGCTTTCGATGAACTCCTGCGCTTCGTCCCCCGACAAGGCGGGCAGGGTCGAATGTTCGTTCAACCGAACGGCGCGCAACCCGCCACATTGACCAAGGCGGCCAATACCCGTTGGCTTTCGGTCGATGGTCAATATCTCAGTTCTGTCCAGGCGCGCCCCGCGCAATGGCAAAACACATCCAGGTTGAATCTCTGACAGATCGGACAGTGGCAGCGACATCCGGCACAAAACGGCCTTCAGTTCCGCCCGAACAACACCCGATGCCTGCTCAAGCCGGGGACCGGCCGGATCCGTGACCTCCTCTGCCTTTTCCGGCGTGGCAAGATGCTCTGGAAGAAAGATCGAGATCTGTCCCTGCTGCGCCCCGCCGGCCAGATCAACCGTCAGATCGAAGACGCGGTATTCATCTTCTGTCATGGCCAACGACAAGCCGCGCGAATCTTTCGTACGTGCCGCGAACTCGTATCCCGTCAGGCAGACCTGCTCGGCCGCAGCGTCTATTGAGCCGGCAGTCAAGGTCAGAGCGGTTTCGATGAATGGCACCACCATGGCGGCGTCCGTATCCGTAAAGGCCCTTGGGGCCGGATCACCGGGCAGTATTTCACCGATGGTTTGGGTTTGCACAATGGCGGACACCACATGCGGGCTCAGGCAAATCCCTGCGCGCCCCTCCGGCCCGTCAAACACCAACATAAGCCAATCCTGAGCGAATGATTCCGCCATGTCATCCTGCGTGCGGCTGGCCTGTTTTGCCCCGATGACAGCCAGGGGAAGGTTCAATCGATCACTTGCTGCCCGCGCAAACCCCAAGCGCAGCGCCCGCAAAACCGAACGCGGGCGATCGCCCAGATCTTTTCGTCCAACAGACAGTTTGCGCGCCAAAGCAGCGCTGACGGTTTGTGACATGTCGCCCGATCACCAGTTGCTTCAATAACTGGCTATTGGTTTACCCTGCCGAGCGTTACGAAGTTCTTTATGGCCGTGTCATTGCGCGGCCTGCTGGAAAGCCAAAGGCAAGCTGACCCGGAACGCCGCACCGCCCTGCCCGGGCAAATATGTGATCTCACCGCCCAACCGTTGCATGATCTCACGGCAAATGGCCAAACCCAGACCTGCGCCCCCTGCCTTGTCGACCCCGACACGAGCAAATTTCTCGAACACCATCGAACGCGCGCCGGGTGGAATGCCGCTGCCGTTGTCGATGAAATCTATGATGACCCTGCCGCCGACGTCGTGGGCTGAAATGACCAATACCGGTTCTTCCGCGTCACAGTATTTCTGCGCGTTCGAGATCAGATTGATGAACACCTGCCCCAACCGGTCCAGATCCGTATGCAGGGACATTCGCTCGGCCGTAAGAGTCCGGCGAACCGTGATTTTCCGCTCTGCTCCGGCCAGCGCGCTGGACACCGCCCGGTCCAGAACCGAACGCAAACTGTCATCGCTGAGGTTCAGATTGACCTGCCCGTTTTCCAGCACGCTCAGGTCCAGCAGATCGTCGAGAAGCCGGGTCAGGCGCAAGGCCTCATCGTGAATGATTGCGGCATAACGGGTCTGTTCCTCACGGCTCAGCCCCTCTGTATCCCGCATGATTTCGGAAAATGCCCGGATCGAGGTCATCGGCGTGCGCAACTCGTGACTGACCTGGCTGAGGAAGCTGTCTTTTTGTTCGGAAATCTGCGTAAGCTTGGTGTTTGCTTCGCGCAATTGGCGCGCCGTACGGGACAACTCCGACGACTTCTCTTCCAACTTCCCCGAATACTCCAGAAGCTGCGCCGATTCATCCGCCACCGCCAGCAGATCTTCTACGGAAACTGAAGACCCTCCGACGATTTGGGCAATCATCGCATGCGCAGTGGCGGTGCCAACCGACCCGCTCAACTCTCGCTCCAGCCGGTTCAGGAAACCCGGGGTCGGTTCCGGCATATGCGACCGGCCGCCCTGTTTTTCAGCCTCTGCCTGAAAGAACTCCTGCGCTGGCGCGGTGCCCAGAATACGCTGTGTCATGATCATCAGGTCTTCGCTTTGCGCCACCGAGCCGGACCAGCCACCGGGTGAAACCGAGTGGTCGAAAACATTGACGAATTGCGCACCCTGCAAACGCTCCAGAGGGCTGGGAAAGCTCAGAAGGGACGCTATGCAAAAGGCAATGGTGTTCAGGGACAGGGACCACATCACGGTATGGACCATCGGATCGATCCCTTCGATCCCGAACAGGGCATGAGGACGCAACCAGGCAAGGCCGAACAGCCCATTCTGCATGACGGCCTCCGGCATCCACGGCGCGCCCATACCTGGCAACAAAAGCGTATATATCCAAAGTGCGAAACCGACGCTCAACCCGACCAGCGCCCCTGTCCGGGTTGCTCCGCGCCAGAACAATCCCCCGACCAAAGCAGGTAGAATCTGCGAGATTCCGGCAAAGGCAATCAATCCGATCGAGGCCAGCGCCGCACCACCACCGGACAACCGATAGTAAAAGTAACCCAACGCCATGATCACGGCGATGGACACGCGGCGCGCAACCAGAACAATGCTGCGCACATCGCCCGAAACCGAGCCCGTACCCTCATGCGTGTTTAACCAAATGGGCATGACCACATGGTTCGAAACCATCGTCGACAAGGCCATTGCGCTGACGATGACCATCGACGTTGCGGACGAAAACCCGCCGATAAAGGACAGCATGGCCAACCAGTCATTGCCCTGCGACAGCGGTACCGTCAGCACGAACAGATCGGGATTGGCCCCCTCTGGCAACAGATCCAGACCAACGACGGCAATTGGCACGACAAAAAGGCTCATCAAAAGCAGATAGAGCGGAAACGCCCAGGCGGCGGTTCGCAGATGGCTTTCGTCATCATTTTCGACCACCATAACCTGAAACATGCGCGGCAGGCAGATAAAGGCCGCGGCGGACAGGAATATGAAAGTCGTCCAGCGCCCGGCATCGACGTTCCACTCTCCGATTTCCGAGGCATCTATCCTATTCATCATCGGGCCAACGCCACCGGCAATGCCCCACACCACGAAAACGCCCACGGCGATAAGAGCAAACAATTTGACAACGGCCTCCACTGCAATGGCGGTGACCACACCGTGGTGGCGCTCGTTCACGTCCAGATTGCGCGTGCCGAAAAGAATTGCGAACACCGCAAGCCCCGCTGCCATCCAGAATACACTGGACCCTTCGCGGTACAGACCCGATGAATCGGCTTCGGCAAAAATCGAAAAGGACAAGGTGATTGATTGCAACTGGAGCGCGATGTAGGGTGTTCCGCCAAGCACGGCAAGAATGGTCACACACACGGCAAGCGTGTTCGACTTGCCATAGCGCGATGACAACAGGTCCGCGATAGAGGTCACCCGCTGACTGCGCCCGACCCTCACCAGTTTGCGCAGTCCCCACCACCAACTGACCATCACCAGGGTTGGGCCAAGGTAAATCGTTACAAACTCCAACCCGGACCGCGCGGCATTGCCCACCGCACCATAGAACGTCCATGCCGTGCAATAGATCGACAGCGACAAGGTATAGATCAGGGGCGAGCGCAGCCACTTGCCCCGCCCTGCCGCAGCCATTCGGTCAGCGGCGAAAGCCACGGCGAACAAGAAGATGACATAGCCAAGGCAGACCAGGATCAGCGTGTTAATGGTTGCCATCACTCAGCGTCCGCGTCTTGATCCTCGCGCACGCCCAAACGGCGGGCCGCAATTCCAAAAACCAACCCAACCACGATCAGAGCGCCCCAGCAGACAAAGATGTAATACATTGCTGAAGACAAGGGGACAGCCTCGCCCTTGCCGGGCTGATCGGGCCACAATAGCGGAAGCGCCAGCAGAGCCGCCCCCAAAAACGGCAGCAGCCGCGCCGCATCCGCCAGCCTACGTCGGCGATAGCTTTGACGTTCGAGAAAAAGCGAGGGGCGTGCGCCCTGTGGTGCGCCCTTTTTGCCCTCGCCAGACATCATATTCGCGTCGCCTGCGCGTGAAGATCGCGCACAGCCGTCAGAACTTCGGCATTGGAAAACGGTTTGGTCATGAAACGGCTGACACCAGCGTTTTCCGCCATTTCCCTGTCGCGCGATTGACCGCGCGCCGTCAGCATCAAAACCGGCAAACCTGCCAGCTCTTCCATCTCTCGGATGTCCCGCAGGATATCCATGCCACTCTTGCCCGGCAGCATGACGTCCAGAATGACCAGATCGGGCTGTGCCCTCTGAATCACCTGAACCGCATCCGTGCCATCGCCATGCGTGTCCACCTGCCATCCCTCGCGGGTCAGCAGAAACCGGATTGCTTCGGCAATGTTCGGCTCGTCCTCGATTAACAGAACCTTACGGCTCATATTTTCAGTTCCTCCCCAAGACCGTTCCTCCATCCTCAGATCGGTCCCCGCCAGATTAAGCCTTCTGTCGGGAAAGTGTCAAAAGCCTTCGCTCAAAATCGACGGTTCGCGGCGGGCCTCGCAAGCATTGCTGGGACAGACGCGGCAGTTTGGCCCGACTTGCGTGACCGGAGCGGCACCTGCCGCCTCGTTGCCCGAACGGACCAGCATAACCGAGCGATAAACGGGATCCTGATCATACCCCAATACCGCATAAGGCCAAGCATAGGCGAAGCATTCGAATTCAGCCGGGGTCCGCCCCATCTGGACAACCTGCTTGCGCACCGGAACAAGTGGGCGGCTCAAAGCCGTGAACAACGGCCACAGCGGGCAAACCTCACCATGCCGCGCCAAAGCAAAGCCCGGGATCGGCTTGATGAACAATATGCTGCCGGATGCATCGCACAGCACCATGCCAACCGGCTGCGGTAACACGTCATCGGGTATGAACGCCAATCGACGCAGAACGGTGGCGACGTCCACGGAAAAGCGATAAGCCAACGCAATGGGATCCGTGTCGCCTTTTTGCAGGCTCGATCGAAGCGCATCCAGCGGCAAAGCGATTGCATCATCGCGATACATCTTCAGAACTTCACGCGCCACAGTTCGGGCAGCCGACGTGTTGAGACTGCTCAGATCAACGGCATCCACGTCCTCGCCCTGTTCCAATTCCGGAAAACTGTACCTGCGGGATTCGAAGAACGCTTCGACCTCTTCAAGCGGAACACCGCGCGGATCAATTGACGAGTCGCTTTCGTCCAAAAAGGTTACAAGTGCCTTTGAACTCCCGGCCAGCCGCTCTGCATCCTGGTGCAGGTTTTTGTGAAACCGTTCCCGCCACTCTGCTTCGATGTCCTCTGTGTCTGCAAGAATTGCCGCTGTTGAACGAATCGCCGCCGCCGTTGACAGCACTTCGTGCATTGATGCCGCAAGATGCGGGTCATGAGTCAGCCGGTCCGACAAGATCTCGACATTCCGCTCAAGCGAAACAACCCGGCGGTGCATTTGCGCAAGAACCCCGGCCCATCCGGGAAAGCGCCCGGCAAATTCCTCCAGCCCGTCCACTTCGGCCTGCTGCCCGACGGCGTCATCCGCCGCTTCCCGCAAGGCCGACACGAGGGTTGCCTCGATCCCCTGTGTCAGGACAGAGGGTTCGACGGAAAGCGCTGACGCTATATCCACCAGCAATTTGCCACCGATCCGGCGGCGGTTATGTTCGATCAGGTTCAGGTAGGACGCGGATATCCCGGCAAGGCGGGCAAGTTCCGCTTGCCGAAGCCCGGCAATCTGCCGTCTTTCCCGAATACGGCTTCCCGTCAACATATCGCGCATGATCGTATTCTCCTGACAAGGCTTCAGCCACTTTTTTCAGAACATATCATGTGTTTCGCTAGTTTACCGAGATATTTTCAAACCATATTTACAACCTTAACAAAAGCGGCAGCCGCCAATGCGCATCAATGGCCACAATAAGCCGCATCTCCCCTTCAATTCCGCGTGGTTTCCCGGCACGATAAGCGGATGAGTGACCCCGCCTTTGAATATGCACCGATCGGGCTTGTTGAACTGGAAAACCGGATCATCAGACGCTGCAATCTGCAATTCGCCCGCACTTTCGGCGGGGAAGAGGCCGATTACCGCAACATGCCGCTGTTGCATCTCTATCCCTCGGTCGCGGATTGGGAGAGGATCGGGGAACGCAGCCTGCAAGTGATGCGAGACACCGGGTACTACACGGATGAACGCGTCATGCGGCGCCGCAATGGTGATCTGTTCTGGTGCCGCGCCCGTGGCCGCTCTTTGACGCCCGATGACCCTTTCCGCCATGGAATCTGGAGCTTTTCCGACATCTCGGAAGAACGTCCCCTTGTCGAATTGACCGTTCGAGAACGCGAAGTGGCGATCCTGTCCTGCCGTGGCCTGTCCGCCAAGGAAATCGGTGCTGAACTGGGCCTGAGTTACCGCACAATCGAAGCCTATCGCGCCCGTCTGCTTGAGAAATTCGGCGCCCGCAAACTGTCCGAGCTTGTCGCCAAATTGTCAGGGATGCCTCTGTAACCTGTCCGCCCCTTTAAATTATGCGGGATTCCCGCCTGTGATGGTGCGAGTCGGCGCTTTTCATGCACCGCCGCTTAGCCTATAACCCTGCGTAATTTGATCAGAGCCCGCAAGAAACAGACGGGCCAAAGGGGAACCGTCGAGGACACTCATGACAGACACCAAACACGAAGCGGATGTGGCATTCATCAAGGCTCTGGCCGAGTTGCTGCGTGACAATGACCTGACCGAATTGCAGGTCAAGCGCGAATATGGCGAGGAAGACAGCCTGAACGTGCGCGTAAGCCGCATGACACAGGCCGCAGCTGCACCAGTTCAGGTTGCCGTGCCTGCGGCAGCACCAGCTCCTGCCGCTGCGGCTGCGCCTGCCGTGGCCGAAGCCCCTGCCGCTCAGGAAGATCCGGCCAGCCACCCTGGTGCTGTGACCTCTCCCATGGTTGGAACCGTCTACATGCAGCCCGAGCCCGGCGCGCCCGCATTTATCTCGGTCGGCGCTTCCGTTTCCGAAGGCGACACGCTGCTGATCGTCGAAGCGATGAAGACCATGAACCACATCCACGCGCCCAAGTCGGGCACGATCAAGCGTGTTCTGGTCGGCGATGGCGACGCTGTGGAGTTTGGCACACCTCTGGTCATCATCGAGTAAGGCGGGCCCATGTTCGACAAGATCCTGATTGCCAACCGAGGCGAGATCGCCCTGCGCGTCATCCGCGCTGCCCGCGAGATGGGGATAAAGACGGTTGCCGTCCACTCCACCGCGGATAGCGACGCAATGCATGTGCGCATGGCGGACGAATCGGTCTGCATCGGCCCCCCGCCCAGCCCCCAGAGTTACCTGTCCGTGCCCGCGATCATATCGGCCTGTGAAATCACCGGTGCGCAGGCGATCCACCCTGGTTATGGCTTCCTGTCCGAGAATGCCGAGTTCGTGCAGATCGTCGAAGATCACGACATCACGTTCATCGGCCCCACCGCAGAACACATCCGCGTCATGGGCGACAAGATCACTGCCAAGGACACGATGAAGGCGCTGGGAGTGCCTTGCGTGCCGGGATCAGACGGCGGCGTGCCTGATCTTGCGACGGCCAAGAAGATCGGTGAGGAATTCGGCTATCCGGTCATCATCAAGGCTACCGCAGGCGGCGGCGGTCGCGGCATGAAAGTTGCGATGAACGCTGACGAAATGGAAAGCGCCTTCATGACTGCGCGGGCCGAGGGCAAGGCCGCCTTTGGCAATGACGAAGTCTATATCGAGAAATACCTGACCACGCCGCGCCACATCGAAATTCAGGTGTTTGGCGACGGGAAAGGCAAGGCTGTTCATCTGGGCGAACGGGATTGTTCGCTTCAGCGGCGCCACCAGAAGGTGTTCGAAGAGGCCCCAGGCCCCTGCATCACACCCGAAGAACGCGCCAGGATCGGCAAGATCTGCGCGGATGCGGTAGCGAAAATCAATTATATCGGCGCCGGCACCATCGAGTTCCTCTACGAAAATGGCGAGTTCTATTTCATCGAAATGAACACCCGCCTTCAGGTGGAACATCCGGTCACCGAAGGTATCTTTGGCGTCGATCTGGTGCGCGAACAAATCCTTGTCGCAGCGGGTGAACCGATGTCGTTCGGTCAGGACGATCTGGAAATCAACGGCCACGCCATCGAGGTTCGGATCAACGCTGAAAAGCTGCCGAAATTTTCACCCTGCCCCGGCAAGATCACGGCCTATCACGCGCCGGGGGGCCTTGGTGTTCGAATGGACTCGGCTCTCTATGACGGGTATTCGATTCCACCCTATTATGACTCTCTGATCGCCAAGCTGATCGTGCAGGGTCGTGACCGGGCCGAAGCGCTGGCCCGACTGGAACGCGCACTGGGGGAATTGATTGTCGACGGTATCGATACCACGGTCCCTCTGTTCCACGCACTGCTGCAGGAACCCGATCTGCACAGCGGCGACTACAACATCCACTGGCTGGAGCGCTGGCTTGCGGAGAACATGGAACAATAGTCACCAAGGACCGGAGGGCGCCTGCCCTCCGGTTGCCTCATACCTGACATGAGCCTGTCCCCAGAACTTTTGTTGCATGGCTATTCCATCGGTATCTTTCCGATGGCCGAGCATCGCGATGACCCCGACCTGTTTTGGGTCGATCCCAAGTTTCGCGGCGTCTTTCCATTGGACAGTTTCCACATTTCTCGAAGCCTGGCGCGCCGTATCCGAAACTGCGGGTTCGATTTCTCGATCGACCAGGACTTTTCCGGCGTCGTCGACGGGTGCGCCGACAGGGCAGATACCTGGATCAACGCCGAACTTCATGACCTGTACCGCCAGCTGCACCAAACAGGGTATGCGCATTCACTGGAAGTCTGGGAAAACAACACGCTGGTGGGCGGCGTCTATGGCGTGACCCTAGGCGCAGCATTCTTCGGCGAAAGCATGTTTTCAAGACGCAAAGACGCCTCGAAGATCGCCCTCGCCTATCTTGTGGACCGCCTGAGGCAAACCGGGTTCCGTCTGTTTGACACGCAGTTTCTGACCGCGCACCTGGCCTCTTTGGGCGCAATCGAAATTCCGCGCGGCGCCTACAAGAAAGAGCTGGAAAAGGCCTTGAACCACAGCGCCGATTTCTCGGTGCCGCTGAATCAATCGGCGGCGGGTGTGATACACCGTATGACCCAAACGTCATAACGCGCGTGATCCAGCGCATTCAATGCAGGGGAGGTTGCGATCATCCAACCGTCAAACAGCTGATCGGCCTTCCCACTCTCCCAGATGGTCAGATAGGCGAATGCGTCACCCGTTGGATTGTCAACGGGAAAACGGCAATCTCCCAAGGCAACATCCAGCCCAAAAATCGCTGCCGTCGCGCCGGTCTGCAATTCAACATCGACAGTCTGGCCGTTCACCTTGTCCAGGCCCCGCAGCATTGCCCCGGGCCCAGATTGAACTTTCTGCTGCGCGGCCGCACCTGTGGCGGCCAGCAACAAGGCAAGAATCGTGGCGCGCATCATTCGCTGCCGTCTCCGGCTACGAACTTGACCAGCAGCGAAATCAGGCTGACCGCGCCCTGCGTATCCTCGATCTCGTCGCCGGGATCAAAGTAGAATGGTGACCCACCTGGCATCACCTCGACGAAATTGCCCCCCAGCAAACCTTCTGAGGAAATGACAATGGCACTGTCGTCCGGCACCAGAATGCCGTCTGCAATCGTGAAAGTCGTGTCAGCGCGGTAGGTATCCGGGTTCAGGGTGACGCCCGTCACGGTCCCGATCTTGACGCCCGCAAGGCGCACATCCGTACCGACACCCACCCCCTCCAGAGATCTGAAAGACGCGCCCAGTTCATATCCAGCGGCACCTTGCGACAAGCCCGTCGATTGGCTGGCATAGACACCAAATGCAAAGGCACCGGCCAATACGACGCCGCCGACAAGAACTTCGGTCCAGTTATGGGTCGACATTATCGCCTCGTTTATTCCGGGCTCCAGGCCTCATAGTCCTTACGTTCAACCGGTTCCGCGCGACGCAGAGATCCGGCAGGAGCATAGGCCAGCGCGGTGCCGGTCAGGTTTTCCTGATGTGGTTTTTCCCAGGATTTATGCGGCAGCGGTTTATCTGTCGGAGGCTCGTCCCAAGTGCGATGCAACCAACCATGCCATTCAGGATCAACCCGGCTGGCTTCGGCCTCGCCATTGAAGATAACCCAACGCTTGCTGTCATCAGCATTGCGGTAAAACACGTTGCCTTCATTGTCTTCGCCCACTTTCACGCCCTTGCGTGCAGTGTAGATCTGAGTGTTCAAAGTTGACCCATTCCACCAGGTCACGGCTCGCAAAAGACTGTTCAGGATTCCCATCGGGTGCCTCCGGCATTTCGTCGAAGAAAGGTATGGACCAAAGGCCCGCCAAGGTCCAGTGCCCCTGATACCACCTGCGTCACTCCGGCAAAAAGGCGGTCACTTCGATCTCAATCCTGTATTTCGGATCAATCAAACCGCATTCGATCATCGTCGCAGCCGGTGGATTGGCGCCAAAAGTCTCGGCCAGGATCGGCCAGCACGGCTCAAACTCGTTGCGGTCCGCCAACATGTAGGTGACCCGAACCACATCGTCAAAGCCTGCGCCTGCCTCAGTCAGCGCCTTGCCGATGATGTCCAGCGCAGACCGGCATTGCGCCACCACGTCCTCGCCCTGCCCGACGGTCCCGGCGACATGAACCCAGCCGCCCGCAACCACTGCGCGGCAGTACCCGACCTTGGCTTCGAACTCACCACCCGAAGAAATGCGCTGCACTGCCATAATCCGTCACCTTTGATGTTCGAAAACTTGCTTAAGCTTCCGCCGCCTGACCACGCATGACTTCGCGTGCGAGCGACGGATCCACAGCTTCATCTGGCTAAAAATATCCCGGGGGGATGCCCGAAGGGCAGCGGGGGCAGAGCCCCCTGAACCGGTTCAAGTGAAGTTCCACCGTCGCGGTAAAAGCCCGGCCTCAGCCCGCCGAGGCCGATTCCTTGGCCGCATCGGCATAGATGAACAGCGGCTGCGCGTCGGACATCACCGCCTCTTCGTTCACCACAACCTCGCTGACATTTTTCATGCCCGGCAGTTCGAACATGGTGTCCAGCAGAATATCCTCGAGAATAGACCGCAGGCCGCGCGCGCCGGTTTTGCGCTCGATGGCCTTTTTGGCAATTGCCTTCAAGGCATCATCCGTAAAGGCCAGTTCAACATCTTCCAGTTCGAACAAACGCTGGTATTGCTTGACCAATGCGTTCTTGGGTTTGGTCAGGATGGTCACCAGCGCGTCTTCATCCAGATCCTCAAGCGTCGCCAGAACCGGCAGCCGACCGACGAATTCCGGGATCAGTCCGAATTTCAGCAGATCCTCGGGTTCCAGATCCTTGAATATCTCACCCACACCGCGGTCGTCATTGTCGCGCACATCGGCACCAAAGCCCATGGCCGAGCCTTTGCCACGTTGCGCAATGATCTTGTCCAGACCCGCAAATGCGCCGCCACAGATGAACAGAATGTTCGTCGTGTCCACTTGCAGGAATTCCTGCTGAGGATGCTTGCGGCCACCCTGTGGGGGGACGCTGGCCACTGTCCCTTCCATCAGTTTCAGCAATGCCTGCTGCACGCCCTCACCCGACACGTCACGCGTGATCGAGGGGTTTTCGGATTTGCGGGTAATCTTGTCGACCTCATCGATATAGACGATGCCGCGCTGCGCGCGTTCGACATTGTACTCACTCGCCTGCAACAACTTGAGAATGATGTTTTCGACATCCTCACCCACATAGCCGGCTTCGGTCAGGGTCGTCGCGTCAGCCATGGTAAACGGCACGTCCAGAATACGCGCCAGCGTTTGCGCCAGCAGCGTCTTACCGCAACCGGTCGGGCCGATCAGCAGGATATTCGACTTTGCCAGCTCGATATCACTGCCCGCTTTCTGAGCGTGGTTCAAACGCTTGTAATGGTTGTGAACGGCCACCGACAGAACCCGCTTTGCCGTGGCCTGACCAATTACATAATCGTCCAGTACTTCGCAGATATCCTTGGGCGTCGGAACACCGTCAGATGACTTCAGCCCGCTGGCCTTGGTCTCTTCGCGGATGATGTCCATGCACAGCTCAACACATTCATCACAGATGAAAACCGTGGGGCCTGCGATCAGCTTACGGACCTCATGCTGGCTTTTGCCGCAGAAGCTGCAGTAGAGCGTGTTTTTCCCATCGCCGCCTGAATTCGTCGCCATGATCTACCTTTCGGGCTTCGTCCCTGCGCCCCTTTTCGGGGGCGCTTACACCTGTGTGTGCAGCTTAGGCCAGCACTCTGGCGGCTACAATCTCAAAATGACCCCCGCGCCGGTGACGCGGGGTATCGGCCTCAGGCCTCTTCCGTGTCCATTTTCGCTCGATTTTCAACGATCTCATCGATGTGACCCCATTCCTTGGCCTCTTCCGGGCTCATGAAATTGTCACGATCCAGCGCTTTTTCGACCGCCTTTTTCGTCTGCCCCGTATGACGTACGTAGATGTCATACAGGCGATCCTTCAGCTTTTGGGTTTCGGCCGCGTGAATCATGATGTCACTGGCCTGGCCCTGGTACCCGCCACTGGGCTGGTGCACCATGATGCGGCTGTTGGGCAGTGAAAAGCGCATTCCCTTCTCGCCCCCGGCGAGCAGGACCGAGCCCATCGAGGCCGCCTGACCGATCACCAATGTGGAACATTTCGGCTTGATATATTGCATTGTGTCGTAAATCGACAGACCGCTGGTTACCACTCCGCCGGGCGAGTTGATGTAGATCGAGATTTCCTTGTTGGGGTTTTCAGCTTCGAGGTGCAGCAATTGCGCCACAACAAGATGGCTCATCCCATCATGAATCGGTCCGTTGATGAATATGATCCGCTCTTTCAGCAGGCGAGAGAAAATATCATAGGCGCGCTCGCCCCGGCTGGTCTGCTCAACGACCATGGGAACAAGTGTATTCATGTAGGTTTCTACGGGATCGAACATTCGTAACCTGCCTGTTTAGCTATGGATCGGGACAATATCCCAACAAGTGTTACCTGAGTCTTAGTGTCGGCTAAGGGGGGCTGCAAGGGGGGCAAGTGAGAACGCTGACCGAATGTGGATCATCATCAATCGTCAAGGCGAACCATCTGTTGTTTCCGACAACGATCAGCAGATCGCCTTAAAGTGAATCATCTGCCCCCTCGCGTTGCGGGAACGTTCAATCCGAATTCCCCTTTCATACATCACGCTATTTTGATTCATACATATAGAAATGAATGTACGAAACATGTACTGAAGGGTCTCACACTCACGTCTCTTTACGTAACGGAAACAACGCCCGGCCAACGGGTTTGCAAGGAACTCAATCGATGGCACTTCCTCAGCTGTCCCAGGACATGTCAAAAGAAGATTTTGACCGCATGGTCACCAACGCGACACGCGCCTCTAATTTTCTCAAAGCGATAAGCCACGAAGGCAGATTGATGATCCTCTGCCATCTGGTGTCCGGTGAAAAATCCGTCACCGAACTGGAAGAATTGCTGTCCGCCAGGCAAGCCGCTGTATCACAGCAACTTTCCCGTCTGCGACTTGAAGGGTTGGTGATACCTCGCAGGGAAGGTAAAGCCATCTACTATCGTCTGGCGGATGATCGTCCCCGCCGCATGCTCGAAGTCGTTTACGAGCTCTTCTGCAGCGACGGCCCGACCTAGGAACTGGCTCCGGTTGAAAAAAGGTGCTACCGAAAAACAATCGAGCACCAAGGAGACGAACATGATCCGCGTAATTCTGATGGGCCTGAGCCTGTTTGCACTGACTGCCTGCGAAACCGCCAAAGGCGCCGGCAAGGATATCGAAAAAGCCGGAGATGCCATCCAAGGCGCAGCAACCGACGTGCAGGAAAGCCTGTAATACACTTTATTTTGCGCCGCGCGCGGGCCTTCTCTCAATATGTAGTTGAAAGACATGGCATGCCGCGGTAGCTTTCCCTTACAGGTGCATAGACGCGGTATTGCATCATCTGACGCTAAATCGGGGCTCTTTCGCACACGCAGAAGAGCCCCGGTCCCTTTCGGCAGGGGTGAGTGGTAGCCTGTATGAAACCGAAATCCGGCAAAGGAAAAGGCGCCAGGTGCGCAGACGCGGTCTTTGCATGCGTCCTTTCGGACACTCCTGACGCCTTACCGGGTCGATGCGCTCCGAAGAGCACCCGATCCAGTTGCTACAGCCCCCTGAGAGACTGCAGCGGCTGCATTGTCCCCGAAGAGACATCACAGCGTGCATCGGCCCTCTGAGAAGGTAACCATCCGACTTGGGCATGAAGCCCTCACTCGGCTGATCACCCACCGGTAAGCCATTGCAGTTCAACGCAAATCCTAAGATCCAGTCTCTCTGCCAAGACCCCCGGGCCTTTGCGTCCCACCTTCGGCTCCGAAGAACCTGTGTGGTGTTCAGACTGTTGCAGCATGCCTTGTATCTGACAAGAAAATAGCACTGCAGCATGAAAATTAGACGGGGATAAATTGTTGGTATCTGCCGGGAAATCTTTGTGGATAATCCGAGAAGTTTCGACTCCACGCATGTTTGTCCCGAGACATTTTCAGGCCTGAACCTGAGCCCGGCTTTTGGCCCAATGCTGCGGGCGCAAAGGCCACCGCACGCGCCATTAGTTGAGAATTGCGGGGTTTGTACAACTCTCGGACCACCAATCTTTCGAATCGTACATACGGAGATTCGCCGATGCGTTGCACCATTTCCCATGCGCGCGCCCATTTGGGCGCTTTGGTCACCCGCGCACAGGACCCGCGCGAAGTGATCATACTGACCCGGCACGGCAAACCGCTGGCCGCTCTGGTCTCGGTCGCAGAAGCGAAGCGGATCTGGCATTTGCAGGATGATGACGAGATCGGGTGGAAACACCCGCTGTCGGGCATTCGCGGAATGTGGTCGCGGGGACGCAACATCCCCGGAATGGAACCGGGACCGGACGGCAGCTATGTCACCGCGCGCGAAGCCGCGCTGAAGGTTCGCGAGATCCAGATGACCCGCGCCGAGGAACGCCGCATTCTTGCGCGGGGTGGTCTGGTTCCTATCGCAGGCGGTGAACTGACCGCCCGGCCCGTCTCCGCGCTGTGGAGACGATTGTTCCGTTTTTGAGAAGCGGTCCGACCCGCACGTGGCAACCTACTAACCTCCGCCGCAGTCAAAATTGCAGCAGCGATACTTACCCCCTACAGTCGTCCGGGCCGGACACGCTTCAGTTCACCTGACGTTCCAGAACGGTGCTGTAGGTCGTTCCGTTCCGCAGGCTACGGAAATCGGCAAAGATCTTGCCATCTTCGTACCGCGCATCGATCAACGCATTCGCGCCGATCAGCAGAGGTGAGGTTTCGACGATGCCGATGCTGCCCGTCCCATCGAGGCTGATGGTGCCGGTGGCCTCGTATTCATTCCAGTCGGTATCGCCATCGCGACGCCATTTGCTGTGCCCCCAGAAAACGTTGCCGTCCTGAAGCTGCACATCCAGCATCCATTCGGCCTGATTGAACCGAGGCTGATCGCCTTTGTAGTAATGGCTGGGCTGAACGGTCGTGTAAGACCCCAGCCAGGTGCCGCGCAGGTCGGGCGTGGTATCGGCCAGCACGGCCGTTCCAAGGGCGAGGGTCGTGGCCAAAGCGGCTGCTCCGGCAGTCATGTATCTGGTCATGGGCTCTCTCCTTCTGTCTGGTCAACAGATTGGGAGCGCCCGGGCGGGTTGCAACTTACTTAAGGGAAACTTCATGATTGGTTCAGCGGGGGCTTAGAATGGAGTTTCAGGCCCAGGCCAGAGCTGTCCCGACAATGACCAGCGCGATGCCAATCCCCTCGCGATAGGAAAAGTTCTCGCCAAACAGGAAATACGAGGCGATGGCGATCAGCACGACCTCGGCCCCCAGAATGCCGGTATAGATGATGCCCAACCGTTCGTTGCGAAGCGCGGCAAGTTCCAGCGTCGCGGCGGCCAGCAGCGTGGCAACAATCAGAAGGGTCAGGCCAACACCGGGAATTTTCCACCAGAACTTCATCGAGATCATGGCAACGGAATAAAGACCCGCCGACCCGAGGGCGATGAGAGGGATGAGCGATGTGGACATAAGGGCCTCCTGCCGAGGTTGCCGTCGCGTCAACTTTAGCAGGTGGGCGAAGTTGAAGCTGTGAGGTTGATCACAGACTTCGGTCAGAACACGATTGCGATGAGTTCGGACAGCCCAATCAGACCCAGCAACACATTCGACGTCAGGATCAGCCCTTTCAGGTTACGCGCCTTCAATCCTTGGGCAAAGCTGGTCTGCGCAAACTCCTCGGTCATGTCGCCGCGCAGGTTTTCAACATCTTCCAGCGCGGTCTTGCCCGCCAGAACACCATAGGTGGTGATCACAAGCACCAGCACGATCAGCGGCAGAGCAACTCCTTCGGCCCCAAACCCAATGACCGCGGCGATGGCGACATAGGCAAAGATCGAGGTGCGCATGATGTCGTAATAATGGTCAAGACGGCGCATCGAAATCTCGGAACGCAATTGCGGGTCCATAACACTTCCCCCTTTGAAAAATCTGTTTGGAATGCGGGGAGTCTAGCACTTTTGGCTGGATTTCAGAAATTGGGGGGGTCGGGTAGAACCGAGGGCCGCGCCGACCCGAGGGGATGAGCGGCGTCTCGGAATTCGTCCAGTGGACGAATTTAGCCGCGAACGGGCGGAGCCCCGGGGGCGCAAACGCGCCGCCCGGTTTTTCGAAGGTGAACCCTGTGGTTGACGCAGGAAGGTCATCCCAAAGGCGGGCATTCGTGCTTATACGTTACTGACGGAACTCACTTTAGGCCCACAAAACGAGAATACTTGTTTTCGCTTCAAAGGTTTACTTTCCATCGCTTCACCAGTTTAACGAAAACCTCGCGTGTAATGGAACTAAAGGGTTTCGAGGAAAAGTACTGTGTCTTCCAACTTCCATCCTTCAGATTATGACGATCTCTTGTCCTCAGCACAGTGGAACGAAAACTTGCGCGACCTCAATCAGTATGTCGCACATTCGCTTGAACAAGTGGGTGAACCACCTGCGCTGAATGGCAATCTGTTCTACGAACACCGCGCGCAGGATTTTCAAACACTGCCATTTATTGAAAGGTTCGAACCCAAACGAAGAAATTTCTTTGAATTGGCCCGACGCTCGACACGTCTGTTTGAAATAGGCGTGAATGCAGGCCACAGCATGTTGTTGGCGCTCATGGCCAACCCTGAACTCAAGTGCGTCGGCGTGGATATTTGCCAGAGATTGAACCGCCGTTGGGCCCGCGTGGACATATATGTGCCTGCCGCATTCAACTGGCTAAGGTACAAGTTTCCCGACCGGGTTGAGCTGATAAAAGGAAACTCTCTGATCGAAGCTCCGGCATACGCCCTGAGACATCCTGATGCGAAAATCGATTTTCTGCACTTGGACGGAGCCAAGGACACGCACCTCAGAGAGGTTTTGGCGCTTCACGCTCTCTTGCCTTCTGGCGCCTTCATCGTGCATGACGATTCCAACATCAGGCCGGTTCGAATTGCAGACAGGCAGTTGAGGCGCCTGAACTTTTCCAAGCCAATTGATTACAGCGAATTCGGCCTGACGGACTGCGAATCCCACTTGGTTCGAGCCGCGACCTGACCTGGTGGCATCAAGCTCGAACCCAAAAAGCAAGCCTGTCAGTGACTGTTCAAAACGGACAGCCTCAGCTGTCCATCTTCAGCGCAGAAATAAACGCCTCCTGCGGGATATCAACCTTCCCGAACTGGCGCATCTTCTTCTTACCCGCTTTCTGCTTGTCCAGCAGTTTGCGTTTCCGCGTGGCGTCGCCTCCGTAGCATTTGGCGGTCACGTCCTTGCGCAGGGCCGAGAGAGTTTCGCGGGCGATGACCTTGCCTCCGATGGCGGCCTGGATCGGGATTTTGAACATGTGGCGCGGGATCAGGTCCTTGAGCTTTTCGCACATCGCCCGGCCCCGCATCTCGGCCCGGTCGCGGTGAACCATGGTCGACAGCGCATCGACCGGTTCGTCATTCACCAGCACCGACATCTTGACCAGATTGTCCTCGGTATAGCCGGTCATCTGATAGTCGAACGAGGCATAGCCCTTGGTCACCGATTTCAGGCGGTCGTAGAAGTCAAAGACGACCTCGTTCAGCGGCAGGTCATAGACAACCATGGCGCGGGAGCCGGCATAGGTCAGGTCCATCTGGATGCCGCGGCGGTCCTGACACAGTTTCAGCACGTCACCCAGGTATTCATCCGGCACAAGGATGGTCGCCTTGATGCGCGGCTCCTCGATATGGTCGACCTTCGAGGGGTCGGGCATGTCGGCGGGGTTGTGCAGCTCGATCATCTCGCCGTCTTTCATGTAGACGTGATAGATCACCGACGGCGCGGTGGTGATGAGCTCGATATCGTATTCGCGTTCGATGCGGTCGCGGATGACCTCAAGATGCAGCAGGCCCAGGAAACCGCAGCGGAAGCCAAAGCCAAGCGCGGCCGAAGTTTCCATTTCAAAGCTGAAGCTGGCATCGTTGAGCGCCAGTTTGTCGATTGCATCGCGCAGGTCTTCGAATTCGGCGCTGTCCACTGGGAACAGACCGCAGAACACCACCGGCTGCGCGGGTTTGAAGCCCGGCAGTGCGACTTCGGTCCCGTTGCGGTCATTGGTGATGGTGTCACCTACGCGGGTGTCGCGGACCTGTTTGATGGATGCGGTCAGGAATCCGATCTCGCCGGGGCCAAGCGAGTCGACCATCTGCATCTCGGGGCGGAAGACGCCGACACGGTCGACATGGTGCAGGGTGTTGTTTGACATGAACTTGACCCGCATCCCCTTTTTCAACGTGCCGTCCATGATGCGGACCAGAACGATGACGCCCAGATAGGCGTCGTACCACGAATCCACCAGCATCGCCTTGAGAGGCGCGTCCAGATTGCCCTTCGGTGCGGGCAGGTGCTGTACGATTGCTTCCAGAGTTTCGTGGATGCCCTGCCCCGTTTTGGCGGAAACCTGAATGGCGTCGGTTGCGTCGATGCCGATCACATCTTCGATCTGTTCGGCCACGCGGTCACAGTCGGACGCGGGCAGGTCGATCTTGTTGAGCACCGGCACGATCTCATGATCAGCGTCGATGGCCTGATAGACATTCGCCAGCGTCTGCGCCTCGACCCCTTGGGTCGAGTCGACCACCAGCAGAGAGCCCTCGACCGCGCGCATGGACCGCGAAACTTCGTAGGCGAAATCAACATGACCGGGCGTGTCGATCAGGTTCAGCACGTATTGCTCGCCATTGTCGGCGGTATAGTCGATGCGAACCGTGTTGGCCTTGATGGTGATGCCACGTTCGCGCTCGATATCCATGCTGTCGAGCAGCTGTTCCTTCATGTCGCGATCCTTCACCGTTCCGGTCTCTTGGATGAGCCGGTCAGCAAGGGTGGATTTGCCATGGTCGATATGCGCGACGATGGAGAAATTGCGGATATGAGCGAGGTCTGTCATGGGTTGGGGATATGTAGAGGAATCGTGGATTGGTCAATAGAAACGCGACAGAGTTTCGGTGCCTTGTCCGCTAAACCACGTTGTTGCAGATTGAAACGATCAAACTGATGGGGAGTACGTGTGATCGATTACGGCTATGGGCAAGAGTTGCATGAAAAACTGCCAACCCTGCCGCCCGCTGCGATCAAGACAGTTGCGGCACGGGTGGCACTACAATGGCTCCCATACATCTTCGGGTTCTTTGAGCAAGGCAGCGATAGAACAGACTTTCAACAGTTTCTACTGTTATGTCTAAGAGCATGTGTTGTTTCCGGGCTCGAAGGGACGAGACCTAGTGCGGAGGTCAATGCTCTCAATGCACATTTAAACTCCAGATACATTTCAGCCGCCGACACCGGAAGAATACTCAACATCCTTCCTAAAAGCGCCAGTATCGCTTCTAACGCCATCCGTATTGCCACCAACGAAGTCGACATTATTATCTCAAGTCTTCCTACTCACCTCACTGCCTATCACGGCGAAGGTCTAAAAGAGCGAACAGCCGATACTGCCGCACTCACCGTCGCACCTGAGGATACCGAACAAGTATTCGCCACCAAGCTTTGGCATGGTGAGGTACCTGAAACACACGCTGGCTTGTCGCAACAATTCTTCGACAACGCTACGGGGACTCCTTGGGAATTTTGGGCAGAGTGGTACAAGGGAATGCTGAATGGCAACCCTCTGGACTGGGAGTTACAGCGTAGGGTCGCTTTGATTGATAATTCTATCTGGCTACAAGGGCCGGAAGCTATTGCAACAGAAACCTCACGCATTGAACTGCCTCAGCAGATAGTGGGGAGTTCTTTGGATCAAACCGCTAGTCAAGTTTCACGATCATCGACCTTGGTGTCATCTATCAGGGCCAATCGCGATGCCATTGCCGTTTCAGCGGTTAGCTTGATTGAACAGATCGAATACTTCCGTGAACGGGTAAGAGGCTTAAATACCCTCGAACCAAGATTGCGCGAAGAAGTTGTTGAGTTCGCGGATTACCTCGAAAGCACTCTCTCGGAATTGGTAAATGCTCTGCCGATTACAGAGGATGAATTAAATGAAGACAGCGCAGGGCGAATTGCACTGTGGTTACGCAACTACAAAGATGTCTTGTTTATCAAACTGGCGCACTACTCATCTCCAGAAAACGTCGCAGAAGCAACAGTCCCAACCAGCATTGTTTTAGGGTCCACTGCAATTGGAGCCATGCTTGGTCTACCACTTGTCGGCGCTACCGTAGGCGGGTTGATAACCAATCAATTGAAACCTGCTCAGGCCGCTAAAGAATTACTGAAGCGCACAGAAGTCGAAGAAATCGGTAATAAGTGAACCCGATTGGAGACCAAATCCGCTACCCAAAACCCAGACATTCACTTTTTCGCAACGTATGATTGATCCGCGCGCCCATTTGATTCATACTCCGCCGCAGACCGAGAGGGGCGCAAGACACCTCCGGGCAGGCAAAAACGAGGCTCGAGTATGAAACAGTTCCTCTTAATCGCATTTTGTGCGGCATCGCTGACGGCGGTGGCTCCGGTTGCGGATGCGGCGCAGATCAAGCGGGCGTGTCTGGCGTCGGACCGGTCGGCGGCGACGCGGGATCGGTGCAGTTGCATCCAGCGCGTGGCGGATCAGGCGCTTACCCGCAGCGATCAGAAAACCGTGGCCAAATGGTTCACCGACCCCCATCAGGCGCAGGAGTTGAAGATGTCGCAGACCGCGCGCGACGATGCGCTGTGGGACCGGTATCAGAACTTTGGCCAGATGGCGCAGGCGATCTGCAGCTAAGCCCCTCTGAAACCTTGACCTGATCCACGCTGCGCCCCAGAAAGGCGCAGCGAAAGGTGTATCTTATGGTGATGAAAGGGCTGACCCTGCGGGGCCTTGAGGTGTTCGAGGCTTTGGCGCGGACGGGATCGGTGGCACAGGCCGCCGAGATCACGGGGCTCAGCCAGCCATCCGTTTCCCAACAGTTGCGCAATCTGGAAAAGGCTCTGGGCACCGAACTGGTCGATCACGGGCGCCGACCGATGCGCCTGACGCAGGCCGGGCGCAGTTTTCTGGTGCGGGCCGAGGCGGTTCTGGCCGAGCTGCAAATGGCACAAAGCGAATTGTCGGTCATGGATCTGGGGCATCTGACCACGCTCTCCATCGGATTGATCGACGACTTCGACAATGACCTGACCCCACGGCTGGCCACGCTGCTGGCGGACAGTCTGACCCGATCGAATTTCAAACTGATCACCTTGTCGAGCCTCGATCTGTTCGAGGCCTTGGCCGAACAACGCCTGCATATGGCCGTCACCGCCCATAGCGGAGAAGTGCTGGAAGGGGTGGTCGAGTACCCTCTGGTCCGGGATCCGTTCATTCTGGTTGCGCCTCAGGGGGCGGGCGGAGTGGAGGCTGTGCAGAACAGCCTGCCATATCTGCGCTATGCCCGCGAGCAGCTGATCAGCCGGCAGATCGAGGCGCATATGGCGCGCGGCGCGCAGGAGTTCGAGGAACGGTTCGAGATCGGCTCGCACATGGCGCTTATGGCCATGGTTGCACGGGGTCTGGGTTGGGCGATCACGACGCCGCTGGGCTTCATGCGCGCAGCGCGTTTTCATGACGGGCTGGAGGCCCACCCTGCCCCGTTCGGGGATTTCTCGCGCAGCATATCATTGCTGGCGCGAACGGGCTGGTCCGATCAGGTGCCGCAGGAGGTCGCGGGCATGACACGGCGTCTGATGCAGAACCAGATCGTTGACCCGGCTTTGGCCAAACTGCCCTGGCTGAGCGGATCGCTGCGGGTGATCGGCGGTTAACTGTCCAGATGGGCAGCAAGGCCGTCAACCGCTGCCTCGATCAGGTCCAGCGCGCCATCGAAATCCCGTGTGTAATAGGGGTCAGGCACATGATCCGCGCCGGCCTCAGGGGCGAAATCGGTCAGCAGGCGCACCGGGGTGTCACTGCCGGCGGGGCGCAGATTCTCGATATCCGCGATGTTGTTGGCGTCCATGCCCAGGATCAGGTCGAAGCGGTCGAAATCGGCAGCGGTGAACTGACGCGCGCGCAGGTCGCCCAGATCGATTCCCCTGACCTTCGCAGCTGCCTGCATTGGGCCATAGGGCGGTTTTCCCGCATGCCAGCCCATGGTTCCGGCACTATCGGTTACGTGATGTGGCGCGCGGGCGCGAAAAACGCCCTCTGCCGCAGGCGAGCGGCAGATATTGCCCAGGCAGACAAAAAGGATACGGTGTGACATGCACCATGCTGTACCGCGCGGAGGAGAAATGGAAAAGATCGTGATTCTGACCGGGGCCGGAATATCAGCCGAGAGCGGGTTGAGCACCTTTCGCGATGAGGGTGGATTGTGGGCCCAGCACCGCATCGAGGATGTCGCCACGCCGGAAGGATTCGCCCGCGATCCCGCACTGGTTCAAGGGTTTTACAATGCGCGGCGGGTTCAGGCCTCCGAAGTTCAACCCAATGCCGCTCATGAAGCACTGGCCCGGCTCCAACGGGACTGGCCCGGAGACGTCGTGATCGTGACCCAGAACGTGGACAGCCTGCACGAGGCGGGCGGCGCAAAGGATGTCATCCACATGCACGGAACTTTGGCGGGCGCGCTGTGTTCAGCCTGTGGCCATCGCTGGACCGCCCCGCCCGAAATGGCGGTTGGGGAATCCTGCCCCGCCTGTGCGCGGCCCACGGCCCGGCCCGATGTGGTCTGGTTTGGTGAAATGCCCTATTTCATGGACGAGATTTATGACCACCTGAGCAGCGCGTGGCTTTTTGCCGCCATTGGCACCTCGGGTCAGGTTTATCCGGCAGCAGCGTTCGTGCACGAGGCACAAGCGGCGGGCGCTCGGACGATCGAGATCAATCTGGAACCGTCGCCGGGCGCATCCGGGTTTGATGAAAGAGTTGTCGGCAAAGCGACCCAGACAGTTCCGCAATGGGTCGGGCACCTGCTTGCGCCGCATAGTTAAAGTACAGACAACACTCGCTTAATTCGGTTAGAATGCCCCCGAAACGACTGGAGGACAAGACATGACGGATCAGGACCCCCGGACCGGTGAAATTCTGGATGAAGGCAGCATGGCCGGGCGCGACATGCTGGGAGAGCAGCTTTCCAGCCTGTGGTGGACCTTTCTGCTGCGCGGAGTATTGGCCGGGCTTGTCGGTATTGCAGCGCTGTTCTGGCCGTCTGGCAGCATCGCGTTGCTGCTGCGGCTGGTTGGTGTGCTGCTGATCCTCGATGGTGGCCTGACGCTTTTGGGCGTTGGGCGTCGCGGGGTAATGGGCGGCGCTGCAATCGGTGCGCTTCTGATCGGGCTTGTCCTGCTGATCTGGCCGGAAGGGACGGTCAAACTGGCCTTTTTCCTCATGGGCGCCTGGGCGCTGATTATCGGGATCGGTTCGCTGGCGGCATCCGGGCAAATGCACGAGAGAGACCCTCAACGCGGCTCCATGCGCGTCTCGGGTTTTGTCGCGCTTGTGGTCGGGCTTGTTTTGATGATCTGGCCAGCGGTCGCGCTTGTTGCACTTGGATGGGGCATCGCCTTTTCGGCACTGGCCATCGCCGCGGTCATGTTCTGGCTGGCATCCCGATTCCGCCAGGCCGGTGACCGCGTCGGTATGAAAAACGTCAACAAATAGCACCAGCGGCGGCCGCAGGAACAACAGGCCGGGCAATGCCCGGCCTGACGCATGGATGACGGCCGCAGCGCGGCCCGAAGACAGGCGTTGCCCTAGTTCGAATGAGATCCGTGCCCACCCATGTCCTGACGCTCCAGATCGACCGGGATTTCGATCTCAACCTCGCCAGCCTTTTCAAAGATCAGCGTCACCGGAACCATGGCGTCCTGCTCGAACGGTTCGGTCAGCCCCATGAACATCACATGGTCGCCGCCGCGTTTCAGCATGTGGGTATCGCCTGCCGGAATGGCAAAACCTTCCTCGACATGCACCATCTTGGCCACGCCATTGTCGTCGACTTTGTGCGTGTGCAGTTCAACCCGAGCAGCGGCATCCGACGTCACGCCGACCAGACGGTCGTCCGCATCGCCCAGATTCTGGATCATCATGAACGCGGCACCTGCCTTGGCGGTCTTTCCCGACGACCGGGCAAAGGCGTCATCAACTTTGATAGTGCCTTCGGCAACAGCGGGCATGGCCAGGGTCACGGCGGCCAGGGTTGCAAACAGAGTAGTTTTGAGGGACATCGTGCCTCTCCTGTATTGTAGGTTTGAAAAAGTAGTGTCTTCAAACACGTACAGGCGGCGCGCGCGCCGGGGTGCCGGGGACCGGCAAGGCGATTTGATTGACCAGATGTCGCAGCGGCGCTAACTGCGCCTGCTCTGGTGCCATAGGCATGGGCGGCTGGGCAATGGCGACCGCGCCCATCAGGGACAGCGCGTAATCCGGGCAGTAATGCGGTGGCGCGGTGGGCTGTCCGTCTTCGTCCATATAGACAACGACCGGACCGGTGCCTGTGCACAACACCATCTGACCCACGGCCCTGTCCATGCCGCGGGACACAGCAAGGCCCTGCCCGGTCAGAACCAAAAGCAGGGACAGAGCATAAGGCAGGAATCGTGTTATGGCAGGTCTCATCCTGACCCGGGTATAGGTCAGTCAGCAAAGTAGCTTCAAGCGCCAAAGGGTCGCGCTTGAAGCTGGTTTCAGTAATCAATTCCCGGTCGTTTCACCTTGCTTGTATTGAAGCTGGTGTGGGAACGATTCACCCTGCGCTGCATCCGCGTACAAGCCGAAATTGCTTTGCGAAAAACCGCGGCCAGAAACAGGAAAAGGTAGAAACTTTTTAACGTCATAGTGAGGCCCCCGCCTGATGAATGACAGTGACGATAGGTCAGATTCGGCTTTCCGTATGTGAAGCAATTCACCAATGGCGAGAAATAATTTCGAATTTGAAAACAAAGCAGGGCAGCAGCGGGCGTCTCAAAACAAAAAAGCCCCGCACCTCAGAGGTGCAGGGCCTGAAATACCGTAAGCGAAAAGGCTTAGGCCGTGGCTTGCGCCTTGGCGATTTCCTTCTTCACTTTCAGCGCGTTCGCCGACAGTTCTTCATCCTTGGCTTTGGCCAGGAATGCGTCCAGACCACCGCGGTGGTCAACCGAACGCAGGGCGGCTGCCGAGATGCGCAGCTTGACGCCGCGGCCCAGGGTCTCGGACTGCAGGGTAACGTCATTCAGGTTCGGCAGGAAACGACGACGAGTTCTGTTTTTGGCATGGCTGACATTGTTGCCAGTCATCGGGCCTTTTCCGGTCAGTTCGCAACGGCGCGACATGGTTTCTTCCTTTGTTTCTGGAGGCCGGGCACAAAGCCCTCGGCCAAATCACAAGGGGCACAACCCGAAGTCGCGCCCGAAAACTGGTTGGATGCGTGTAGTGGGAATCGCAGGAAGCGTCAAGACGGACCGAACGAATTCTTTCATTTTGCGCCCGCCTTCGAAACCTTGCCCCCTTTCACCCCGTCAGCTCAGTGTGCCAAGCAGTTCTTCGGCCGCGCGGGCCGGGTTCAGACGCCCGGCCGAGACTTCAGCGTTCAGGCGTTCCATCTCAGCCTTGGCCTGCGGCGTGTCGAGCCGAGCCAGAAGGGCATGGCGGACTTCCTGATCGAACCAGTATCGCGCCTGGGCGGCCCGGTTGGCTTCCCAGATACCGTTGTCGCGGCGCCACCGGGTCAGGGATTGCATCTCGTCCCAGGCTTGCTCCAGCCCCTGTTCTTCGACCGCTGAAACGGTCATTGCCTTGGGGAAACCTTCGGGATCCTGCGGGCGCTTGCGCAGCAATCGCAACGCGCCGGCATAGTCTGCGCATGTCCGGGTCGCCGTGGCCTTCAGGTCGCCATCCGCCTTGTTGATCAGGATGATATCGGCCATCTCCATGATGCCACGTTTGACACCCTGCAATTCGTCCCCACCCGCCGGGGCCAACAGCAACAGGAACAGGTCCGACAATTCGGACACCACCGTTTCAGACTGCCCGACGCCCACGGTTTCAATCAGCACCACGTCATAGCCTGCGGCCTCGCACAGGGCGATGGCCTCGCGGGTCCGTCGGGCAACGCCGCCGAGATGGCTCTGGCTGGGGGAGGGGCGAATAAAGGCGTTCTTCTCGCGGCTCAGGCGTTCCATCCGGGTTTTGTCCCCCAGAATCGAGCCCCCCGAACGGGCAGAGCTGGGATCGACTGCCAGAACCGCGACACGCAGCCCCTGCCCCGTCAGCATCATGCCAAAGCTTTCAATGAAGGTGGACTTGCCCACCCCGGGCGTACCCGACAAACCGATCCGGAGCGCCTGACGCCCCGATCCTGCGAGCTGGGCCAACAGCTCGCTGGCCTGTGCACGATGATCGGCGCGATTGCTTTCCACCAGAGTGATCGCGCGGGCCAGCGCCCGGCGCTCGCCCTTCAAAATCCTGTCGCTGAGGCTGTCTGTCTGCATTCTTGTCCCGATCCTAGAGGCAGGAATAGTTGCCGCGCTCGGGGGGCGTTTGTCCAGACCGCAGGTCTCCGGAAATGCGATCAAAGCGAAAGCTGCGTCAATTCGTGCGTTGCTTGGCCGTTCAGGGTTGATTCTGCCGCCCCGGTGTCACCAGAACGTGCGCGGCGCGAGAACTGGACGACACCAGCATGATCGCGGATAAGAACCGGATGACGATACGCCTGCCCATCGACGACGCCATTCCCGAACTGCTGCACAGATTGTGCGCGCAGGGCCGCGCGGTATTGCAGGCCCCACCGGGGGCGGGCAAGACCACGCGGGTTCCCCTGGCAATGCTCGAGGCGGGTTTGTGCGAAGGCAGGATCGTGATGCTGGAGCCCCGGCGGCTGGCGGCCCGGGCCGCGGCCGAGCGGATGGCCGAGACCCTGGGAGAGCGCGCAGGGCAGACCGTGGGATACCGTGTGCGCGGCGAGGCGAAAATGTCGAAAGACACCCGGATCGAGGTGGTGACCGAAGGCATCCTGACCCGGATGCTGCAATCCAACCCGGATCTGCCGGGAATTGGCGCAGTGATTTTCGATGAATTCCACGAACGGTCTCTGAACGCCGATCTGGGGCTGGCCTTGTGCCTCGAAGTGACCGACGCATTGCGGGACGATCTGATCCTGCTGGCCATGTCAGCCACGCTGGATGCGGATCCGGTCGGCGCGTTGATGGCGGCCCCTCTGGTCACATCGGACGGGCGCAGCTTTCCGGTTGAGACGCGCTGGCTGGATCGGCCATTGGGGCCGCAAGCGCGACGGTTGGATGCGTTGATCGATCTGGTGGTGCAGGCCGAGCGTGAGACCCGGAAGTCCGGCGGCGGAATTCTGGTTTTCCTGCCGGGAGAGGGTGAGATCCGACGCGCTGAAAGCCTTTTGAACGGTCGGTTGCCCGACAGTTGCGTGGTGCGCCCGTTATTCGGAGCCATGCCCTTTGCGGCCCAGCGTGCCGCGATTGCCCCGGTGGAACAAGGGCGCAAAGTCGTGCTGGCGACGTCGATTGCCGAAACCTCGCTGACGATCCCCGACATCAAGGTCGTGGTGGATATGGGACAGGCCCGGCGGGCTCGGTTCGATCCGGGATCGGGCATGTCCCGGCTGGTGACCGAACGGGTGACCCGGGCCGAGGCCACACAGCGCGCGGGCCGGGCCGGACGGGTGGCCGAAGGGGTGTGTTACCGGCTCTGGTCGAAGGGGGAAGACGGTGCGCTGGCCGCCTACCCGCCTGCCGAGATCGAAGCGGCGGATCTGACCGGGCTGGCGCTGGAGCTGTCCCTGTGGGGCGCTGACGCGGCCGATCTGGCCTTTCTGACTCCACCTCCCGAGGGGACGATGGCCGAGGCGCGGGCTTTGCTGTCAATGCTGGGCGCACTCGATACCAATGGGCGGATCACCGATCATGGGCGCGCCCTGGCGGCACTGCCCTTGCATCCCCGGCTGGGGCACATGCTTGTGCGGGCCGGTCCGAACGCCGCCCTGTTGGCAGCCTTGATGGCCGAGCGTGACCCCCTTCGCGGCGCGCCGGTGGATATCACCCTGCGGCAAGAGGCGCTGCGCGATCCCCGGGCCTTTCAGCGCAACAGGGTCTGGCAGGTCAACATGGGCGCAGTGGATCGGATCAATGCCGAAACCAGACGGCTGCGGAAACAGGCCAAGGGCGACTCGGTCGATCTGAGCCCCGCCGCCATGGCCGGGCTGGCCTATCCTGACCGCATCGGACAGCGGCGCAAGGGCGACGCGCCGCGCTATGTGCTGTCAGGGGGGAAAGGCGTTGTTCTGGACAGTGCGGATTCACTGGCCAACGCTCCGTTTCTGGTCGTCATCGACACGGATGGCAACCCGCGCGAGGCGAAGGTCCGGATGGCCACCCAGATTTCGGAACGCGACATCCGCGATCTGTTCGCGGATCAGATCGGCTGGGTCGAGACCTGCGCCTGGTCCAAACGCGAGCGGCGCGTCGTGTCGCGGCGGCAAGAGCGGTTCGGTGCGATCACATTGGACGACCGCATCTGGAAGGACGTCCCGGACGACGCCGTGGCCCGCGCGATGCTGGATGGGATACGCGATCTGGGCCTGCGGCTGGAGGGTGCCGCCGTGCGCCTGGCCGCCCGTGTCGAACTGGTGCGCGCCGATGGCGTCGATCTGCCCGATTTTTCGGTCGCAGGCCTGATGGCCGATATGGAAGACTGGTTGCTGCCCATGCTGTCAGGGGTCAAAAGCGCCGAAGACTGGAAGAAATTCGATCTTTTGCCCGCCCTGCGCGCCCGGCTGGACTGGGCGCAGACGCAGGAACTGGACCGGCGCGCTCCGGGGTCATTTGAAACGCCGCTGGGGCGCAAGGTGCCAATTGATTACAGCGCGGCCGTACCGGAAATCTCGGTCCGTTTGCAGGAAGTGTTTGGCGTGACCCGACACCCGGCGATCGGCGGCCAGCCGTTGAAGATCACTCTGCTGTCACCGGCGCAGCGCCCGATCCAGATAACGCGTGACCTGCCCGGTTTCTGGGCGGGCTCTTACGCGGATGTACGCAAGGACATGAGGGCGCAATACCCCAAACACCCCTGGCCCGAAGACCCGACCCAGGCTGATCCCACGCTGAGGGCAAAACGCAGACGTGACTAGAGCCGTCAGCAAAGCCCGAGCCTTGCCCAAAATCCACAAAACAACCCAGAAAACCCTCAAGAATCGGCCAAACCCGGCCAAAACTGGAAGGTTTAATTGAAACTCACCATTTCCGTTGTTAAGTCGTATCAACTTTGAAGGCATAGAGTAGACTGACAAAAAACTGATGAATGCATGGCTGCAAAATATCTGGGAAGAGGTCGGGCGACCGCTGTTCCTGCGCCCCCGACGGGTGCAGTTTGCGGCGTTATGCACCCGCGTTTATGACGGGCACGATCAGGTTCTGCTGATCACCAGCCGTGACACCAAACGCTGGATCATCCCGAAAGGCTGGCCCATCGATGGTTTGAGTGGCGCGGAAACAGCCCTTCAGGAGGCCTGGGAAGAGGCCGGAGTGCGCGCGGATGCAGTTCACGATGAACCCGTCGGCCAATTCACCTATGACAAGATCCTCAAAAACGGATCAGCGCAACCGGTATTGACCAATGTCTACAGGATTTCGGTGCGCGCGCTGGCGGATGACTTTCCCGAGGCCGATCAGCGCGAGCGCAGCTGGTTTTCGCCGGTTGAAGCGGCCACTCTGGTGCAAGAGCCCGAGCTTCAGGCCTTGTTGCGCAGACTGTAAGGAATTCGCAACATTTCGATGGCACCCAGCTTGCCTGAGCATCCGGATACCGTTAGTGGCGCACGATCCTACAATATCTGACCAAGTTCATGTCTGACACGAATCCGAAACCACGCTGGCAAACGTTGGACAGCGACCTGCACCGAATTTCGCGGGTCGAAACCGCCAACATCCATGTCGCGCGCCACCTGCTGGCACCGGGGGTCGCACTGGCCTTCATGGCGCTTGCCGGGCTGACGGCGGCGGTCCTGTTCGGTCAGGCGGATGGCAGCCATGTCGTGGTCGCGGCGGCCGCGTTCGGGGCCTATATGGCGATCAATGTCGGTGCCAATGACGTGGCCAACAACATGGGGCCAGCGGTCGGCGCGAATGTGCTGACCATGGGCGGCGCCATCGTGATTGCCGCCATCGCCGAAAGCGCAGGTGCGTTGCTTGCGGGGGGTGACGTGGTCTCGACCATCTCAAAGGGGATTGTCGATCCCGCCTCGGTGCAAAACAGCGAGGTGTTCATCTGGGCCATGATGGCAGCGCTGATATCTTCGGCCATGTGGGTCAACCTGGCGACCTGGATTGGCGCCCCTGTGTCCACAACGCATTCAGTCGTGGGCGGGGTGATGGGTGCGGGCATTGCAGCAGCGGGCCTGAGCGCGGTGAGCTGGGGCACGATGAGCGCAATTGCAGCCAGCTGGGTGATTTCGCCGATACTCGGGGGTGCGGTTGCGGCGGCTTTTCTGGCGCTGATCAGGTCAAAGATCCAGCATCAGGACGACAAGATTGCAGCCGCGCGCAAATGGGTGCCAATCCTTTTGGCGGTGATGGCTGGGGCCTTTTCCACATATATGTCCGTCAAAGGGCTGAAGCGGATCGTGACAATTGATCTGGAGATGGCTTTGCTGATCGGGTTGTCTGTGGGGCTTCTGGCCTGGTCCGTGACCGTCCCGTGGGTCAAACGCAAATCAGAAAGAATGGAAAACCGGACCCGGTCTCTGAAAACGCTGTTTGGCCTGCCGCTTGTGATCTCGGCCACGTTCCTGAGTTTCGCCCACGGCGCAAATGACGTGGCCAATGCGGTCGGCCCGTTGGCCGCGATTGTTCACGCGGCTGAATTCGAAGAGTTCGCCGCAACGGTTTCCATCCCGCTTTGGGTGATGATCATCGGAGCGTTCGGGATTTCCTTCGGTCTGTTCCTGTTCGGCCCCAGGCTGATCCGGATGGTGGGCCGCCAGATCACCAAGCTGAACCCGATACGCGCCTTTTGCGTCGCCCTGTCGGCGGCGATCACCGTGATTCTGGCCAGTTGGCTGGGCCTGCCGGTCAGTTCGACCCATATCGCCGTTGGTGCAGTCTTTGGCGTCGGCTTCTACCGCGAGTGGGATTCCGAGCGCCGGCGCAAACGGGGAAAGCGTCAACGCACAGAACATCACCTTGCCCCGGAAGAATACCGCCGTCGCAAGCTGGTACGGCGGTCGCATTTCATGACCATCGTGGCCGCGTGGGTAGTCACCGTGCCCGCCGCCGCAACCATGTCGGCCGTCATTTACTGGGTGTTGACCGCGTTCGCCTGAGGGAGACCGTCAGAGCCTGATCTGTTCCGGCGACAACGGGTGATCGGGTGCATGTTTGATCAGGTCGGACACCTGCGTGCAGATGGGTGTCGGCACTCCGGTTTCGTGACCCATCCGGATGATGTGACCTTGCAGGCTGTCAATTTCCGTTTGCCGCTCGGCCATGAGGTCATAGGCCATGGACGTTCGCGCGCTGGGGTCGATTGTCAGCATCCGGGCCGCGATGCGGGTGAACAGCGGTGTCGGCAGCCGCAGAATATGCGGGGTCATCCATGCCGGAAGCGGTGTGGTCGAGGCCACGGGATGACCCGCCGCCTTGAGGACGGTCAGCGCCTCGGACATCTGATCCGCCATGAGATTGCGCCAGTCGCGGTTCATCAGCTGATCCACCAACGTGAGGCCCGACAAGGCATTGAGCGCATTGTTCAGGTTGATCACCAGCTTGCCCCATTGCACGGCTTCGATCTGGTCGCTGGACTTTACGGGAAGGTCTGCGCTGCTCAGCTGCGCGGCCAGATCACCGGTGCCGCTTTGGATGACGATCTCTCCGGACGTGGCCCGATGATAGGTGGCAGGGCCGTTTGGCACCACGTTGAACGGAACCATACCCGCACGCACATCGCGCCCCGGCAAGGCCTCACGCAATGTTGCGGCAGCTTCGATACCGTTTTGCCAGGACAGGATCGGGGCATCCTGCCGCGTAAAGCGCTCAATTTGCTCGGCCATGTCTGCGGTTGCACCCGATTTGACGGTGACGATGACCAGTTCGGCCTGATCCAGACAGGCCGGATCTTCGCTGAGCGTCAGGCCCCCGGTCGGAATCGTGACGTCAAGGCCATCAAAGTCAGTGACCTTCAGCCCGTGCTCTCGGATCGGGTCCAGCACATGGGCGCGACCCAGCAGGGTTACAGCGTGGCCCGCACGGGCCAGCAAAGCACCACAGTAACAGCCAATGCTGCCCGCGCCTGCAAGGACAAGATTCATGATACCCCCTCCGGTACACCCGAAAAGGATCACCGCAAACGTCCTGTGACACAAGCCCGCTTGCCCCCGACGTCGCGCGCTAGCGGGCCAGCCGGGGTTTGGTGCGCTCAAGCTCTTTGGAAATAGGGATAAATTCCTGATCGTCGCCCGGAGGCAGTTGAAATGCACCATTGGCCCAATCGGCGCTTTTCCACTCACGGGTTGCGGTTTCGATTTTTTCCTTCGAAGACGAAACGAAATTCCACCAGATGTAGCGGTCTTCATTCAGGGTCGCTCCGCCCAGCAGCATCAGCCGTGCGCCCAATGCGCTGGCCTTGACAGACAGCTTGTCCCCGGGCCGGAACACCATCATGCGGCCCTCGTCAAACCTGTCGCCCGCGATTTCGACCGAACCTTGCGTAACATAGACACCGCGATCTTCGTGGTCGTCAGGCAGAGGGAAAGACGCGCCGGGTTCCAATTGCACGTCGAGATAGAAGGTTTCGGACAGCATCGTGACCGGGCTGGTTTCACCATAAGCCGAACCCAGGATCAACCGGGCGCTGACGCCTGCATCCTGAATATGCGGCAACGCGGCCTGTTTGTGATGTTCGAAATCTGGGGCCATATCCTCATGCGCTTCGGGCAAAGCAATCCAGGTCTGAATGCCGAACAGGCTGTGTTTCCTGCCGCGTGTTTCGTCACTGGTACGCTCGGAATGGGTGACACCACGCCCTGCAACCATCCAGTTGACCTCGCCGGGATAGATCATCTGATGTGTGCCAAGGCTGTCACGGTGCTCGAATTCGCCCTGGTACAGATAGGTAACCGTGCCCAGTCCGATATGGGGGTGGGGGCGCACGTCGATGCCGCCTTCGGTGATGAATTCAGCCGGCCCCATTTGATCGAAAAATATGAAAGGGCCTACCAACTGTCGTTTTACCGAAGGCAGCGCGCGGCGCACCTCGAACCCTCCCAGGTCACGGGCACGCGGGATGATTAATGTGTCCAGCGCCGGATTCTCCGAAATGCACTCCGGATTGTGTGTCGGGTTCCAACTCATTTCAGCTCTCCCTTCGTTGCGGATGGTCAGGCCACCCGCGTTCACTCAGGTAAGAAATAGCCACGCGAAGCAGCCCATAAAGTGCACAATCGCACAGATTAAGTGCGGCGCCGTTCCGATCAACGCGGCCAGAGTTGCGGGAAAAACGGCCCGTCAATCCGATCCCCCTCGCCATAACCTGCCGCCTCGAACTGCGCACGCTCGTCCTTGGCCCAGTCGCCGCGATACCGGATGACACCATCAGGTGCCGTCATGCGAAGGGTGAAGCGCCGCACCGTTTCCGACGGCGTGGTCGAGGACAACCCGCCATGCAGCGTTCGCATGTCGAAAAAGATACAATCCCCAAGCTCCAGATCCCATTGCAGCAACTCATACGCGCCTGGGTCGGCATTGACATCGGGTGGCGGATGATAGGTCAGCCCGGCGACTTCGGTAGGCTCATAGCTGGGATGTCCATCGACAAACCGCACCCGCATGAACAGCTTGTCCCATAGGTGTGAACCCTTCACGAATGCGATGCCGTTTTCCTTGGTCACGGGTTCCAGCGGCAGCCAAAGGACACACATCGCGCCTTCGAAGTCGAAGTAAGACAGGTCCTGATGGAAGGGCGGGCGCGAGGTCGAGCCGGCCTCGCGCAGGAACCAGTTGTCCATGACAAGGTTGATGGATGGCGCCCCCAGCAACCCGGCGGCAAGCGGAGCGCAGGGCGACTTGTGAACGAATTCGTTGAATTGCGGGATTTTGTTCCAGGCCCAGTAGTCTTCGTAATAGCCCGGGGCGTTCGGATCCTTGGTATGACGGGTGAAATTATCCGTCGGCGTGTCAAGGTCGGCGTCGATACCTGCGCGCAGCAATGACAACCAGTCGGATGAGAATTTCGACCGCAGAACAACAGCACCATCGCGTTGGAAGGCGGCAACGTCTTCCTGTGTGACCATATCTGCTGTCGTCATGGAATAATCATCCCGATGTGGTTCGGTGGCCCCGAGCATCGCACCAGGCACCGCCAGAGGTCAAAGAGATTCGTTTCGACGACCCGGAATCACTCACAGAACCGTGAGGACGCGGGGATCCAACCGCGCACGGCCTCGGATTTTGAACGAAACATGCTATGTTTCAGAAGGAAGCCGCAGACTGACAAGATTGGATAGCGTATTGGAGGTTTCTCGATGACAGATGCGTTGCTGTCCCGCCGTTCCCTGATCACCCAAGGTGTTGCCGTTTTGGCGACCGGCGCCACAGGGCTTTTGGTGCCTGCCCGCGCAGCCGGGATTGCGCCGACGCCTTCGATGCGGGGCGGATCGAACAACTATCGCCCCGGCGCGCCAATCGTGGACCGGATTGGTGGCGGCGGGTTCTGGATGACCGGCACCGTACGACGGGCGGGCAATGGCGCCCCCCTGCCCGGCCAGCGCATACAGATCTGGGCCCATACCACAGAAGGGCACGAGCGTGACCCGCAAAGCCATGGAGCGACCTTGACGGATGAAAAGGGTGAATTCCGCCTGGAAATGCCGCAGATCGTTCCTGCATTCGGTCAACCGCACGGGCATCTGGCCTATGACAGCGGCGCGTTCGAAACCGTGTTTCTGCGGCCTGTGATGTCCAGTTCCAAAGACAAGGCACTGGCTGCGCATTTCGTGTTGCAACCGCTCTGATCCCGGTGATCCGAACCGGTGCCATTTGGGCGACCCTGATCGCCGCCCTTGCCGTTCCCCTGATTGCTGCGGCAGGCAGCCCGTATCTTGCCTGGCGCGATCCAGCCTATATCCTCGCCGGGTTTGCCGGAATTCTGAGCTTGGGCCTACTGCTGCTGCAACCGCTTCTGGCCGGAAGATACCTTCCGGGCCTGTCCGCAGTGATGAGCCGCCACATTCACCGCTGGATCGGCCTGACCCTTGTGCTGGCGATTGTTGTCCATGTCGCGGGGTTGTGGCTTACCAGCCCGCCGGATGTGGTGGATGCATTGTTGTTCGCATCGCCAACGCCGTTCTCGGCCTGGGGTGTCATTGCCATGTGGACCGCTTTCGGGGTGGCCCTGTTAGGGGTCTTCCGCAAACGTCTGCGCCTGCGTTTTCGTTTTTGGCGGCTGAGCCACACCGCACTGGCCGGGGTGACGATTGTCGGCAGCCTTGTTCACGCCATGCTGATCGAAGGCACGATGGAGATCGTAACCAAAACAGCGCTTTGCGCACTGGTCCTCTTGGCGAGCGCAAGCACGCTCGCCAAATTGAAAGTGTGGGATATCCGTCGACGCCCTTAGACGCCCAGGCACCAGCGCATCACCGCCTTTTGTGCATGCAGACGGTTTTCGGCCTCATCAAAAATGACCGAGTTCGGGCCGTCCATGACCTCGGAGGTCGCTTCTTCCTCGCGGTGGGCCGGCAGGCAATGCATGAACAGCGCATCCGGTTTGGCATGCGACATGAGTTCAGCATTGACCTGATATGGACGCAGCATGTTGTGGCGGCGCTCTTTGGCCGACTGGGAATCATGCATCGAAACCCAGGTGTCCGCGACGACGAGGTCCGCGCCTTCCACCGCTTTGTGCGGATCCCTTTCGATCACGATTTTCGAACCTTTCTGGCGGGCAAACCCCATGAACTCCTCTTCCGGGTCAAGCTGAGCGGGGCCGGTGAAGGTCAGATCGAATCCGAATTGACCGGCGGCGTGCAGGAACGAGGCGCAGACGTTGTTGCCGTCGCCGGTCCAGACCACTTTCTTGCCCGCGATAGGGCCACGGTGTTCCTCGAACGTCAAAACATCGGCCATGATCTGGCAGGGATGGGTGCGGTCGGTCAGACCGTTGATGACGGGCACGTCGGAATATTCGGCCATTTCGGTCAGGATGGTTTCATCAAAGGTGCGGATCATGATCATGTCGACGTAGCGCGACAGCACGCGGGCAGTATCGGCAATGGTTTCGCCGTGACCCAGCTGCATGTCCTTGCCCGACAGCACCATGGTCTGGCCGCCCATCTGGCGCACGCCCACATCAAAGGACACGCGCGTCCGGGTCGAGGGCTTTTCGAAGATCAGCGCGACCATGCGGTCTTTCAGCGGTTGTTCGTCATCAGGGGCGGCCTTGGGACGGCCCAGACGCGCCTGTTTCATCGCGCCCGCCTGATCGATCATGGACCGAAGCGCGGTAGCATCGGTTTTGTGGATGTCGAGAAAATGGTTCATGTCGGTTCGTTTCCTGGCTGTCGGTTGCCGGGGGCGCTGCCCCCGGACCCCCGGAGTATTTGGGAAAAGATGAAAATCAGGCGGTTTGGAGTTGGGTCTCGATCTGCCGGGCCGCCTTGTCGAGGCGGATCATGGCCTGAGCGATATCGTCCTCGGTCAGAGTGAGAGGCGGCAACAGGCGGATCACGTTGTCGGCGGCGGGAACGGTGATGACGAGGTTGTCATAACCTGCATTGACCACGTCGATATTGGCAGGCTTGCACTTGAGGCCGAGCATCAGGCCTGATCCGCGCACCTCTTCGAACACGTCGGGGTGATCTGCGATCAGGGCTTCGAGCTTTTGGCGCAGCAGGCCCGCCTTGCGGTTGACGCTTTCCAAAAAGGCGGGTGTTGCCACATGATCGATCACCGCGCAGCCCACCGCGCAGCCCAGCGGGTTGCCGCCATAGGTCGAACCATGGGTGCCTGCTGTCATGCCGCTGGCCGCGTCTTCGGTGGCCAGGACTGCGCCCAGCGGGAAGCCCCCGCCGATGCCCTTGGCGACCATCATGATATCAGGGGTGATCCCAGCCCATTCATGGACAAAGAGCTTGCCTGTCCGGCCAACGCCGCACTGGACTTCATCAAGGATCAGCAGCAGATCATTGTCGTCGCAGACCTGGCGCAGCGCCTTGAGTTCGGCGTCAGGCACCGGGCGAATACCGCCTTCGCCCTGTATCGGTTCGATCAGGATGGCTGCGGTATTCTCGGTGATGGCGTCAGTCACGCCGTCGAGATCGCCGAAGGCCACATGCACGAAACCCGGCAGCAGAGGGCCGAACCCCTTGGTCATTTTCTCGGACCCAGCAGCGGCGATGCCGGCTGACGACCGGCCGTGGAAGGAACCGTCGAAAGTGATGATTTCGACCCGCTCGGGCTGATCCTTGTCATAGAAATACTTGCGCGCCATTTTCACGGCCAGTTCGCAGGATTCCGTGCCGGAGTTCGTGAAGAAAACCGTATCGGCAAAACTGTGTTCCACCAGCTTGTCGGCCAACGCCTGTTGCTGAGGAATGTTGTACAGGTTCGAGACATGCCACAGCGCATGGGCCTGTTCCGTCAGGGCGGCCACCAGCGCCGGATGGGCATGGCCCAGCGCGTTCACGGCGATGCCTGCGCCGAGGTCCAGAAAACGTCGGCCATCCGCCTCGGTCAGCCAGGCGCCTTCGCCCTTCACGAATGTCAGGGGCGCGCGGTTATAGGTCGGCAGAACGGACGGGATCATGGGATCATCCTTTTCAGGTAGTATGAGCCTCGTGAGTGATACACGAAGGCCCTGTTCGTCAACAATTTTGGTGAGGTCTGTGCCGATTTGCAGGGCACATGAGATCAAACAGGCCGGTTACGCAAAGATGCGTCGGCGTCGGAGCAGTTGGATATGCACATGTTTGATCATGGTCGACCGTATAGCGATGCTTGAGCAGGTTGGAAAGCCAGTATTTTGCAGGGATCGAATTTTGCCCTTGCCAAAGCCTGTGCAACGGCGCACCGCTTGGCCATGTTCGAACCCAAGCACCACAATCCACCGCTTGCCGCTGCGCTGATTTTTGCCGCCACGGCGTTTATCGCGGCGACGACGCTGCTGGCCAAGGCGCTGGGAACGGATGCGTTGGGGCCGCCCTTGCACGCCATGCAGATCAGTCACGGGCGGTTTCTGTTTGCCCTGCTGGCGATCCTGCTGGCGGTTGCAACATTGCGGCCGCGGTTGGTGCGGCCCCATTGGGGGCTTCACGTCGGGCGGACCAGTTTTGGCTGGGCGGGGGTGACGTTGATGTTCGCGTCGGTTGCCTACATTCCGATGGCGGATGCGACGGCCATATCCTTTCTGAACCCTGTCTTTGGTATGGTGCTGGCCATTCCGTTGCTGCAAGAACGGATCGGCCCGTGGCGCTGGCTGGCGGCGGCTGTCGCCTTGACGGGCGCGATGATCCTGCTGCGTCCGACCCCGGCCAGCTTTCAGCCCGCCGCCCTTCTGGCGCTGGCGGCGGCTGCGCTGATCGGGATGGAGCTGATTTTCATCAAAAAGCTGTCCGGGCGCGAGCCACCGATGCAGATCCTGCTGATCAATAACGCGATGGGGGTGCTGATCGCCACTTTGGCCGTCAGCTTCGTCTTTCAGATGCCAACCTCGCAGCAGTGGGCAGCATTGGTGGGGATCGGCGTTCTGATGGCCTGCGCGCAGGCCTGTTTCGTCAACGGCATGGCGCGGGCGGATGCATCCTTTGTGGCCCCGATCAGCTATGCCACGCTGATCTTTGCCGCCCTTTACGACTTTGCGGTCTTTGATGTGATCCCCGACTGGATCAGTCTGGTCGGGTCTGCGACCATCCTGGCCGGCGGGCTGATCCTGGTCTGGCGAGAAGCGGTGCGGCGCGGCGCCTGAAGGGCTGCCCCGCACGGCGGGAACGGGTGCGCCTGCATCCCCGGCCCCGGCCCTTGCAACCGGTCGCGATGGCCGGGCCACCCTAAGCCTTGAGGCGATATCCGGTGCGCAGCATCAGCCAGGTGATGGCTCCGATCACGAGTGTTGCAAACGTACAAACCGCCATTCCCAGCCACGGAGAGCTGTCGGACACTCCGATCATTCCATAGCGCAAACCATCGATCAGATAGAACACCGGGTTCAGGTGGGTCAGGCGGTTCAGCACGGGCGGCAGCGCCTCGACCGAGTAGAACGTGCCCGACAGGAAGGCCAGCGGCGTGACGATAAAGTTGGTGATTGCTGCCATCTGGTCGAACTTGTTGGCGAAGATACCGGCAAACAGGCCCAACGCGCCCATGAATGCCCCACCCAGAACAACAAAGGTCAGCGCGATCAGGGGGTGCTGAGGCGCAATGGAGAGCAAGACCAAAAACGCAATCGAGATCACCAGTGCGATCATCACGCCTCGGGCAATACCACCCGCGAGGTAACCCAGCAGAATCTCGAGCGGTGACAGCGGCGGCATCAAAGTATCGACGATATTGCCCTGCACCTTGGCGATCACCATCGAGGACGAGGTATTGGCAAAGGCATTCTGGATCACCGTCATCATCATGATCCCCGGTGCCAGAAACATCACAAACGGCACACCCATGATATCGGGCCGGCTGGGTCCGATGGCGATGGTGAAGATCAACAGGAACAGCCCCGCCGTAACCAGAGGTGCCAGAACCGTCTGCGTCCAGACGGCCAGAAAACGCAGGGTTTCGCGCTGCGCCAGCGTGTACAGGCCCATCCAGTTGACTGCTCCGAAGCGACGCGCGGTCTGATCTGCGGGATTTTGCATGATTTGCCCTCAAGCTGATTCGAAGACAGCTTGTAACTCGGGCAGCAGTGTTTAGAATAGGGGGCTGAGACGAATTCCCAAGGCGGCCCGAATCCGGGGCCGCTTTCCGCTTTTGAAAGGCTAACGATGTCCTGGACAGACGAGCGTGTTGAACTGCTGAAGAAGATGTGGGGCGAAGGCCAGTCGGCCAGCCAGATTGCCAAGGAACTGGGTGGCGTGACCCGCAATGCGGTGATCGGCAAGGTGCACCGCCTGGGCCTGTCGAACCGGACGGCAGGCGCATCCCCGGCCAAGGCGGAACCGAAAGAAAAACCGGCGCCCGCCCCCAAGGCCGAGGCCAAGCCCAAACCTGCACCCAAGACCGAACCGGCGCGTCCGGCCCCGGCCCCGACCGCCGAGGCGAAACCGGTCGTTCCGGCCCGCCGTCAGATCATCCCCGCCGGTCAGCCGCTGCCACCGCAGCCATCGGCCAATGAGATCAGCCCCGAGGCGCTGGCCAAGGTCAACGAGGTTGAAAAGAAAGCCAAGAAGCTGACTTTGATGGAATTGACCGAGAAGACATGCAAATGGCCCGTGGGCGACCCCGCGACCGAGGATTTCTGGTTCTGCGGCCTTCCGGTTGAGGCGGGCAAACCCTATTGCGAGGCGCATGTGGGAGTGGCCTTCCAGCCGATGAGCTCGCGCAGGGATCGTCGGCGGTAATTGCGAACACAAGAACCTAAATCATGTCTATGGAACGTGAAAAGGGCGCAGGCATTTCGCCACGCCTCTACCGGAGACGTTGCATAGTCAAGAACGACGCAAGGCGTAACGGGTTCTTACAAAGAAAACACCCTCGCTGAATGCTGCGAGGGTGATTTAGTTCGGAGCGTCAGCTTTGCGGACAAAGTTGCCGTAGGCTCATCGCTTTCTGATCCTCCCCCTCTGAACTGGCCGCTACTCAGGTCTTTGCCCGCGGAAATCACTACGGATGGTGCCGAGGCGTAGGGAACCCACACCAGTCGAGCCAAGGATGCGGGCAGGCCGGTGGGCTAGGGGCAGGCAATCAAATTACCGGCCCAACGCAGCCGGTGGCAAATCAGTTGCCACCTCGAGGAACGCCGCAAACGCCCACGTCCGTCACAGTGCCGGTCCTTGCACCGGGCGCGGTCCCGAACGCAATTCCCGGTCAGGTTCCTATCGCGACACCAGTAGCGGTACCCGGTCAGGTGCCAACGCCGATCGTAGCGCCGACACTAGCTCCGCCATTAGTGCCAAACCCGACACCAAACCGGGTTCCGACAGCCGTTCCCAATCAGGTTCCGCCGTTGGCTACCGGACCGACTGCTGTGCCGCCGCAAGTTCCGACTGCAACTCCCAATCAAGTTCCGATAGCTGTCCCAGGCCAGGTTCCGCCTCAACCCAATGTGCCGCCCTTGGTGCCAACAGCAACACCCAACCAAATACCAGTCGCTGTTCCTGGTCAGGTTCCGCCTCAACCTAACGGTCAAACTGCTGTGCCACCGCTCGTCCCAACCGCGACTCCCAATCAGGTTCCCACAGCGGTTCCTGGTCAGGTTCCACAGTTGACTCCAAAACCTACGGCAACTCATATGGCCGTCCCAGGACATCCGAAACCACAAGGCGTAGTGACAGTTATGCGCCCAAAGCCAAGGCCGACAACCGGTACTGTCCAGCCAACTGGCACAACACAAGTTACCCACCATTTGACCCACCAAAGCAATTCAAAAAAACTCGATCATGTCGCAGCAACACCTGGACGGCATGACCCGCACGACTTACCCAGGTTCCGCAACGCAGCGGCAAAGGAAAACTGGGAATGCGTTGCCAGCGGATTTGGACAGCGCCGTTACGATGCAGGGCGTGGTGTGTTGCTGAACAACGGAGCGTTGCGGCACCTCGGAAACGTGGACGCTATGGCGCGGGATGTACCAGCACGGCATCCAAAACACTCTGGGTGCATTATTTCGGTTAAACGAAAACAGCGCTGAAGCTTGTCTGGCAGCTATCGCTCGGACAATGATGTTAATCGACCAATAGTTCGTCCAAAATCGTCTGATTTGTTGGAGCTTGTACTGCCCTTATTCCCCTAGCACTAACGTTGGCTGACGTAGCACAACACTGCTCAGTACCTAAGTTTTTTCAAATAGGCCAACAATCTATAGTGCCGCACTTCCAAGATGGGCCTCCGGCTATCTGGGCCGGTCTGGTTAGGCGAGCAAAAGCATGAACGGCATCTTTGCAAAGTCAGATTTCTGCGCATTGCTGTCATGGGGGCATCGATCAGCATCGGTCAAAGTGGGCTCGAACCGAACCACTGCCGCGGTGCGACCGTAGGCCTGGTCTGAGTTGGCGAACGGCAAGTGCCGCCCGCCAACATGGTTCAAATGTCGATGTGCTCGGCAATGCTCAACGCATCTTCAAGTTCGACACCAAGATATCTGACAGTGCTGTCAACCTTTGTGTGCCCGAGCAGGAGTTGAACTGCCCTGAGATTTCCGGTTTTGCGGTAGATTTCCGCTGCTTTGGTCCGGCGCAGCGAATGGGTGCCGTATCCGCTGGGTTCCAGCCCAATCGCGGCCACCCAATCCCTCACAAGCCGGCCATATTGGCGTGTTGAGATATGCGGGCGGTCATGAAACCTGCTGGGAAACATGAAATGGCAGCCGAGCATCTCCGGTGACTTGATCCATGCGGCAATGGTATCCCGCGTGTTTTCAGAAAGTTCAAACTGAACAGGCCGCTTGGTTTTGCTCCGGATCACGGACACGCGTTCGCGAACGCGATCATCCTTTACCAGGTCGGCGACGGCCAGTTTCACCAAATCGCATCCGCGAAGCTTGCTATCAATGGCCGCATTGAACAGCGCAAGATCGCGCAGGTTGCCCGCCAGCTCGAGCCGCGCGCGGATCGCCCAGACCTTTTTCGGCCAAAGCGGCCGTTTCTGGCCGATGATCCGGCCCTTGTACCAGGCTCTTCGTTTCGGGGTGACAGCGGGAAGTTGGACTCTTGGCATTGTGCGCCCTCCAATCCTCCCGCCAAACCCTGACTATGCACAGCGCTGGCGCCTCAGTTTGCTGGTGGTTTGAATGGCCGTTATAAGCTTGCTGTTTCATTGGCGAACGCCGCAGACGCATTGGGCCGTAGAAAGCCCAAAGCAGAATTACTTAATCTATACACTTTGCATTCGCAGCCAGCGAATTATTCTGCCTGCCAGTTGTGCGATCGGGTCTCCTCATTTAGCGTGTTTGCGATCGCCGTCCGAATTTACGCACCTGCGTGAAAAGCTTCGGGCAGTTCAATTTATCATTCGATCGAGGCGCCAAGTGAGCAAATTTCGAAACTTCTATTTGATGGCTTTGGTCGCTGCACTCCTTTTTCCTGCTCAGGGAGGTGCTCCTCTGCTCGCGCAGGAGGCACCAGCGGAGACATACACTCTGGAGGCTGATGTGATCTACGGCGCGGGCCTCGTGACGAAGGACGGGACGCAAGTATCGCGAGATCTGTGGATGGACGTCTACTATCCCGCCGAAAATGCTACCGAGCCACGGCCAGCTGTGATCCTTACTTTCGGCGGGGCTTTCCATCGCGGCAGTCCACGTCTGACATTTCAATCCGGAGGTGCGCAGGACACCTCGATGGGCAACTATTGCCGCCGATTTGCTGCGAGAGGTTATACCTGCTTTGCGATTGATTACCGGCTTACAACGGAACGCCCGGTGCTGTCCGGCGAGGGCTACCAAGAAGACTGGATAGATCCTGAAAGTCTGTTACCGCTTTTACCTCAAGCCAATTACATTCGGGGGACGATGAACCTGCCGCCGATAGATTTCGCGATTCCGGATCAAAAAAAGACAATGGTTGATGGCGTAGTCGCCGCCGCTGAAGACCTGCGCACAGCCGTTTTACACATTCGCAAGGCAGCCGGGACATACCAGATCGATCCAAACCGTATCGTTCTGGGAGGTTTTTCAGCAGGCGCGGTGACGTCCTGGAACGTCGCTTATGGCATGGGCGTCCCCGTTGCAGGTGTCTTTTTACTTTCCGGAACCGATGCGGGCTTTGACGTGAAAAAGACCGTGACATCGACCTCAGTAACACCACCGACTTTGATGTTTATGGGGCAATATGATCTTCCTGGCGCGCTATCCTCTGTGCCTGAACTCATCCAGCATTATGAAAAAGTCGGCGTTGACTATGAGTTCGCATGGGTTCCCGGGTTTGGCCATTTTTACCCTGCTGGTGCTGCCAGTCTGGGCGGCGATGCGGTGAGTGTGTCGATAGAAGGTCGGATTGCAGCCTTCCTTGACCGCTCCTTTGCCGATGATCGCTGAAGTGCGGCTTGCACATTCGCCTTCGGCAGTTTCTGCTAGTGACTGTATTTACAGCGCATACCAAAGAGAACTTTGCAACGCTCTTCAGGCAGTAGAGCACTTTGCGACGGTTATTTGCTTCAATCTTCATAACTATTTCGACGCTTTGACAAATCAGAGGCAAAGTACCGACGACCACTTCATTCAGAAGTGCCGACAGCGTTGCGAACCAGCACACTTTACTTTCGATTGGAGGATTCAATGATCCGTAAAAGCGTCTGGCTGTCTGTAGCCGCTTTGCTGCTTTTTTCAGCCGCCAAATCTGGCAACGCTGATCAGGTGTTTGGATACGAAACTGAGCTCGACGTTGTTTACGGGACAGGAAAAATCGCGCCTGATGGTATTCAGACAGAGCGGGAACTGCGGATGGACGTCTATTCACCCTCTGCTGCCAACGCGGACTACACCAAGGCTGCGTCAGTTTCAGACGGCCCGCATCCGGCGGTAATATACGTGCATGGTGGCGCGCATCACCGCGGTGGAAGACGTATAGAACCCTTTCGGCTAGAGGCCGCTGTGCACTCGCGCCCGGAAGATTATGCGCGGTTGCTTGCGCCGCTTGGCTACGTTGTTTTTGTTATCGAGTATCGGCTTGCCACCGAATACCCTGAGCCTGCTTTAGCGCCGGGGGAAGGGAACCTGATTGCCGATGTTGACGCCTACATCACGCCGCAGGTGTTTGAGGCGACAGTTCGGGCTCGGAATGCAATGGGATTGCCACGGCTAGAGAACAGCCCCGAAGACAGGCTTTATCTGTGGAAAGCCGGGCTGGCTGGTGCGGAAGATGCCAACCTCGCCCTCGAATTTGTCATTGAGAACGCGGAGCGCTTCAATATCGATCCTGAGCGCATTGCAATGGGCGGGCATTCGGCCGGTGGCGGAATTACACTCAACGTCGGAATTGGTATGGACGCCCCACTTGCCGCGATTTTTCCGCTGTCCGGGCCGAACATTCTCTTCGAGCATGAGGCGGTGATGGACCACCCTGATTTGCCACCCACACTACTGGCGTACTCTCAATTCGACGAACACACGCAGTTAAGTGACCTGCCAGGAGTTGTGTCGCTTTTGAGGGAAGCCGGTGTGGAATACTCACTGTCATGGGTTCCGGGATTTGCCCATTTTTATCCGCACAATGCTGTATCGCTGGGTGACGATGGCACTCGAATGTCTTTGGGAGACCGGATCATATCATTCCTTGATGTGCACTTGGGTTCAAAGTAAGGGTCCTCCGGCATCTACAAAAACCGAAAGCATTCACGAGTTCAGACGAACTTCAGCAATTTCGGATTTCCGCAAACGAGTGAATGACGAGAACGGCAGCAAAATCCCGCTCCTGGTGAATTCGGCGTCTGTTCCTCGCTGCGGTCAACATGAATGACTGGTCCTTCCGCTGCGCGGCGGCACCGAAATTCACGCGCATGCAGCATTTCTGGTGCTGCGTGCGCGCGTACCAAGAAATTCGAATTTACAAGTTGGGCTCGAACCTGACAGTGAAGTGCCGGTGATCTTGGAGTCACCGGCACATTGTAGCCTTTCACTGCGCGGGATGTGTCGGCAGGTTCGGCATCGCGACCCATCCGGGCAGTTCGTCCGGCGAAACTGAAACATGCAGGCGTTCTGACGGGTCCTGCCCGACCTTGCGATGCTTTCGCAGCAGGAAAATCTTGCCCCAGCCGCGCCATGTGCCAACCGACGGCGCATGGGGATCAATGGGAAACCGATCGCGCCAGCCGTCGGGCAAAGGCAGACCGTGCAATTCCGCCTTGTCCAGCATCCAGATCAGGGAAATGTTGCTCAGCGGCCGCGCCTCTTCGTAGCCGTTCAATTGGCCACCTATGTCGCCATGGGTTCCGCGGAACCAGACCTGCTCCACATGGCCCTTGAACTCGGGCGTGCAGGTCCACAGAACTGGTTCGAACACTTCGCGCGTCTCATCCAGCGCCAAAGCGTGATACCCGTGGCGGGTGACCGGGCCCAGCTGATGGTTGTGAAAGGCGTGCTTCTCTTCGGCCCTACGCCACAGCAGCGGCAAACGCAAACCCAGCGCCTTGACCGTGTCCCAGACGCCGACCATCTCGATCTCGACCCCTTCGTGGCAGAAACGTCGGCGGAATTCGCTGGCGGCGATGCCCTCTGGATTGCATTCATAGTGGCGATACGCTTGCAGTATGTTTCGTTCAGTGGCGTGTTCCGCCTTGAGCAGGCCGATCATGTCGATCACGCCGGCCAGACTGCGCACGCCATAGGCACCGCGCGAATAACCGATGAAAAAGATCTTGTCGCCCGGCTTGTAGCGGGACGCCAAATACCCATAGGCGCGACGGATCTGGCGGTTGATGCCCCTGCCCATCATCACATCCAGCGAGGACTTCCAGCTTTCCCACTGCACGCCTGCCTCGTAGAACACCGAAACCTTGCTGCCCATCTCGCAGCACAGGCGAAATGTCTGACCGGCGTGGGTTTCAAACCCCGGTTCCAGAGTGGACATGGTGCCATCAAGGATGATGACATGGCTGATCGGTTCGCGGTGCCGCGTCTCGGCGGAATGCTCGGACCGCAAAGGGCGCCCGAGCCATCCCAGAACCTTTCTACTCAGCCGCGACAGATTCATGCGTCAGCAATTCCCATACTTTGTGAGGTGTGAAAGGCATGTCCGCCTGCCGCACCCCATGATCCCAGAGCGCATCCTGAACCGCGTTTGCCACAGCGGCCAGCGCGCCCACGGTGCCAGCCTCGCCACACCCTTTCATCCCCATCGGGTTCGAGGTTGACGGAACCGGCGCCGAGGTAAACTTAATCATGGGTATGTCGGTTGCACGGGGCAAGGCGTAATCCATAAACGAAGCCGTGAGCAGTTGCCCATGTGCATCGTGCACGACATGTTCGGTCAGCGCCTGGCCGATACCCTGCACCACCCCGCCATGTACCTGCCCTTCGGCCAGCATCGGATTGATAAGATTACCAAAATCGTCAACCACGGTGTACCGGTCCACCCAGGTTTCGCCGGTGCAAGAATCGATCACGACTTCGGCAACATGCGCGCCGTTCGGATAGCTGCGCGCATCCAGGTTTGCGCGGGCCTCATTTTGCAGCAGATCCGTTCGACCATCGGCACGCGCCATCTCGGCAGCTTCGGTCAGGGTCGGCGTCAGGTTCGAGCCCGGCGCTCGGAATGTCTCGTGGTCAAAATGCACATCACTGTCCTCGACCCCCATCTTATCGGCTAGATAAGGCGTGAATGCGGCGATCATCTTGTCAATCGTGGCCAGGGTGGCCGTGCTTTGCACCGTGACCGAGCGGGACCCGCCAGTGCCGCCGCCATGGGCAAGCCGGTCGGTATCGCCCTGAATGACGGTGATCTTGTCCATGGGGATACCCGTCTGATCTGACAGGAACTGGGCGTAGACCGTCTCATGCCCCTGCCCGTTCGATTGTGTGCCGACGTAAAGATTCACCGTTCCATCCTCGCAAAACGCGACCTTCGCGTTTTCGGAAGGGTCCCCCAAAATGCTTTCGATATAGTAACAGAGACCCTGCCCCCGGATCAGACCGCGTTCGGCATCCGCAGCTTTTCGGGCCTCGAACCCGGTGGTCTGGTCGGCCGCACGGGTGAGGACCATGTCGAAATCGCCGACATCATAAGTTTCGCCAGCGGAAGTGGTGTAGGGGAAATCGGCGGGGCGGATGAAATTCCTGCGCCGCAGTTCCCACGGGTCAACGCCCAGTTCGCGCGCGGCGCGGTCCATCGCGCGTTCAAGCACGTAAATCGCCTCGGGGCGGCCCGCACCGCGATACGCATCCACCTGCGTCGTGTTCGTATAAAAGCCTTCGACCCGCAAATAGGTGGTCTGGACGTCATAGACACCCATCAGCACTTTGCTGAACAGGCTGGTCTGGATCGCCTGACCGAAGTGGCTGTTATAGGCGCCAAGGTTCACCTTGCTGTGGACGCGATAGGCGGTGATCTTGTGATCGGCGTCAAAGGCCAGCTCGGCCAGCGAGGTCAGGTCGCGGCCCTGGTGATCAGAAAGCATCGCCTCGGACCGGTCGGACATCCAGTGCACCGGCTGACCCAGCTTCATCGCCGCCACGGAAACGCAGAAATATTCGGGGTATGGCATCACTTTCATACCGAAACCACCACCCACATCCGGGGTCGTGACGCGTATGTTGTCCGCATCCAGTTTCAGTTTTTGCGCCAGTTGGGCCTTCATCGCCCAAACGCCCTGACCTCCGTAAGAAAAATGCAGGCGCCCCTCGGACCAGTTCGCCTGACATCCGCGCGGCTCCAGCGAACTAATGATGACCCTGTTGTCGGCGACGTTCAGCGACACCGTATGCGCGGCCGCCTGAAAGGCAGCCTGGGTCGCGGTTTCGTCGCCCAGCCCCCAATCGAAAGCACGGTTCTCGGGCGCTTCCGCGTGCAGGATCTCACCGCCTGCCTTCACGTCCAGCTTGGCCGGGCGCTCTTGCGTATCCATCCAGATCAACTCGACCGCGTCCTGCGCTTGTGCCAGCGTATCCGCGATAACAACCGCCACCGGCTCGCCCACGAAACGCACGCGATCCCTGGCCAGCATGTGCCGATCGGGCGCAGCGGCCTTCGATCCATCGCGGTTTTGTAAAACGGCAGCGTTTAGCACCGTGTCGATGCCCGAAGCTGCCAGATCGTCCAGCGTCATGACCAGCCGAACGCCGTCGGCAGCCCGTGCGGCCTCGACATCCAGAGACGTGATGTCACCATGCGCCACCGGGCTGCGGAAGAATGCGGCAAACAAAGCGTTCCCGGGCACCGCATCATCCATGTAACGCCCCTGCCCGGTCAGGAACCGTTGATCCTCGGTCCGTTTCACCGGCTGGCTTCTGCCGAACTTTTCCATGGGTGGCCCTCCTGCGCGGTCTCAGGGGCGAGCCTAGCCCGCGACCAGGCGATGTCCAGCGGAGTTCACTGAAATTCGTTTGCGCGCAAAGGATGTTCGGCTAGCCTTGGGCCATGAGCTGGACGCATGATACCGTTTTTCCCTTCTCTGCCCCGATGACCAGCGGGCAGTCGACCACACATGACGTTTATGTCGGCGGCGAAGGCCCACCGATCCTGATCCTTCAGGAACTGCCCGGGATCGGGCCCGAAACGCTGGCGTTGTCCGCCAAGCTCAACGCATCCGGCTTTCGCGTCTACCTGCCTCATTTGTTTGGAACATATGGCAAGGTTGAAATGGCCAAGAACATGGCCCGGTTGTTCTGCGTGCGGCGCGAGTTCAACATTTTCGCCCGCGGCAGGCAGAGCCCAATTGCAGGATGGATGCGCGCCCTGACCCGTGAGATCAAGCAACGCGAAAACAGCGCCGGTGTGGGCGTCATCGGCATGTGCCTGACCGGCAGTTTCGCCCTGACCCTCATGGCCGAAGACGCCGTTCTGGGCGGGGTAGCCAGCCAACCTGCGCTGCCGATCCTCGGGGGTCGCCATCTGCACATGAGCGCTGAAGACATCGGCGCGGCCTCTGCGGGTATGGCCGCGAAAGGCCCCGGTCTGGCGATGCGGTACTCCGAAGACAAGCTTGCACCAAAGAAACTGATGCAGGCGCTTGAACAGGCATTCGGCAATCTGCTGGAAACCGTCGAATATCCCGGCAAGGATCATTCGCTGCTGACGCTGGATTTCCATGAACCCGCCTATCAACGCGTTGACGCCTATTTCAAAGCACGCTTTGGCGTGGCTTAGGCGCACTAGGCCTTCCCCTTGCCGCGCGCATTCGCTATTGCAGGCGCTGACCCGAATTTGTTGACGCAGGACGCATCCCATGGCGATGGAAAAGACATTCAACGCGGCCGAGGCCGAGGCCCGGATCTACAAGGCCTGGGAACAGGCCGGAGCCTTCAAGGCAGGCGCGAACCGTTCGCGCGACGAGAGCTTTTGCATCATGATCCCGCCGCCGAACGTGACCGGTGCTCTGCATGTGGGCCATGCGTTCAACAACACCCTTCAGGACATCCTGATCCGTTGGCACCGCATGCGTGGCTTTGACACGTTGTGGCAGCCCGGCCAGGACCACGCCGGCATCGCAACCCAGATGCAGGTCGAAAAGATGCTGGCCGCCACCCAACAACCCAGCCGCAACGAATTGGGCCGCGAAAAGTTTCTGGAGAAAGTCTGGGAATGGAAGGGTGAATACGGCGGCACCATCATCGAGCAGCTGAAACGCCTCGGCTCCTCCTGCGACTGGTCGCGCAACGCCTTTACCATGGCCGGTGCAGCGGGCGACCCGCGCACGGGCCATGAAAACAGCCCCAACTTCCACGATGCGGTCATCAAGGTTTTTGTCGACATGTACGACAAGGGCCTGATCTACCGCGGCAAGCGGCTGGTCAACTGGGATCCGCATTTCGAAACCGCGATCTCGGACCTCGAGGTCGAGAATATCGAGGTCGCCGGCCACATGTGGCACTTCAAGTACCCGCTGGCCGGGGGTGAGACGTACACTTACGTTGAAAAAGACGAGGACGGGAACGTCATCCTTGAGGAAGAGCGGGATTACATTTCCATCGCCACGACCCGCCCCGAGACCATGCTGGGCGACGGCGCGGTCGCGGTGCACCCCTCGGACGAACGCTATGCGCCTATCGTCGGCAAGCTGTGCGAAATCCCGGTTGGACCGAAAGAGCATCGCCGCCAGATCCCGATCATCACCGACGACTACCCCGACCCCGATTTCGGCTCGGGCGCGGTGAAGATCACCGGCGCGCATGACTTCAATGACAACATGGTCGCCAAGCGCGGCGGCATTCCGATGTACCGCCTGATGGACACCAAGGGCGCGATGCGGGCCGATGGGGCCCCTTATGCCGAAGAGGCAGGCAAGGCGCAGGACTATGCGCGTGGGCGCGCGTTCACCGAGAACGAGATCGACGCGATCAATCTGGTGCCGGATCATCTGCGTGGCCTCGACCGGTTCGAAGCGCGGGCCAAGGTGGTGGAAGAGATCACCGCCGATGGTCTGGCCGTGATGGCCCGCGCGGATGATCCGCGCCTGGGATCAACCGCGTTGAAGCCGGATCAGGAAGGCGCCGACACGCTGGTTCCGCTGGTCGAGAGCAAACCGATCATGCAGCCCTTCGGCGACCGGTCGAAGGTGGTGATCGAGCCGATGTTCACCGATCAGTGGTTCGTCGATGCCGCCAAGGTCGTCGGCCCTGCGCTGGACGCGGTCAAGGACGGCACGGTCAAGATCATCCCCGAGTCGGGCGAGAAGACCTATTACCACTGGCTGGAAAATATCGAACCCTGGTGCATCAGCCGCCAACTGTGGTGGGGGCATCAGATTCCGGTTTGGTATGGTCTAGACCTGTCCGCAGAAGACTTCCTTGACGACGAGAATGATGGCGACCTTGATCTGGTTGAATTGGGTCGTTTGCTGAACGAAGGCGGCATGCTGCATCGTGGCAATGTCATGGAATGTGCCGCGAGCTTCGAGGCCGTTACCGAAAAGTTCCTGGACGACAATGCGGACATTCCCAGCCCTCTGAGCCACGCGACCGTGATCGAAGTCGCCGACAAGCAGGAGGCGATCCATCGGTTCGCCGAAAGCCTGGCGCAGTACGCCGTTGAACAGGATCCGACCAAGCTGGTTTACCCGGTGTGGCGCGACCCTGACGTGCTGGACACGTGGTTCTCCTCCGGCCTGTGGCCCATCGGCACGCTGGGCTGGCCCGAACAGACCGAAGAGTTGCAGCGCTACTTCCCCACGGACGTTCTGATCACTGGCTTTGACATCCTGTTCTTCTGGGTCGCCCGGATGATGATGATGCAGCTGGCCGTGGTCGATCAGATCCCGTTCCACACCGTCTATCTGCACCAGCTCGTCCGCGACGAGAAGGGCAAGAAGATGTCCAAGACCACCGGCAACGTCATCGACCCGCTGGAGATTGTGGACGAGTTCGGTGCCGACGCGCTGCGCTTTACCAACGCGTCGATGGCGGCGATTGGCGGGGTGCTGAAACTGTCCCGCGAACGCATCACCGGTTATCGCAACTTTGGCACCAAGCTGTGGAACGCCGTCCGCTTTGCCGAGATGAACGAGGTTTTCACCGACGCCGTGCCGCAATTGGATGCGGCTGATCTGAAGCCCAAAGCCGCCGTGAACCGCTGGATCATCGGCGAAACTGCCCGCGTGCGCGAAGAGGTCGACGCGGCGCTGGACAGCTACCGCTTCAACGACGCGGCGAACGGGCTTTATGCCTTTGTCTGGGGCAAGGTCTGTGACTGGTATGTGGAACTGTCCAAACCTCTGCTGCAAGGCGATGACGCCGAGGCCCAGGCTGAAACCCGCGGCACCATGCGCTGGGTTCTGGATCAGTGCCTGGTCCTGCTGCACCCGATCATGCCATTCATCACCGAGGAACTGTGGGGCCTGACCGGCACCCGCGCCAAGATGCTGGTGCATGCCGACTGGCCGACCTATGCCGCCGTCGATCTGGTTGATGCCACCGCGGATCGCGAAATGAACTGGGTGATCTCGGTGATCGAGAACACCCGTTCGGCCCGCGCCCAGATGCGCGTTCCGGCCGGTTTGTACGTGCCGATGCTGGTGACCGAGATCGACGCCCACGGCCAGGCCGCCTGGGACCTGAACGAGGCGCTGATCAAGCGGCTGGCCCGGATCGACAGCCTGACCAAAGCCGACACGCTGCCCAAGGGCACGATCTCGATCGCGGCGCCCGGAGCGTCCTTTGGCCTGCCGCTGGCGGATATCATCGACATCGGAGCGGAAAAGGAACGGCTGGAAAAGGCCAAGGGCAAGCTGGCCAAGGAACTTGGTGGTCTGCGCGGGCGTCTGAACAACCCGAAATTCGTGGCCTCGGCCCCTGCAGAGGTCGTGGAAGAGGCCAAAGCCAACCTCGCCGCCCGCGAAGAGGAAGAAGCGAAACTGAACGAGGCGCTGGCCCGACTGACCGAAATCGCCTGATCTTCATCTTTTCCCAAATACTCAAATCCGGAACCCCGCCGCGACCACAACGGCGGGGTTTTCTTTTGCACGTTCAGACCTTGCCCGACCCTGCCCCTGCTTGTTAGCAATCAGCGAACACATTTCCCCGAGGCCGTCATGACGCTCAAAGCCCCACCGTTCCAGACAGTCTCGACCGGGCTGGTTGTGGCAATCGTCGGCTTTTTCAGCTCTTTCCCGATTGTATTGCAAGGGTTGGCGGCGATGGGCGCGTCCCCGACGCAGGCGGCGTCCGGATTGATGATGGCGGCCATTGCCATGGGCCTGACCGCCATCGTGCTGAGCCTGTGGTATCGGCAGCCGATCAGCGTGGCCTGGTCCACGCCGGGTGCGGCCCTGCTGGCGGTTTCCGCCACACCTGCACTGGGGTTTGCCGAAGCGACAGGCGCGTTCCTTTGTGCAGGGGCTTTGACCGTGTTGGCCGGGCTGTGGCGACCATTGGGGCGAATGGCTGCGGCGATACCGACGACCCTGGCGCAGGCCATGTTGGGGGGCGTGTTGCTACCGCTTTGCATATTGCCCTTTCAGGCAGCGGTTGACCTGCCATGGCAAGCCTTGCCGGTAATTCTGACATGGTTCATCGCCGGCCGGATCAACCGCCTGTTTGCCGTTCCGGCTGCGGTCGTAGCAGCGGCAGCCGTCGTCGTTCTGAACGCCGGGGACGCGTCGCTGACGCCGACGCAATGGATCGCGGCTCCGGTCTGGACCACGCCCAGCTTCTCTGCGGCTTCGGTCATCGGGATTGCCGTGCCGCTGTTCATCGTCACGATGGCGACCCAGAACATCCCCGGCATCGCGGTGATCCGCAGCTTTGGCTATGCGCCGCAGACCGGCAAGCTGTTCTCGTCCGTGGGTATTTCCAGCATCTTGTCTTCTCCGTTCGGTGCCCCCGCCACCTGCCTTGCGGCGATCACCGCTGCGATGTGCGCGAACGAGGACAGCCACCCCGACCCCGCGCAACGCTATTGGTCTGCCGTGATGGGTGGGTTGTTCTATTGCCTGTTCGGGGTGTTCGCTGTGGCGATTACCGGCTTCGCCATTCATGCCGATCCACTGTTGATGGGCACGCTGACCGGTGTTGCGCTGATCGGGGTGATGGCCAATGCCACATCCGCCGCGCTGGAAGTTCCGGCCGAGCGCGAAGCGGCCATCCTGACCTTTGCCATCACTGCATCCGGCATTACCGCGTTTGGACTTGGTGCGGCCGTCTGGGGCTTGCTGGCAGGCGGGATGGCCTATCTTGTGAAACAACGCTTTCGGTAAACGGGTTCAAACCGCACTTCAAAGCAAGTATGAAGAGGCCATGTTTGGAGCGTTGGGAAAACTGGTCGAGCGCCAGATCAAGAAAGCCCAAGCCGAGGGTCAGTTGCAGGGCCTTGAGGGCGAAGGCCAACCGCTGCCTGACCGGTCATCCGAGGCATTGAGCGATCCGGCCACCGCCGCCGGCCATCGGATCATGGCGCAGGCAGGCGTGTTGCCGGAAGAATTCGACATCAAAAAACAGCTCGACACAGCGCGGCAGGATTATGCGACCCTGACGGACCCCGCCGAGCGCAAAGCCGCAATGGCCCGTATCGCCGATCTGGAAATGCGCTACAACATGGCCCGCGACGCGCGGCGGGCCTTCATGCGGTGATCATTTGAACTCGGGCTTGCGGCCCTGCATCTGCGCCATGACAACTTCCATCTGGTCGGGTTTGCCAATCAGTTCCACCTGCTCAGCGGATTCCGCCATCAGAACGTCTGCGCGGGGCTGAGTTTCGGCAACCTCGATCAGACGCTTGGCAGCACGGATGGCCGAAGGGCTTTGGCCCGCGATGTTTTCGGCTAGGGCCAACGCTTCGGTCAACGGATCGTCGGACAATTGCGTCACAAGGCCCCACTCCGCCGCCTGCGGCGCACCGATCGGGCGGGCCGTATAGGTCAGCAGCCGCAGCACGTCCGACCGGACCAGCCGAGGCAACAGAACCATGCCGCCCATATCGGGAATGATGCCCCATTTCATCTCCATCACGGCCAGTTTCGCTTCGGGATGCGCGATACGGATATCCGCGCCCAGCGCGATTTGCAGGCCACCGCCATAAGCCACGCCCTGAATTGCGCAGATCACCGGAACCGGAACGCGACGCCAGATCAGCGCCAGCTCCTGCATCTCGTTGGCGTCTTCATGGCTGCGGGTCATCAGCCATTCCGTGGGGTCCATATGGGCCATCTTGGCAAAGCTTGCCATGTCGAGCCCGGCGCAAAAGCTTTTGCCTTCGCCGGACAGGACCACGGCACGGGCATCCGAGGCGGCGACCTCTTGCCCGGCGGACAAAAGTGCCTTGATCATTGCATCATCCAGCGCATTCATCTTGTCGCCTCGGGTCAGAGTGACATGGGCAACGTGGTCTTGATAGGCAACGGATACGCGTGACATGGAGGACCTCCGGAAATTCAATCGTGACAAACATGCCCGGACAGACTGCGGAATACCACTGCGACGTCAGGGCATGTCGCTGACAGGCATTCGCCCGAACCACGGGGAATCGAGCGTCATGACATAGAACTGATCCCCCGCAATCTTACCGCCGGTCGTGATGCCCAAGCGGCCTTGCGGGTCCTGTAGCGTGCGCAGGATCGTACCATCGCCATCAAACTGCACCATCATGCCGCGATGGATCGGCGCGGGGCGCACTGCCGGACCCAATCGCCAGATCACCTTGCGCAGGAACGGGTACGGCATCAGCGCCTCGGACGGGACACGCGGGCTGGCGAAGGCCATCCAATAGGTGCCGTCGCCCTGAGCCTCGAGGTTGTCGGGATAGCCGGGCAGGTTTTCCAGCAGGATCTCTTGCCGCCCTGCATTTGGTCCGGTCAGCCACAGCTTGTGCACGCGCGCGCGACCTGTTTCCGCGATCAGCAGAAAATCCTCGTCAGGTGAAAGCGCGACACCGTTGGTATAGACAAAGCCCTCGGCGATTTTCTCGGTGCGGCCGTCGGGTGTGCGACGCGCGACGTAACCCGTATCGGACTGTTCCCAGATGGTGAGGACAGAGGTCGGTTTGGTCCCGCCCATGGTTTCAGGATCGAAGCGGTCAGATGAATTCGAGAAGTAGATCGTGCCATCCCGCGCCACATCCAGCTGGTTGGCGTAGATCACCGGCGCGCCGTTGATGTCGCCCACCAGCGTGTCCAATGTGCCCGGACCGGTCCAACGCATCACCCCCCGATAGCTGTCAGCGATGAAAAGCGCGCCATCCGGTCCGGCCTTGAGGCCGAGGGGACGACCGCCAAGTTGGTCAACCTCGACCGGTTCCGCCCCATTGATGCGGTAGAGAGTGCCGGACAGGCTGGTTGTGTAGATCGTGCCATCTGGCATGACAGCGATGTCTTCAGGGCCAATCTCTGCACCCGGCAGGCGAATCAGCTGCGCGACGCCCAGTGCGTTGTTCTCTGCGAAATCACCTGTGAAACCGGCATCTACCGGCATTTCGACGGCGACAGGTTTTACCGGGACGGGCCAGACCAGAAGATAGGCGAGGCCCAGGAAAATAACGATCGAGAGAATGCGCATCTGCGCTCCTTTATTCTTACTTCTTTTCCAGCGCGCCCAACGCCTGTGCGCGCTTGCTCATTGATCGGGCTTGGGGTTATCTGCGGACATGACCGGACCTCGATACACCCCGCTTGCCCAATCCCTGCCCGCCACCGTGCCCTTTGTCGGCCCGGAAACGCAAGAGCGCCAGCGCGGCGCGTCCTTTGTGGCCCGACTGGGCGCCAATGAGAGCATTTTCGGCCCCTCGCCCCGCGCGATCGAGGCCATGGCGCAAGCCGCGTCCGAGATCTGGATGTACGGCGACCCCGAAAACCATGACCTGCGCCATGCTTTGGCCGACCATCACGGCGTATCGCCGGAGAATATCGTCGTGGGCGAAGGTATTGACGGGCTGCTGGGCTATCTGGTGCGGCTGATCGTCGGGCCCGGGGATGCGGTTGTCACCTCGGACGGGGCCTATCCGACCTTCAACTATCATGTGGCCGGGTTCGGCGGCATTCTTCACAAAGTGCCGTATTCAGGTGATCACGAGGACCCATCGGCGCTTTTTGCCAAGGCGGCTGAGGTTGGTGCCAAACTGGTCTATCTGGCCAATCCGGACAATCCGATGGGCAGCTGGCATTCCGGCGCGGACATCGTGGCTACCATGGATGCCTTGCCTGATGGGTGCCTTCTGGTTCTGGATGAAGCCTATGTGGAATGTGCGCCCGAAGGGACGGCTGCACCTGTCAGTATAGATGATCCGCGCGTAATCCGGATGCGGACATTTTCTAAGGTCTATGGCATGGCGGGCGCGCGGGTTGGCTATGCCCTAGGAGCGCCCGACCTGATCGCAGCCTTCAACAAGGTGCGCAACCATTTCGGCATGAACCGAGCGGCGCAGGCCGGGGCGCTGGCCGCGTTGCAGGATGGCACCTGGCTGGAGCACATTAAGGCGCAAATCGTTGAGGCGCGTGAGCGGTTAGCAACGATTGCCTGCGAGAACGGGTTGGAGCCCCTGCCCTCCGCCACCAATTTCGTGGCGATTGACTGCGGGCGGGATGGCGATTTCGCCAAGGCCGTACTGGACGCTTTGGTTGCGCGGGGCTTGTTTGTCCGGATGCCGTTTGCAGCACCCCAGAACAGGTGCATCCGGGTAAGCTGTGGTGAAACAGCAGATCTGGATGCTTTTGCGGTCGCATTGCCCAAGGCGCTAGCGGAAGTGCGGGCAAAGACAGGCTAGCGCTGGTCTGTCTTGCCATCGGGTCAAAGGGGGGCTGTCTGCCCCCCATCGCGCAAAGCGCGATCCCCCCGAGGATATTTTTGGCCAGATGAAGGGGCGGATCGGTGCTGTTGGTCTGAGGCGTGTCAGGCGGCCAGAACGGCGGCTGCGGCCTCGAGCGCGCCTTTGCCACGGGGGATATCAAGAGCGGCCATGGCCGTTTCCATACCCCCCAGCATCGCCATCACCATCTGCCCGTTGACATGGCCCATATGCCCGAGGCGAAAACAGCTGTCGTAGTCCTCCATCCCAAGACCAATGCCCAGCGTCAGGCCCAGCTGATGTTCAGTGAACGCGCGCAGGGCCGTGCCGCGACCTTCTGTCAATCGCAAGGCCGTGACGGCGTGACTGCGGTGGGCGCGATCGGCAACGTTCAGATGCAGCGCGCCGCCTTCGGCCCATGTTTCGCAGGCCGCCCAGATGGCAGTGGCCAGACGTTCATGGCGGGCCCAGACCTGTTCGATCCCCTCTGCATGGATCAGATCAAGCGCGGCGCGCAGGCCAAAGAGGTGGTGCGTAGGCGCGGTGCCGTTGAAATACTGATAGAACAGGTCTGGATCGGCGCGCGGCTGCCAATCCCAATATTGCGAAACGCGCGGCATGGTGGCCCGTTTGGCTTGTGCTTTTTCGTTGAAGAAAACAAAGCCGATGCCCGCCGGGGTCATCAGGCCTTTTTGGCAAGCGGCAACTGTGACATCGACACCCCAGCCATCCATCTCGAACCTGTCACAGCCAAGCGAGGCAATGCAGTCTGCCATCAGCAGCGCCGGGTGTTGCAGGTCGTCCAGAAGCCTGCGCAGCGCCGGGATGTCGTTCCGGATCGAACTGGATGTATCCACATGGACCGCCAGAACCGCCTTGATCTGGTGGTTTCGATCCGCACGCAACGCGTCTGCGATCCGGTCAAAATCCCAGGTTGACGAGGTGCCGAAATCGATCAATTGAACCTTTGCCCCGATGCCTTCGGCCATCTCGGCCCAGCCATAGGTGAACCGGCCCGAGGCAGGAGCTAGAACGGTTTCGCCGGGGGCGATCACGTTGGACAGAGCGGCCTCCCAGGTGCCGTGACCATTGGCGATATAGATGGCAACGTTGTGATTTGTGCAGGCAACCCGGCACAGATCGCGGGTCAGGTCGGGCATCATGTCGATGAGCGCGCCATCATAGATGTTGGGCGACGGACGGTGCATGGCTTGCAAAACCGCATCCGGCATGACCGAAGGGCCCGGAATGGCCAAATATGTCCGCCCCTGGGAAAGGGATACCGTCTGTGTCATGGGGTCAACCTGTATAAATTGACGCCCACATTACCGAGAGGCCGCGCGGCGTCAATCCGCCAGCTTCGACGCCTCGCGCGCAAGTGTCTCGATCCCGGCCCAGTCGCCGTTTTCGACCAGTTGCTTTGGTGCGACCCAGCTTCCGCCAGCGCAGATCACGTTGGGCAATGACAGGTAGTCGCGGGCGTTGGCGGGGGACACGCCCCCGGTCGGGCAAAAGCTGATCTGGGGGAGCGGCGCGCCGATTGCCTTGAGCGCGGGCGCGCCGCCCGAGGCCTCGGCCGGGAAGAATTTCAACATGTCATAGCCTTTTTCCAGCAACGCCATAGCCTCGCTTGCCGTCGCGGCGCCGGGCAACAGCGGCAGGTCTTCGGCTTCGCAGGCCGCGATCAGGGCATCCGTGGCACCGGGGGAAACGCCGAACTGCGCGCCCGCCTTTTTGGCGGCGCAGACGTCTTCGGGTGTGACCAGCGTACCTGCGCCGACCACGCCGCCCGGCACCTTGGCCATCGCGCGGATCGCGTCGAGCGCGGCGGGCGTGCGCAAGGTGACCTCAAGCGCGGGCAAGCCGCCGGCGACCAATGCCTCGGCCAGCGGGCGGGCCTGCGCGACGTCATCGACAACCAGAACCGGAACAATGGGCGCCAGAGCGCAGATTTCGCGGGTGCGTTGGGATTTGGACATGAGGTTAAACTCCGAAAACGCTGGCACCGGTGTCGGCCGAGCCGACATTCTGGCGGAACGCACCAAAAAGATCGCGCCCAGCGCCGTGTTGATTGGCGGACAGGTCGGCGGTCGCGGGGGACCGGTCCAGAACGCCTGCGGTGAGGATTTCCAGATCACCCCTGACCGCGTCGACGCGCAGGACGTCACCGTCCTGAAGGTATGCAATGGGGCCGCGGTCGAGCGCCTCGGGGACAACATGGATGGCGGCGGGTACTTTGCCGGAAGCGCCAGACATGCGGCCATCGGTGACCAGAGCCACTTTCTGGCCCCGGCCCTGCAGGATCGACAGCATGGGCGTCAGCGAGTGCAGTTCCGGCATCCCGTTGGCCTTGGGGCCCTGAAACCGGACCACGACGATAACGTCATCTGTGAACTCTCCGGCCTTGAAGGCGGCTTTCACCTCATCCTGATCGTGGAACACCCGCACGGGTGCTTCGACGACCTGATGTTCCGGCGCTACGGCTGATACTTTCATAACCCCAGTGCCCAGATTGCCGGTCAGGCGCGACAGGCCCCCGGTGGGTTGGAACGGGTCATTGGCTGGGCGCAGGATCTTTTCGTTCAGGCTGTGTCCCGAACCATCCTGCCAGATCAACTCGCCATCGATCAGTTTGGGTTCCTTGGTATAGTTGTGCAGCCCCTGACCTGCGACGGTCAGCGTGTCCGGGTGCAGCAAGCCTTGTTCAAGCAGAGTACCGATCGTGTACCCAAGGCCGCCGGCCGCGTGGTAATGGTTCACATCCGCCAGGCCGTTGGGATAGACCCGCGCGACCAGCGGCACCACAGCGGAAATATCGGAAAAATCCTGCCAGTCCAGCACGATACCACCAGCGCGCGCCATGGCGATCAGGTGGATCAGCAGATTGGTTGAACCACCGGTTGCCATCAGACCGACGATGCCATTGACGAAAGCGCGCTCGTCCAGAACCTGACAGACCGGAGTGTAGCTGTTGCCCAACGCGCTGAGCGACAGGGCACGGCGCGCGCCTTCCTCGGTCAGGGCGTCACGCAACGGGGTATTCGGATTGACGAAGCTGGAGCCCGGCAGGTGCAGCCCCATAAACTCCATCAGCATCTGGTTGGTATTGGCGGTGCCATAAAAAGTACAGGTACCGGGGCCGTGATAGGCCGCCATTTCAGCCTTCATCAGCTCTTCGCGGCCCACTTCCCCGGCGGCGAATTTCTGTCGGACCTTGGCTTTTTCGTCGTTCGGCAAGCCGCTGGTCATCGGGCCTGCGGGCAGGAATACGGCAGGCAGATGGCCAAAGGCCTGCGCGCCGATGATCAAGCCGGGCACAATCTTGTCGCACACCCCAAGAAAAACAGCCGCGTCATAGGTGTTGTGGCTAAGCGCCACACCGGTTGCCAACGCGATGACGTCGCGTGAGAACAGCGACAGCTCCATCCCCGCTTCGCCCTGGGTGACACCGTCGCACATGGCTGGCACACCGCCTGCCACCTGTGCCGTTCCGCCGGCGGCACGGATCGCATCGCGGATCAGGGCGGGATAGCGTTCAAACGGCTGATGAGCCGAAAGCATGTCATTATAGGCGGTGACAATACCCAGATTGCCCGCAGTGCCGGTGGCCATCGATTGCTGATCCTCACCCGCGCCCGCATAGGCATGGGCCTGACCGCTACAGGACAGATGCGCACGGGCAGGACCCTTGGATCTGGCTTGCTCCATCCGTTCAAGATGTGGGCCGCGCAGATCGGCGCTGCGGTCGATGATCCGTTTGGTGACATCGGAAATGACTGAGTGAACCATGATTACCCTCCGATCTGACGCCAGCGGCGCCCATCGCGATGCATCAGCATCAATGCTTCTTCGGGGCCTGAACTGCCCTGATCGTACCGGGACGGGCGGTCTCCGCGCTGCTCCCAGCCCTGAATGATGGGATCGACCCAGGCCCAGGCGGCCTCGGCCTCGTCCCCACGCATGAACAGTGTCTGATCGCCACGGATGACATCCATGATCAGCCGCTCATAAGCGTCGGGGGCTTGCGCTTCGGCCCCAAGCGCATCGGCAAAGCTCATGTCCAGCGCAACATCCGACAGCCGGAAGCCCCCCGGCCCCGGATCCTTGATCGTGGTGCGCAAGGTGATTCCTTCGTCAGGTTGCAACCGGATCACCAGAACGTTTCCGTGCAGAGGGCCGACATTGGGAAAAATCGTGTGCGGCGGATCGCGGAAGAACACCGCAATTTCGGATTCCCGCGCGCGCAGACGCTTGCCAGTACGCAGATAGAACGGCACACCTGCCCAACGCCAGTTGCCAATATGAACCTTGAGGGCGATGAAGCTTTCGGTTCGGCTGGCGGGGTTGCCGACATGATCGACATAACCGCCCTCGCCCTTTTCGGCCCGGTACTGACCGCGCGCGATGTCAGACTGGGCCACGGGCTCGAGCGCTTCGATCACCTTGACCTTTTCATCGCGCACCGCGTTGGGCGAGAATTTCGAAGGCGGTTCCATTGCGGTCAGACACAGCAACTGCACCAGATGGTTCTGGACCATGTCCCGCATTGCGCCGGACTGATCGTAATAGGCCCCGCGCCCTTCGACGCTTACGGTCTCGGCCACCGTGATCTGCACGTGGTCGATATGGGTCGAATTCCAGAGCGGTTCGAACAGCGAGTTGGCAAAGCGCAGCGCCATCAGATTCTGCACGGTCTCTTTGCCCAGATAATGGTCGATCCGGTAAATCTGATGTTCTTCGAAACAGGCACGCAAGCCTTCGTTCAGCGCCTTCGCCGAGGCAAGGTCGTGCCCAAATGGTTTTTCGACGACAATGCGGCTGTAAGGTGTCGCAAGACCGGCGTCATGCAGCCGCTGCGCGATACCCGAAAAAAGGCTTGGTCCAACGGACAAATAAAAGGCCCGCACGACGTCTTCGCGCATCCGTTCTTTCAGGTCGGACCACCCGGTCTCGCCCAGCGCATCCACGGGCACATATTCGACATGGGCAAGGAACCGATCCATTGTTTCCCGGGAAAAACCGGGCGCGAACTGTTCCATCGATTTTCGGACCTGATCGCGAAACCCGTCATTGTCGATATCAGAGCGTGCCGTACCGATGATCCGCGCGCCGTCGGGCATTTGGCCGACCTCGAAGCGATGGTACAGGCCCGGCAGGATTTTACGCTGCGCCAGATCGCCGGTCGCACCGAAAAGTACCAGATCAAATGGCTCTACCGGAATTACGCGTGAAACCATCACAGGCTCCTTCTGAATTTGCCGATATCAGCTTAGCACGGCGTGATACCCCGAAAAACCCAATATGTTATCGCTAACATTGCATGTCTATTAGAAAACCGCCCATGAAAAATCAAGCACAGTTTGAAGAAACCGTGCCGTTTAGCGCATCAGGTCTGATGGCGCAGCCAGTCCATGACCGCAGGACGCACCGATTGCTCTCCGCGGTGGCGCGCGTCAGCGATGATTTTGCGAACCTCCGTCAGATTGGACCGCAACAGCAGGCTTTTGACCGGGCCGATCGAGGCAGGCCGCATCGACAGCGTCCGAATCCCCATCGCCGCAAGGCACAAGGCCTCGACCGGGCGGCCAGCATCTTCGCCACAGAAGCTGAGTGGCGTGTCCGAGATATCGCAGCGTTCGACGATGCGTTCCATCAGGCTCAGGAAGCTGACATTCAACGTGTCATAGCGACGCCGGACCAGTTCGTTTTCACGGTCAGCAGCAAAGAAGAACTGCTTTAGATCGTTCCCGCCGATCGAAATGAAGTCCACTTCGTCAAAGAATTTCTGCGGCGCGAAGGCCAGCGACGGCGTTTCCAGCATCGCGCCAACTTCAAGCATCTCGGGCAGCACATGACCCAACCGTTTTTCCCGCTCGATGGTTTTGTTCACTTCCCAACGGGCTTCGCGATATTCCTCGGCCTGCGCGACAAAAGGGAACATGATGGTCAGCGGTCGACCATTGGCGGCGCGCAGCAGGGCCTGCAACTGCATCCTCATGACGCCGCGCTTGTCCAGACCGACCCGAATGGCGCGCCAGCCCAGCGCCGGGTTTGGTTCCGCCACGTGCTTCATATAGGGCAGAACCTTGTCCGACCCGATATCGAGTGTGCGGAATACCACCCTTTTGCCACCTGCCGCGTCCAGAACGCGCTGATACTGGCTGACCAGTTCTGACCGTTTCGGCATCTGGTTGCGGATCAGGAATTGCAGTTCAGTGCGGAACAGGCCAACGCCCTCGGCGCCCGAGGTGTCAAGCGATGGCAGATCGGCCATCAGACCTGCATTCATCACAAGGTTAATCCGCGAGCCATCGCGCGTCACGCAGGGTGTTTCGCGGATCGACGCATAACGTTCCTGCGCCTTTGCCTGCATCGCGATCTTGTCGCGGAAGGCACTGACCACACTGTCTTCCGGGCGCAGATGCACAACACCTTGATCGCCATCCACCAGAATATGATCTCCGTTCAGGGCCTCGGTGGTGATCCGGCCCACATGCACGACCAAAGGAATCGCAAGCGCCCGCGCAACAATCGTGGCATGACTGCCGACAGAGCCTTCTTCAAGCACGATCCCCTTCAGCGCCCGTCCGTATTCCAGCAAGTCGCCGGGGCCGATATTGCGCGCGATCAGGATCGGATCGGGTGGCAGATCAGCACTGTCCGTCTTGCCTTGCCCAGTCAGGATGCGCAGCAGGCGATTGCTGAGATCGTCCAGATCCGCAAGACGTTCACGCAAGTACGGATCGGTGACCTGCCCCATGCGCGCACGGGCCTGGGATTGTTCTTTCTCCACCGCGGCTTCGGCGCTGAGACCCAGGGCTATGTCTTCCTCCATCCGCCGCATCCAGCCTTTGGAATTGGCAAACATGCGGTAAGCTTCCAGGACCTTCAGCTGTTCCTTGTCGCCGCCCTGCGAAATTTCGAGCATCTTGTCGACGCCGACGCGCAGTTCTTCCACCGCATCGACCAAACGTTCGCGTTCCCGGTGAGGGTCTTCGGCAATGGGGTTGGTAACCACCACGCGGGGTTCGTGCAGCCAGACATGCCCTTCGGCAGACCCTTCCTGCGCCGGGCCGCCGCGCAGCAGAACCGATTGCTGGTGCAGGGGTGACAGGGCCGCGCCTTCGCCGACAAAGGCGCCAAGCTCGGCCATTTCGGCCAGCACCATGGCGACCACTTCCAGTGCATAGACCTCATCTGCGGAAAACTCGCGCGCCTCGCGGGACTGGACGACCAGAACGCCCAGCTTTTCCCCAAGGCGTTGAACCGGCACACCCAGGAACGAGGAGTACCGCTCCTCGCCGGTTTCCGGCATGTAACGGAAGCCCTTGGCCGACGGCGCGTCGGCGGTGTTGACGACCTTGCCGAACTTGGCGACCCGCCCCACAAGACCTTCGCCCATGCGCATCCGGGTTTTATGAACCGCTTCCGGAGACAGCCCCTCGGTCGCGCAAAGTTCCAGCGTGTCCTCATCGCGAAACAGATAGATGGAACACACCTCGGCCCTGATGCTGTCGGCAATCAGGTGCGTGATCCGGTCAAGACGTTCCTGACCGGCGGCTTCGCTCGCCATTTCTTCGCGCAACCGCCGCAGCAGCTTGCGGGATTCTGTTTCCGTGCCGTCCGCCATGGCCCAACCGATTTAGTGTGTCAGGCGATACCTTTGGCCGATAAGCTCAGGCCGCCTTGTCCAGTTCAAAGGCATCATGCAGTGCCTGAACAGCAAGTTCCATGTATTTCCTGTCGACAAGGACGGAAATTTTGATCTCGGAGGTTGTAATGACCTTGATGTTGATCCCCTCATCCGAGAGCACCTTGAACATCTTGGCCGCCACGCCCGATTGCGAGCGCATCCCGATACCCACAACCGAGACCTTGCAGACATCAGTGTCTGCAACCAGTTCGGCATAGTTCAGCTCGCCCTTTTCCTTGATCTCCAGCAGCGCTTTTTCGGCGCGTGCCACCTGATCGGTGGGACAGGAAAAGGTCATGTCCGTGCGTCCCTCGTCCGAGATGTTCTGGACGATCATGTCGACGTTCACACCCTCTTCGCTGAGCGCCGAGAAGATTGTCGTGGCGATGCCGGGGCGGTCCGCCACGGAAACAACGGTCATTTTCGCCTCGTCGCGGGAATAGGCCACACCGGCCACAACATTGGATTCCATGATATCCTCCTCGTCGCAGACCAGCGTGCCGGCCTCATCGGATTGTTCTTCAAAACTTGAGAGAACGCGCAGTTTGACTTTGTATCGCATCGCAAGTTCGACCGAGCGGGTTTGCAGCACCTTGGCACCAAGCGACGCCAGTTCCAGCATTTCTTCGAACGAGATGCGGTCCAGCTTGCGTGCCTTTTCGCAGATGCGCGGATCGGTGGTATAGACGCCATCAACGTCCGTATAGATGTCGCAGCGTTCGGCGTCGAAGGCTGCCGCAAAGGCAACCGCCGTGGTATCCGACCCACCCCGACCCAGCGTGGTGATGCGGCCTTCGGGGCTGATCCCTTGGAAGCCTGCAACCACGGCAACGCGCATTCCTTCGCCGAATTTCTGATTCAGGTTCTCGGTCGGGATTTCCTCGATCCGCGCCTGACTGTGCGCGCTGGTGGTCAGCAGCGGCACCTGCCAGCCCTGCCAGCTGCGCGCGGGGATGTCCATTTCCTGCAAGGTCAGCGCCATCAGTCCAGCTGTAACATTCTCGCCCGAGGACACGACCGCGTCGTATTCCCTGGCGTCGAACAGAGGCGACGTTTCGTTCACCCAGCCCACAAGCTCGTTGGTCTTGCCCGACATGGCCGAGACGATGACGATCACGTCATAGCCCTTGGCAACTTCAACGCCGATACGTTTGGCGGCGCGGCGGATGCGGTCCAGATTGGCGACCGATGTGCCGCCGAATTTCATTACGAGTACGGGCATGGGGGCAAAAGTCTCCGCGCCTTGGATTTGACGTTCCGTGCCTCATAAGCGAGGGGCACCGCAAGGGCAAGGGCGCAAAGGAGTTCTGCCTGCGGCGCAGGGCCGCTTTACATTGCACCGGCGCGATGTCAGCCTGAGGATAACAACCAGATAAAGAGGTTCCTCATGTTTCGCCTAGCCCTCGCCTTTGCCCTATTATCATCGCCTGCACTGGCCCAGGTCGCGAGTGTTGCCGGGACGGACGGCAAGAACGCGTTGGGCACAATTCCCTGCGCTGCAAATGCCGGTGATCCCGTACAAAGCTGCCACGCGGAACTGCGCCGCCATGATGACGGAAACATAACGGTCGCAGTGGCCCTGGGAGGCGGACATGTGCGCAATATCTATTTCAAGGATGGTGTGCCGGAATCCAGCAATTCGACCTCGAAAATCTCACATGAAACGCGAGGCGATATGATGGTGGTCTACATTGAACCTGGTGAGGTCTTCGAAATCCCCAAAGCCGCATTGGCCTCTCAGTAGGCGTGCGGTTGCCCGTCATAGGTTTCAAAACAGCCCGTTGTGCTTAGCGACAAGGCATCAAATCGTTCAATCAGGCCGGACACGGCCTGATCCACATCGATATCCGCCGCTGCACCGCCCATATCCGTCTGAACCCAGCCCGGATGATAGATGCCGACGGCAATCCCGTCATCTTTGAGATCCATCGCCAGATTCCGCCCAAGGTTCAGAGCCGCCGCCTTGGATGCGCGGTAGATATAACTGCCACCCGGCGCAAGTGTGTGCGACGCCATTTTCGACGAAAGGATCGCAACTTTACCGCCCGCGGCGCGCAGGTTAGGCAACAGGGTCTGTATGGTCAGAAAGACCCCCGTGACATTTACCGCAAAGCTTTGCGCCCACATGTCGGCCGGGTAGCCATCGATCGAATGCCCCTTGTCCAGATACACGCCGGCATTGCAGACCAGCAGGTCGACAGGCTGGTCTTTCATCTGTTCTGCCATGGCGGATTGCTGCACGGGATCGGACACATCCAGACGCACCTGCATGCTGCCGTCACGCGCCGTCCCAGTGACCTTGTCCCCCCGGTTCACGTAATGCTTTGCCAGGGCTTGCCCGATGCCGCGATTGGCGCCGGTGATCATGATGTGCATGATCAATTGGTCTTTCTGCTGGGGACAAACGGCAGCGGAGCCACCGGCACGCCATCTTCGATCAGGGATTTCGCCTCATCCAGCTTGGCTTCTCCGTAGATGGCACGCTCCGGAGCCTCGCCCAGATGAATCTTGCGCGCCTCGCTGGCGAAATCTTTCCCGACATAATCCGAGTTTTCTTCGACATGGCGGCGCATTTCGGCCAAAACCTTCTCGATTTCGGGCGATGGCGTTGCAACGTCGATCTTTTCTTCCGGAGTGGAACGGATTTCACTTTTCTTCCTGGCATTCCGCGCCGGGCGGACGCGAGGCGTCATGACCGCTTTCTCGACCTGCGTGCACCCGCAAACCGCGCAGGTGACCATACCCACAGAGGCCAGCTTGTCATAGGCTTCTGCGGATTGGAACCAACTGTCGAAACTGTGGCCTTCGCTGCATTTCAACGCGTATTGAATCATGTTCAGTCCAAAAAAACGATTGGCGAATAGATACCGATCAAGGTGACAATATCAAGCCTATCAGATGCTACTTCAATGTGAGTACGGCTTAAAGTCGCGCAACAATTCAGCGAGCTCATGAGAATCGACCTTTAGCGCCGCTTTTTTCGGCGAAAACCATTTGCGCCGACGCTCGGTCTTTTCCGGGTATTCCTGCGACACAGCGCTTACATGCACTGGAAAAACATCCACCAGACATAAGGATGGGGGCCGGTTCGAATGATGTTTGTGGTGCAGGAACTGCCCCAGTCGCACCCCGCTGATCCGACCAGATACGCCCGCCTCTTCCCAAGCCTCTTGCAATGCGGTTTCCTGCGGGCTCAGACCGGGGATGAGCCATCCTTTGGGAATGATCCATCGCCGTGCCTTGCGTGTCGTGACCAACAAAATCTTGGGACGGCCGCGCTTGATCCGGAAACACAAAGCCGAGGATTGCCGCAAAACTGGCTGCCTTGCAGCTTTTGGAAGGTCATGAAGCAACAATCGTGCTTTCATCAAGCGACGCTCCCTTTCGGTCGAACGTCAGCCATCCAAATTGGTACGCTCACCCAATCTAGCGGCTGGCACTTGCAATCATACCACATGATGTATCACACGCCAAGTCACTCACGTCGCCCAGGATATCGCCTACATTCGGGCAGAAAGCCGCCGTGCCAGATCCTCATGGGGGATGTCAGCGTCAATTGCCAACCGGCGCAAACCGAAATGCACGCGCGCTATCTGTTGGTAGTAGCGCGTGTAGACATAATTCGTGCCACCGCCGGCCAATGCCCCCAGCACAGGAACGGACTGGGCTGCAAGCTTTTGCCCCAGTACTATCGAAAAACGCGGCGCAACGGCGGCAATCAGGCGTTGCATGGCCGGTCCGGTCAGGGTCAGCCGGACCGAGAAAAACCCCAGGTCTGCCCCATCATCATGCGACAATGGTCCAGCTGCCGACAAGACGCGGACGCAATCGAACTTTACGTTTTCGGCAGAGGGATCAAACCCCTCGCGCGCGGCGGCCCCTTGAATGGCACGCAGCAGCATCGCGGTTGTCGCGGGCAGCTCCATCAAGGCTGTCGAAACGCCGCCCAGCCCCCCGGCCGCACCCATGGCAGTCGTCAGCGCGGTATTGACCCAGGGCTGTTGATCAGGAACCGCGCGCCGCGAGCCCTCGGCCGCATGCATCGCCAGCCATAACGCCTGTTCGGTTGCGCCTGTCAGGCCATTCCGAACGGGTTCTGGCAATTGCTCCAGCAAAGACTCGGCTGACCCCCCAAGTTTGTTGAGAAGTTTCACGCCGACCCCTCCGGCGGACCGGTAGTGATCCGCCAAACGATCCAGTTCGGCCTCGGTATCCACGTTTTCAACAAGAACAACGTTCTGCATTCACGCCCTCCTGCCTTTCAACATCGGCGTTGCGCAGCATGGTTTCAATAGGTCAGCGGCTCCAACGTGTCACCGCGCCCTGAACCCCGGACCAGGCGCCGGGCACCAGTTCCAGCCCCAAAACCCGGTCAGGGTTGGTGGGCGGAGGCATTTCGACCGCGTGCAATCGCGTGAAACCGAACCGGCTGTAATAGGGCTGATCCCCGACCAGCATGACCCTCTGCCAACCGCGGGTGCGCCCCGCTTCGACTCCTGCATGTATCAGATATCCACCCAGGCCTTCACCTTGGTGGGTGGGGTGCACGGCAACCGGCCCCAGCAGCAGAGCATCATGATCACCAACATGAACCGGCCAGAACCGGATCGCACCGGCCAGAATCCCCTGACCGTCGCGCACGACCAAAGACAAGCCCGCAACCGGCGGTACATCATCACGCAAGCGGTAGGACGACAAAGCCTCGCGACCCGGCGCAAAACACAGGTCATACAGGGCTTCGACCTCCCACCAGTCGTCCGGCTCTTCCGGCCTGATCCCGAATTGCTGCACCCTGCCCTCATTTACTTGCTGGCAATCGCCCTAGCACTTCGCTACGCCTTGGGCAAACGCTTGGAGATCAGATGTTCTACCGCCCCGAAGACGGCCACGGATTGCCGCACAACCCGTTCAACGCCATCATCACGCCGCGCCCGATTGGCTGGATTTCGACTCGGGACGCGGATGGGGTCAACAATCTGGCACCCTATTCCTTCTTTAACGGCGTCGCCTATACGCCACCACAGGTCATGTTTGCCTCGACCGGCACCAAACAGGATCAGAACGCCGGCAAGGACAGCATCGCCAATATCGAGGCCACGGGCGTGTTTTGCGTAAATGTCGTGGCCCAAGCGCATCGGGACGCAATGAATGCAAGTTCGGCCGGGTTGCCGAAAGAAGTTGATGAGTTTTCGCATGCCGGGCTTTCACCCATAGAATGCGAAACCATACCCTGCGCACGGATCGAAGGGGTTCCAGCTGCGCTGGAATGCAAGCTGACCCAGATCGTCACGCTGCCCGGTGAAGCCAATCGGGTGGTGTTTGGCGAAGTGACAGGTGTACACCTGCACGACGATCATATTCGGGATGGCAAGTTTGACGTGACCTCGTTCCAACCTTTGGCACGGCTCGGGTATCGCGATTACTCTGTCGTTTCCGAGTTGTTCAGCCTTTCGAGACCGGATGACTGATGCCCCTGCCTGACGCTGCGCGCCGATATCCTGTCACTCTGCCTGACGGCACGGAACATAAAGGAACGGCCTTTCTGTCACGAGTTATCAACCACCCCAGAATTCAGGTGGGAGATTACACCTACGCATCAGATTTTGACGAACCCGAGGATTGGGCCAATCGGTTGGCCCCTTACCTGTTCGAGTTCTCGCGCGAAAAGCTGGTTTTGGGAAAGTTTTGCCAAATTGCCCATGGCGTCCGCTTTGTGACAGCCTCGGCAAATCACGCAACGGATGGGATAACCTGCTTTCCCTTTCCGGTTTTCGATCCGGAACAGATGCTGGAATTCCAGCCGGACGTCCGTGACACCGTGATCGGCAATGATGTCTGGATCGGCTATGGCGCGCTGATCATGCCAGGAGCCAGTATCGGTGACGGAGCGATAATCGGCGCGGGTTCAGTCGTGCGTGGAACCATCCCGCCGTATGCGATCGTCTCGGGCAATCCTGCCGAAGTACGGCGATACCGGTTTGACGCCGACACAATCGAGCGGTTGCTTGCTTTAAAGTGGTGGGATTGGCCAGCCGAACTGATCGCCGAAGCCGAAAGCGCTCTGCTGACGGGAGATATCGATAAGCTGGAGCGCTTGGACCCTTGAAAAAGGCGGCCTGATTGGCCGCCTTTCGAAGTCAGTGCCCGCCCAGAATACCGGTGCGGACAGAGTAATCTACCGCCAGTTCGTAGTCCGGGTCATCATCACTGTCGACCATGAGGTGTCCGGCTTTGTTCAGCAGTTTGTGACAATCCCGGCTCAGGTGGCGCAGCATGACTCGTTTGCCTGCTGCCTCGTATTTTCCTGCGATATTCTCGATGGCTTGCAGCGCGGACTGATCCACCACGCGGCTTTCGGCGAAATCGATGATGACGGTTTCGGGATCGTTCGGGACGTCGAACAGTTCGATAAAGCCGTCAGAGGACCCAAAGAACAACGGCCCCTGAATTTCATAGACTTTCGCGCCTTTCTCGGTCTCGGAGTCACGCGTGACCGCATGAATGCGCTTGGCATTGTTCCAGGCATAGGCCAGCGCCGAGACGATGACGCCGACCACAACGGCAACGGCCAAGTCCTCCATCACCGTTACGACAGTGACCAGAACGATGACGAACGCATCGGTCATTGGTACTTTGCGCAGAATTTTGAACGAGTTCCACGCAAAGGTGCCGATCACAACCATGAACATCACGCCAACCAGCGCGGCCAGCGGGATTTGTTCGATCAGGGGTGATGCGAACAGGATGAAGACCAGCAGGAAAAGCGCTGCTGCAATTCCGGCAATACGAGTACGCCCGCCGGATTTCACGTTGATCATCGACTGCCCGATCATCGCGCAACCGCCCATGCCGCCGAAAAATCCGGTCACGATATTCGATGCGCCCTGCGCGATGCATTCCTGAGACGCCCCACCACGCTTGCCTGTGATCTCACCCACAAGGTTCAGGGTCAGCAAGGATTCGATCAGGCCGATGGCGGCCAGAATGACTGCATATGGCAGGATGATCTCAAAGGTTTCCCAGTTCAGAGGAACCATTGGAATATGGAAGGAAGGCAGGCCGCCTTCGATCGATGCCAGATCGCCGACGCGCGGCACATCAAGGCCAAAACCGATCACGATTGCCGCGACAACCAGAATACCGGCCAGCGGCGCAGGAATGATGCGTGTAATCCGGGGCATGACCCAGATCACTGCCATTGTCAGCCCGACAAGACCCAACATGGTGTAAAGCTGCATCCCGGACAACCATTCGCCGCCGCCCATGCCATGACCGGTATTTTCCATGGTTCCGGGCACTTTGAACTGCCCCATCTGGGCAAGAAAGATCACGATGGCCAGACCGTTCACAAAGCCCAGCATGACAGGATGCGGCACCAAACGGATGAAGCGCCCCCAATGCATCGCCCCGGCGATGACCTGAAGGATTCCCATAAGAACAACGGTCGCGAACAGGTATTCAACCCCATGCTCGGCCACCAGTGCCACCATGACAACCGCAAGCGCGCCGGTCGCGCCCGAGATCATGCCCGGCCGTCCACCGATCAGTGCGGTGATCAAACCGACCAAAAACGCCGCATAAAGACCGACCAGCGGGTGCACACCCGCCACAAAGGCAAAGGCCACCGCCTCGGGCACCAGTGCAAGAGCAACAGTCAGGCCGGACAGCAGCTCGATCCGCAGGCGTGAGACGGTCAGCCCTTCATCTGGAACCCAGCGCAGATCGGGAATGGCGAGGCGATTGGCAAAGCTTGCCAGCAAGGCTCGGGGCATCAGACAGTCCTATAGGATTATATGTTCGCGCGAAGGCGTCGTTGTAGCTGGCGCGCCGGCATTGAGCTACTGCATAAAACGGGATGCAGCCATGCGTGTGACGCATACGTGACGCTCGCGGCAAGTTGATTTGCAGAACATGATGAAGCCACAACATGTGAGGCCATGCGTTGGATCCTCTTCTTACTGTTCCCGGCCTTTCCCGTCCTTGCACAGGATTTGGATGGCAATGACACGGCCGGCAACTGGCGGGTAACGCATCACGAGATTTTCGGCATCTGGAATTCGATCTGTGACGAGCGCGAAGAAGACAACACCCTGCGGCAGCGGTGTTACATCCGACGGGCCGAGGTGTTTTCCTTTCGGCCAAAATTTGCGGCACAGTTCGTATTCATTACGCCCGAACCTGAAGGTTTCAAAGTTGAATTCGGGATCGAGCCGGGCACTTTCTTCAACCCATCCGGATTTCGCATCGACAACGGCGAAGAAGTCATATGGCGCACGCGGCGCCCCGGATGCCTGACCGGGCTTGGCTGTACCTTCGAAGACCAACGTGCCGAGGCGCTTTTGGACGCCATGCTGACCGGCGATGCGTTCCGCTTTGTCTTCCGAGACCGGCACGGGCAATCACAGGATCTGACCTGGTCTCTGGGTACGTTCGGCGCAGCCTGGGCCGATTTCACCGTGCAATCGCAGCAGCGCAACCTGTTGACGTTACGGGAATAGGCCTCTTGTCAAATCCGGGCTGAACCCGCACAAATTCAACATCAGTTATTCAGGCGGAGCAGGACAGTGACCCAAACCAGAATAGCCGTCATCGGCGGATCGGGCATCTATGACATCGATGGGCTGGAAAACCCGGAATGGGTAGAGGTTGAGACCCCTTGGGGTACGCCGTCAGACCAGATCCTGACAGGGTCGCTTGACGGTATCGAAATGGCCTTTCTGCCACGTCATGGGCGCGGTCATGTGCATTCACCCACCGATGTACCTTATCGCGCCAATATCGATGCGCTGAAACGGTTGGGCGTGACGGACGTGATCTCGGTGTCGGCCTGCGGATCGTTCCGCGAACATATGGCACCGGGTGACTTCGTGATTGTCGATCAGTTCATCGATCGCACTTTTGCACGGGACAAAAGCTTTTTCGGAACGGGCTGCGTTGCCCATGTCAGCGTTGCTCACCCCACCTGCCCACGCCTGTCGGACGCATGCGAGACGGCAGGTAAGGCCGCCGGCATCACAATCCACCGGGGCGGCACCTATCTGGCGATGGAGGGCCCCCAGTTTTCAAGCCTTGCGGAATCCAGGATGTATCGCGAGCAATGGGGCTGTGACGTGATCGGCATGACCAACATGCCCGAGGCGAAACTCGCCCGCGAGGCCGAGCTGTGTTACGCGTCGATCGCGATGGTCACCGATTATGACAGCTGGCACCCGGACCATGGCGAGGTGGACGTGACCACGATCATCGCCACCCTGACCGGCAATGCCGAAAAAGGCCGCGCACTGGTCAAGGGCCTGCCGTCCCTTCTGGGGGCCGAACGAACACCCTGCCCGCACGGTTGCGACCGGGCGCTGGAATACGCGATCCTGACCGCACCGGAAAAGCGCGACCCGGCGCTTATGGCCAAGTTGGATGCGGTGGCCGGGCGTGTGATGTAAACGCCCGGTTTTGCTACTGATGGCCGGAAATCGCGCCGAAACCCGGCCTGGCACAGGGTACTGGTAAGGTTTGTTGTCCTGCCGGTTTGTCAGAACGGAACGTTCCCTGGCATTTTTCTTTAAGTGTTTCCTGCGACTTCTTGGGTTTCGAGCGTAATGCGTTTTGCGTATTTGGCCTGTTTTAGCGCCTCGAACAGGGAAATTGAATCCGACATTGTCGACTTGAATCCAATTCGTAGTATGACAGAAAATCTGTATGAATTGAGTTGAGTAAAGGAACCGCATCATGCCTTTTGAAGTCTGGCTGGCCTTTGTGGCTGCATCTACGGCTTTGCTGCTGCTCCCCGGCCCGACGGTGTTGCTGGTTCTCAGCTATGCCCTGTCCAAGGGGCGAAGTGTCGCCGTCGCATCGGCCACGGGGGTGGCGGTGGGCGATCTTTTGGCCATGACCGCATCTTTGCTGGGGCTTGGCGCGCTTGTTCTGGCTTCGGCCACGTTGTTTTCCGTTCTCAAATGGGTGGGCGCGGCCTATCTGGTCTGGCTTGGGATCAAGCTGTTGCGCAGTGCGCCAGCCGGTGGATTGAACATGGTCGACACCGGGCGGGATGTCACAGCGCGCAGCGTATTGGGCCACGCAGCCGCCGTCACAGCCCTGAACCCGAAATCCGTTGCCTTCTTCATTGCCTTTGTGCCGCAGTTCATACGCCCCGCTGAACCGCTTGGACCTCAGTTCGTCATCCTGATTGCCACATTCGTCGGGCTGGCCTGGTTGAACGCGTTGGCCTACGCCCTGTTGGCAGACAGGTTGCGGCGTTTGATCGGCCGCGCCAGCGTAATCACTGCGATGACACGGTTTGGCGGGTTGACCTTGATCGGCATGGGTATGGCCACGGCGGTCCTACGCCGACCGGCCTGACACCGCATCAGTCTTCGGCGTGCTCTTTCATGAATCCACGGATAAATCTGCGGATTTCGCGCGCAGCCGACGTGTCCAGCTCTTTGCAAAGCTCGACAAACGAGTCACGTTCATCCCTGTCGAGGCGTAAGACCAACTGACTATTTTTCTTGGTCGATCCTTTGCCTTCATTCCTGGCCACGTGTATTTTTCCCAACGAAGTTAAGCTCTATCTGGCGATGCTGTGCATATCCATAGCATAGTTTTTGTCGTTATCGGGCACTTAACGGCAAGGACAGGATATTGACAATGAACCTTGCCACCTTCGGACCGTTCTTGAGCCAGCTCCTCGCAATTGAAGCCGACCGCGCCTGAGACACGGACATGTCGAATTGCAAACCAAACAGATTGCTCATTGCGCTACCGGAAATTCGAGCGTGGAACTGTTTGGAACAGGTGGCAGCAAGCAAGAAAATGGGTCGGAGACTTATCTTGGCCGGCGCACAAGTTGCGTCGGTTTTTGGCCTGCTCAACGCTGCAACCTCACTCCCGTGCTGATCCAGCCGTGGAATTGTTCCTTGCATGGCCAACCCCGTTGGGCCAAACACAATACCTGTGTTTGACGCTAAAAGGTTGGTCCATGTCCAGAAACAAATCTGTCAAAGATTACATCCGAACCATCGTCGATTTCCCCCATGAAGGGATCATGTTTCGGGATGTGACAACCCTGTTTGCCGACCCCCGCGGGTTTCGGATGGCGATTGACCAGATGCTGCACCCCTATGCCGGTGAGCGGATCGACAAAGTGGTCGGGCTTGAAGCACGCGGGTTCATTCTGGGCGGTGCGATTGCGCATCAGTTGAGCGTCGGTTTTGTCCCGATCCGCAAGAAGGGCAAACTGCCCGGCACAACAATCAGTCAGGACTACAAGTTGGAATACGGAGAGGCGATCGTCGAGATTCATGACGATGCCATCCAACCCGGTGAAAAAATTCTGGTGGTTGACGATCTGCTGGCCACGGGCGGAACTGCCGCGGCGGGTATTAAGCTGATCGAACGGCTTGGGGGCGAAATCGTCTCGTGCGCCTTCATCATTGACCTGCCCGAACTTGGCGGCAGCAAAGTGTTGGAAGAGATGGGCATGGACGTGCATGTCCTGTGCGAATTCGAAGGACTCTGACCAGGAGTTTTTCACAAAAACGTGACTGGAAACTGAAAACCGGGCGGGCTTAGCGCGGTTTTTGCGCCGATCAAGGCGCAAAACGGATCAATACAAGTGATCTTGTGGTCAGGTTGCCCCGTACCCCGGGTGATGCTGCTTGAAGCATTTCAACCTAGGGAGTTTAGCTCATGTTCCGCAAATTCGCCGCCGCCGGTGTCGCCTCGATCCTGTTCAGCACTGCTGCATTCGCCGATGGTCACGGCAAGGACATTGTCGACACAGCCGTCTCCGCTGGCAGCTTTGAAACACTCGTCGCGGCAGTTCAGGCCGCCGAACTGGTGGACACACTCAAAGGCGAAGGCCCGTTCACCGTATTTGCCCCCACCGATGACGCGTTCGCGGCTTTGCCCGAAGGCACCGTCGAAAACTTGCTGAAGCCCGAAAACAAGGATCAGCTGGTGGCCATTCTGACCTACCACGTCGTGCCGGGCAAAGTGATGTCAGGTGATCTGAGCGATGACATGACGGCTGCAACCGTACAAGGCGGCGATATCACGATCGATCTGGATTCGGGTGTGATGGTGAATGACGCCAACGTGGTTCAGGCCGACATCGAAACCAAGAACGGCGTGATCCATGTGATCGACAAGGTGATCCTGCCTGCCTCGTAAGAAACAACCGGGCACGGTCCGACGCTCGGGCCGTGTTCACCCTTTCAGTACCGCGCCGGGATTCATGATGCCCTGCGGGTCCAATGCCAGTTTGATAGCCCGCATCGCGCCCAGCTTGGCTGGATCGCCATAGCGTTCCAAATCGTTGGTCTTGAGGCGCCCGACCCCATGTTCGGCACTGACTGATCCGTCGAAGGCGTAAACCAGATCATGGACGGCCTGCTTGATCGCGCCTCTTTGATCATCAAATTCCGATCGGTGCCGCCCTTTGGGCGGGAACACGTTGTAATGCAGATTGCCGTCACCAAGATGGCCAAAGCAATTGATCCGGAAGGGCCCCAGGCCCGCAATCAATTTTCTGCCTTCGCAAATGAAATCGGGAATTCTGGAAATCGGGATCGAGATATCATGGCTCGACACTGACCCGATCAAACGATTGGCTTCGGGAATGCGTTCGCGCACCGCCCACAAATCGGCCCGCTGCGCTTCACTTTGGGCGATTACTCCGTCCTGAACCTGACCAAGCTCTTCAGCGCGAACAAAGAGTCCCTCCAATGCGGCAAATGGTGAATGCCCGTCAGCCAGACCCAGCTCGATCAATACGCTCCACTCCGGGGGCGAGGCGAACGGTTGACGGACATCCGGCAGAACCTCGGTCAGGAAATCTAGCCCCTGCCGGTGGATCAGCTCAAACGTACTGACGGCCTCACCCACCTTGTCCCGCGCCAAAGCCAGCAGGTCGATCGCCGCTTCAGGAGAAGCCACATGAAACACCGCCGTCCCTACACCGGCAGGTCGTGGGAACAGCTTGAGCGATGCGGCAGTGATGATCCCCAGCGTCCCCTCGGCCCCGATCAGCAGGTTGCGCAGGTCATAGCCGGTGTTGTCCTTTCGCAGCCGGCTGAGGCCGTGCCAGATCTCACCACTGGGCAGCACCGCCTCAAGCCCCAGGCACAGGTCGCGCGCGTTGCCATACCGCAAAACGTTGACGCCCCCTGCGTTGGTCGACAGGTTGCCTCCGATCCGGCAGGATCCCTGCGCCGCCAATGACAAAGGAAACAACCGGTTTACCGCCTCGGCTGCGGCCTGAACATCTTGAAGAATAGCCCCGGCTTCGGCGACCAGAACGTTCTCGGTTGGAAAGACAGACCGGATGACGGTCATCCGTTCCAACGAGATCACCAACGGCGCAGGCCCCGCCGACATCACCTGCCCGCCGACCAGGCCAGTGCCGCCGCCATATGGAACAATCGGAATCTGTGACTGCGCAGCCAATTTTACCAGCTGCGCCACCTCATCGGTGTTGCGCGGCAAGGCCAGCAGACCGACCCGTCCCGAAAAACGCCCACGCGGTTCTTCCAAATACCGTTCCTCTACGGGGCGCAGCACACCGTCGCCCAGTTTCGAACGGAGCAGCGCGGCAAAACGGTCATCAGCGGGGTTCAAACTCATGCGCCTCCAATGCCCAAGCGATGCGGTTGCCGCAAGCCTTATTCAAGATCAATCAGATAGCGCGGCTCAAGCACCACAACCGTAGGGCGGTCCGGAAGGTTCCGCAACGAAACGGTGATCTCCGACACCCCGTCGCGCTCAACCGGAAATGTATCCCTGATATCCACCAGGAACCGATCCAGCGAGAACTGCGAGAACCAGTGCATCGGAATGATGACAGAACTCTTCAGCCGTTTCAGAACCGCAATCATATCGGGCAGAGGCATCGTGGTCCCGCCATCCACGGCGGCCATGACCACATCCAGCCGCCCGAGCGCGGCAAACTGTTCATCCGAAGGGACATGATGCAAATGTCCCAGATGACCTATGCACAACCCCTCAACCTCGAACACAAAAATTGAATTGCCGCGTTCTTCGACCCCACCATATACAGACCGGATATCGGTCGAGACATTGCGCACCAGCATCTCACCCAGATCCAGATGATGCTCGATACCTTTCCCGAACTCTCCCCACCCCGGGAGAACATGCGGAATGGCCGGGTCGGGATGCGCCGTCCAATGCGTGCCGTGGGCGTGGTTCATCGTCACCACGTCGGGGATCAGGTTTGCGCTGCCGATAAATCCGGTAAAATCCGTCACCGCATTCAGCCCGCCGCGGGTCTGGATCATGAAAGAGGCATGCGCGATATAGCTAATCCGCACCGAGAATTCCGGCACCGGATCCTGCCAGGCCGCCCTGTGCAGATACTCGATTCCGGGCGCCGCATCGGCAATGGCGACACAATGACTTGGCCGTCGCTCCTGCGCAGCGGCCCCGCCCGAAATCACCATCAATGCCGCAATCAACCAGCGCATACCCCGAGTGTAGCGCAGAAAGACAACAAGTCATGCCCCTTGTTCATCTGGCCCCAAATATCCCGGGGGAGGCGCGGCTTGCCGCGACAGGGGCAGCGCCCCCTATCCCGCGTCGGTTTTTCCACGCCGGTCAGACCGCAGGCTGGCATACAGAACATGCGTCCGCCACCGCCCGTTGATTTGCAAATACGACTGCGCCACGCCCTCGTATTTGAAGGCCGAGCTTTCCAGCAACCCGCGCGACGCCCGGTTTTCCGGCAGGCAGGCGGCTTCAATCCGGCTCAGGTCCAAACGGGTAAAGGCATGGTGAACCATCGCGCCGATGGCTTCACGCATATACCCTTGTCGGGCAAAGGCCTGACCGGTCCAGTACCCCAATGTGCCCGCCTGTGCGGGACCGCGCCGAATGTTGTCCAACGTGATGGCCCCAACCAACACGTCATCTTCACGGCGAAACAGAAAAAGCGGAATTGCCGTCCCGGCCGCTACCGAACGTTGTGCCCAATACACACGGTTGGTAAAGGATTTGCGGCTCAGGTGGTCCTTGGCCCAGATCGGTTCCCAAGGCGTCAGGTAACCTTTCGAGGCTCGCCGCAACGCGGCCCAATCGTTGAAGTCGGAATGTACAGGCGGGCGCAGGCTGAGCCGCGCAGTCTCGAGTTTCAGCTTGCGTCTGCCCAACAGCATCACGCCGCGCGCCTCTCCTGTAGTTCGGCCAATGTCGGCGCCCCCGAAACCGGCCCGTACAGCGCCAAAGCGGCAGGTGCGTTGACGGCCATCTGCTCGGCAAATACGCGCACATTTTCGGTGCTGACCGCATCGATCTTGGCCACCGTATCTTCCAGAGACGGGACCCGCCCCCAGATCTGAACCAGCCGCGCCAGCCGTTCGGCCCGGTTTGACGGGCTTTCCAGCCCCATCAACATCCCGGCTTTCATCTGCGCACGGGCACGGGCAACCTCTTCCGTGGTCATGTCCTCTGCTGCGCGCTTCATCTCGTCGATGGTGATGGTGGCAAGCTCTGCCACCTGATCTGCCGAGGTACCGGCGTAGATCGTCGTCGTACCGGTATCCGCATAGGCACCAGTCTGGGCAAAGATCGTATAGCAGAGCCCGCGTGTTTCACGCACCTCCTGGAACAGCCGTGAGGACATGCCGCCACCCAGAGCCGTCGAATATATCTGCGCCGTATAGATCGCATCGTCGCGATAGCCCGGGCTTTCCAGCGCAAGTGCAAAATGGGCCTGCTCCAGCTTTTTCTCCTGCCGTGCTTCACCACCGGTAAAGCGCGCAGGGTCAGCGATCAGCCCGGTGCGTGGTTGCAGATGACCGAACATCTCTTCGGCCATTTTTATCAGCTGATCGTGATCCACGGCACCGGCAGCGGACAGGATCATCTGATCGGGGCCATAATGCTCTGCTACGAAGCCAGAGAGGTCTTCTCGTGAAAACGCACTGACCCGTTCGGATGGTCCCAGAATGGTTCGGCCCAAAGGCTGGTCGTGATAGCTCTGCTCCTGCAACCAGTCAAAGATCACATCGTCGGGCGTGTCATAGGCCTGGCCGATCTCCTGAAGGATCACGCCGCGTTCGACCTCGATTTCGCGCGGGTCGAAAACCGGGTTCAGAACGATGTCGCCGATCACGTCCATCGCCAGCGCCACGTCGTCCTTCAGAACGCGCGCGTAATAGGCCGTTACCTCGCGCGAGGTATAGGCGTTGATGTATCCGCCCACATCCTCGATCGCCTCGGCGATTTGCAGCGCCGAACGGCGCTCGGTTCCCTTGAACGCCATATGTTCAAGGAAATGCGCGATTCCGTTCTGTTCGATCCGCTCATGCCGCCCACCGGCGGTTACCCAGATGCCGATGGCCGCAGATTGCAGCCCCGGCATATGTTCACTGACGATACGAAACCCGTTCTTCAGTTGGTCTTGTCTGACAGTCACTCAGCGATGTGCCTTTTTATATGATCCTCAAGGGCACCCAGATCATTGGCGATGCGGGTCACCCGTTCCGGACGTTCATACAGATCAGACATGCGGGATGGAAGAGGTGGATGCACGTCGCTCGCCTTCTCGACTGCGGCGGGGAACTTGGCGGGATGCGCAGTGGCCAAAGTGATCATCGGGGTATCGGTGGCACGGTGGTCTTCGCCGACCTTGATCCCGACCGCAGTGTGCGGGCAGACCAGTTCCGCGCTGTGGGCAAGCGTATGCCTGATCGTCGCCAGCGTTTCGTCTTCGGACACTCGGCCCGAGTCGAAACTCTCGCGCAGCGCTTCCATCGCGCCCTGGCTGACGTTGAAGCCGCCATTTTTGAGCTCGTCCATCAGCTGCGCCACGGCACCGCCGTCCTCGCCATAGGCGTAATACAACGCCCGCTCAAAGTTCGAGCTGACCTGAATGTCCATCGACGGGCTGATCGAGGGGATGGTGTCGCCCTTGAAATACCCCTCACCCGACAGACAGCGGTGCAGGATGTCATTCTGGTTGGTTGCAACGACCAGACGGTCGATGGGCAAGCCCATGCGCTTGGCCAGATAGCCTGCGAAGATGTCGCCGAAATTGCCGGTCGGCACGGTGAAACTGACCTTGCGGTGCGGCGCGCCGAGGCTGACGGCGGCCGAGAAGTAATAAACGATCTGCGCCAGCACCCGGGCGAAGTTGATCGAGTTCACACCCGCCAGCTTGACCCCGTCGCGGAAGTCGAAATCGTTGAACATATCTTTCAGCGCGGCCTGACAATCATCGAAATCGCCGTCCACGGCCAGAGCATGAACGTTGCTGTCCGCAGGCGTCGTCATCTGGCGACGCTGCACCTCGGACACGCGGCCATGCGGGAACAGGATGAACACATCCACGGCATCCAGCCCCCGGAACGCCTCAATCGCGGCAGAACCGGTGTCGCCGCTGGTCGCGCCCACGATGGTCACGCGGTCATTGCGCCGTTTCAGGGCCACCTGGAACAGCTGGCCGATCAACTGCATGGCAAAGTCTTTGAAGGCCAGCGTGGGGCCGTGGAAGAGCTCCAGCAAGAAGTGATTCTCGTTCAGCTGCTTCAGCGGCGCGCGGGCGTCATGACCAAAACCCTCGTAGGCACGCGCGATGATCTGCTTGAACTCATCCTCGGCAAAGGAGCCGCTGACATAGGGCCACATCACACGGAACGCGATGTCCTCATAGGCCAGACCAGCAAGCGCCGCGATCTCGTCATGGCTCATCACAGGGATCTCGGCGGGCAGATAAAGCCCCCCATCGCGGGCCAATCCGGTCAGCATCGCCTCTTCAAAGGTCAGTTCTGGCGCTTGGCCACGGGTCGAGATGTATTTCATTGCTCTTCACTCTCAGAGGGGGCGCGATTGCGCCACAGGAAATAACCGGTCATCACAGCCCAAACCAGAGCCAAGCCAAACCAGGTGATTGCATATTGCAGGTGATCGTTTGGAATCCCCGCCGTATCCACCGGCAAAGGCGTCACGTTCGGGTCGGTCTGAGACCGCGCAATCAGCAACACCGGTTCGGCCCCCAGCGCGGCGGCCAGATTGGGCACGTCCCGGGCAAACCAGATGTTGTCGTCAATATCGGGCTCGGGCGTATAGCTGTCGACCTCATCCGGCCAGTGCAGGTTGCCGGTGATCTCCATCGGACCGGTCAGACGCGACGCCTGTTTTGCAGTTGTCGGCGCAAACCCCCGATCGACCAGAATTGTGCGGTCCTCGGTGCTGAACGATTGGATGATGCGATACCCTGCCCCGACCTGTTTGACCGAAACAAGAACATGGATTTCGCCTGGTTCCATCTCACCCGAAACCGTTATCGGAAGGTATTTGTCAGTGTCCTCTGAAACCTGCCGGGGCAAGGCGATAGGGTCGGCTGAAATGCGACTTTCAATCTCTGCCAACAGCTCCTGTTTCCAGGCCAGACGCTGCATCTGCCAGATCCCCAGCGACAGCAGAACGCCCAAACCGGCGAGGCCGAAGATCAGCAGGAACAGAATGCGGCGCATGGCAGGGTCGAACCTCGTTTCAGGAACCGGCGTCTTGTTAAGGGGCGTGTGGGCCAAATTGCAACCACGCAATTGTATGGGGCGCAATCTTGCGCCCGGAACAGAGAAAAAGCCGCCCCTCAAGGGCGGCTTTAGCAATTTGATGAGCTGATCGGGCTTACATCAGCGGGGCCTGTCCCCAGATGTAGACTGCAAAAAACAGGAACAGCCAGACAACGTCAACGAAATGCCAGTACCAGGCCGCCGCTTCGAACCCGACATGCTTTTCCGGTGTGAAGTCGCCTTTGAGGGCCCGGATCAGGCAGACCGACAGAAAGATGGTGCCGATGATGACGTGGAAACCATGAAAACCGGTCGCCATGAAGAAGTTCGAATAGAACTGATCATCGCCAAATTTCCAACCTTCATGGGCCAGCAGCTCATAGTATTCGAACGCCTGCAAACCGGTAAAGGCAATGCCCAGAACGATACCGATGGCCAGACCGTTGATCAGCGCTTTGCGGTCGTTGTCATGCACCAGCGCGTGGTGGGCCCAGGTGATAGCACAGCCCGACAGCAGCAGAACCAGAGTGTTGATCAGCGGCAGGTGGAACGGGTCAACCGCGTGGATGTCCGGCTGGATGTATTCGGTGCCGGCATAGTCGTACATCGGGTACATGCGATGTTTGAAGAACGACCAGAACCAGGCAAAGAAGAACATCACCTCGGACATGACGAACAGGATGAAACCGTAACGCAGACCGATGCGAACGACAGGGGTGTGATCCCCCTGGCGGCTTTCGACAACAACTTCGGACCACCATGCGAACATGGTGTAAAGAACTGCGACCAGACCGGCCCAGAACATCCACGGGGTCAATCCGTGCATCCAAAGGACGGCTCCGAACAACATCACAAAGCCGCCGACAGCTCCGATCAGAGGCCAGATCGACGGGGCCAGAATGTGATAATCATGGTTTTTAGCGTGTGCCATCAGCGTCCCTCACCTACAGGCGTTAGTTCGTGTTTGTTTCTGCCTGCGCTTCAAGGGCGGCATAGCCCTCTGGCAGGTCAATTTCGTAGAATGTATACGACAGCGTGATCGTATGAACATACTTTGCTTCAAGATCTTCGACCATTTCAGGATCGACGAAGAAGGTCACCGGCATCTCTACCCGCTCGCCAGGTTGCAGCACCTGCTCTTCAAAGCAGAAACAGGCAATTTTTTGAAAATACCCGCCTGCCGAATAGGGTGCCACATTGTATGAGGCCTGACCCGCGATTGGACGATCCGTTGGGTTGTAGGCCTCATAGAAAGCCAGTCCGGTCTCGCCGATGCGCACTTCCATCTCGCGAACGACCGGTTTGAATTCCCAGGCCATGTTTTTGGCCTTGGACGCATCAAACCGTACGGTGACCGTGCGGTCCAGAATGTCTTCGGGGGCGGCTTCGGCCACACCGGTTGTACCGCCAAATCCGGTCACGCGGCAGAACCAGTCGTAGAATGGTACCGCCGCCCAGGCCAGGCTACCCATCAGGACAACCACACCCACGGTTTGAGCGACCGTTTTCTGTGGACCAGACAAAGCCATCAGTTCTGGACCTCCTGCGTGGCCATGTTGAAGTCAGTACCCGAGACCTTGACGATCGTCAGGCCGAAAATGATCACAATAAAGGCAGCCAGCGTCAGGCCGACGCCCAAATTGCGGCTGAACCGACGCTGATGCAGTTCATGGCTTTTGCGCAGGCTCATGACCATCCTCCCAAACCATAGGGTTTCAGCAAGGCTTCGGCCAGAATAGCGCCGAAATGCAGGAAGAGGTAGAGCAGCGAAAGCTTGAAAAAGCTGCGTTCGACCTTGAAATTATCGGCCTCCGAGTCATCCTCGGTCCGACGTGAAATTTGCCAGGCGCCGCGCAGGAACAACGCGTTCAACACCAAAGCCACGGTCAGATAGATGGGACCACCGATGCCAGAGAACGCGGTTCCCACCGCCAGTATCGCCAGCAGGGCCGTATAGACGAGAATGTGTACACGCGTCGCACGGCGACCATGCGTGACGGTCAGCATAGGCACGCCCGCGTCATCATAGTCCGAGCGCATGAACAGCGCGAGTGCCCAGAAATGCGGCGGTGTCCACATGAAGGTCAGGGCGAACATCAGCCACGGTTCAACCTCCATGGACCCGGTAGCAGCCACCCAGCCGATCACCGGAGGGAAAGCGCCCGCCGCACCACCGATCACGATGTTCTGCGGGGTCGAGCGCTTCAGCCACATGGTGTAGACAACGACATAGAAAAAGATTGTGAAGCCCAGAAACGCACCTGCGAACCAGTTGGTCGCAAGGCCCAGCATGATCACCGACAGGCCCGACAGGGTCAGGCCGATGGCCATCGCCTCACCCTCCTCTACCTTGCCGGAGGGGATCGGGCGACCTTTGGTGCGTTTCATCACCTTGTCGATATCCGCATCCCACCACATGTTCAGCGCACCCGATGCACCGCCACCGATGGCGATGAACAGAATGGCGCAGAACCCGACAAAGGGGTGGACCGGAACCGGGGCCGCCAGCAGACCGACCAGCGCCGTGAACACGACCAGAGACATCACGCGCGGCTTCAGCAGGGCGAAGTAATCGCCAAAGCTGGCCTCGTCCGCGTGGGCGGTCGCTGTGCTGGCATTGATGCTTGCGTCGGTCATCTCGGGTCCTTCTGGGGCGAAAGCTGCGCGGTCAGCCCGCACAGCCTGCATTTCGTGTCAGGCGGGCTTTTACCCGCCCTCAGTGTGCTCAGTTCGAAGCAACCTGATAGCTTTGCGGCAGACCGGCATATTCTTCGATCGCACCTTGCAGCCACTGGTCATACGCTTCCTGGCTGACGACTTTCACGGTGATCGGCATATAAGCGTGGTCTTTGCCGCAGAGTTCCGAACACTGACCGAAATAGATGCCTTCCTTCTCGGCCTCGAACCAAAGTTCCGCCAGACGCCCGGGCACGCCATCCTGCTTCACGCCGAAGGACGGGATAGTCCAGGAGTGGATCACGTCAGATGCGGTAACCTGCATCACGACAACCTTGCCAACCGGGACAACAACGGCAGTGTCGGTGGCCAGCAGCCATTCGTCTTCGCTGTAACCCGCATCTTCCAGCTTGGCGCGCATGGCATCATCCAGAACAAACGGGGTCACGTCGGCGTCAGCCGGGCGCGCACCCTCGTCCAGAGTGGCCGGATGGCCCAGCAGGTAGCTGTCGAAGGCAAAATCGTGATCAACATATTCATAGGTCCAGTACCACTGGTTGCCCACGACTTTGATGGTGATGTCGCCTTCCGGAATTTCCTGCTGTTTGAACAGAACCGGCAACGAAAACGCACCGATGAAGACCAGAATCAGGATCGGGCCAAGGGTCCAGGCAATCTCAACCGGGGTATAGTGCGAAAAACGTGCCGGTTTCGGGTTTACGCGTTCGTTGTAACGCACGATGCAATAAACCAGCAGGCCGGCAACCAGCAGGCAGATGACGGTGATGATCACCAGAATCATGCCGTCCAGACGCTGAATTCCCGTGGCAAGGCTGGTGGCCGCGGGCTGAAAGCCCATTCCGCCGTCAACCGGCTTGCCAATAATTTCAAGCTCCTGAGCCATGGCTGGAAGGCTGGAGAGGGCTGTCATAAACCCTGAAAGCATCAAAGCATTCTTCATGTTCTGTCCTGATCGTTTGATCTTTGCGTCCCTGGCGAAAAGGTGTGAATCGGTCGCACCTCTCCCGTTGTCTTTGGCCGCGTTAAAAACCATATTCCGTCGGGTAGATAAAGCAAAATGCTTGCGTCAAACAGACGCTATTTTTGATCTGGATCAAACCCGAAAGGTCGCAACCCATGTCCGACGCCCCGTTTCGCCCGCTTGAAAGCGCTCTACCACACGATGAAGCGCTTGCCATTTTGCGCTCGGCCACGGACGGGGCCGAGGACGGAGAGCTGTTTGTCGAGCGGCGAAAATCCGAGTCTCTCGTGTTCGATGACGGCCGTCTGCGCACCGCGTCTTACGATGCGTCGGAAGGGTTCGGGCTGCGTGCCGTACAAGGTGAAGTGGCTGGATATGCGCATTCCACAGACGTCTCGATTCCTGCCCTGAAACGGGCGGCGGAAACAGCAAGACTGGCTGTCGGGGATGGCGGCGGGGTCTTGGCGGATGCTCCGCGCTCCACCAATACGCGCCTCTATACGGACGAAGACCCGATTGATTCTGCCGCTTTCCCGGTCAAGATCGAGACATTGCGTGAGATCGACGCCTTCGCCCGCGATCTGGACCCGCGTGTGGTTCAGGTCAGCGCCACGATCGCGGCAGCCGTGCAAGAGGTCGAGATTCTGCGCCCCGATGGTGTGATGGTCCGCGATGTGCGCCCCATGACCCGCGTGAACGTGTCGGTCATTGTCGAACAGAACGGACGCCGCGAAAGCGGATCCGCCGGTGGTGGTGGCCGGGTTGGCCTGAGCGGGTTGATCGACCCCGCCGACTGGCAGGCCAAGGCCCGCGAAGCCCTGCGTATCGCACTAGTCAACCTGGACGCGGTTCCTGCACCGGCCGGTGTCATGGAAGTCGCGCTTGGCCCCGGCTGGCCGGGCATCCTGCTGCACGAGGCCATCGGCCACGGCCTGGAAGGCGACTTCAACCGCAAGGGCAGCTCGGCCTTTGCCGGGTTGATGGGGCAGCAGATTGCTTCGAAAGGCGTGACCGTGGTGGATGACGGCACGATTGCTGATCGTCGCGGCTCGATCACCGTGGATGATGAGGGCACGCCCAGCGCGCGCACGGTGCTGATCGAAGACGGTATATTGACCGGATACATGCAGGACCGCCAGAATGCGCGACTGATGGGGGTTGCTCCTACGGGTAACGGGCGGCGGCAGAGCTATGCGCACAAACCCATGCCGCGCATGACCAACACGATCATGCTGGGTGGCGAAGCCGACCCGCAGGCCCTGGTGGCTGATATCAAGGACGGCATCTGGGCCGTTGGATTCGGCGGGGGTCAGGTGGACATCACCAACGGCAAGTTCGTTTTCTCGTGCACCGAGGCATATCGTGTCGTAAACGGCAAAATCGGCGCGCCGGTCAAGGGCGCCACGTTGATCGGTGACGGGCCGTCGGCCTTGAAACGCATCCGCGGGCTGGGCAACGATATGGCGCTGGACCCAGGTATGGGAACCTGTGGCAAGGACGGGCAATGGGTGCCGGTGGGTGTTGGCCAGCCGACCGTGCTGATGGACGGGCTGACTGTCGGTGGTTCGGCCGCCTGAGTCGGAAGCGGCGCATTCCCGGAGGCGCAGGGTTAACCCAGCGTCTCTTTTTTTGCGAAAATTGCCTTAGGCGACCAAAGCGCCCTTTCTGACTGAGCATTATTTATTTTGCTTATTATCAATGTGTTCTATGCTTTTCTCTGACAGAATTGCAAAAAAACAGTTCTAATTTTCGACGATTCACAAGCTGTTAACTGCCTGTCCCGTAAACCAGTTCTGCAACAAGGCGGAGCAACGGATGACCGAAGAGCAGCTTTCTTCCAATCACCCCCCACTCCCACCCACCACGGAAGAGGACCGGTTCTCGTGGCTTCGTCTGTTGCGTTCTCGCAAGGTCGGTCGGGCGACATTTCGTCGGCTGCTTCGCGAACATGGCTCAGCGCAGAACGCGCTGGCCGCGCTGCCTGAAATGGCACGCGCCGCCGGTATAAAAGGGTATGAAACCTGCCCCCCCGGCGTGATCGAGGCGGAACTCAGGGCCGCAAAAGCCGCTAAAGCGCGGCTTTTGTGCCTTGGGTCCGCTGATTTCCCCGCGGCCCTGGCTGGACTCAACGAAGCCCCGCCGCTGCTTTGGGCGATCGGAGACGTTTCGCTGCTGCAAAAACCAACGATTGCGATGGTCGGCGCGCGAAACTGTTCCTCGCTCGGCGCGCGGATGGCACGTGGCCTGGCCACCGAACTGGGCAGCAAGGGGCACGTAATCGTCTCTGGCCTGGCGCGTGGCATCGATACAGCCGCACATATGGCCGCGCTGGAGACCGGCACCGTGGCAGTCATGGCCGGTGGCGTTGATGTGATCTATCCCGCCGAAAACACGGAACTGGCCCATGACATCGCGTCCCGCGGCTTGCGGATTTCGGAACAGCCGATGGGCGTAACACCCCAGGCCCGGCACTTTCCACGCCGAAATCGGATCATTTCGGGGCTTGCGCAGGCGGTTGTCGTCGTCGAGGCAGCCGCCAAGTCCGGCAGTCTGATCACGGCACGGGACGCACTGGATCAGGGGCGCGAGGTTCTGGCCGTTCCCGGCCATCCGTTCGACGCGCGGGCCGCCGGTTGCAATCTGTTGATTCGTGACGGCGCCACACTTGTCCGATCTGCTGAAGACGTTATTGAAGCCTTGCCGAGGCAGGACGACCTGATTTCCCTGCCAATCGAACCGCTCTCGGAACCAATCGTGCGTCCTGCAAGAGACCTGCACGAGCAAATCATCGCGCGGCTTGGCCCCTCGCCCATCGCCGAAGATCAATTGCTGCGGGATATCGCGGCCTCGGCCGGTGAGCTTGGACCGGCGCTGATCGACCTTGAACTTGATGGGCGAATCCAGCGTCAGCCCGGAGGTCTGTTGTCGCTGGCAAGTTGATCGTACCCTCGTTCCGGCGTGCCCGGTTTCTGAAGATTTGTGATAGCGCACTGAAATCACGGCGCTTTTCCACCGACGAAAGGAACGCATTGACAATTCCCGCTTGCCCCACACATTTTGCATCACCATAGAAGGCGCCAAATTCGTCGAGCGAGGTTTCCCCTTAAATGCCCGTAGTTGTTGTAGAATCTCCGGCCAAAGCAAAAACAATCAATAAATACCTGGGCCCCGACTACACGGTTCTGGCCTCTTACGGCCATGTGCGGGACCTGCCGCCAAAGGATGGATCGGTAGATCCTGAACATGACTTCTCGATGAAATGGGAGGTCGGGAACGACAGCCGCAAGCATGTCAAGGCCATTGCCGACGCGTTGAAAGAAGACAATGCGCTGATCCTCGCCACTGACCCCGACCGCGAGGGCGAGGCAATCAGTTGGCACCTACAGGAGGCGTTGACCAAACGCCGCTCGATCAAGAAGGATACGCCCGTCAGCCGCGTCACCTTCAACGCCATTACCAAGGACGCCGTGACCGAGGCGATGCAGAACCCGCGTCAGGTCGATATGCCGTTGGTCGAGGCCTACCTGGCCCGCCGCGCGCTGGATTATCTGGTGGGGTTCAACCTGTCTCCGGTTTTGTGGCGCAAACTGCCGGGTGCGAAATCGGCGGGTCGCGTGCAATCCGTCTGTCTGCGCCTGATCGTCGAGCGCGAGATGGAAATCGAGGCATTCAAGCCGGTGGAATACTGGTCGGTTCGGGCGCTGTTCGAGACACCGCGCGGGCAGACCTATGAGGCGCGTCTGGTCACGCTGGCCGGCAAGAAGCTGGACAAGCACGATCTGGCCAATGCGACACAGGCCGAGCTGGCGGTTCAGGCGATCACCAGCCGCGCGCTGAGCGTGACATCGGTCGAGGCCAAACCCGCCGCACGTAACCCAAGCGCTCCGTTCATGACCTCGACCCTGCAACAGGAGGCCAGCCGCAAATTCGGCATGGGCGCGCGCCATGCAATGCAGGTGGCGCAGCGGCTTTATGAGGCCGGGTACATTACCTATATGCGGACCGACGGGATCGATATGGCGCCCGAAGCCGTGGCCGCGACCCGCGACGCCATCGCGGATCGCTACGGTGCAGAATATGTGCCGGACAGCCCGCGCATCTACAAGAACAAGGCCAAGAACGCGCAGGAAGCCCACGAGTGTATCCGACCGACGGATATGTCGCGCGACGCCAAGGCGCTGAAAGTGACAGACGAGGATCAGCGCAAGCTTTATGACCTGATCTGGAAACGCACCATCGCCTGTCAGATGGCTGCCGCACGTCTGGAGCGCACCACCGTCGAGATCGGCAGCGACGACGGTCAGGTCGGCCTTCGCGCCACGGGCCAGGTGGTAATGTTCGATGGGTTCATGCGGGTATACGAAGAAGGCCGGGATGACGTCGCGGACGAGGATGAAAAGCGCCTGCCACAGATCACGCAGGGCGATCCGGCCCGTTTTGCCAAAGCCTCTCTGAAGGATCAGTTTGCCAAGGCGACCAGCGACAGCGGTGACAAGATCGCGAAAGAAGCAATCCTGTCCGAGAACGAATCCGTTCTGGCCCTTCAACACCATACCCAACCGCCCCCGCGCTATACCGAGGCCACTTTGGTCAAACGGATGGAAGAGCTGGGGATCGGGCGCCCATCTACCTATGCCTCGATCGTGACGACGATCCAGGACCGGGAATATGTCCGCAAGGACAAGAACAGGCTAATCCCCGAGGAAAAGGGCCGGATCGTCACCATCTTCCTGCTGAACTTCTTCCGCCAGTATGTTGGCTACGAGTTCACCGCGAATCTGGAAGAGCAACTGGATGACGTCAGCGCCGGGGAGCGCGACTACAAGGATCTGCTGGGCAAGTTTTGGCGTGATTTTTCAGCCGCGATTGGCGAGACCTCCGAGCTCCGGATTTCGGAAGTGTTGGATAAGCTAGACGAAGCTCTGGCTCCGCAGCTGTACCCGCCGCGCGAGGATGGGTCCGATCCGCGTATCTGCCCGAAATGCGGCACCGGTCAATTGCACCTGAAGACCTCTCGTACGGGTGGGTTCGTCGGATGCGGGAACTATCCGGAATGTACCTATACGCGCCCGATTGCCGGTGAAGGCGCGGAAGGTGACGAAAGGCTGCTGGGCGAAGATGGCGGGGATGAGATCTGGCTGAAGTCCGGCCGGTTCGGCCCTTACGTTCAGCGGGGCGAACCCACGCCCGAGAACAAAAAGCCCCCGCGCGCATCCCTTCCGCGCGGGTGGAGCAAGGATGACATGGATCTGGAAAAGGCGCTGACGCTTCTGTCCCTGCCCCGTCAGATCGGCGAACACCCCGAAGGCGGCATGATCAGCGCGAATTTCGGGCGGTTCGGCCCCTACCTGATGCATCAGCTGCCGGAGGAGGCGAAGCCGGTCTACGCCAATCTGAAAGACCCCAATGACGTGTTCGAGATCGGCATGAACCGCGCCGTTGAGTTGCTGGCCGAAAAACGGGCAAACCCCGGTCGTGGACGGCGGGCCGCGGCAAAACCACTGAAGGAGTTGGGTGAGCATCCCGATGGCGGCGCGATGCAGGTTCTGGACGGGCGCTATGGGCCTTATGTGAAATGGGAAAAGGTCAACGCGACGATCCCCAAGGACATCAAACCCGAGGACGTAACGCAGGAAATGGCCATCGAGCTTGTCAACGAGCGCGCTGCCAAAAAAGGCACCAAGAAGAAGGCCACGTCTAAAAAGGCCACGTCCAAAAAGAAAGCAACCACCAAGAAAGCAACAACCTAGGCTGACAGGTGGTCGGGGTTGAAAAGCCCCCCGCAATCCCCGTTTCGGCATTGCGGGAGGGCTGTCAGCGAATTACCTGGGCTGAGGGCCGCACCGCACTTCGAGCGTCGTCTGCCAGTCTTCCGATCCGCTTGAGCTCGGATAGTAACCCGGCGCGCGGCCTGAGTTCTGGGCAGCGGCGGTCAGGACATCGATGATCAGGGCTGCATTCTTGTCCACCCCCTGATAGCCGGTATCGCTGGCCAGAACGAAGGCCTCTTTGCCCTGCTGTGCGCACCGTGCGTTGGCGGTTGAAATTGCAGATTCAAGTGAAGACTTCTCAGAATATCCAGTACCAACAACTTTGATCTTGTTATCATCGAGCTGAAGTACCGCCGCCTGATCAGGCTCACAGGCTGACAAAGCCAAAAGCGCAGCAGCTGCGGTTGCTCAGACCCAAATTCGTTTCATGTTTTCAACCTCCTATAAAAGTGCGGCGAACATGCAGAGCCACCCGATCAATTGCAACGGCCTTTTCCATTGGTAGAAATACGACCCAGCCTCCGGTTTCATTGACTTCCCTGTGACGCGACGGCACAACCAGCCCATCACCATGTCATTGGGGGAGTTTTCCATGAAGAAAGTCTATGCCAATGCCACCGAGGCGCTCGATGGGCTGCTGTCGGATGGCATGCTGATTGCCGCAGGCGGGTTTGGCCTGTGCGGCATTCCGGAATTGTTGCTTGAGGCCATCCGGGATTCGGGCGTCAAAGACCTGAGCTTTGCGTCGAACAATGCCGGTGTGGACGATTTCGGAATCGGCATCCTGTTGCAGACCAAGCAGGTCAAGAAGATGATCAGCTCGTATGTCGGTGAAAACGCCGAGTTCATGCGCCAGTATCTGAGCGGTGAGCTGGAGCTGGAATTCAACCCCCAGGGAACACTGGCCGAACGGATGCGCGCCGGTGGGGCGGGCATCCCGGGCTTCTACACCAAGACCGGCGTCGGCACCGTGATCGCTGAAGGGAAAGAGCACAAGGACTTCAACGGCGAGACCTACATTCTGGAAGAAGGCATTTTTGCCGATCTGGCCATCGTCAAAGCCTGGAAGGCTGACGACACCGGCAATCTGGTTTTCCGCAAGACCGCCCGTAATTTCAACGTTCCTGCCGCGACCTGCGGCAAGATCTGCGTGGCCGAAGTGGAAGAGATCGTTCCGCGTGGTTCGCTGGACCCCGACTGCATCCACCTGCCCGGTATCTATGTGCATCGCATCATTCAGGGCGAACACGAAAAGCGCATCGAACAGCGCACCACCCGCAAGAAGGAGGAAGCATAATGCCCTGGGACCGCAATCAGATGGCCGCACGCGCGGCAGAGGAACTGGAAGACGGCATGTATGTGAACCTGGGTATCGGGATCCCGACGCTGGTGGCAAACTATGTGGGTGACAAGGACATCACGCTGCAATCGGAAAACGGCATGCTGGGCATGGGCCCCTTCCCCTTCGAGGGCGAAGAAGACCCGGACCTTATCAATGCAGGCAAGCAGACGATCACCGAACTGTCCCGCACGGCCTATTTCGACAGTGCCACGTCCTTCGCCATGATCCGCGGCGGCAAGATCGCAGCGGCGATTCTGGGCGCCATGGAAGTGGATGAGAGAGGCGATCTGGCAAACTGGATGATCCCCGGCAAGCTGGTGAAAGGCATGGGCGGCGCGATGGACCTGGTTGCAGGCGTCGGCCGGGTGATTGTCGTGATGGATCACACCAACAAGCACGGCGACAGCAAGGTCCTGAAGGAATGCACCCTGCCACTGACCGGAAAGGGCGTCGTGGATCGCATTATCACCAATCTTGGTGTGCTGGATGTGGTTGAAGGCGGTCTGAAAATCGTCGAGCTGGCGGAAGGTGTCAGCGAAGATGAGCTGCGCGCCGCAACGGAAGCGACAATCGTTTCCTGATCAAATGGAAAGGCCCGCCGGATCACGGCGGGCCTTGTTAGTTGGAAGTCTGAAAAACACAGCCATCGGAAATCAGGTCTGGCGGCGTTGCGCACAAAGCCCGCGCGATCTGAAACGCGGCGAGGACTTTTGGCACGTAGTCCCGGGTTTCAGCATAGGGTGGCACACCGCTGTGTTTGCGTACGGCCCCCTCTCCTGCGTTGTATCCAGCCAATACAAGTATTGGATCATTCCCGAACTCTTCCATCAGCCAGTTGAGGTATTTTACACCGCCCGCAATGTTCTCAGAGGGCTTAAGGCTGTCCTTTACCCCGAATCTGGCCGCTGTCGCGGGCATCAACTGCATAAGCCCCTGCGCGCCTGCGGAACTGACCGCGTCTGTACGCCCGGCCGATTCCACCGAGATGACCGCAAGCACCAGCGCAGGTGAAACATTGGTTCCCACAGTGGAACGAAGGATATCGATCCCGCGTTCCTTTGCGATATCTTGCAGCGATTGCAGTCGCGGTGATCTCACGTTGGTTGCGGCCAGGGCGCTGATCGCCGCGTCAAGCCGCCCGGCCCCACCTTCATCAATGTGCGGTGAAATCAAGTTCCAGAAAGCCTTGTACGATCCTTTGGGATCTCGTTTGACTTCCGCACCGGGCGCCGGCAGCGGAGCGACTTTGGTACGCGCGATGATTTCCGGCACCACCAGTTCAGTGCCCGTGCTGGGCGCTGAAGGGTTGGCTGCATGTTCTTCCGGAGTGATCTGCACGGTCACACGCGGACGTTCACCGGGTTTTGGGACTTTGACGCGCTTGTATACGCCGCGCGGCTCTGTCTCGGTCGCATTTACGGATGCAGTACCCGATATCAGAAACGCCAGCACACCGGCGCATTGAAGTGCGTTCCGGAGATTCATTTGCCTGCCTCATGTTTTCTTTTTAGGCGATTTGAACCCCGAATCTTCCCGCAAGGCCAGAAAAACAAAGCGAAATGGGGCAGTTTCGCCTCATTTGGCGCAATTTTGCATCGCTATAGGGCCTTCGGCTCAATCGAAGAGATTTTTTTATCCTGCTTTTTCATATGGTTATCAAATTTATAACCAAAAAGTTAAGCCGTACGAAAAAAAATCGGTGTTTGGCCCAATTCCTGCCACGCCCAACGGTCAAACATAGTCCCATACCGAGACGGACATGAGCGGACTGAGAGAGAAAGCTCTGAAAGACGCCTAGGTTTGTTAAACTCTTTTTGATCCTTTAGGAGGGACGTAACATGATCAAGTTCATCAAGAACTTCCGCAAAGACGAAGACGGCGCAGTAACAGTTGACTGGGTTGTTCTGACCGCAGCAGTCATCGGCCTGGCCGCCGTTGCATATCAGCAGATCTCGGCTGGTGCCACTGGCCTGGCAACAGACGTGAACACCGCTCTGAACGGCGCAGCGCTGAGCACCGGCAGCAACACCGCGACAGGTGGTATCACCACTGCAGGCACCAACAGCGGCAACTAAGTTGCTGACCTAGAGAATTTCCAAGGCCGCGCTCATCGGGCGCGGCCTTTTCTTGTGATCTGAAACTGCTCCATCCCAAGTTCGCTGGAGCCTGCCCGCGCGCAAGTTGTGAAGGCAATCGCGACGATCATGGCGTTTTGCTGTAATTGCCGCGTTTCTTCTGCTCCAATCAATTCGACTAACGCGCGAAACCTGGTAGGAGCTCAAAATTTCCCTACGAAATCAATATTTAGCCCAACTTTCGCCATCCATGCGAACCAGTTACAGGCCAGCCTGTTGTTGGCACTGACGCGACGTATTTGGAGATAAGCACATGTTAAGGTTCCTTAATCAGTTCAAATCTGACGAAGCAGGAGCGGTGACAGTTGACTGGGTGGTGTTGACCGCAGTGGTCATAGGATTGTCAGGCGCGACCTACCTTGTAATAAGCTCAAGCGTCGACGGCATGGGCGGCAATATCAACGGGGCCATGAATAGCGCCGTCGTCAGCACCGGCTCGAATACTGCGCCGTCTGGTATTATCATGGCGGGAACTGCCGGCGGCGGAAACTAAGTCGCGGCTGATGCGCGCTCTGGCTGGTTTCCAAAAACGTCTTGCTTAACCGTTTCGAAGCAAAGCGCTGCGCCCGTTGGGTGCAGCCTTGTTTTGTTGCGCTCGGTCCGCTGGCAATCGTGGGAGGTAACAATAACCATGCGGAATTGTGCGGAAGAAGGCGCAGAAATCTGTCAATCAGGCATTTTTGTCCCACATTTCGACACAATTTGCAGTTAGCAAATAGGCTGTTTCAATGTGGTTCCTTGGCCGCTAAGTATTCGACCAAACAAAAGAATGAGGTACACGCATGCGAGCAGTTTTCGGACTTGTCCTGATTGTCGGCGTTGCTCTGGCCGGGGGCGCCGTTTACATGGCGCGCAACTATATTGCGGCTTATCAAAGCGAACTGGCACGGCAGAAACAAGCGGCAGAAGAAGCGCTGGCCAATGCCAAAGTCGATGTCATTCCGACGGTAACTGTTTACGTTTCAAATCGTCCTCTAAAATACGGTGAACGCCTGACGCAGGAAGACGTACGCGCTGTAGACTGGCCGGAAAACGCGATTCCCGAAGGTACGTTCTCTGATCTCACTGCCCTGTTTCCCGAAAGTGGCGCCAATGAGCGTTATATTCTGAGAACCATGGAAAAAGACGAGGCGATTATGGAGGTCAAGATCACGCGTCCAGGCGAATCGGCTGGCCTAACATCTCGACTTGAAAAAGGTATGCGCGCCTTTGCAATCAGCGTCGACGTGGCCTCTGGTGTTTCAGGCTTCCTGCGCCCCGGCGACAATGTCGACATCTACTGGACCGGATCAAGCGGCACCGTCGAGGGCAACACCGGCGGCATCACCAAGCTGATCGAAACCAATGTTCAACTCATCGCGGTCGACCAGACCGCTGGTTCGGACGTCGCAAGCGCAACGATTGCTCGCACAGTCACGGTCGCAGCCACGCCGGAACAGGTCGCAGCACTCGCGCAGGCCCAGAACACCGGGCGTCTTTCCCTAGCTTTGGTTGGGGTGCAGGATGACTCTGTTGCGTCGGCAATCGAGGTGGATCAGCGCAAACTGCTTGGAATAACGGCAGCCGCTCCGGAACCGAAGGAAGAGGTTGAACAGGTCTGCACGACGCGCATCAGACGCGGTGGCGAGATTGTCAACGTGCCTATCCCCTGTACAAATTGACGCCAATTCAGAGTGTTACAAGATCGGAGCCGCATCTCAGATGCGGCTCTTTTCTTGTTGTTGTTGCCAATTCTCCACATAAGGAAAATTCCAGAAACCATTGATTATTGCAATAAATTCGGATTTCGCGCAGTCTCTCTGCACATAGGGCATAAGACCCAAAAAACGAGGCGTGATCGGAGAGGCAGGTCACATGACAATACGTTCCTGGATCAGCGCAACCCTGCTGGGGTTGTCGCTTTTTATGGGCCCGGTCGGCGATGCCGCCTGGGCTGAATCCCTTCGCGTGGTAAAAAAGGGCACAGTGGAAACGCTGGAAGTTCCGATGAACCGCGCGATTGTTGTGGAAAGCGAACAACCTTTCGCAGAGCTCAGCATTGCCAATGCCGGCATTGCAGACATCTCATCGTTGTCCGAGCGCACGATCTATGTTCTGGGCAAGGCCCCGGGCCTGACCACGCTGACACTGTTTGACGGCGCAGGCAATCTTTTGGCAAATGTCCGCGTCCGGGTCGCACCAGATGTTACGGAATTCAAGGAACGTCTGCGTCAAATCCTGCCCAATGAACCCATCGAGGTTCGCACAGCGAATGATGGCATTGTTTTGTCCGGTACGATCTCCAGCTCGGCCAAACTGGCCCGCGCACTTGAATTGGCTGAACGGTACGCGCCCGAACGTGTATCGAACCTGATGTCTGTGGGTGGCGTCCAGCAGGTCATGCTGAAAGTTCGCTTTGCCGAGATGAACCGCTCGGTCGCTAAAGAGCTTTCTTCAACGCTTTCAGTTACGGGCACTGATTTTGTCGGTGGTTTCAATCCGCAGAACCTTGTTCCCCCTGTCACAGTGGAAAATGGTGTCTTGTTGTTTGGCTTCGGGGTCGGATCGGCACAAGTCAACTTACTTCTGCAAGCCCTCGAGTCGAAGGGCCTTGTTCGCAACCTTGCCGAACCGAACCTTTCAGCCCTGTCCGGTCAGGAAGCAACGTTTCTGGCTGGTGGTGAAGTTCCGATTCCGGTGCCGCAAGACGACGGTGTCGTGGCAATCGAGTACAAACCCTTCGGTGTGAATATGAACTTCATTCCTCGGGTTGTGGACGGCGACCTGATCAATCTGGAAATGGGAACCTCGGTTTCGAGCATCGACACCAGCACCAACTTCACGATCAATGGAGACACCGTTCCCAGCTTTATCGTGCGGGAAGCCAAGACCACAATAGAACTGCGCGACGGGGAAAGCTTTGCCATCGCCGGACTGCTTCAGGACAACTTTGTGGACCAAGTCAACCAAGTGCCGTGGCTGGGAGATGTGCCGGTTCTGGGGTCCTTGTTCCGCAGCGCTGATTACCAGCGTGAACAAAGTGAACTTGTCATCATCATCACGGCGCATCTAGTTTCACCGACTCGAGGCGAAACTCTTGCGCTTCCAACCGATCGGGTCAAACCGCCCAGCGAATTCGACCTGTTCGTGAACGGTCGGGTGGCGCGCACACAGCGCGCGGGCGCCGGCGGAGCGTCTGAGGTTGCCAAACAGAGCTTCGGCAGCTCGTACGGCTACGTCCTAGATTGATCAGGAGGATAGGACCAATGCAGAAGTGGATCATCACACTGGGTCTTACGGTCGCCGTTGCCGCATGTACGCGCGAGGTCGGATACGAGATCGATGCCGGAACCTTTGGAAACGCGACATTGAACAATATCCAGGTTCAAAACGGCGAGTTGACCTATGCTCAGATTCTCGGTCGCAGATTTGCCGCGGATGTGCCCAGCCAAGTGAACTTTGCCTTCAACAGTTCGCAACTGGACGCATCAGCGCAAAGCATACTGTTGCAGCAGGCTGACTGGATCAAACAGTTCCCCGAAGCCAGGTTCCGGGTTTACGGACATACAGATGCCGTTGGGTCGACCAGCTACAACAAAAGCCTTGGGCTACGCCGCGCGCAGGCCGTCGTTGCGTTCCTTGAACGGCAAGGCATCTCGCGTTCACGACTTGAAGCCGTTGTATCCTTTGGGAAAACGAAGCCGTTGATCGCGACACCGAATCGGGATCGCCGCAACCGCCGGACGGTAACGGAAGTTTCTGGCTTTGTTGACCGTCACCCGCAACTGCTCGACGGTAAATACGCGAACATTATCTATCGCGAATACGTTGAAAGTGCGACGTGGAAGACCGTGATTGAGAATGTATCATCAACAGATACGGCCAACTAGTGCCGCCGGAAGCGGTGGATAATACGTTTGAAATGGGCGACATCGTCGCCCATTTCCCTACAATTGGTTCTTTTGCGCCCAATTCTCGCCCAACTTCAAAGCGACATTGTGAACAATAGGGTGACCTGCGGCCAAATTTGACCGTATTGGGGCGACAGCACATCAATCTGGCGGATTTCGTTCATATGACATGCTGAGCCCTCACGACGAGGATAGTGTTTATGACCAGCGCGACGCCGCAAGACGACAATACTGCAATCTTGGCCTGCACCATCAGTCGGGATGTTCAGAATTTCGACCTTCTGATCGAAGACATGGAAGCCATCTTGGGCGAACGCTGGGGAGATCTGGGATTTGCAGAAGCGTTGGCCTTTTTCAGCCAACCCGAAGCTGAAACGCTGGAATTCGTAGCACTGGCGATCGACGGAGAAGACGAAGACAACCTTTCTCTGCTAGGTGAGATAATCACTCAAGCCAATGAAAAGAAAGTAAAAGTTGTTCTGATCGCCGAGGATGTTACCCCGGCATCCCTGCACCAACTGCTGCGCAAGGGTGCTGACGAGTTCGTGCCCTATCCTCTTCCCGAAGGCGAATTGCAGGAAGCCATCGAGCGAATGAAGCAGCCCGACCCGGTTGCCGTTGCGCAAGCAGCCGCCGTTCCTTTAGCCGGCGGCGCGTCCAAGGAAGGCGCACTGTTTGTCGTTCAGGGCCTGGCAGGTGGTGTCGGCGCAACGACACTGGCCGTAAACCTGGCTTGGGAACTGGCCTGTGCTTCGGACAAAGACGCACCGACTGTGTGTCTGATCGATCTGGACCTGCAATACGGGACTGTTTCCACCTATCTGGATCTGCCGCGACGAGAGACCGTGTTTGAAATGCTGTCGGATACCGATGCGATGGACAGCGAAGTATTCTCGCAAGCCCTTCAAACATATGAAGAAAAGCTTCAGGTTTTGACCGCACCCTCCGACATGGTGCCACTGGACTTGATCACCCCGGAAGACATTCAGCGCGTGATCGACATGGCGCGCGCGCATTTCGACTATGTCATTGTCGACATGCCAAAAACGCTGGTCCTGTGGTCGGAAACAGTTTTGCAGGCCGCCCATGTGTATTTCGCCCTGATCGAGCTGGACATGCGGTCCGCCCAGAATGCCCTGCGCCTGAAACGTGCATTGCAGGCAGAGGAGCTACCATTCAACAAGCTGCGTTTTGCGTTGAACCGCGCGCCGAAATTTACCGATCTGAACGGGAAAAGCCGCGTGAAACGCATGGGGGAAAGCCTTGGAATCTCCATCGACCTTCTGCTGCCTGATGGTGGCAAACCGGTCATGCAAAGTGGGGATCATGGTCTGCCTCTGGCAAATGCGGCCGCCAAGAACCCTTTGCGCCGCGAAATCGCAAAGCTGGCGAAGTCGCTCCACAGCCTCGGCAGCAGTGCCGAAGAAGCTGCGTAAACATCATCCCAAGGGGGGATAAGCCGTGTTTTCAAGATACAAAAAGCAACCCGCAGCGCAGCCCGTCAAAACGCCGGCACAACCGGCTGAAACAGCGGCGTCTTCTGCACAGGCGACACCTGTCGCGACTGCGGTGGCACGCAAACCCGTGAAAAAGATTGCTGGTGAGGTCACAAGTTCAGACAAAGACCGCAAACGCAAGGAGCGGTTGGGTGAGATCAAGATCGAACTGCACCGCGAACTGCTGGAGAACCTGAACCTGGCCGCGCTGGAAAACGCCGGCGAAGCCGAGTTGCGCGCTGAAATCAGTGCTATCGCCAGTGAAGTTCTGGAAACACGAAACATTGTTCTGAACCGCGAAGACCGGTCCCAACTGAACAAGGAACTGTATGACGAGGTGACGGGCCTTGGCCCGCTCGAGGCGCTGCTTCAGGACGATTCGGTCAACGATATTCTGGTGAATGGTCCACAACAGATTTTTGTGGAACGTGCCGGCAAGCTGGAACTCAGCGACATTACCTTTAAAGATGAAAAGCACCTGATGCGGATCATCGACAAGATCGTGTCCGCCGTGGGCCGCCGCGTCGATGAATCCAACCCGTATGTTGACGCCCGTCTGGCCGATGGATCGCGTTTCAATGCCATGGTGCCTCCGATCGCGGTGGACGGATCGCTTGTTTCCATTCGTAAATTCAAGAAAGACAAGCTGGGTATTGACGACCTGGTCAATTTCGGTGCGTTCACCGAAGAAATGGCCGCCTATTTGCAGGCCGCCGTGTCCACCCGACTGAATATCATCGTTTCCGGGGGTACGGGTTCAGGTAAAACAACCACGCTCAACGCCTTGTCCAGCTTCATCGACGATGCCGAGCGGATCCTGACCATCGAGGACACGGCTGAACTTCAACTGCAACAGACGCATGTGGGTCGGATGGAAAGCCGCCCGCCCAACGTGGAAGGCAAAGGTGAAGTCAGCCCGCGCGACTGTCTGAAGAACGCCCTGCGTATGCGTCCTGACCGTATCATCGTGGGTGAGACACGCGGCGCCGAGGTCATCGACATGTTGCAGGCCATGAACACCGGTCACGACGGATCAATGACCACGATTCACGCCAACTCGGCCCGTGACGGCATTTCACGTCTGGAAAACATGATCGCGATGGCCGGGATCGAAATGCCGATCAAGGCGGTCCGCAGTCAGATCGCCTCGGCTGTGAACCTGATCGTGCAGGCCAGCCGCCTACAGGACGGTTCGCGCCGGATGACCTCGATCACCGAGATCACCGGGATGGAAGGGGACGTGATTTCCATGCAGGAAATCTTTCGTTTTCAACGCGTTGGCCTGACACCAGACAACAAGATCATCGGGCATTTCACCGCCACTGGCGTCCGGAGCCACTATTCGGAACGGTTCCGTCTATGGGGCTTTGACTTGCCAGCGTCCATCTACGACCCAACCACAATGTAGGAGAACCGGGTATGCAATTGCCTATGGAGGCGATCATTTATGTCGCCATCTTTGTGGGGGTCCTTGCCTTGGTCGAGGGCATCTATCTTGTCGCCTTCGGCAAGTCCATTAGCCTGAACAGCCGCGTCAACCGGCGCCTGGATATGCTGGAAAAGGGTGCCGGACGCGAACAGGTGCTGGAGCAGCTGCGCAAAGAGATGCAGCAGCATATGAAATCGCAGAGCATTCCTCTGTATTCACTTCTTGCTGACAAGGCGCAAAAGGCTGCAATCGCGTTCTCTCCACGTCAATTGATCATGATCATGGGTCTGGTATCAGCCATGGCCTTTGTCGGTTTGAGCATTGGCACCGCTACGGACACGGCACTTCGTATCGTTGTTTCCATCGCGATCGGCATCGGCGGCGTTTACGCCTGGGTAAACCACAAGGCCAAGAAACGCATGGGAATGATCGAAGAACAACTGCCCGATGCGGTTGAGCTGATGGTACGATCTCTGCGTGTTGGCAATCCATTTGTGTCAACGATTCAGGTGGTTGCAAACGAAGTTCAGGATCCGCTGGGAACCGAATTTGGCGTTATCGCTGATGAATGTGCCTATGGTCGCGATGTGGGCGAGGCGCTGAAGGACATGGCTGAGCGTCTGGACATGCAGGATATGCGCTTTCTTGCCGTAGCGGTGGGTATTCAGCAGCAATCTGGCGGCAACCTGGCCGAAATTCTGGCCGGATTGGCAAAGGTGATCCGCGCCCGTTTTCGCCTGTTCCGTCGGGTCAAGGCGATCACGGCCGAGGCGCAATGGTCCGGCAAGTTCCTGTCCGGGTTCCCTGTTGCCTGTCTGATTTTTATTCTGGTCAAGGACCCAGGCTATTACGACGACGTGTTGGATCACCCCTGGTTTATTCCCGCGTGTTTTGTTGTCGCGATCCTGCTGACATTGAACCTGATCGTCATGAAAATCATCACCAACATCAAGGTCTGAGGGCAGCACCATGGAAATCCTGACCAGCATCAATGACCTGTTGACCCAGCACCTGGGTGAATTCGGACCGCTTATCGTTGTCGGCGTACTTGGCCTGCTTATGGTTCTGGTCGCTGTCACACTGATGATGAAGCAGCCGGAAGACCCCCTGAAGAAACTGCAAAGATCGAATGCGGCTCCTCCAAAGCAGAAAAAAGGGAAGAAAGAGCAGCTTCGAAACTCGAGCCGAAACGAACAGCTTGAGAAGTTTGCAACTTTCCTCGAGCCCAAGAACGAGGAAGAATACTCGGCCGTCGAGCTGAAGCTGCGCCAGGCGGGCTACAGGTCGAAGGATTCGGTTCGGTTCTTCCACTTTGCGCAGTTTTCCTTGGGGATCCTTGGTATTTTCATTGGTGTTCTGCTGGTCACGGTTTTTTCCGGCGGCCAGGAATTTACCGGAACACAGATGATGATCCGGGTGCTTGTCCCCGGCGCGATCGGCTATTTCGCACCCAAATACTGGATCACGCGACGGGTCGAAGAGCGGAAGGAAGCGATCACCGCCGGTTTTCCCGATACGCTTGATCTGATGCTGGTCTGCGTCGAGGCCGGTCAATCGCTGGATCAGGCCATCGTTCGCGTGGCCAGTGAAATGAGCGCGTCTTATCCGGATATCGCGCAGGAATTCGAAACCGTCGCGTATGAAATGAAGGCCGGCAAGGACAAGGATACCGTCCTGCGCGACTTCGGCGTGCGCTGTGGCGTTCAGGACGTGAACTCTTTTGTCACCGTCATGATCCAATCGGCAACATTTGGTACATCAATCGCCGAGGCGTTGCGGGTTTACGCCGGTGAGATGCGCGACAAACGCGTGATGCGCGCCGAGGAGGCCGCGAACAAGTTGCCGACCAAGATGACTCTTGTCACAATGATGCTGACGGTTCCACCGCTGCTGATTATTCTGGTTGGCCCGTCGGCAAATGTTATTTCGAGTTTTGGACGCTAGGTCGGATAGAGCCATATGAAAGCTGAATTCAGGTGCTTCCCTTCCGGGTTTCGCCTAATGTTCCGGGCCACCATGGTTTTTGCCATGGTGGCTTCTTGTACAGAAGGCCTGTCACCCAACGGTTTGGATGCACCGGGAGTTGACACCAAAGGTCAGGCCGAGGACAGCATCGAGGTCGGAAACAGATTGATGGCCGCCGGAGAATACGAACTGGCGCTTCAAACCTTTACCCGGGCCGCGCTGGAACAGGGTATGACGCCCCAGGTCCTGACGTCTCTGGGTACCGCAAATGTGGGGCTACGCCGCTTGGGACAGGCCGAAAAACTTCTGCGCAGAGCCGTCGAAGACGACACGGACTGGCCGGTGGCCTGGAACAATCTGGGTGTCCTGCTGATGGAAAAACAGGAATACCCCGAGGCCGCGCAAGTGTTTCAGCGTGCCTATGCGCTGGACAATGGCGAAAGTGACGCAATCCGGGACAATCTGCGCTTAGCACTCGCAAAAATGGAAAATCCTGTTAATAATACCCCACAAGAACAACAAGAATACACACTGGAGCAGCTTGGCGACGGGCAATTCACGCTACGCAAGATCCAGTAATTGAGGCGAGAGCAGTAAAGGACGCAAAAAATGCGCCAGCAATTCTTGATTCCGAGTGTTGTTATCAGTGGTCTGATCCTTTCGGCCTGTGCAAAGGAAACCGAAGAGGAAAAGGTTGAACGAACGTTTCAGGAAGTGAACGTTATTGACGAAACAAACCTGAGCGATGTGCTTCTGAGCGCCGCAGATCCAAACGAAGCGGTGACCTATTTCCACGGCGCAGCGCTCAAGAACCCGGACCGGATCGATCTTCAGCGCGGACTGGCAATTTCTTTGGGCCGTGCCAAACGCACGACCGAGGCCGTGACCGCATGGAAGCGCGTCACAACGATGAAGGGCACGAACGCCGCGGACAAGGTTGAATACGCGGACGCATTGGTCCGAAACGGCGACTGGTCGCAGGCCAAAACGGTTCTGGATTCGGTTCCCCCCACCTTTGAAACCTTCAAACGGTATCGCCTCGAGGCAGTCGTTGCGGATTCCCGGAAAGAGTGGAAACGCGCGGATCATTTCTATGAAACCGCTGTCGGGCTGACGACACGTCCTGGCAGTGTGATGAACAACTGGGGATATTCCAAACTGACCCGCGGCGAATATGCCGAAGCGGAGCGGTTGTTCTCGGAAGCGATCCGTCAGGACAACTCGCTGTTTACTGCCAAGAACAACCTGGTTTTGGCCCGATCGGCGCAAGGCAACTATAGCCTGCCAGTCGTCCCGATGACTCAGGTCGAGCGGGCGCGTCTGCTCAACACGATGGGTATTTCTGCAGTCAAACAGGGCGATATAACCACCGCCAAGAACCTGTTCCGCGAAGCCATTTCAACCCACCCGCAGCATTTCGACGAGGCGGTCCGCTCGCTTCGGGCGCTTGAAGGGGCCTGACACATGCAAATACCCGCAGTGGCAGCGGCCTGGTTTCTGCCGTTTGTGCTGCCGATCTGCTTTTACGTGGCCTTCACGGATATGCGTGAGATGCGGATCAAGAACCATGCAGTCCTTGCGCTGACGCTGGTTTACATCGTGATAGGACTGATCGCCATCCCGCCCTGGTCTACAGGCAGTGTCGGCGGCAACCTGGGGCCGATCACCGTGTCTATGCCGGTCTATTTCTGGCAACTGCTGCATATCGTCGTGGTTTTGGTCATTGGTATCTTCCTGAACGCCGCGGGCACCATGGGCGCTGGCGATGCCAAGTTTCTGGCCGCCGCATCGGCGTTTGTCTGGCTGGGCGATCTGCGAATTATGCTTATGATCCTGACCGCCTGTATTCTGGCTTCCGTGGTCACTCATCGTTTGGCCAAGATCACAAGGCTGCGCACGATCGCGCCGCATTGGGAAAGCTGGAGCCGGGGCAAACAGTTTCCGATGGGTTTCGCCTTGGGCGGATCATTGGCGATGTACCTGATTCTGGGCACTGTTCTCGGATCGTAAACTATCATCAGCGCGCCTTGCCGCTGCCTTTGTCCCGCCACAAAGCTGGTTCATTTTCTTCAAGACGCCCGTTTTCGGGTTCTTGGCGTGACATTTTGATGGACGAGCACCGCGCATGAATATGCAGAATTCCTCTGTTATGGCCCCCCCTGCCCCCAAAGGTCTGGGCGAAATGAAGCTTCCGCTTGTAATGATGCGGGACATTCTGCTGAAGACGATTTTTCGCAAAAACGCGAGCACGGTATCAGAAGTCGCCGAAGCCATCTGTCTGCCTGGTTCGGTAACACAGGAACTGGTCGATATCGCGCGCGATCAGAAACTGCTTGAAGCGACCGGGACACTGAACGCCAATAGCGGCAATGAGATGGGATATCAGCTGACCGATGCAGGCAAGGCCCGTGCGCTGGATGCGCTGAGCCAATCCGAATATTTCGGCGCAATGCCGGTGCCGTTGGATGTCTATCGCGAGCAGGTCAAACGCCAGTCGATCCGAAATATTCAGGTCACGCGAGAGCAACTGGTTGGCGCAATGGGTCATCTGGTTCTGCCCGACAGCCTGCTGGACCATCTGGGCCCGGCGGTCAGTGCGGGCCGATCGATTCTGATGTACGGTCCTCCGGGCAACGGTAAATCCTCAATCTCGAACGGGATCCGGGATGCGTTGGGTGATAACGTCTATGTGCCCTACGCTATCGAATACGCGGGTCAGGTGATCACGGTCTATGACCCGATCGTGCACACGGCGATCGAACAGGAGCCGGACGACCCCAACAGCCTGCGTCGTCGCAAGCGGTTCGATTCTCGCTATGTTCAATGTGAACGCCCCACCGTCGTAACCGGTGGTGAGCTCTCGCTCAGTATGTTGGATCTGGTCTACAATCCGACCGCCCGAACCTATCAGGCCCCCTTGCAGCTGAAATCCACCGGTGGCATTTTCATCGTTGATGACCTTGGCCGTCAGGCCGAACCGCCGCAGGCGCTGGTCAACCGTTGGATTGTCCCGCTTGAAGAAAACAAGGATATCCTCGGCCTGCAATCGGGCGAAAAGTTCGAAGTTCCGTTTGACACGCTGGTCATCTTCTCGACCAACTTCCACCCCAATGAGATCTTCGACCAAGCGGCCTTGCGCCGGATCTTCTTCAAGATCAAGATTGACGGCCCCAATCAGGAGAACTTCCTGAAAATCTTTGCCATGGTGGCCCGCAAACGAGGTATGCCGCTGGATGAGGCGGCATTGGTGCACCTGTTGAAGGTCAAGTACCCGACCATCAACAATATTTATGCCAACTACCAACCGATCTTCCTGATCGATCAGATGATCTCGATCTGCGAGTTCGAAGGCATCCCTTATCAGATGAGTCCGGACCTGATTGACCGTGCCTGGGCCAACATGTTCGTAAAAGACGAGAAAATCGTCAAATAACGCCGTGCCAATCCCTCCTCCGGGCGGGTAATCTGCAACCATGACGCAGATTCCCGCTCGGATTGGTACGTGGTTCTCCTCCAAAGGCTGGTCCATCCACCCACATCAGAAAGAAATGTTCGACCGGGCGAAGGAACCGGCAACCCTGCTGATCGCCCCAACCGGTGGCGGCAAGACCATGGCCGGATTTCTGCCTTCCCTGTCCGAACTGGCCGACGGGGACCACAACGGGTTGCATACACTCTATGTCTCGCCGCTCAAGGCGCTGGCGGCAGATATCAAACGCAACCTGCGCACCCCGGTGGATGAGATCGGCCTGCCCATCCGGATCGAGGATCGCACCGGTGACACCTCGGCCACGCAGAAGAAACGCCAAAGGGCCGATCCACCCCATATCCTGCTGACCACACCGGAAAGTCTGGCACTGCTGACCTCGTACAAAGATGCGCCGCACATGTTCGATGGGGTACAGCGGATCATCGTCGACGAAGTCCACGCGCTGGCGGAAAGCAAGCGCGGCGATCAGCTGATGCTGGCCCTGGCACGTCTTCAGCGCCTCAACCCGGGTCTGCGTCGTGTAGGCCTGTCAGCCACAGTCGAAGACCCTGCGGCAATTGCCGGCTTTCTGGCGCGCCACCCGGACGCCTGCCGGATCGTGCAGGCCGATCCCGGCCCGGACCCGGACATCCAGATGCTGGAAACAACGGAAACGCCGCCCTGGTCCGGCGGAGGCGCGGCCTATTCGATTCCGGCTGTGCTGGACCAGATCCGGCGGCACAAGACCACGCTGATCTTTCACAACACCCGCGCGCAGGCCGAAATCTACTTTCACAATCTGTGGCTGGCGAATGACGACGGCCTGCCCATCGGCATCCATCATGGCAGCCTTGACCGGCAGCAACGCGAGCGGGTCGAGGCCGCGATGGTGCGTGGCGAATTGCGCGCCATCGTCTGCACCGGCAGCCTCGATCTGGGCATTGATTGGGGCGATGTCGATTTGGTGATTCAGATCGGTGCGCCCAAGAACGTCAAGCGGCTGGTGCAAAGGATTGGTCGGGCCAACCACCGCTACGACGCGCCTTCCAAGGCGCTGCTGGTTCCTGCCAACCGCTTTGAGGTTGTCGAATGCGTCGCTGCGCTCGAGGCCGCCAAAGCCCATGACCTGGACGGAGAACCCCGAGGCTCCGGCCCCCGCGATGTGTTGTGCCAGCACATTCTGATTGCGGCCTGTGCCGGGCCCTTTGACGCTGATGATCTATATGCCGAGATGACATCCGCGGGACCTTACGCACAGTTGACCCGATCCGAATTTGACTCCTGTCTGGATTTCTGCGCCACCGGTGGCTACGCCTTGCGCGCCTATGATCGCTGGCAAAGGTTACAGCAGCGCGCCGACGGGCAATGGCAATTGCGCGATCCCCGCGCAGCGTCGCGCATTCGCATGAATTTGGGCACGATTCAGGACACGGATACACTCAAAGTTCGCCTTAGACGCAGCCGTGGCGGTAAACCGTTGGGCGAAGTCGAGGAAGCCTTTGCTGCTTCGCTGACCCCCGGCGATACCTTCCTGATCGGCGGACAGATTGTGCGGTATGAAGGTCTGCGTGAAATGGTGGTCGAAGTCAGCCGTCGCGCCGATCGCAAACCAAAGATCGCGACCTTCTCGGGCACGAAATTTGCGACCTCAACGCAACTCAGCGACCGCATTCTGCGCATGTTCGCCCAAACTGACTGGCCGCACCTGCCTTCCCATACGGCTGATTGGCTGGACTTGCAGCGCCAAATGTCCCGCCTGCCTCAACGGGATCGTCTGCTGATCGAAAGCTTTCCAAGCGACGGGCGAGAGCATCTGTGCGTATACGGATTCGCCGGCCGCAACGCGCAACAAACACTGGGGCTGCTGCTGACCAAACGGATGGAGGAAACCGGTTTGGCGCCGCTGGGGTTTGTCGCCACAGACTATGCCACGCTGATTTGGGGTTTGGATGCGGTCACTGACCCACGCCCTTTGTTTCAACCCGAAGCGCTGCGTGACGGGCTGGACACATGGCTGGCAGGCAACGCAGTCATGAAGCGTACCTTTCGCGCTTCGGCCACGATTGCCGGTCTGATCGAACGCAACTTGGCCGGGCAACGTAAAACCGGGCGGCAAGCCACGTTTTCGTCAGATATTCTCTATGACACTTTGCTGAAATATGATCCCGATCATCTGTTGATGCAGATCACCCGCGAAGAAGCCATGCGCGGGTTGGTTGACTTCGGTCGGATCGAGGCAATGCTGGCGCGCATCGGCGACCGCATCGACCTGCTGCGTCTGGACCGCGTTTCCCCACTGGCCGCGCCGCTGTTTCTTGAGGTCGGAAAGGTACCTGTCAAAGGAGCCGCCGAAGAAAGGCTGCTTGCCGAAGAAAGCGCCCGCCTGCTGGGAACCGCCGGATTGGACCAGCTTTGAACCCCTTGCGCAAGATGTGGAATCAGGTCAAGAACGTATCATGAACGTGTGTGAATTTTCCTTTGCAGACCAGCAACTCGCTGCGTTGCCGTCTGGCGCATTATGGTGGCCGGCGCGGCGACTGCTTTGTGTTTCGGACCTGCATCTGGGAAAATCAGAACGTATGGCCCGACGGGGCGGGGCTACGCTTCCGCCTTATGACAGTCGCGAAACGCTTGACCGGCTGGCGCGCGATCTGGAACACACCAACGCCGAAACCGTCATCTGCCTGGGTGACAGCTTTGACGATCTCGAAGCGGCCCAAACCTTGCCCGACGCAGAAGGGTTGAGGATTGCGACTTTGCAGGCCGGGCGCCAATGGATCTGGATCGAAGGGAATCACGATCCCGGCCCGATCGAGATGGGGGGCTCTCATCTGGTCGAATGGCAGTGCGGCCCTCTTGTCTTTCGTCACATCGCCCAGGATCGGCCGCAAGGTGAAATTTCAGGCCATTTTCATCCGAAAGCACAGATTCGGACAAAAGGAAGGCACATTTCCCGGCCCGCCTTTCTGCTGGACAGAAACCGGCTGATCCTGCCTGCCTACGGAACTTACACCGGGGGGTTGCGCAGTTCGGATCGGGCACTTTCCGATCTCATGAGCTCGGACGCAATGGCCATTCTAACGGGTCCGCAACCACAGATGATCCCAATGCCGCGTTGAGTTCAGATCAACCCGTCTTCTTCCAACTTCGGTTTGTACTTGCGGCTTACTGGAACCAGATCGCCGTTCATCAGGCGCAAAAAGGTTTTACCCGCTTTTTTTTCAAGCCCAACAATGGACGCGTCTACCACCCAATGTGACCGGTGCGAACAGTGCCCAGGGACCGGCTCCATCTCGGCAATTGCGTCCGTAAAGCGCGAGCGGACCGTGAACGTGCCTTCTGAAGTGACAATATCCACATTGTGGTCCCTGACCGTCAAACGATGGATTTGACCATCGAAGTCAGGCGGCAGACGCCTGATCAGGCGCGGCTTCTCGGCGTCCGGGGTCGAGGCCATCAATGGGTTCAGATCATTGCGTTGCACAAGAACCAAACCCGTTGCAAACAGGACCCCATATACCGCTACGGTCTGGGCGCCAGGTACTATGTGGCCCCCGCACGTGAACAGGACCCACGCCAATATCCAAAGGGACGGCGTGAACAGAACCAGGATCAGTGCCGCGAATGCCAGATCACGGACGGGAACATTCAACAGAACAGGGTTTTTCTGCATCAGCTTGCGCGCCAAACCGGTGACTGTCAGGGCAAGGACCATCACCCCGGTCCAGAAAAGAAGACGCAAACCGAAGCTCAGATCCGCAACCAGAAACGGAGGAAACGCGTAGGCAAGCAAGGGAAGAAAGACAAGGCCCGCCGTCACTCGCTGTGGGGTACAAGCATTCCGAATAGTGTTAATCCCAGACGTCATACCGCTTTTGTGCATGACTCAACAAAATTCAACCTTAGCACGACACGCACTGATGCACCTTACCTGTAACCAACTGGGAATACTGGGATATCACGATTTCTTAAGCTGTCAAACCCATTCAGGGCAAAATGGCTACAGCGTGCAACGATTGTCTCGCAGGGTCACGCACAACCGAGGAGTGTGCCGGGCCGATATGATCGACCCGACCAGATTGCCTTACGCAGTCAAACCTTCGGGTTCGGGCAGAGCGTTGGCGCGGCAGCACGCAGTCAAAGTGTTGGCCAACAGGCATGCAATGGTCATTGGACCTACACCACCCGGAACCGGAGTGATGGCGCCAGCACGCTGGGACGCGCTGGCATAGTCCACGTCACCGACCAGCTTGTTCTTTCCGTCGCGTTCGATGCGGTTGATGCCTACGTCGATCACGGTCGCGCCTTCCTTGATCCAGTCGCCCGGAACCATCTCGGGGCGGCCAACAGCGGCAACAACGATGTCGGCGCGGCGTACGACATCCGGCAGATCCTTGGTGCGCGAATGCGCGATGGTCACGGTGCAGCTGTCGCCCAGCAGCAGCTGCGCCATCGGTTTGCCCACAATGTTCGAGCGGCCGATCACAACGGCGTCCATGCCGGAAAGCGAACCGTGGTGGTCACGCAGCATCATCAGGCAGCCCAGCGGGGTGCAGGGCACCATCGATTTCTGACCGGTGCCCAGAAGGCCCACGTTCGAAATGTGGAAGCCATCCACATCCTTGGCCGGGTCGATCGAGTTGATCACCAGATCCTCGTTCAGGTGTTTGGGCAGCGGCAACTGAACCAGAATGCCATGCACGGCCGGGTCGTTGTTCAGCTTGTCGATCAGCGCCAGCAGGTCTTCTTCCGACGTCGCGGCGTCCAGTTTGTGCTCGTATGAGTTCATGCCGACTTCAACGGTCATTTTGCCCTTCGAGCGGACATAAACCTGGCTGGCTGGGTCTTCGCCCACAAGAACCACGGCCAGGCCGGGGGTGATGCCGTTTTCTTCTTTCAGCTTTGCGACCTGATCGGCAACTTGACCGCGCACTTTTGCGGCAAAGGCCTTACCGTCGATAACCTGAGCTACCATACTTCGATCCCTTCTTTCAAAAAACGGATCGGGCGCACAGAACGCCCGGTCAGTCAGTCGGTGCCAATCACGCGCTCTTCGCGTGCAATCGACCAGTCAATCAATATGCGCCACAGCTTCTCGGCCAGATCCGGGTCCATCCCCAGCGCGTCCGAGCTTGCACGCACGCGTTGCACCACCTCTTCGACGCGTTCCGGGATACGGGCCGGAAGGCCCTCGCCCGGTTTCAGCTGCGACGCGCGGTCGATATAGCTGGCGCGTGTCACCAGCATTTCGATCAGTTGGCGATCCAGCTTGTCGATCTCAGCCCGCAGCTCCTGCATCGTGTTGCAGTTCTGAGGCGGTGTCAGAGTGGGCATCGTCATCTCCTCATGGCCCGGGAATGAATCCCCGGACCACGAGATGTCCTATTCGGCGGCTTAGAACAAGCCCTCGATCTCACCTGCGTCATTGAGGCAGATGGTTTCGGCAGCCGGTTTGCGGGGCAGACCAGGCATGGTCATGATCTCGCCGCAGACGACCACGATGAAGCCCGCGCCCGCGCTCAGGCGTACCTCGCGCACCGGAACCGAATGGCCCGTGGGTGCACCGCGCAGCGATGGGTCGGTCGAGAAGGAATACTGCGTCTTGGCCATGCAGACCGGCAGGTTGCCATATCCGGCTTCTTCCCATTCACGCAGCTGGTTGCGGATCTTGTTGTCAGCCAGAACCTCGTCAGCGCGGTAGATGCGCTTGGCGATGGTTTCGATCTTCTCGAACAGAGGCATATCGTCGGGGTAGATCGGTGCGAAGTTCGCGGTGCCACCTTCGACGATTTCGACGACTTTCTCGGCCAATGGGGCAGACCCTTCGGAACCCAGCTCCCAGTGACGCGATAGAACCGCCTCGACGCCGTGCTCGCCACAATAGTCTTTCACCGCCTGAACTTCGGCATCGGTATCGGTGACGAAGTGGTTGATCGCGACGACAACCGGTACACCGAAGGATTTCACGTTCTCGATGTGACGGCCAAGGTTGGCACAGCCTGATTTGACGGCCTCAACGTTTTCCGCACCCAGATCGGCCTTGGCAACGCCTCCGTTCATCTTCATTGCCCGCACGGTCGCAACCAGCACCACAGCCGACGGGGCAATGCCCGCCTTGCGGCACTTGATGTTCATGAACTTCTCGGCACCCAGATCCGCACCGAAACCGGCTTCGGTCACGACATAGTCGGCAACTTTCAGAGCGGTCTTGGTCGCGATGACCGAGTTACAGCCATGCGCGATGTTCGCAAACGGGCCGCCGTGGACGAAGGCCGGGTTGTTTTCCAGCGTCTGCACCAGGTTCGGCTGCATCGCGTCCTTCAGCAGAACGGTCATCGCGCCTTCGGCCTTGATGTCACGGCAGTAGACCGGCGTCTTGTCGCGGCGGTAAGCAACGATGATGTCGCCCAGACGCTTTTCAAGGTCCTTCAGGTCGTTTGCCAGGCAGAGGATCGCCATAACCTCGGACGCCACGGTGATGTCAAAACCAGCTTCGCGCGGGAAGCCGTTCGATACACCACCCAGTGAAGCTGTGATCTGACGCAGGGCACGGTCGTTCATATCGACCACACGGCGCCATGCGACACGGCGGGTGTCGATCTCTTGCTCGTTACCCCAGTAGATGTGGTTGTCGATCATTGCCGACAGCAGCGAGTGCGCCGAGGTGATGGCGTGGAAGTCACCGGTGAAGTGCAGGTTCATCTCTTCCATCGGAACGACCTGCGCATAACCGCCACCCGCGGCGCCGCCCTTCATACCGAAGTTCGGGCCAAGCGAAGCTTCGCGGATACAGATCATCGCGTTCTTGCCGATGCGGTTCAGGCCGTCACCCAGACCCACTGTGGTCGTGGTCTTGCCCTCACCTGCCGGGGTCGGGTTGATTGCAGTCACCAGGATCAGCTTGCCGTCTTCGCGGTCCTGAACCGAGTTGATGAAGTTCTGGCTTACCTTCGCCTTGTCATGGCCGTAAGGCAGCAGATCCGCAGAGTCGATGCCGATCTTGGCACCGATTTCCTGAATCGGCTTTTTGTTCGCTTCGCGGGCGATTTCGATATCGGATTTGTAGCTCATTGGCCGGGGTCCTTGATTGAATACCGTGCAAAACCGACGCGAGGCGTCGGCGCTGTGCATTCCATACCCTTGTGTACAAACTCGATAGCCATGGATTCCGACATTCTGGCGTCGCGAAGCGTCGTAAGTTCGTTTCAGGGGTTTCTAATCGGAAACAAGCCCGTTTTCACAAGCCCAAACAGGTTGATCCGGAACAAACAGTTTCAGCCGGTCCCCCAGTTGAATGCGCCCCGGGCGTTCGACCCATCCCGTGACGCCCCGACGCCCGGCCGCCGCAGGCTTGAAAGCTGCGCCATGCCCCGGTTGATCCGCTTCGATCTCGCGCCCCGGCAGAACACAAGGGGCGTTTTCCATGTCCACTGTTATCGTCGCCCCGTTCGTTGCCTGAAGACGCGAGGACGGGGGAATATGAGAGAAATCCGGGATTCCGCGCAGCACAATGGAAGCCCCAAGATAGGACGGGTCAAGCTGATCCAACCCCATGTCCTGCGCAATTTGCTGCAACTCCTCCTCGGACAAAACTGAAAGCTGACGCACGTTGCGAATTTCAGTGCCTTTCGGGTAAAGGTTCGAGACCCGGACACAGGACGCCCGATTGAGGCCTTCGTGGCGCTCACCCTTCACGCCGTCAAAACCCAGATCCAGCGTATCAACAGCCTGGGCCCGCAAAGAGGTTCCCGCAGGGACATAGCCAAGCCAGACTGCTTCAGCGGCAAATTTGGTTTCACGCAAAAACGGCATAGCCTTCCCTTTTCATCCTTTTTCTTGCGCGCATATTGCCCGGCAAAACACCGATGAAAAGAAAAAAGACCCGGACTATGCGCCGGGTCTTTTTTGACTATGCGGTGGGTTCAGGCTCCATCCCGCCATCGGGCGGAGATTTCTTGGCCTTTGTCTTGGGAATGGCCGTGACACTGGGCGCGCTGCCTTCATCCGGCTTGTCGCCTTCATCATCCTCGCTGGGTGATTCACCATTCATAACGCGCTTGATCTCATCACCCGTCAGGGTTTCGTATTCAAGCAGGCCCTGCGCCAGGCGTTCCCATGCTTCGTGCTGTTCGGTCAGAATCTGGTGCGCGCGCTCATAACCCTGCTGGATAAGGCGTTTCACCTCTTCTTCGATCAGCTCTTTCGTATGGGCCGACACCGAGAACCCTGCGGTGTTGCCCTGATAGCCTTCATGCGCCTCGGCATAGTCGATGTTGCCAACCTTGTCCGACATGCCCCAGCGCATCACCATGGCACGCGCCAGCTGACTGGCCTGCATGATATCCCCGGCCGGGCCGTTCGAAACGTGGTCTTCACCGTATTTTATGACCTCGGCGGCTTTGCCGGCCATGGTCATGGCCAGCTTTTGCTCACACTCATCACGGTGGTAGTTCAGGCGATCCATTTCAGGCAGAGAAACCACCATACCCAGCGCACCACCGCGCGGAATGATCGTGGCTTTGTAGACAGGATCGCACAACGGCAGGGTCAGGCCGACAACGGCATGGCCGGCCTCGTGATAGGCTGTCTTTTCCTTCTGGTCCTGGGTCAGCACCATCGAGCGGCGCTCGGCGCCCATCATCACCTTGTCCTTGGCGTTCTCAAAGTCTTCCATGGTGACAAAGCGGCGACCCACGCGGGCGGCCATCAAAGCAGCCTCGTTCACGAGGTTCGCCAGATCGGCACCCGAGAAGCCCGGCGTGCCGCGAGCAATGATGCGCAGATCGACATCGGGGCCCAAAGGTGTCTTGCGCGCGTGCACGCCCAGAATCTTCTCACGGCCTTTGATGTCGGGGTTGCCAACGGTCACATTACGGTCAAAGCGGCCTGGACGCAGCAGTGCGGGATCCAGAACATCCTTACGGTTGGTGGCCGCCAGAATGATCACGCCTTCATTGGCCTCAAAGCCGTCCATCTCAACCAGCAACTGGTTGAGGGTCTGTTCGCGTTCGTCATTACCACCGCCGTAGCCAGCGCCACGATGGCGACCCACCGCGTCGATCTCGTCGATAAAGACGATACAAGGCGCATTCTTCTTGGCCTGTTCAAACATGTCCCGGACACGGGATGCACCGACACCCACGAACATCTCGACAAAGTCGGACCCTGAAATAGTGAAGAACGGCACACCCGCCTCACCCGCGATGGCACGGGCCAGCAAGGTCTTACCGGTGCCCGGAGGTCCGACCAGCAGCGCGCCCTTGGGGATCTTACCGCCAAGGCGGCTGAACTTCTGTGGATTGCGCAGGAATTCGACGATCTCTTCCAGTTCTTCCTTGGCCTCGTCGATGCCCGCGACGTCGTCAAATGTGACGCGGCCATGCTTTTCGGTCAGCATCTTGGCCTTCGACTTGCCAAAGCCCATCGCACCGCCTTTGCCGCCGCCCTGCATCCGGTTCATGAAATAGACCCAGACACCGATCAGCAACAGGAACGGCAACAGCGTGATCAGGAAAGACTGGAAGCCCGACTGCTGTTGCTTGACCGCTTGAACCGGGATGTTCTCATCGATCAAAAGCTTGGTGACCTCGGCATCGCCGGGTTTGATCGTGACGTAAGTCGCACCGCTCTCGGTCGTATAGCGGATCTGTTCACCATCCAGCGTCACGTTCTTGACTTCACCGCCTTGCACAGCGCCGACGAAATCGGAGTAAGTTCTTTCATTGCTCTGAAGCGTTCCGCCCGGTCCACTGAACAGATTGAACAGTGCAAGGATTAGCAGGAACAGAACGACCCAAAACGCGATATTGCGAGCGTTGCCCAAGGAAATTCTCCCAAAAGTTCCGGCAGGTGAGAAGCTGCCAAGTTACCTCTTAAAATAGAGAGGATTGTGGTATGTTCAATGCGATAAAAAAGATGCGTGGAACTCGGGCCATTCCGGCGTCGTGTCCGCGCGCCATCCATTCGCGAATCCCGCAAGCGGAGCGGCCAGCACCACGCCCCCCTTCCAGACCGCGGGCGTCGCACTCAAGGCCAGCCTGGGCCGGCCTGTTTCGCGCCATTCAGGCACCTGTCGCAGCCCGTCTTCACCCAGAGCGCGGATCTCGGCACCGGAAATTTCGGGACCGGTCAAGACCCATTTGCCATCCCAAACTTCGTCACGTGCTGAAATCCGAGCCTCCACGGCCTTGAATTCCCTGCAAATCCAAACACTCATCCCTTCCGGGACCAACAGGCAACCGCTGAGCGACCCTGCCCGCCCGTCGGTTATGGCCTTCATGGCCTGCTCGACCGCCGCCTGACGCGGGGGATATCCCTGCCCTGCGATCCAGGCAAGGCATCCAAGCAACACGCGGCGTCGGATTTCCTTGGGCAATGCGGCAAAACCGGCCCTGTTCACCTTCACGTCGCACTGTTCGATCTGGGCGACATTCCCTGCGGATTCCTGCGCAAAAACGCCCAGGGCTGCATTGGCCTGCGCCAGATTGTCGGCCACTCGCGACAGTGAAAGCGCATCAATTCCTAGTGGTTTGAGGCCGGACATGGCCTCTCGTGCCTTGATCCGGTCGAAACGAGGGTCCTGATTCGACGGGTCTTCGACCCATGTTGCGCCGATACCGGTCAGGTAGGCTCTCAGATCCTTGCGTGTGATCCCCAGCATTGGCCGCAGCAATGTCACCCCTTCCCATTGCCGACTTGCCGACATGCCGGACAGTCCCGTGACACCTGATGAACGACCCAATCGCATCAGCAACGTTTCCGCCTGATCATCTGCCGTGTGCCCCAACGCGATGGCGTCGATTCCGCGCTGTTGCGCCCAACCGGCAAGCAGGCTGTAACGCGCCTTGCGGGCCTCGTCCTGAACATTGCCCGATCCGTCCCAACCCGCCCAATGCAAAATGTCATGCGGCAGCCCCAAAGCAGCGGCCTGGCGCGACACTGTCACGGCCTCCTGCGCTGCGTCGGGGCGCAAGCCGTGATCGACCGTGGCCACAAAAAGGGCGATCTCTTCGTTTTGGGCGACTTGATGCAAAAGATGCATCAACGCCACGGAATCCCCACCGCCCGAGACCGCCACGCCCAGTTTTGGCGGAAGCCTTTCGGGAAGCCGGGCGCGAAGCTCTGCAAGCAGGTTTTCGCTGTGACGGTTCAAGAACACCCCAGCGCAGACATCTCTTGCGTCGCATCCGCAAACGCCGGTGCGGATGGAAAGCGCACGCCAACTTCGTTGAGCGTGATGCAGGCCTGATCGGTCTGCCCCAGACGCCCCAGCGCCGCGCCCAACTCGAACAGCGCCTCGGGGGCAAATGCGCCTTCGGAATCTCCGGTAAAGCTTGCCAAGAACGCCCGTGCCGCTTCGCGGGTGTCGCCAAGGCCTTCGAGCGCATGACCCCGTTTCAGATTCGCTTCGGGCGCCAGGGGGCTGCCAGGATAGTTCGCATCAAACTGCGCAAACAAATCAGCCGCAGTCTGGTAATTCCCATCGGCCAGTGCTTGCGATGCCGCGTCGAAATCCGCCCGCTCGCCCACGGCCAGTTCACCCTGATCGGTTTGGGATGGCGTGGCAGGCGTGATGACGGCCGTACCTACATCTGTGCCCTCTCCGCCCAGTGTGCTGGTCGGTTCGCCTGAAATCTCGCAGTTTGCCTCAAGCTCGCACAGGCGGAACTCCAGATCTCCGATGCGATTGGTGCCGTCTGAGACGATGTTTTGCACACGCTGGTTAAGCTGCTCGGTCTGACTGGTCAGGCGTTGCAGTTCCGCTTCAATGGCGTCAACCCGATCGAGAACCGAACTGCCGGACAAGTTTGGCGCGGGCGATCCTGTGGTGGAAAACTCGCGCTTCAGACGCTGAATTTCCACATGCAGCACCGTCAGCTCCTGACGTATGTCGGCCAGGGTTTGCTGATCCTGTGCCTGTGCAACACCGGCTGTCGCCATGACCGCCGCCAATACCCATCCTGCCATATGCATTGTCTTACCCCAGTGTTGATCCGGTCAGCACAGTCACTGCGCGGCGGTTCTTGGAATAGCATTCCTCAACGCTGCAAATCTCAATTGGGCGCTCCTTGCCGTAGCTGACGGTTTTGAGACGGTTGCCAGCAACACCGCGCGAAATCAGATACTCACGAGCGGCATTTGCGCGACGCGCACCCAGCGCAAGGTTGTATTCGCGGGTGCCCTGCTCGTCCGCGTGACCTTCGATCGTGGCAACAAAATCCGAATTGGCCAGAAGCCAGTCCGCTTGCCCTTGCAACACGGTCTGCGCCTGTGGTGTCAGGGTGGATTGGTCCACGGCGAACAGAACACGATCCCCGACGGTCTGCTGGAAATACGCAGGCGAACGCGGGTCACTGGGCGAGCCCGGTACGATTGCGCCTGTGCTACCAGCACCGCTGCCGCCCAAGGCGGATGGGTCATTGTTCGTACAGGCGGCGATCACACTCAGCGCGCCCAACGCCAGGACTTTGCTCAATACATTCATTTCAAGTGCCTCGTGTTTTGATTGTTGCCGCCTGTCTACCACAGGGACGATTCGTTGTGAACTTTGCTGCGATCAATTCTGTAGTGGGCCCCATGACGGATCACTGCCGCCATCCGGTGTACGCACCGGGCGCAGGTTGCGGCCCGAGATATCCACCGAATACAGCGAGGCCCGGCCGCTGGCGCCCTGCGTTTCACGGGTGAACATGATGACGCGGCCATTGGGCGACCAGGTTGGGCCTTCATCCAGAAACGAGGCGGTCAACAAGCGTTCCTCTGATCCGTCCGTGCGCATCACCCCGATGTGGAAGCGGCCCTGATTTTGCTTGGTAAAGGCAATCAGATCGCCGCGCGGCGACCATACCGGCGTGCCATAACGACCCGAGCCAAAGCTGATCCGCGTTGCCTCGCCGCCATTCGCGGGCATCACGTAAAGCTGCGGCGTGCCCGAACGGTCGCTTTCAAACACGATCCGGCTGCCATCCGGCGAATAGCTGGGGGCGGTTTCAATCGCCGGCGTGTTGGTTAGACGCGTGCTTTGGCCCGACGCCAGATCCATTTTCCACAGGTCCGTGTTTCCCCCCTGAATCAAGGAATACACGATCGACCGGCCATCCGGCGAAAAGCGGGGCGAGAAGCTCATGGTTCCGTCCTGCGTCTTCAGTTCCTGTCGTTTGACGCGGCCCACATCCAGAACATAGATGCGCGGGCTGCCGCTTTCATAGCTGGTGTAAAGCAACCGATCGCCAGTAGGCGAAAAGCGCGGCGCCAGAACGATTGCGGCACTGTCGGTCATGTACTGCACGTTCGCCCCATCATAATCCATGATAGCCAGACGTTTCAGGCGTTGGTTTTTCGGTCCACTTTCCGAAACAAAGGCCACGCGGCTGTCAAAATAACCGCCCTCGCCTGTAATCCGGCTGTACACCTGATCTGCCACTTTGTGGGCCATGCGCCGCCAGCCCTCGGTGGTGCCTGCCAATTGCAACCCATTGCCCAGCTCCTGACCCGAAAACACATCCCAGACCCGGAACCGAACCGTGAGGTTCTTGCCCGAAACATTGACCGCCCCCGTAATCAGCGCATCGGCATTGATCGCTTTCCAATCGGCAAACTGAACTGGTGCTTCGAAGCTGCTGACCCGACTGATGAAGGCATCCGAAGAGATCTCGCGGAACAACCCGGTTCCTGTCAGATCAGCCGCCACCACGCGCGAGATGTCCTGTGCATATTGCGCCGCTGACGGACCATCGGGAACAAAGTTCGGCACCGCAAAGGGCAATGGTTCGATAATGCCCTGGTCCAACTCCAGTCGCAGGGGACCGTTCTGTGCAAGAACCGGCGCAGACATCAGCGTCAGGCCGACAAAGAGGCTGGTCAGAAGTTTTATCATTTGATCCGCATCCTCTCGGGATTGAATGTAATCTCAACATCCTGCCAATGAGCGTATTTGTCAGCAGGCAAATCATATCCTCTGGCCCCGCAGCGCAAAATCGCGCGCCGGGCGGCCTGATAAGCCTGATTGGCCGCACCAGCAGACCCACCAGAACTGTCCAGCATCCGAATGCTGCCATCCACAACCGTACCATCACGGTTTAGCGAAAAAGCCACAACGACCACAGTACTCAGTGCATCCGTAGACAAAGAGCCCACATTCCAGCACTTGGACACGGCCAATCGCATCGCGTCCTTCTCGCCGCTGGTCAGCGGTGGGCCGGATGGCTGGGTTCCACCGCCCAAGGCTTCGGCCAGAGCGTCATTGATCGCGGCCTCGTCGGCTTGCGCGTCAGGTTCGGGCGCCGCCTCGGGCGTCTCTGCCACAACGGGTTCGGGCGGTGGGCTTGGGCGGTTCGGACGCACCCGCGGTCGAGGTGACGTAAGCGGAGACTGCTCTTTGGTTTCCTCTGCCTCGGTCACGATCTCAGGGGCCGCTTCTTCCGGCGCGGTCTGATCCTGTTGTTCTTGCTGAACCTCGGCGCCCTCGTCCAGAGACACCGGCGGCGTTTCGAAATCATCCGGTTTTGCCTCGGGCGGTGGTGGCGCTATGGCCTCGGGGGCAACACGATCGGATGGGCGCGGCTGCGCCTCGGGTCCCGGAGGCACAGGCTGTGCGACAGGTTCGACCTCGGGCTCTGTCAGTACCGGCAGCTCATCCGGCACGTCCGGTTCCGGCGGTGCTTCGACGATAACGGGGGCAGGCTCGGGTTCGGGTTCGGCAGGCACGACGGGTTCAGGGCGCGGCTGTTCCTCGACCAAAGGTTCTGGCGGCGTGCTATCAGCCTGTGGTTCGGGCGGTTGTTGCAATGCCGTCGGCACCTCTGGGATATCAGGCGCATCCCGCTGGGCCGTCATGGCCGCGAATTGTTCAGCGGTTATCACGGACACATCCTGTACGGCCATCGGCAAAGGCTCGGACCGGAAGGTACCGCCAAAAAGCGCCGCTCCGATCAGGCTGACATGCGCAATCGCCGAAATCTTGGTGCCGGTATCCACCGTGCGCCCTCACTCTCCACCTTCGTCCAGCGTCGGCCCGCCCGTATCGGTCACAAGCCCAACGTTGGAAAACCCGCCCGCGTTCAGCGCGCCCATGACCTGCATGACCTGCGCGTAAGGAATCGCGCCATCGGCGCGCAGGAAAACCCGGTCACTGCTCCGCTCTGCGGCGATGGCCCGCAGCTTGCCGATCAGTTCCTCGCGCAACACGTCAGTTGTCTGGATCTGCACACGTCCATCTGCCGTCAGGGTTACGGTCAAAGGTTCTTCATTGTCACCGGGCAAAGCACTGGCGGCGGTCTTGGGCAGATCTACCGGAACACCGACCGTCAGCAATGGCGCGGCCACCATGAAGATAATCAGCAAAACCAGCATGACATCCACAAACGGTGTCACGTTGATCTCGGCCATGGGTTGCGCACGACCGCGACGCCGACCGCGTCTGCGCCCGTTTCCACCCGAGGATTGCTGAACCGCCGCGCCCATTGTCAGCTGTCCAACTGGCGCGACAGGATGGTCGCGAACTCGTCAGCAAAGGCCTCATAGCCGCCCACGATGCGGTCACAGTCTGCACTGAGCTTGTTGTAGAAAATAACCGCCGGGATCGCGGCCAGAAGGCCGAGCCCCGTTGCCAATAGTGCCTCGGCAATACCCGGGGCCACGACCGCCAGGTTGGTATTCTGCTGTTCGGCGATTTCAATAAACGCATTCATGATGCCCCAGACGGTACCAAACAGGCCGATGAACGGCGCAGTCGATCCAACCGTGGCCAGTATGGGCAGACCTTTCTGCAAGGTCTCTGCCTCTTTCGCTATGGCCACATCCATGGACCGGTCTATCCGCGCGGTCGCTCCGGCAATCAATCCGCCATCATTTCGGTGCGACCTGCGCCATTCGATCATTCCGGCCGCAAAAATCTTTTCAGAACTGCCATCCGGCTGGGTTCCGATCTGCTCGAACAGCTCGTCCAAAGGGTTGCCGGACCAGAAGCTCTCGTCAAATGCCTGCGCCTCGCGACGGGCCGCGCGGTAATTTATCAGCTTCTGGATAATGATGCCCCAGGACCAGATGGATGCACCGATCAGCATCAACATCACCAATTTGACGATAAAGGTCGCGCGGGCATACAGCCCCCACATGGAGAAATCGATCTCCTGCGCCAGCGCCAGCGTTTCAGCTTCCATGAACCTGCTCTTTGTTTTTGCCTGACGGCCGTTTGTTTGGCCTTGTTTTGCCAAACGCTAACGCAGTTGGGGCTGAAATGCCAATAGAACCACCCCTGACCCGCAAATTGTTACATCAATGCGCGAATCTCTGCCGGAAGCCGGATCGGCCTGCCATCCTTGTTGATACACACGGCAGTGACCGAGGCGCGAAAAATCTCGGTCTCGCCACGCCGGACCAGCTGCGCCATGGTCAGCCGCACACCCGAGATTTCCGTGACTTCGGTTTCGACGATCAGTTCGTCATCGAACCTGGCGGGCGAAAGGTAATCGGCCTCGACCCGCCGCACGACCCAAACAATGCCTTCTTCCCGCATCGCGTTCTGGTCATTGCCCAGATTGCGCACCCAATCCGAACGCGCACGTTCGATATACCGCAGATAGTTCGCGTGATAGACGACGCCGCCCATGTCGGTGTCTTCATAATATACACGAACCGGGTAGGAATGTTTCATTGCGGTGGCTCCAACCGGGCAAACAACCTGAGCGCATGAGACGCATCCTGCGCCGAACCGGGCAAAACCGGATCGTAAGCAGCCCGAATCAACGCAGCAATATCGGGGCGCAGGATCGTCGTTTCGCCCGCCACGGCCAGCGGAGATTGCGTCCGAAACGCAGTATCGGACCAAAGCAGGATGGTCTGCACCACCTGGCTCAGCGCCAGCGTTTCCGCCGGTATCTTGGACAACTGCTTGTCCATGCGCAGAAAAACAAAAGCCGCGCGGATCGCACCGTCTTCTTCAAACCGGAAGATGCGGTACTGGTTTGCATCCGCTTTAACCAAGCGCCCGACCAACGGTGCCAGATCCGGGATCAGACGATCAAGATCCGGCACGTCCAGCAGCTCTTTCCAATCCCGGAAAAAGAAGACCATGCAGTTGGCACCAAGTTCGGGGTCGGTTTCGGCCATTTTGTGACCGGCCAAGGTGACAACCGCCTCGAAGGCGCCCTTCACAGTGGACAGCGTTTCATCTTCAACGCCAAACACAATCGGCACGATGGGTCGTCCCCAACGGGCAAACAGAAACTCACCGCTTTCGCGCGTGAACAGCGCCTCAATCTCTTCCGGTGTCACGGTCAAGCCTTCATCTTTTCGAAAATACTCTCGCTGAAGGCATAAATTTTCCAAGCGCAAGCTTCAACCGAACAGATCGCTCTGCCGCTTGGGTGCAGCCATGCCCAGATGCGTCCAGGCCTTTTGCGCCAACATCCGCCCACGCGGTGTCCGCTGGATCAACCCCTGTTGCAACAGAAAGGGCTCGATCACTTCTTCCAGCGAGTCCCGGCTTTCAGACAGCGCGGCTGACATCGTTTCGATCCCGACAGGACCACCACCGTAATTTTCGGCGATCAGTTTCAGATATCGGCGGTCCGCACCATCCAGCCCCAAATGGTCCACACCCAGCCGCGTCAAGGCTCCGTCAGCCAGTTCGCGGGTGATCCGCCCATCTCCTTCGACAATGGCGAAGTCCACCACCCGGCGCAGCAGACGTCCGGCGATGCGCGGTGTACCGCGCGACCTGCGCGCAATCTCGCGTGCGCCCTCATCATCTGCCGGAGCGCCGAGTTTCCGCGCGTTTCGGGTGACGATCTCATGCAGTTCATCCACGGTGTAGAACTGCAACCGGGTCGGAATACCAAACCGGTCGCGCAAAGGTGTGGTCAGCAAACCCATGCGCGTCGTGGCCCCGACAAGCGTGAAGGGTTGCAACTCGATCCGAACCGTTCGCGCAGCGGGCCCCTCGCCGATCACCAGATCAAGCTCGAAATCCTCCATCGCGGGGTAAAGCACCTCTTCCACCGCCGGGTTCAGGCGGTGGATTTCGTCGATGAACAGGACATCACGCGCTTCGAGATTGGTCAGGATCGCAGCCAGATCGCCCGCTTTCGCCAGAACCGGCCCGGACGTCATGCGAAAATTCACCCCCAGTTCACGCGCCATGATCTGCGCCAGCGTCGTCTTGCCCAACCCCGGAGGGCCATGGAACAACGTGTGATCCATCGCCTCGCCCCGCTGGCGGGCGGATTGGATGAAGATGCGCAGATTGGCGCGTGCCTCGGCCTGACCGATGAACTCATCCAAGCCCTGCGGGCGCAATGCGCGGTCGTTGTCCTCGGGCAATGGGTCCGGGCGCACAGTGGGATCAGCGTCTACCATTCATTCAGCCTTTCGGAGCCAGCAATTGCAGGGCGGCACGGATCAAACCCGCTTCGTCTGCATCCGGGTTGTTGGCGGCGGCCTCGGCAACCGCGGCTGCTGCATCCGACGGCCCATAACCCAGATTGGACAAGGCAGACAGCGCACCCGCTGATGCCGCAGCGGCCCCAGAGGCTGGTTTTGGCGTCCGCTTCGGAGCAGGCGCTGCCTCGACAGGCTCTACAACTTCGATCGAAGGGCCATCCATCGCATCAATCACCGTGCCACCCATGGCCATCACGCCCGGCGCCTTGTCCTTGAGGTCCAGAACGATCCGCTGCGCTGTTTTCGGCCCCACACCTTTCGCCGCCTTGACCGCCGCCCAATCTCCCAGTGCGATTGCGCGGCTGACACCGTCCGGCCCCAGCGCGCTGAGGATCGCCAGAGAGACTTTCGCTCCGACCCCCTGAACCGAGCACAAAAGGCGATGCCATTCCTTCTCGACCAGCGAAAGAAAGCCATAAAGCTGCATCAGGTCTTCGCGCACGACCATGTCCGTATAGATCGAAACCGCCTCGCCCACGCCCGGCAGTGCCGCCATGGTCCGGTCAGAGCAATAGACGATGTATCCCACCCCCCGGACATCGATCAGCACGTGATCTGCGGCGCGATAGTCCAGCCTTCCGGTGAGTTTTCCGATCATGCCCGCACCTCTTTCACACGCACCTGTTGGGTCTTGCCGTAATAGGCATGGCAAATCGCAATCGCCAGAGCATCGGCTGCATCCGCCCCTTTGGGTTGACATCCGGGCAATTGCAGTTTGACCATGTGCAGCACCTGCTCTTTTTCCGCGTGCCCCACACCCACGACCGTTTTCTTGACCCGGTTCGGGGCGTATTCCCCAACCGGCAAACCAGCCTGAGCCAGTGTCAGCAACGCAACCCCACGCGCCTGACCCAGTTTGAGCGTACCGGCACCGTCCTTGTTCACAAAGGTCTGTTCGATGGCTGCCTGGTCCGGTTGGTGATCGGCGATGACTTCGACAATCTGGTTGTGGAGAGACAACAACCGCTCACCCAGATCATCCCCATCCGACTTGCACAAACCGTTGGCCACGTGGCTCAGGCGGCTGCCATTTGATTCGATGACGCCCCACCCCAGGGTCCTAAGCCCCGGATCAATGCCCAGAATTCGCATGTTTTGCCTCGGCCTGCTCGGGTTCTGTGATCTTTTTTCAACGCCTAGCACGAAGCGTGAACATTTTCCAAGCGAATTGACCCAAGGCCTGAAAACGACACCCCTGTCCCAAGGGCGACTCAACGTGCCGTTTGCGACTTCAAAAAGTCTGAATTCGACACTTTTGTGAACGCGTTTTCACCAATTATTTAAGGGGATTACAGCCTTTTGCAGCATTGCAGAAAACGCATAGGACACATGCAAAAACTGAACTTGTGCGGGCGATTTGGCGGCACTAGATGCCGGGCAGATCGCAAGACTGCAAAGTGAACACCAACCAGAAGGAAACAGGATATGGCTGCACTGGACACCACCCGCTTCGCCTCCACTGGCTCGTTCGGCCTCGTTGGCCGTATCGGCGCATTTTTCGTATCGGCCGTGAACGCAGCTGTCGAATGGAATGACGCCCGCGTTACCCGCAACGCGCTGACCGGTCTGAGCGATCGTGAACTGGAAGATATCGGCCTGTGCCGCGGCGACATTGACGCCATCGCCCAAGGTCTCCGGTAATACCGACCACTACTCGCATTCGCCCCTTCCTCCTCCCTTGAGGGGCAAACAAAAACACCGCGCGCCCCGGGCACGCGGTGTTTTTTTTGGAAACTGAGTCAAATTGAGATTCAGTATAAAACCTTGTTGAGTTGCACGGCAATCGCCTGCGACACCGGGTCGATCTGCATCACCCAGGCACCTGCTTTTTCGACCGATGTGCCTTCGTTCAAACTGTCGATCCGATATTGGTATCCGGTCGGGCCAAGGCTGGACAAAAGAAACGCCTTGAACGCCACAACACTCAGAAGCGTAAGCAACAGCACCCTGGCCGGCACTGCCGAGCTTACCCGCTGCGGCTTCATGACGACCAGGCCATCCTTGCGCATCGTCGCGCGATAGCCACGGCTCATCTTTTGATGTTTTTTGTTCAGGCGATTAACGCGCTGAGTGAACTCCAGTTGTTTACCCGTCATGGCAGCCTCCAAAAACCGCCCCCCTCGACTTCAGTCAGAAAACGGTAAATAGAGAATACGACAAAAACGTGGCAAAATTCTACGAAACTCCTGCAAATGGCCTAGTTTGCGCCCTGTTTCATTAAGATTAGGGTCGTCCATTCACCAATCTCACCTCTATGAGCAAGATTGAATTCATTTTGAGAATAAACAGACACCACATCATCGGCCTGTTCGTTGAGGATCCCCGACAGGATTGCATACCCTCCGGGACGCAGATTCGCCGCGATTTCCGGCGAGAGGGCGACCAGAGGACCTTTCAGAATATTGGCAAAGATCAGGTCGTAGGGTGCGTGTGCCCTGAGATCGGGGTGGTCGAATCCCGCGGCTTCCACGCACCGTACGGCACCGGACATCCCGTTCGCCTTGAGATTGGCTTCGGCCACGTCAACGGCCACTTCATCAATGTCACTGGCAATGATCTCGCCGTCCCAAACCCGGGCTGCGGCCATGGCCAGAACGGCGGTGCCGCAGCCGATATCTGCCACTTTCGTAGCGGTGAACCCTTCGTCCAGCAATCTGTCAAAGGCCTTGAGGCAACCCAACGTCGTACCATGGTGGCCGGTGCCAAAGGCCATTGCGGCCTCGATCAGCAATGGAATGCGACCTTCGGGCAGCTTGTCGGCATCATGGCTTCCATAGACAAAGAAACGCCCCGCCTCGACGGGTGCAAGCTCGCGTCGCACATGCGCAACCCAGTCGGTTTCCGGCAGCTCTGAAACAACAAACGGTTTGGCGTCGAACGCCGCGGCCAGAACCGCCAGCGCGGTCTCGTCAGGGGCTTCGGTGAAATATCCGCCGACCTCCCACAGGCCGGATCCGTCTTCGACTTCGAACACACCAACGCCGGTTGGCTCTGGCTCCAGACGTTCCATCGCCTCGCCCAGACCTTCGGCGGCCTTCTTACCTGTCAGCGTCGTCAGTGCGGTGAATGTGGGCATTGGGGCCTCCTGTCTCGATTGACACCGCGCCTAGGACGCCGCGCCGTCAAGGTCAAGCGCCGAGACCTATTCCGCAGGGGCCGGAGCGTATTTGGTCAGGATGGTCTCGTTGCCAGGCTCGGGGTGACGCGGGATCAACAGGGACAACAGCAGCGAAACGATCGCCATCGCCGCGGCCAGGCCAAACACAGCGCCCGGCGACACGACCCAAAGCAGGCCAAGCAAAGCGGGCAAAAACACCGCCGCAATATGATTGATCGTAAAGGCCACCGCAGCGGTCGGCGCGATGTCAGCAGGGTCAGCGATTTTCTGGAAATAGGTTTTCAATGCCAAAGCCAGCGCAAACAGCACGTGGTCGATCACATAAAGGATTGCCGCAAGCAGAACGCCCCAACCGAACCAATAGATGCCGCCATAGGCTGCGAACACGATGGCCAGGCCGGTATATTCAAATATCAGCGTGCGCTGCTCACCGAACTTTGCCACCGCCTTTCCCAGCAATGGGGCGGCCAACATGTTGATCATCAGATTGATCAGATAAAGGCTGGTGAGCTCATGCACTTCAAAGCCGAATTTCTCGACCATCATGAACCCGGCAAAAACGACAAATATCTGCCGCCGCGCGCCTGCCATGAACTGCAATGCATAATACAGCCAATACCGGCGACGCAGGATCAGCTTCTTGGTCTGCGGCGTGGGCGCATCGAATTGCGGATAGGCGAACAGACAGAACAGTGCCAACGCAGCCGTAACTCCACCCGACGCCATGAATACAAAGTTGTAGGACAGATCAAAGCGATCCCAGGTCAGTACGATCAGCCCATACACCACCATGGTCGCCGCCGATCCCATCGCAACCAGCCATCCCAGCACCTGCGGAGCACGATCCTTGGGCAGCCACTGCAATTGAAGCGACTGGTTTACGGTCTCGTAGTAATGGAACCCGATCGAACTGAACAAGGTCACAAACAGCAACCCGCCCAGGCTGGGGAACCACGCGGTCACCGCCGTTGCGACACCAAGCATCATCAGCGAGATCATCGCCAGCACCTGCTCGCGAATGAAAATGATGACGGCAATCACCCCAACCGCCAGAAACCCCGGAATCTCGCGCACCGTGTGCAGCAGACCGATATCCGCGCCATCAAAGTTCGCCACCTCAATAACAAAGTTGTTCAGCAACGCGCTCCATGCGTTGAACGCAATGGGCATGGTCAGCGCCATCATGAACAACAGCGTGATGGGGCGGCGCCAGAACGGCAGGCTCTGCGCCTCTGTAAGGGGCATGGGTTTCAGCATGAGACCCCTCTACGCCCATTTCGCTGCTTTGGCGAGAGGGAAGCGGTCTGCGCACAATCACCCTGCACAGATGCAGAGGTCAGTAAAAATTCTGTGGGTCGATATCGACGGTCAGGCGGATATCGCCCTTCAGGCGCAACGGGGCGATCCAGCGGGCAATGGCATCCTGAATCGGCGCCCCTTTCGGGGCTTTCACCAACAAGCGCACTCTGTGGCGACCGCGTATACGTGCAATAGGTGCCGGCGCCGGGCCAAAGACCTGAGCACCGATCGCGCGCAGGGGCGAATCGTTGCGGGCCATTGCATTGCCGATATCGAAGACCGGCCCGACCTCGGGGCCCGACAACACGATCCCGGCCATGCGACCATAGGGCGGCACGCCTGCCGCCTGCCGACCCGCTGCCTCGGCTTTCCAGAACCCTTCCTCATCACCCGACAGGATGGCCCGGATCACCGGGTGTTCCGGTTGAAATGTCTGCAAAAGCGCCTGCCCTGGCTTGTCCGCCCGTCCCGCGCGCCCAGCCACTTGCCGCATCAATTGAAACGTACGCTCAGCCGCGCGCAGATCCGCGCCGTGCAGAGACAGGTCAGCGTCAATCACACCGACCAATGTGAGCTTGGGAAAGTTGTGCCCCTTCGCCACCAACTGCGTACCGATGATAATGTCGGCATCCCCGGCGGCGATCTCTTCTATCTTGGCTTTCAATGCCCGGGCTGAACCAAAAAGATCAGAACTCAGCATTGCGATTTTCGCCTCGGGGAAGGTCGCCTCGGCTTCTTCCCCCAGCCGTTCGATCCCCGGCCCGACCGGGGCCAGCTTGCCTTCCACGCCGCAGGAGGGGCAATCTTCGGGCATCGGCTTGGTTTCGCCGCATTGGTGGCACATCAATCGCTTGAGAAACCGATGCTCGACCATGCGTGCGTCGCACTGATCACAGGCGATCTGCTCGCCACAGGCCCGGCACAAGGTCACCGGCGCATAGCCACGGCGGTTGATGAACAACAGCGATTGTTCACCTTTTTCGATCCGCTGCTGCACCGCTTGCCGCAAAGACGGAGAAACCCACGTTCCGGGCTGCATCTGCTCGGCCCGCATGTCGATGGGCTTCATCTCGGGCAATACCGCCGCCCCAAAACGCGAGGTCAGGTCAAGCCTTTCGTACTTGCCCGCCTCGGCATTGGCCCAACTTTCAAGCGAAGGTGTCGCACTGGCCAGGATCACCCGCGCGCCACAGATCGCCGAGCGCAGAACCGCCATGTCGCGTGCGCTGTAGTGCACGCCGTCTTCCTGTTTGTAGGACGTGTCGTGTTCTTCATCGACGACCACAAGCCCCAGATCGCGGAATGGCAGAAACAGCGCCGACCGGGCGCCAACGACCAGTTGCGCATTGCCTTGCCCGACCATCCGCCAGACCCGCCGCCGTTCCGTCATGGTTGCGCCGGAATGCCATTCCGCCGGGCGCGCACCGAACCGCGCCTCGACCCGAGTCAGAAATTCTGCGGTCAGGGCGATCTCGGGCAGCAGGACCAAGGCCTGCCGCCCCATGCGCAGCGCCTCGGCCACGGCCTCCAAATAGACCTCGGTCTTACCGGAACCGGTAACGCCTTTCAGCAGCGTGGTGCCGTAATCACCGGTCCGCTGCCCGGCCTGAAGCCGTTCGACCGCCGCTGCCTGATCCGCTGTCAGGTCTTTCCCGGGAAGGTCCGGATCAAGATGAGGATAAGGCAGGTCGCGCGGGCTGTCCTCTTCGCGCACGGCGCCTTGTTTGACCAACCCTTTGACAACAGATGACGTTACACCCGCCTGCTCGGCGAGCTCTTTCAAGGTAAAAGCCAGCCCGCCGTAGTCGCGCAATACCCCCAGAACCCGGGTCCGCGCATCGGTCAATCGGTCTGGTTGGCCTTCACCCAACCGATAGACCTTGCGCATCGATGGCGGATCACCCAAGCCCGGTGCCCGCGTCGCCAGACGCAGCATCGCAGGCATTGGTGTCAGAGTGTAATCGGCGACCTTTTCCAGAAACACCCGCATCACTTCACGCATCGGTGCAACGTCAAGAACCCGGATTACCGAGCGCGCCTTGCTCAGGTCAAAGCCGCCCTGCCCCGGCCCCCAAACCACCCCAAGCACCTTGCGCGGGCCCAAAGGAACCTCGACAAACGCGCCCAGAACGCACCCGCCTTCGGGCGCTTTGTAATCCAGCGTCCGGTCAAGCGGCTGCGTTGTAAGCACCGCAACCAGCTCTCCTTGGTCGAAAAATCCGTTAGCGCTCACGGCATATCCTTCGCAGGGGGTTCCAGCAGGGGTCTCTTTGAGGTAAAGCCATCCGCGACCAAGGCCAACCCATCAAAGGACTGCCCTCATGAAATTCTTCGTAGACACCGCCGAGATCGACGCCATTGCCGAACTGAACGATCTGGGCATGGTGGACGGCGTAACCACCAACCCTTCGCTGATCCTGAAGTCAGGTCGCGACATTCTGGAAGTGACCAAAGAGATATGTGATCTGGTCGATGGCCCGGTATCGGCCGAGGTTGTCGCCACCGAAGCTGACGACATGATCGCCGAAGGCCGCAAACTGGCCAAGATCGCACCGAACATCGCGGTCAAAGTTCCGCTGACATGGGCCGGTTTGAAAACCTGCAAGACGCTCAGCGACGAAGGCCAGATGGTCAATGTGACGCTCTGCTTCTCGACCAATCAGGCGATTCTGGCTGCGAAAGCGGGCGCGACATTCATCTCGCCTTTCATCGGTCGGCTTGACGATATCAACCTCGACGGCATGGACCTGATCGCAGACATCCGTCAGGTCTATGACAACTACGGGTTCGAGACCGAAATCCTTGCTGCATCGATCCGTACCGTCAACCACGTGACCGACAGCGCCCGCATCGGAGCCGACGTGATCACCGCACCGCCTGCCGTAATCAAGAAGCTGGCCGACCATCCGCTGACCGACAAAGGTCTGGAAACCTTTCTGGCCGACTGGGCCAAAACCGGTCAGAAAATCCTCTGATCTGGCTTGCAACCGCGCGGCGCCATCAGGCGCCGCGCCCGGCCCAACGGCCAAATGCCTGATCTGTGATCGGGCATGGCGGGCGGGAGCCCCTTGCCACAACATGCAAGGAAATCCACCCTTGCGTGCATTTTTTCCAAGGCAAATCCGGTCCGGCATGTTATAAGCCGCGACAACAAAAAAAGACCGGACGGGACATGAGCAGCACCCCCAAACTCGAGGATAACCTCCGCGCGGCAATTCTGGCCGAGCCGGATGTCGTACTGGACGACAAAGACCTGATGCAGGCGCTTGTCGCTGCCAACGAGCAAGCGCGCGGCGACAACGTGATAGACCTGCGCGGCATTGCAATGCAACGGCTCGAGGCGCGGCTGGATCGGCTGGAAGACACCCACCGTTCCGTCATCGCTGCGGCCTATGAAAACCTCGCGGGCACCAATCAGGTCCACCGCGCCATTCTGCGATTGCTGGAACCTGTCGAGTTCGAAGATTTCCTGCGCGCGCTGGGCGCCGATGTGGCGGACATCCTGCGCGTCGACAGCGTTACGCTGGTTCTGGAAACAACCGTGGTTCAGAACGATCCCGCAATCGACACGTTGGGCGGGGTCCTGACGATCGCGGAACCCGGCTTCATCGACCGGTACCTGACCATTGATCGCGGCGGTCCTGCGCGGGATGTGATCTTGCGGGAAATCCACCAGCCAAACCGACGTATTTTCGGGTCACAGGCCGATCAGCTTCGTTCCGAGGCCTGCCTTAAGCTGGACCTCGGGGCCGGTCGCCTTCCGGGCATGATCGTCATGGCCGCCCGCGACCCGCGGCATTTCACCCCGCAGCTGGGCACCGATCTTCTGGCCTTTTTTGCCGGCGTGTTCGAACGCTCGATGCGCCACTGGTTGTCGTGAGCCTGATCTCGCCCGCCTGCCGCGACGCGCTTCAGCATTGGCTGGACAGCCTGAGCGCGCTTGCTGGACGATCCGAGAATACGCTAAACGCCTATCGTGGCGATGTCGTCGAGTTTCTGTCGTTCATGACCCTGCATCACGCCGAACGGCATGGCCTGAAGGCGCTGGAACGGATCACGGTGTCGGATATGCGCGCCTGGATGGCGGATCAGCGCGGCGCGGACGTCAACGCGCGGTCTTTGGCGCGCAAACTGTCGGCGGTCAAAAGCTTCTACCGTTGGCTGGCAGAGCGTGAGGGGTTCGAGCCCACCGCCGTTCTGTCCACCCGCGCGCCGAAATTTACCAAGAAACTGCCCCGTCCGCTGGCCGAAGATGCAGCCCGCGCCATGATCGATACAGTGGAACTGCAATCCACATCCGACTGGGTCGCGGCGCGCGACGTCGCGGTTGTCACGCTGCTGTACGGATGCGGCCTGCGCATATCCGAGGCGCTGTCCCTGACCGGAGCGGACGCGCCTTTGCCCACCACGCTGCGCATCGTCGGGAAAGGCGACAAAGAGAGGGTCGTACCGGTTCTTCCTGCCGCCCGCGAAGCGGTCGACGGATACCTGAAGCTGTGTCCCCATCCACAAGCACAGGACAAAGCCCTGTTTCGAGGCGTCCGTGGCGGGCCATTGAACCCGCGTGCAATCCAAGGGGTCATGGCCAAGGCACGTATGCAATTGGGGCTGCCCTCAACCGCAACACCCCACGCGATGCGGCACAGCTTTGCCACCCACCTGCTGTCAGCCGGAGGCGACCTGCGTGCCATTCAAGAGCTTCTAGGCCACGCCTCTTTGTCGACGACGCAGGCCTATACGGCAGTGGACACTGCGCGGTTGATGGAGGTCTACAACAGCGCGCATCCCAAAGCCTGAAGTGCACATGACTCGAAAACCCGGGCTTTTGGTTTGCATCTCGGACGCGCATCAGTCATGACGCTCGCATGACACTCAGATTCAAAGCTCTTTCCGTTCATCTCTTTACTGCAACAGGCGCTGTTTTTGCCATGTTGGCCATGCTGGCCGCGGTCGAAGAGAAATGGAGCCTTATGTATCTTTGGCTTGTCGTGTCTTTCATTGTAGACGGTATCGATGGCCCGTTGGCGCGACATTATCACGTCAAGCACAACGCGCCCGAGTTCGACGGCGTTCTGCTGGATCTGATCATCGATTACCTGACCTATGTGTTCATTCCGGCTTTTGCCCTGTTCAAATCGGGGCTGATGGACGGCTGGACCGGATGGTTCGCGATCATCGTCATCACATTTGCCAGTGCGATGTATTTCGCGGATACACGCATGAAGACCAAGGACAATTCCTTTTCCGGTTTTCCCGGGTGCTGGAACATGTTCGTGATCGTGATCTTCGCACTGGAACCGAATTTCTGGATCATCCTGCTGCTGGTCACCCTGCTGTCGCTGGCCATGTTTCTACCGCTGAAATTCGTGCATCCCGTGCGCACCGAGCGCTGGCGCAGCCTGACCTTGCCGATGGCGCTGGCATGGACGTTCTTCGCGGGTTGGGCCGCATGGGTCGATTTTCACCCCGAAAGCTGGGCCCATTGGGGGCTGGTCATCACCAGCCTGTACCTGACCTTCGCAGGCATCGCTCAACAGGTTGTTCCGCAGCGCCACGCCTGACGCAGCGCTGCCCGTCCCGTTTTACAGAACGTCCTGCACCTCGAACTCGGTGCCGTTATGGGTAAAGACGTCGCCCTTTTGCAGACCTGCCATCGCCAGATATATCGGGCTTTGGGTTGAAATGCCCATATAGGTCTTGCCATCCACTTCAAACCGCGTTGTCGAGACACACACGACAAATCTGCGGTTGTTGAACTTGATCACAGCTCCTGGCCTGACCGTGTCGGCAAGGCTGAAATCGGTATTTTCGATGACATCAATCTTGGCATGATGCGCATGAACCGGGGCATCGAAGGCAGCCGCCAGATCGGCGTTTTCCCGCGATGCGGCAATGTCATCCTTGTCGTGACCTTCCCTGTCATCCAACTGGGCATCTTTCAAAAACGCATCGTAATGCGCCTGCGCCGTTGCAAGCTCTTGCGCTTCAAGCGACATCAACCGGTCGATAATGGCCTTCTTGCGGGCTGCACGGTCTTGTTCAGTGGTCATGCAATGCGGTCCTTCAAATTCAGCAATGGTTACAAGTTGTGTCTGCAAAAAGCGGATTGCAACCGAATTTCGACGCTCAGATCAAAAGACCTGCCGCCCGCTCATGCCGCAACAGGGCAACTTTCGTCTCAACACCACCGTCGCCCGAAAAACCGCCCAGGCCATTTGCGGCCAGTACCCGGTGGCAGGGAATGATCACGGGAATGGGGTTTGATCCGCAGGCTTGGCCAACCGGCTGGGCGGGTTGCCCCAGTTCTTTGGCGATATCGCCATAGGTGCGCGTTTCTCCAAGCGGGATGGCATACATCAGGTCACAGACCCGCTTTTGAAACTCTGAACCGTCAATGTGATACGGCAGATCGAAACGGTCAAGCCGCCCTTGATCATAGGCCCTCAACTGGGCGGCGGCTTCGCGCAGCAGCGCAGTCGGCTCACCCTCGTCCCTGCCGTTCCAGACAAGCCGTGCAAGGGCCCCGTCCGTTTCTTCAACACCAAGTCGTCCGAACTGAGTTTCAACGGAAATCATCGCCATAAACCGACGGTTTCAGATCAAAGCGCCAAGCACAAGCGCGGGAATGTGCAAGACCACGCAAAACGTCATTTTTGGGCATTGGCGCCATTCGTGATACGCTCCTGCCGTTACTTAAAGAGATTTTGGAGAACGCAATGGGTCGACATTTGATCCTCACAGTACATGGAATCGGTGAACAAAAACCCGGCGAAACCGTCGATCAGGTCGTTGGCGCAGCAACAACTTGGCTGGATGGAAACCCCAGACCACCGATCGAAGTCGAACGCGGCATGATCGAACTGGCCGAATCCACCTTCGACGGAAATCCACGAAATGCAGAGCTGTTCGAAGTCAATCTGCGCACGGTGACTGACCCGGCTGTTCCTCAGGACAAGGCCCTGTTTGCCGAAGTTTATTGGGCTGATCGCTCTCCGGCCCCGAAAGGAGCGATCAAAACCGTGCTGGACCTGATTTGGGTCGTTCTGGCGTTGGGATATCTGGCGATGGACAATGTCGAGCAAACCCACATCCGAAAAGGCGTTGCTTCGGACCAACCCAATGGCAGGAATACACTGGCGGCACAGCTGGTACATCTTTTTACATGGGTCTTCTTCGGTGCAGTTGCGACGCTGAACGTCTTTTTGTTGATCGGTGCCGCAGCGGTCATGACCGACCGGATACCTGTCTCGGTTTTCCAGAACCCTACCCTGTTGTTCTGGCTTCTGTTCGTGCTGTACGCCGGCGGAGCCATTGTCGGGCTGGGGCAAAGCCGATCCGCACCGACCTATCTCAGGCGGGTCTTCTGGCGAGGAATGCTCGCAATGGGAACAGCACTGACCCTGTGCCTGGTCATTGGGCCGCTGGGCCTGAAATTGTGGGCATGCGCCCCTTCCGAAACCGGAAATTGCCCGCCGGCCCTGGAGCAATTCGTGGCGTTTCAGGTTTTTCTGCTCTCCATCTTCTGGGCCACTCTTATCTTCCTGACAATCATTCTTTACGCGTTGTCCGCCTGGACGTTGCGGATCAATGACACACTTTCAGAGCACAGGCGGCTGTACCCCAGCATCTGTGCAGGCATGCTGGTTTTCTGGATGTTCTTCATTTCCGGCCTCTGGTTGACCATAGAGCAATTACTGGAAACTGTTTCGGGCCTGTCCGGCGGTCAGCTGCAACGTCTTTTTGAAAGCAATTTGAACGAGTCCATCGAAACTCTCAGTGTGGCCTTTGTTGCCATCGTTCTGTTGGGGTTCGTTGGCGTCGGGCTTTTTGCAGGTCGCAAAACGTACAAGGCCAACCTTCACACCCGCAGCGGTCTGATTAGCCGGGCGATTGTAAACCGGCTGGCGCAGTGGGTCTTTCTGTTTGGTACAATCGTGCTGGTTCTGGTCACGATCCGAGAGATCGCAGCCAACCAGAGTTTTGAGGCCGCATGCAACGTGGGCATAGGTGAAACCAACCCGATCTCTTGGGCTTTGGACAGGTTGGCCTGTTCGCAGGGCGAGATCGGCCTGATCGTTCTTGGCGCAACTGCGTTGATGTACCGGTTTTCTGATTTTGTTTCCGCCGGGCTGGGCGTTGCACGGGATATCGTTACCTACGCCATTCGCGACAAATGCTATCTGGAAAAAGATCTGGAAACGCGGCAACGTAACTATCCGGATCGTAAGGCTATAGACGAGCGTTTCTATCGCACGTTGTACTATGTTCTCGATATCTTTCCAGCGGATCATATCACGGTGATATCCCATTCGCAGGGCACCGTGATCGCCACACAGATGCTTGCTGACCCACGTGTCCAAAGACGCATCGGCGGGCGGGCTCTGACACTCATCACGATGGGCTCTCCGGTCACCCATATCTATCAGCGCTATTTTCCCGAGATGTTCACCATCACCGCCAGTCAGTTGAACGCCGCGTGGTTCAACATCTTCCGGCAGGACGATTTTGTCGGAACCGAGATCGAGGGTGGGCTCATTTTTGCAAATCGAAACATCCCGGTCGATCCCGGCGGGCACACCGGTTACTTTACGGACTATCAGGTTTGGAAAGCCCTGTCAGATCCTGCCATTGGCTTTGATCTGTTCAATCCAACACGGCAATCTGTGCAGACATAGCCCAAAATGCCCCCCGACTGAATTCGGGGGGCGCGTTGATTTAACCCAGCGCCTCATTGCAGCGCCCGCAGACGCCCGCGTGGGTGTGGCGGCCCACATCAGGCAGGATTTTCCAGCAACGCTGACATTTCTCGCCTTCTGCTTTTTCGAACACGACGGCAACGCCTTCGATTTCCGGCACACGGAACGCCTCGGCCGGGGCGGGATCGCCGGTCACGGTCAGGCCCGAGGTGATGCACATGTCGTCCACGTCGAACGTGGCCAGCAGATCGCGGGTATCACCATCCTCGACATGCACGATCGGTGCCGCCTCGAGGCTGGAGCCGATCACCTTGTCCTGACGCTGAACCTCGAGCGCGGCAGTCACGGCCCGGCGCACACGACGCACCTTGGCCATGTTGGCCTCAAGCTCGGCATCGCGCCAATCGGCGGGTGTGTCCGGGAAATCCACCAGATGGACCGAACTGTCATCGCCCGGGAACCGCTCCAGCCAGACCTCTTCCATGGTGAAGACCAGAACCGGGGCCAGCCAGGTGGTCAGGCGGTGGAACAGAATATCCAGAACAGTGCGCGCGGCGCGGCGGCGTGTGCTGTCCCCATCGCAGTACAGAACATCCTTGCGAACGTCGAAATAGAAGGACGACAGATCAACCGTAGCAAAGTTGAACACGGCGCTGAAAACACCCTGGAAATCAAACGAGGCATAGCCCTTGCGCACCTGCTCATCCAATTCCGCCAGACGGCTGAGAACCCAGCGTTCCAGACGCGGCATATCCTCGGGCGCGACGCGGTCGGCCTCGGTGAAGTCGGCCAATGAGCCCAGCATGAACCGCATGGTGTTGCGCAGACGGCGATAGCTGTCGGCAGTGCCCTTCAGAATCTCCGGCCCGATCCGCTGGTCGGCGGTATAATCGGTCTGAGCCACCCACAGGCGCAGAATATCGGCGCCGTATTGCTTGACGACCTCTTCCGGCACGATGGTGTTGCCCAGCGATTTGGACATCTTGTTGCCCTTGGCGTCCAGCGTGAAGCCATGGGTCACCACGTTGCGATAGGGTGCACGGCCCTTGGTGCCGCAGGCCTGCAGCATCGAGGAATGGAACCACCCGCGGTGTTGGTCGGTGCCTTCCATGTAAACATCGGCGATGCCGTCTTCGGTGCCATCCTCACGGTCGCGCAGAACGAAAGCGTGGGTCGAGCCTGAGTCGAACCAAACGTCCAGCACGTCAAAGACCTGATCGTAGTCGTCCGGGTTGGCGATACCATCGAGGATCTTCTCTTTGAACCCGTCGGCGTACCAGACGTCTGCGCCATCCTTCTCGAATGCCGCTTTGATGCGCGCGTTAAGTTCTTCGTTGCGGAGCAGGTATTCCGCGTCGGTGGGCAAAGCGCCCTTCTTTGTGAAGCAGGTCAGCGGCACGCCCCAGGCGCGCTGACGGGACAGAACCCAGTCCGGGCGCGCCTCGATCATCGAATACAGGCGGTTGCGGCCCGTCTGCGGTGTCCACTTCACCAACTCGTCAATTGACCGCAGCGCGCGTTCGCGGATGGTGTCGCCCATCTCTCCCATGCCGTCGTCCAGCTTGCGGTCGACCGAGGCAAACCACTGCGGCGTGTTGCGATAGATGATCGGAGCTTTCGAGCGCCAGGAATGCGGATAGCTGTGCTTGATCTTGCCACGCGCCAGCAGCCCGCCGACCTCGGCAAGCTTGTCGATGACGGCCTTGTTCGCATCACCCTCGCCGCCCTTGCGGGACAAGATGTGTTTGCCGCCAAAGAACGGCAGATCAGCACGGAACGAGCCATCGTCCATTACGTTGTAAGTGATGACCTGTTCCAGCATGCCCAAATCGCGGTAAAGCTCGAATTCCTCCATGCCGTGCGACGGTGCACAATGGACGAATCCAGTACCTTCGGTATCGGTCACGAAGTCAGCGGCGCGGAAATCGCGGATGTCGTCCCATTCGCCATTGCCGCCATCGGCGCCGGCCAGCGGGTGAAGCAGCTGAACGCTCTCCAACTCGTCGGCAGTCACGTCACGCACACGGGTCCATTGATCGTCGTTCAGACGGGCACGGCCCAATACATCGGCGGCCAGGTTGTCGGCCAACAGGAACTTGTCGCCTACCTTGGCCCAGCATTCTTCCGGCGCGCCGGTGACTTCGTAGAGTCCATAGGAGATGTCTTTACCGTATACGACGGCCTTGTTCGACGGCATGGTCCACGGCGTGGTCGTCCAGATCACCACACAGGCGTCATCCAGATCACCCGCGTTGACGATCTTGAACTTCACCCAGATGGTGAAGCTTTCCTTGTCGTGATACTCGACCTCGGCCTCGGCCAGGGCCGTCTTTTCGATGGGCGACCACATGACTGGCTTTGAACCCTGATAGAGCGTGCCGTTCATCAGGAACTTCATAAATTCGTCCGCAATCACCGCCTCGGCGTGATAATCCATGGTGATGTAGGGATCGGGCCAGTTGCCAGTGATGCCCAGACGCTTGAACTCTTCGCGCTGCACGTCGATCCAGCCTTCGGCGAACTTGCGGCATTCCTGACGGAAATCGACGATGTTCACCTCGTCCTTGTTCTTGCCCTTCTTGCGGTACTGTTCCTCGATCTTCCATTCGATCGGCAGGCCGTGGCAGTCCCAGCCGGGGACGTATCGCGCATCAAAGCCCATCATCTGATGGGATCGCACGATCATGTCCTTGATGGTCTTGTTCAGGGCGTGGCCGATATGCAGGTGACCATTCGCGTAAGGGGGGCCATCGTGCAGGGTAAAGGGCGTGCGGCCCTTTTTCTCGCGCAGGCGGTCATAGACACCGATGGTCTCCCACCGTTCCAGCCATGCGGGTTCGCGCTTGGGCAGGCCGGCGCGCATGGGGAAATCGGTTTTGGGCAGGTTCAGCGTGTCTTTGTAATCAGGTGTCTGGATCGTGTCGGCGCACATTTGGGGCGTCCTTTGGATGATCTGGTCGTCTATTGGATCGAAGCGGTCGGTGCGAAGTCTCAAACACCTTTGCCCGGCGTCTCAGGAGGTCAGAGCGCCGGGGATATAATTCGAATAATGATGGCCATCCGGTCATACATGGCGCGCTTATATGACGCCGGCACCTAATGGTCCAGAGGTTCTGCCCGCTGCGGCGAATGGCGCAGTTTCGCCCACCGGTTCAGCCACGCAAGACCGGCCAGCGCAAGGCCCAGCGCCAACAGCGAAAACACCCGGATCAGGCCGCCCAGACCGGCGATGTCGATCAGGAAGACCTTGGCCACCGCCAGCCCGATCACCGCCAGCCCGGCCTTGCGCATCAGGTCGGATCGGCGGGCAAGAGATTGATAGAACAAAGCGGCCCCGATCAGCAGCAGCACCAAAGTGTAGGTATACAGTTCCGGCTGGGTGACGCCGTTGCCTTCATACATACCCGCCGCGCCCTGCCAGACGTGACGGATGGTCAAACCCAACCAAACTGCCGCCAACGTCCCTGCAACGGCAAAGCTTGCTTGCATGATCGGTTTCGGCATTTCCCGGATCCTCCAGACCGATCCACCGATGGCCAATGCGGGCAACAGATAAGCAACGGCCAGCGTATTCAAAACCGGCGGCCCAAGCACCGGATCCGCATTCGGATCAAACAAGGGGTTCTGGTCCGCCAATGCCTGCAACAGATAGAAAAGGCCATGCCCCGCAAAGAACAGAGCAAGCAGGTATCGCAGATAGTTCAGTTTGCCACCCAGCCCGAACCTCTGTACCTGCGCGAACGCAAGCAAAAGCCAGATGACGGCCAACAGACCCAGGCCCCAATGGCTGTTGTCAGCGCCGCCCTCGCCAAAGCCTTCGAGCCAACGCAGCAGCAGCAAGGAAAGCAGGATACCCGCTGTCGCCCAGGCCGCACTTTCCAGCAGCAGCGCCGCCAGAGGGCGCTTCAACGGACGCAAAAGCCACCAGCCCACGACAAATCCCAATGTGGCCGCGCCATAGACCATCGCCACCTCGGACACCGGAGCGGAATTGGCCCAATCCAGCCCGGGATCAAGCACCAAACGCACCGTGACGGAAAAGACACCGGCCCAGATGAACCAGCTCATCGGCGGCAGGATGAACCTGCGGTCCAACGCGGCCGCAACCACAACGCTGGCGACCAATGCAACCGTCAGCGCCGCCGAGCTGAGCACGATGACGCAGGCAAAGACCAGACACGACAGCATGGACAGGGTGGCCAGCGCCGCTCGCATCCGGTCATCGCCGTCAACGCGGGCAAAGCGTTCAGCCAGAACCACCATCAACACAGCCAGCGCAATCGCGTGGAGCGCCCAGGGGTAAGCCCCGATCACCGAAGCCGGATGCCAGCCTATTTCCAGCGCGATGGCCAGAACGGGTGCAAAAAGCGCGGCTCCTCCGGCCCAAACGGCGCGATACTGGCTTGCCTTGAATGACCGCCATGCCATCAGGGCCGACATCAAACCTCCCAAAGCGACCAGAACAGTCACCACCATCGGATAGTCGGCCTCGGGCGTTTCCGCGTAAGTGGCCGCGAACCTGCCCAGAACCGCGCCCTTCTCAAGCCCGTGAGAGGCGACAAAGACCACCAAACCGGCCGCAGGCAGGACAGTCAGGTCCCGAAGGGCCGGTGCATCCTTGGCCCAGAGGAGCAGCGCCAGAACAAGGGCAGTCAACAGGCTAACGCCCAACCAGAATTCGGACTCTGTGTCCGCCCAATGCCAGGACAGGATCACCGTACTTGCCGCGATGGCCCCGGCGGCCAGTCGAGTTGGAAATTCTGGCCAGGGGCTGGCCTTTGGGCGGCGGATCATCTCAGTCAGCATGGGGCCCGCGTGATTTGGCCAAATGCGCCGCACCGGAATGGCGGTTGCCAAAAGCGCCAGCACCGTTGCCGCGATCAGGTATCCCGATTCCCTACTCGGCGCGCCCATCACCAGAAGCAGATTCGCCGCATAGGCCCCGAACAGTGTCAGGACCGAGATCCACGCCCAGCGCCGTACCGTGTCGATACCCAGACCCAAGACGGCGACCAGCAGGAAATACGCGTAAAGCCACGACGGATCATCGGACGTGCCCCCGACCAGGAAAGGCGCCGCGAAGGCACCGGTCAAACCGACCGCAGCCAACAGCGGACCATGGAACCACCCCAGAACGAGCCCCACCAGCGCGACAACGACCATCCCTGCCAGTGCCGTTTCGGCACCGATCAGGTTGTACAGCTGGCGCGCGGACAGGATGGCCCCGAACAAAGTGACAAGCCCGGCACCGGAAAAGACCGAGGGCAGATAGGCGGTTGCCACCGCTTCGTCATCACCGAACTTGCGGCGCAGGACTTCTCCTCCAATGATCAGAACCGTGCCGAAACCCAGGGCTGCGACGACACGGGCCGCCGGCGGCAGCAAACCGTTTTCGACGCCGTATTGCACAAGGAAAATACCGGCCAGCGCCAGAGACAGGGCCGAAACCACATAAAACCAGTTCTCGCGCAGCCACGCTCCCAATGCCGCAAACCTGTCATGGCGAAACACGACAGCCGGAGAAGAAACCTCTGCATCCTGAGCGTCGGCACTGTTGTCTTCCTGCCGCTTTGGAGCCGACCAGGGTGCCGGCCTGCGCGGCTTTTCTTCAGCAGCAGGATGCGGTGCAGGCGTTTCCTGTTCCGGTTGCGGCAGGACCGTCGCATCGCCTGAGGCCAAGGCGTCGATTTGCGCTTCCAGCTGCTCTACCCGGCGACGCAAACGGGAATGCCCGACCAAAAGAGCGATCAATGTCACAGGGATGGCCAGAACAATCAGGCCAACAAGAACAAGCAGCGATTCCAACCGAGTCTCCGATCCTTTTGGAGGTCAGGCTATCTTGAGCCGTCCGAAAGTGACAGTCAGGAAAGCTGTGATCCGATCTAAAGCACCGAAATCGCCGGGCGCGCGATCGTCGGCCTGAAAAGGTCCGGGGTCTGCGGTAAGGCCCACTGCAACAACCGTCATCCCAGCGCCGCAAATTTCATGGGTGGAACAGGGACCCGACGAGATACGCGATCAGCGCGGCCAGCCCGCCGATCAAAAGCGTCTCGATCCCCGACCGCCACCAGGGGGCCAGTGACCACCGGCTTTTGAGCGCGCCAATCGCAAAAAAGACAGCCATGGTCATCCAGGCCGAGATCGCAAACGCGTTCGGCACGGACACCAGAAACGGCAGCAATGGAATCATCCCCGCCACCAGAAACGCAAAGAAGGTGGCCAATGCGGCTTTCATCGGATGCGGGTCGACACTGCCCAGACCATACTCACCTTCGATCATCAGGTTGATCCAGTTTTCGGTGCTCGAGGTGATCTCTGCCGTGGCCTCGATCAGAATGTCGCCAGACAGCCCTTTTTGCGCAAGGATCTCTCGCACTTCTTCGCGCTCACCATCCGGGTACAACGCAATGTGGCGTTCCTCGACCGCGCGGATGCGGCGAATGTTGTCCAGCTCGGCCTTGGTGCCTGAATAATTGCCCGCAGCCATCGAAAACCCGTCAGCCAGAACATTCGCCAGGCCAAGCGCCACGATAACGAAAGGGGAAAGACCTGCCCCTGCAACGCCTGCCACAATGGCAAATGTGGTGACGGACCCGTCGATGCCGCCATAGACGACATCGCGCAACACGCCGCGTCCGGGCGGTGCGTTGATCCGTTCGGCGATTTCCTGCGGGCTGTGACCGTGATCCGTCATGGCTGGCTCCTTTGACACATTCAGTGTGCCGAAGCGCAGGCCGGGGCGCCTTGCTTTGGATCAACCCTTGGAAAACAGGCCCTGCAAGGCGCGTTTGATGATGCTCCGCGTCGAAGGTTTGTGCCTGTCCGAGAACGGCAGCGGGCGGCACACCTCCATCGCGGCCACACCCACACGGGCGCTGAGTGCCCCGTTGACCAGACCCTCGCCGAACCGGCGTGACAGTTTGCTCAGAACGGAACCGCCCAGGACAGGCTCCAGCAGATCATCGCCGACTGCAACCGCCCCTGTCGCCACCAGATGCACAAATACACTGCGGGTCAGACGCCAGCCGCCCAGCGTACCCGCGCGCCCGCCATAGATTTCGGCAACCCGGCGGATCATCCGCAATGACGCGGCCAGCGCGGTTATCACATCCGCAAGCGCCAGCGGCACCAATGCGGTCACGGTTGCAACTTGCCGGGCCGCGGCCTCGACCTCTCGGCTGGCGGCTTGGTCCAGAGGCGCCAACAGCTCAACTTCGGCAAGTTCCAGCAGAGCTGACGCATCGAACTGATCTGCCATCCGCTCGGCCAATCGTTCGCGGCCCCAGCGTGTGTCTTCCCGGCCCTTGTAGAATGCGATGATACGATTGGTGACTGCGCGGGCCTGAGCCAGATCGTCCTCTGCCAACGCGATATCTGCGGCCCGGCGCAGGCCATCCACACGGGACAATCGCCCCAATGCGGCCAGTTCACGGATTGCGATCATAAGCGCCACAAGAACCAGCGCGGCGATCAACCCGGTTACGATCCACCCCAAAACAGGCGTTCGCGCCACCAGCGAAGTTGCAAAATCCCACGCGGCCACCGATACGGCCGCCCCGACCACTGCCAGGGCCAGCCCCCAGAACCAGCGCGCCAGAGCCGATGGCTTGCGCGCCGCCAGCCGCGCCGCGCCTTGCATCGCCTGCCCTTGTGGTTGCGTGATGTCCGGCACCGGCGGGGCCTTGGCGACATCGGCAGGGGGTTCATCCGTTTCAAGATCGATCAAAACCGGGCCTTTAGCCATTGATCACATCCTCGCTGCACCAGACAAACCGTATGTCCGGCAGGTTTTCGTCGTTGTCCGCCCCATCGCTGCGGGCCACCTCGGCAAAGCCGTTACGTTCATAAAACCGGCAGGCTCGGGCATTGTTCTGAAACGCGTACAAGCTCAGCTCTGAGCGGGCCGATTTGGCGTGATCCAGCAATTGCCGACCAATCCCGCGGCCCCGAACCGAAGCATCCAGATAAAGCGAATGGATTTCACGACCGTCGAGCGCCAAAAAACCAACAACGCCGGCCTCGGTTTCGGCCACGGTCACCCATTCCAGATCAATCATTCGACCACAGAAAGCAATTGTCTCGGCGCAGCTGTGCAATTCAGGCATCCAGTCGTTTTCCAAGGCGAAACCGTGCAAGATCGACCCGATGGTGCCCGCATCCGTCGGGCGCGCGCGGCGCAGAATTGTCGTCACAACCGATCTCCGATCAAGAACTGTGCCGCCCTGTCCAGCCGGATATGCGGCGGGCCATCACCAGGTTTTAGCGACAGCTTTGCCGGGGCAAAGGCCATGAAGCCGTAATCTTCGCCCAACCACGCATCAGCCCCGTTGCGGGCCGGACCCAACAGATGCGCTGGATCCTCGGGCAATTCTCCCGGGTAGAAGGCGGCCTGTTTGCCGTTCTCCAACAGGGTTCCCCGAACGCATGGCAAGTCTGTCCCGTCGTGGTGGCGCAGTTCTTCGGTCGTAGCACGCAGCGAAGCCAGAGACAGGGCCTCGGTCCGGGCTCCGGCGAAATTCGCCCGATCACTCGCCTCGCGCGTCAACGCCTCGATAATCGCGGTCAGGCGGGGATGCTGCATGTGGTGCAGGTGGTCCGCTTTTGTCGCCGCAAAAAGGATGCGTTCAACCCTTTTGCCCAGCAGCAATTGGCTGAGCCACGCGTTTCGGCCGGGGCGAAAGGCCGACAGGATATCGGCCATGGCGCGGCGCATATCCTCGACCGCCTGTGGACCTTTGTGAATAGCGCCCAGCGCATCGACGAGAACCACCTGCCGGTCGATGCGCGAGAAATGATCGCGAAAAAACGGTTTCACGACCTGGGCTTTATAGGCTTCGTATCGCCGTTCCATCTCGCGTTGAAGCGTTCTGCGCCGCGACGGGCCAGACACCACCAACGGCGCAAAGGTCAGAACCGGAGATCCGGCCAGATCCCCCGGCAGCAGGAACCGCCCGGGGGTACAGTCGTAATACCCCGCTTCACGCGCCTGATTGAGATAGGTTGTGAACGACGATGCCAGCGCCTGCGCGGTCGGCTCGTCATGTGCGCCGGATGGGTCTGCGGCATGGGCCTGCCCCAGATACTCGGCTGCCTCCGTGCGGGCCTCGATACGCGCCAGTGTTTCCCGAGACCAGTCTGCATAAGACTTGTCCAGCAGGGCCAGATCCAGAAGCCATTCGCCGGGGTAATCGACGATATCCAGATGGACGGTGCGCGGTCCCTGCAAGCCAGCAAGCAAGCCGGCTGGGCGGGCTTTGAAGGACAGGCGCAGCTCTGACACCGCGCGTGTGCTGTCCGGCCAGTGCGGTGACGGACCCGTCAGGGCGGACAGGTGCGTTTCATAATCGAACCGGGGCACGGTGTCATCCGGTTGGGGTTGCAGATAGGCGGCATTGATCCGACCTTCCTGCTGCGCAACCAACCCGGTCATGCGCCCCCGATCCAGCAGGTTCGCCACCAACGAGGTGATGAAAACCGTCTTGCCCGATCGCGCCAACCCGGTGACACCCAGGCGGATGACAGGCTCAAAAAACGTCTCGGATACGCTGTCGCCGATGGTTTCGACGCCGCGCACAAGACTGTCTGCCAGAGATGAGATGACCAATCTGTCGCCCCGCAATTATCGTTTCACCCAAGATAGGTAGAGGGTACCGCACATACCAGCGCTTTCGCCCCCTTGCCCGTTCCCGCGCCGCGCTGTACCAGCGGCACATGCCCAGATACGCGTTGAAAGTCGAATACCAGGGGGAACCGTTTGCCGGATGGCAGCGGCAGAAGGATCAGCCGTCCGTGCAGGGCGCAATCGAACAGGCCCTGTCCCGTATCCAGCCGGGTGCGCATACGATTGCTGCCGCAGGGCGTACCGACGCCGGGGTTCATGCGTTGGGTCAGGTCGCCCATTGCGACATGGCCAAGGAGTGGGACCCGTTCCGCCTGTCCGAGGCGCTGAACTATCACCTCAAACCGCAGCCGGTGGCGATCGTGGACGCCGCACGCGCGACCGACGATTGGCACGCGCGGTTTTCGGCGGTCGAACGGCAATATCTGTTCCGCGTCCTGATGCGACGCGCGCCTGCAACCCATGACAAAGGGCAGGTTTGGCAGATCAATCATCCGCTGGATGTCGAGGCCATGCAGGAAGCGGCGAACATGCTGCTGGGTCGCCATGATTTCACGACCTTCAGGTCGTCGATTTGCCAGGCGGCCAGCCCGGTCAAAACTCTGGATGAGTTGCGGGTTGAACAGGTTCAGGGCTTTTCCGGCCCCGAAGTTCATTTTCACGTAAGGGCTCGATCATTCCTGCACAATCAGGTGCGCAGTTTCGTCGGAACGCTGGAACGTGTGGGCGCCGGCGCGTGGACCCCGGAGGAGGTGCGTGAGGCGCTGGAAGCCGCCGACCGTGCGGCCTGCGGGCCGGTGTGCCCGCCGCAGGGGCTGTATCTGGCGCGGGTCGGATATCCGGAACCGGTGTTCGACTGACCTAAATCGCACGCAGCAGCAAACCACTTGCGATCACGGCAATGATCAGCCCGGCGACCAGTTCGATGGTTGGGGCCAGCACCGATGCGAACCGTGTGGCTGAGGCTGAGGCCAGCAGACCTCCGCGAAGGCCAAAGGACGTCCATCCCACCAAGGTCGTCACCAGCGCCGTTCCCAATGCCATGGCAAAAGCCCCGGCGATACCGACCATCGCGATGCCCATCTGCCACGTCAGAATCAGCACGAACAAAGCCCCTGTGCATGGTCGTGCCGCGATGCCCGCAATCAGAATCAGGGCCTCGCGCAGTGAACCCACATTCGCAACTTCCTGCGCGGTCGGGCCATGGCGGTGGCCGCAATCTGAACAGACTTCTCCATCGTGTTGGCGGTGATGCGAGTGATCATTTTCCTGATGATGGTGCTCATGGGGCGATGTGGTATTCCGTTTCTTTGCAAAACTGCGCAAAGACCGGACCACCAGCCAAAGACCGATAAGGACGATCGCTCCGTAGCTTATCGGAGCCATGACCTGTTCCGTCGTTCCAACAAGGCTTTCACGGGACATTTGGAACACCAGCACCCCGGCATAGACCAAGACGACGGCCGTCACCGCCTGCCCGAGGCTGGACAATACACTGATCGCCGACAACCGCCAGAAGGCGACACGCCGACCCAAACCGTAACCCCCGATCAGGACCTTTCCGTGGCCGGGGCCGATGGCGTGAAAGAACCCGTAGGCGAAACAGACCGTCAACAGCGTTGCCACCGCCTCGGGTTGCTCGGCACGCGCGGCACGCAAGGACCGGGCGATCTGGTTCTGGAATTCTCGTTGCTCCCCCGCAGCCCAAGCCGCAAGGCTGTCAAAGCCTCCGCTGCCCCAAAACCAGAGCAGCAGTACAATCGCCAGGCCGACAGGCAGGATCAGGTAGCGGGACATGATACGCGGATCTCGGTGGCAAAACGTTCACCGACCAGAGGGATGTCATTTTCCTCGAGGTCATAGTCGGCGTCCAGGGTCAGCAGAAAGGCCTGCATCTGGGCCAGTTCGCCGTCGATATCCGGGTCAAACCGGTCAATCTGGCACGCGGCGGGGCCCGTCACGGTCACGGGTCGCGTCACCTCGTAGGCGGTATAAAACGTCTCATCAAACGCTTTCGCAGACAGCGCCTTGGCCGCGACGGAACCGGCCTCCACCGCCCTGAGATGCGTGGTGACAACGCGCCCGTCTTCAACTGTCGCCTGCGCCTCCATCGGGCCCGACAGCGCGACGGGGGTTCCGTCTGTGGTAACGACAAGATCGCCGTTATATCCTTCCACCCACTGCGTATCGAACCCGGTCAGGAACCGTTCTTCGCTTTCCGTCAGAACGCCGTCAGCATCCTGATCCAGCTTCATGTCTTCCAGAACCAACAACGAGTAGAATTCGTCATACGCCCAGGTCACGCGAACATGGGTCAGTTGACCAGCGTCATCCACGATGAACTCCAGCCCGGTATCAATGAAGACATGGGGGTGGGCGTTGGCCTGCATCGGCAAACAAAGGATCATAGTGGTTATAAGATAACGCATAGGCGCAAGATAGGTCTCCGTCCGCGTGGCGGCAACGACATTTTCACTCCCGATGCGAAATCCGGCCCACCATCAGGTCGGCGGGAACAGAACCAGTGTTTGCAGCGCTGTGCCCACCGGACCTTGCGTATCAAAGAGGACGGACTGAGACATGCCGATGCCGGAAGGCTGCCAATGCGAAATCGATTTTGAGGCCAGCCAATCCGAAACCGGTTCACGGTGGATATGCACGGTCAGGTCCGTATTCATGAACCCCATTTCAGTGGTCGGCGCATTCCATGAGATACCGTTTCCACAATCCGCCAACGGGCACAGGGCCTGTATGGGCGATTGATCCTCGCCCTGCAAAAGCTGCGGAGTACGCATCCAAATCGTTTTGGGCCCGGCACCCTGTTTTCCCCCTGCGGGATAGCGAATATCGCTGTAATGGGCAAAGCCTGGCAGGTCGTGGCGAATTTCACCTATCGGAAAAGGGCCATCGACAACGTCCTCTATTTTCGGTGCATCCATCTCGACATTCGGCACCTGCCCCAGATCGCGCCGCAAAAGATGCATGGTTGTGGCCGTGGCGCACAACGTATCGTCGAGATCGTGCACCGTGACCCGCGTGGTCCCAAGCGTCTTTGTGTGGCGCGTGGTTTCTGCCGCAACGCGAAGCCCGGCCAGCGGGAGCGGCCTCAGCAAATCGACAGTCAGTCGGGTCAGCATCTTCTCGGGGCCGATTTCGGTTTCTGCGGCCCGTACGATCAAGCCGCTGACCGGCCCCGCGTGGCAATGTGCGGCAGACCAAGGCCCGCGCGCGGCATCGTTACCAACAAACGCCCCGTCCTCGCGCTGATGAAAATAAGTCGTGTTGGTAAAGTCGAGCGCTTCCGCCATGTGATCCTCAGGTTTGTTCTTGCGCAAATCGTTTCCGTTTGTCTGAACCCAGGCGTTCAAACACTTTCCCCATTCCGACTTTGGCGGCGAAAATGTAGGACACGCCGGCCTTGCGATCAGTTTCGCCATTACCGCCAGGGACACATGCGTCATCCATCCGAGTGACCTCGACCCCGGTCATATCAGCAACGTCTTGCAGATGATCATGAATTTGCACGGCCAGGCTGATTGTCATGTTTTCGGAAATGTCCCTCTGAAGCACCGGGTCCGGGCTATACTTTTGCCTCAAGGATGGCTTAACTGCCCGGGCCCTGTCCACCGCAGTGACGGGACGTCACCACATCAAACACATGCAGGAGCCGCACATGGCGTTGTTGATCGAAACCGGGCTGTCCAACTGGATAAGTGATGACGAAATTGCCCGCAGTTTACAGGCCGTGTTACCGGATGCGGATATCCGCACCGCCGAAACGTTGGGCAATCCTGATGACATAACCATGCTGGCCGTGGTTGACATGCAACGTGACCACCCGACGCGATTGCCGAACCTGAAACTGGTACAAAAGCTGGGCGCAGGGGTCGAGACCATTGTCAGCCATCCCGGTCTGCCCGGTCACGTTCGCATCACCCGCCTGAAGCCTGACGCACCGGCACAGGGCATTGCCGAGTGGTTTCTGGCCTATATCCTGCGCGCTCAGCGACACATGGCGTTTCACGAAGCGGCTCAAACCCGCGCCGAGTGGTCCCCGCGAGCACCGGTTTTTACCCCGGACACCGTGGTCGGTGTTCTGGGTCTTGGCCACATCGGCGCCCGCACCGCGCGGATGCTGCACGCCGTGGGCTTTCAAGTCATGGGCTGGAGCCGTACGCCCAAAGCCATTGAAGGCGTAACTTGCATGCATGGGCAGGACGCGTTGCCCGCGCTTCTTGGCCAATGTGACCACGTTTGCGCCATCCTGCCCTCGACCCCTCAGACCGCTGGCCTGTTTGATGCCCGGATGCTGGCGGCGATGAAACCCGGCAGTCAGCTGCTGAACGCCGGGCGCGGAAATCTGATTGATGAGGACGCCCTCATCGCGGCACTGGACGCAGGGGTTCCGGGGCATGCCGTTTTGGACGTCACCTCGCAGGAACCTTTGCCACAAGACAGCCCGCTATGGCGCCACCCCGGTGTGACGATCACACCACATGTTTCAGGCTGGCATCTGGGCGACGCCTTGTCGGATGTGGCTGAAAACTTCCGGCGCCTCAGCTCCGGCGCGGCCTTGCTGCATGAAGTCAATCGTGATCAGGGTTACTGAAATCTGAGCTGATGATCAGGGCGTAAGGATCCAATTGCCGTTGCCGTCGTTGCACCGGCGAGTTCGGATTTCCCTGCTCTGATCACCGCCGTCCGGCTGAATCACATGCTGAAGACCAACGCAGTTTCCCTGTACCGATCGCACCCGGATTGTCCCTTTGGAACCCGTGTCGTCATTCTTCCATGACCGTTCCTGGCCCACGGAAGGCGTACCGCTGGTCAAAAGCGCGTTCGAGGCTGCGTTGACCACTTCGAAATCTGCCGGAGACAACCCCATCTCGGCTATGATTCGGGACAGCGGCTTGGCCTCGACCACGGTGTTCATCAATAGAATGCCGCATGCGGCGATGGCGGTAAAACTTGGGGCATTCATGGCGGCCTCGCAGAGCTGAAATCATTTGTGGTCAAGGTTATACCCCTAACCCGGCAGGGCCAAGCCCCCGACACGTACCTTCGAAGCATACCAAAAAATCTGTCTGCGTGCCCCCTGTTCGCAAGCCCGCAACACAGGCGATCCGGGGTGGGTCAGGCATTGGCGGCACAGGTGCTGCAACCGGCATTTGCCATTGCCCACAGCTCGTCGGTAACACCTGCCCGACGGGGTGGCGTCGCAAATTTCTGACCTTGGGGCTTCACAGGCGGGCCGGAATTTGCTGAAATCCAAGTAAATTCTGATTTTGAGCACTGGAGATTGTTCCATGAAACTACGCCCTGCCCTGCTGGCCGTCGCAGCACTCGCTTCATCCGCGGCCCTTTTTGCATCCCCCATCTCGGCCAAGGAAGAAACCAAATCCGTGTTCGTCATGAGCCGCACCTGGGCGGTGACACAGGTTTCCGACGCGCCGGTCGTCTATCGCGCCACGCGTGACAACAACAACCTCAACCCATTCGGCCCGCCACCGCGCCTGCGCACCGTTCAGGCCATTGCCGCAATTCAGCAGGCAACCGGGTGCAAGCCGATCGTGGCCAGCATGTATCAGAACATCTCGGGCCAGTTTTTCTCGCAGGTCAGCTGCAACTGACACAGCGTCAGATCAGGCATTGAGGTCGCCGGACCGGCCTGCCATAGCTTGCGCATGAAACTCGCAATAAACGGATTCGGCCGTATTGGCCGTACGATCCTGCGGCAGGTTCTGGCCCTGCCGGCAGGGTCAGATATCGAGCTGGTGCTGATCAATGACATCGCGCCGCTGGACACCTGTGCATACCTGTTCAAATACGACAGCACGTTTGGCCCCTATTCCGGCGATGTGTCCACTGGGAACGCCGCGCTGATCGTGGATGGTCACTCAATTCCCATGACACACAGCGCTGATCTGACCCGCGTTGATCTGTCGGGCGTTGACGTCATGCTGGATTGTACGGGTATCGCCCGCAGTTCGGACGTTGCGCGTCGCGGTTTGTCTGCGGGCGCAGGCAAAGTGCTGATCTCAGGCCCCTCCCCTGCTGCTGATGTCACCGTCGTTCTGGGTGCGAACGAAGACCAGTTGGGCAGCGCCCGGATTGTGTCAAACGCATCCTGCACCACAAATGGGCTGGTGCCACTGGTCAAGGTCATCGACGATATCGGCGGTATCGTGTCGGGGCACATGACCACCATCCACTGCTATACCAACAGCCAACCGATGGTGGATGCGCCGCGTGGCGACCTTGCCCGTTCCCGGGCTGGGGCGCTGTCGATGGTTCCGACCACATCGAGCGCGATGCACCTGATCGACGTCGTCCTTCCGCATCTGGCCGGGCGTATCTCGGGCGCGGCTGTCCGCGTTCCGACGGCAAGTGTGTCAGCCGTGGACCTCGTGGTCACATTGCAGCGCGGCATGAGCGCCGAAACCTTCGATCAAGCCCTGAAACAATCCGTTGCTGCATCCCCGGTGCTTGGCTGGACTGATTTGCCGCTGGTCTCGTCCGACTTGCGGTCCCGCCCTGAATCGCTGGTTGTTGCCGGGCCCGAGACCCGTATGGTGGGTGAAAATCAGGTCAGGGTCTTTGGCTGGTACGACAACGAATGGGGCTTCTCGGCGCGAATGCTGGACGTGGCCCGCCTTATGGCAGCCGAATAGCCGGGGGCAACCTCAACACAATTTGGTCGAAAAAATTCTCGTCTCATGTATAATTCCTTTCCCCATCCGCTTTCAGATGCTCTAACCTGAATTCAAAGGGCCGTGCACGACACGGACAAGAGAACTGGAATTGGGACAGTTGGGGCAATTCATGCAAAGGAGCAAGCGGCAATGCCGTCTGGGGCGCTGGCTGATGGCCACAGTTGTGACTTTGGCCCCAACCACGCTGGCGGCGCTGGAAACGTCTCTTACCGCCCCTGGTGCATCGAAAGAACTGGTTGAACGTCTCAAGCAGACATCCTCAGTAACCACGGCTGAAGAACGCGGCCTCGACACCCCGCTTGAAATCCTCTCGGCGGCCTTGTCGGATTACCGTACGATCGTGCAAATCCTTTACGACGAGGGCTATTTCAGCCCGGTCGTCAGCATCAAGCTTGATGGACAGGAAGCGGCCGAGCTGAGCTCTCTCACGGTGCCTGCACAAATAAACCGTGCTGCGATTGCCGTTGAAACCGGGCCAAGCTTCAAATTCGGCACCGCCACTGTTCAGCCCCTGGCCCCTGAAACCAAACTCCCCGAGGATTTTGCCCCCGGGAAACTGGCGACGACCGGTGCCATTCAACAGGCCTCCTCGGCCGGTGTTCAGGGATGGAGGGACGCGGGTCACGCAAAAGCCGGAATTGCGGGTCAGACAATCATCGCGCGCCACGCCCAAGCTCGTCTGGATGCCCAGATCGACCTTGATCCCGGGCGCAGGCTGACATTTGGCAAGATGTTCATCAAGGGCAATTCAGATGTACGCCACAGATCCATCGAAAAGATCGCCGGGTTCCCTAGTGGAGAGGTCTATTCCCCTGAGAAAATCCAGAAGGTGGGAACACGGTTGCGCCGGACCGGCACGTTCAACGTGGTCTCGTTGCAGGAACGAGAGGTTCCAAACCCCGATGGCACACTGGATTTCGACGCCACGTTCGAAGACCTGCCCAAACGTCGGTTGACCTTTGGTGTCGAACTGGCCTCTCGCGATGGTGTGGATGTGACGGCGACGTGGACCCATCGCAATATGTTCAGGCGCGCAGAACGTCTGCGCTTCGAAGCGGCGGTTCGAAATATTGGCGGTGCAGAGGATATTGATGGCCGGATCGGGCTGCGTCTGGATCAACCTGACCGGCTTGGACCTGATGACAACACCTTCTGGAGCGCCCTGCTGGAACGCCGCAACACGGAAAACTACAATGTGACGGTGGCTTCGCTGGCCTATGGTGCGCGCCGGACGTTCTCGGACAATCTTTACGCCGAGGCATCGGCCGGGTTCCAGTGGTCGGACGCGGATGACGCATATGGCAGCGGGCGCAAGTTCAGGTATTTCATCGTTCCGTTCCGATCCGAATGGGATGAGCGTGACAGCAAAGTCAGTGCAACGCGCGGTTTCTACCTGGATTCCCAGATCATGCCCTTTGTCGGCTTTTCCGGCAGCGACACGGGAATTCGTCTGTTTTTCGACGGTCGTGCCTATACCAGCCTTGGTACCGGAGGACGGGTTGTACTGGCGGGGCGGGCGCAACTGGGATCGGTAATCGGCCCACCCGCAAATGGCGTCACGCCCGACTTTCTGTTCTTCTCGGGCGGTGCGGGAACCGTTCGCGGGCAGCCGTATGAAAGCCTCGGCATTCCGGTCGGAAGCGGCGTCGCGGGCGGCAAGTCATTTATTGGCTTGTCCGGCGAGATCCGAGGCAAGGTGACCGACAGCCTGTCGCTGGTCGGGTTTTACGACTACGGTGTCGTCGATACATCTTCGTTTGTCGGCAGCGGCGCGGAAGACCACTCGGGCGCCGGTATCGGCGTAAGATACGATCTGGGCGGGTTTGGCCCCTTGCGTCTTGATCTGGCCTATCCTGTCAGCGGTCCCACCGGGGACGGGCTACAGTTCTATATCGGGATCGGACAGGCATTTTGAGACGGCACCTTTCATATCCTCTGCTGATCGCCGCGCTGGCAATCGTGCCTGTGGCCGGACATCCGCAGGAGGACGAAGGCGGCAGCATGATCGAGCGGTTCCTACAGGATACCCTGTCGGGCGACGATCAGAACGTCACCGTCAAGGGCCTGCAAGGTGCACTGAGTTCACGTGCCACGATTGCCGAGATCACGGTTGCCGATGACGAAGGGGTCTGGCTGACTATAAAGGACGCCGAACTTGACTGGAACCGGCTGGCTTTGATCCGTGGGCGGTTCTCGGTCAATGCCTTGACTGCACAAGAAATCGACGTTGCCCGTGCGCCGGGCACCACCACCAAAGACACGCCGTCGCCAACCGCAGAAACAAAAGGCTTCCAACTGCCTGAACTGCCCGTAGCCATCGAAATCGGTGAAATTCGCATCGACGAGCTGGCTTTGGGCCAGCCCCTGATCGGAGTGGCCGCAGAACTGGCGGTTAGTGGCAACCTGTCACTGGCCGACGGAACGCTGGACACCAACCTTGACATCACGCGGCTGGACCGGGCGGGCGATGAGATCAAGTTGGCCGCGGGCTTTCAGAATTCAAACAGCCAGATCAATCTTGATCTTCAGGTGACAGAGGCAGCGGGCGGCCTGATCTCGACCGCTCTTGAAATGCCGGATACCCCGCCTATCGCGCTGACAGCGAAAGGGTCCGGACCCGTGACCGATTTTACGGCCGATATCGGTCTCAGCAGCGATGGTCAGCCTCGGGTGACAGGGCAGGTTCGGTTACGCTCGGCCCCGACTGCCGCGGCCAGCGCGGAAGAGGGCATTGCGTTTACTGCCGATCTCGGTGGTGATTTGACACCTTTTGTCGCCGAAGAAATGGATACGTTTTTCGGTGCCAAAACACAGCTCTATGTGGATGGGCGAACCCAACCTGAAGGTGCGCTGGAAATTGACGAACTTGAGATCTCGTCACAAGCACTGAACCTGAAAGGCCAGTTACAGTTGGCGGCAGGTGGGCGATTGCAACTCGCGGCCCTACAAGGACGCATAACGCCACCGGAGGGTGAAAGGGTAACTCTTCCAGCCTCGGGCGGTGACACGTCCGTTGGAGCGGCACAGATTTCGGCGCTGTACGACGAAAAAAACGGCAATCATTGGGACCTGAGCCTGACTGCGAACGCCGTGCAGGCCGAGCAAGTTAATTTGGAGCGCGCGCAAATTACTGCTCACGGGACCTTGGAACAGGGCGCAGCGCTAAAAATCAATGGCAATCTGCAGGCCGCGTTGGACGGAATTGATCTGGCGGACGAGGCCCTGAATGCAGCAATAGGCGACCTCATCACTCTGGATGGCACCTTTGACTATGGCAGTGACCAATCCCTGAACCTGACCGGTCTCGAACTAGTTGGTTCGGATTACGAATTGGGTGTCGACGCATTGGTCAGCGGCTTGTCCACCGGTTTGGCCATCGACGGCACCGCCACTTTGGAAGCCACGGATTTGTCCCGGTTTTCGGAACTGGCCCAACTGGAGCTGGGAGGCCAGGTTTCGGCCCGTCTAAACGGTAAAGGCTCACCACTGGAAGGCAGTTTCGACGGCAAACTGGAGGTCGAAGGAACCGACCTCTCGACCGGGCGTGATGACATCGATCCGGTGATCAAGGGCAACACAGCAATAACGCTCGACGCCAAGCGTGGCGCAGATGGCATAACCATCCAAGATTTCACCCTGATCGGTGATACCTTGCGCGCCCAGGCCGACGGCACCGTAACGACCCCTGATGGCAACGTGACGATCGATGGTCAGGCGACGGTCAATTCCCGGGACCTGTCCGTGTTTTCGGGCCTTGCCAAACGCGAGCTTGGGGGTGCAGTGCAAGCGAAACTGAAAGGAAAAGGAACTGTTCAGACGCTGGAGTTTGACGGCACGGCCAGCGTATCGGGCCGGGATATCAAAACCGGTCTGGCCGAGATCGACCCGCTGTTGGTCGGTCGCAACGAGATCACGTTCGACGGTGCGCTGAGCCAGGAACAGATTGTGATCCGCGACGCATCGGTGAACGGTTCAGCGCTGACCGTCAAGGCCTCTGCCACCATAGACGACCCAAGGAAAGCCCTTGCCATTGACGGGCAGGTCAATCTGAACATCCCGGACCTGTCACCGTTTTCAAGCCTTGCAAAACGCGATCTGGCAGGGGCGATCCGTGCGGATATAGTCGGCAAGGGCGCAGTCGGCAGCAAAGCGTTCGACGTAAAAGGCAATCTGGCGGCGGACGACATCAAAACCGGGATCGACGCCGTTGACGACCTGATCCAGGGGCGAACGAACCTGACCGTGGACGCGATGAACGACGATGAAGGCCTGGATATCCGTACGTTCCAACTGATAGGAACGGCCCTTTCGGCGAATGCATCGGGCAAGCTGAACCGAGACGCCGGCGGTTTGGACTTTTCCGCCAAACTGGATGACCTTGCCCGTCTGTCGCAAACCTTGTCCGGCCCGCTGAACCTGAGCGGGAACGTCGCTCCGACCGGCTCTGGGTTGGAAGGCACTGCCCGCCTGGACGGGCCTGACAGCTCTTACGCCAGCCTTCAAGGAACGGTCGGCCAGAATGGCTCGGCTGATGTGGATTTTGACGCCAAACTGAACCGGATCGAGCGGTTCGTTCCCGAATTTCCTGGCACTGTGGCAGCAAAGGGAACGGCCAAACGCGATAACGGTGTCTGGACGATTGACGCCAAGGCGCAAGGGCCTGCCGACATAGACACCACGTTGGCTGGCACCTTTGATGAAACCAGCGGTCAGGCGGATCTGAAGGCACAGGGCGGCATCAACCTTGGGATCGCGAATGTCTTCATCACACCCAACAAGATCGACGGGTCGGCGCGCTTCGATCTGGCACTCAAGGGTGCTCCGGCGCTGGCGTCGCTGAGCGGTTCAGTCACCACTTCGGGCACATCCCTTGCCATTCCGGGTGTTGGTCAGACCATTACCGGGATCAGTGGTCAGGTGGATCTGGCGCAAAGTCGCGCAAACATTACACTGAATGGCGGAGTTCGGGCGGGAGGCAACTTTACCGTCAACGGGCCTGTTGACCTGACCCCTCCGTTCAACGCCCAGATTACCACCACCCTGAACAACCTGGTGCTGACAGACCGGTTGCTGTATGAAACCACCCTGAACGGTCAGATTGCCATGACCGGGGCGTTGGCCGGAAACAGTTCGCTTGCCGGTCAGATCACGTTTGACGAAACCAACATCAACCTTGCCGCCGCGTCCGGCGCGGTAGGCGCGGCACCTATCCCGGACATCCAGCACATCAACGAAAGTCGCGCCGGTTTCATCACGCGAGAGCGGGCCGGATTGGTCGTGACCGAAGGATCGGAGAAAAGCGCATCCCGTATTGCGCTGGATATCAGCCTGCTTGCACCCAAGGCGGTTTTCGTCAGAGGACGCGGGGTGAACGCAGAACTGGGGGGTCGAATTTTCATCGGCGGCACTACCGCCTCTGTTGTTCCGTCCGGTCAGATCGAACTGATCCGAGGGAATTTCGACATTCTGGGCCGCAGATTGGCACTGACCAAGGGGATCGTCACGTTGCAGGGCGACCTGACCCCGTATATCGAGTTCGAGTCTTCAGCCAGCACGTCTGACGGCACCGCGACGATCGAAATTGCCGGCCCGCTGGATTCACCTGAGGTCAATGTGTTTTCCGACCCTGAACGTCCGGCTGAAGAAGCGCTGGCAATGTTGCTGTTCGGGAACCGGTTTTCAGAAATCTCGCCTTTCCTGATCGCGCAAATGGCAGCATCACTGGCGCAGCTTAGCGGTGCGGGTGGTGATGCAACCAAAGGTCTCCGCGACTCCACCGGAGTCGACACGGTCGACATAGGAGCTTCGGAAAGCGGCGCGGGCCGTTTGGGCGCGGGCGCGTACCTGGGTGAAAACCTCTATACGGATTTCACCGTGAACACCGAAGGTGACACCGAAGTGAACCTAAACCTCGATGTCACGGACAATTTCACGGTGCGCGGTACGGTCGATGGCCGAGGGGAAACCGGCCTGGGTCTGTTCTTCGAGCGTGACTATTGACCAGCTGCCAATAAAAGCCGCGTTGAGCCATCCGTTTGTTTCGCACCAGCAGGTGACGGGTGTTCACATTGCCTTATGGACGCCTGGTTCCGATTTCGTTGGTGGGCGCGATGCCATCGCCAGTGCGGAAATTTGCGTGGTGCCGCGACCAAATGAAAACGCGACGAATTGCCGGGGCAAGTCAGATGAGGCAATCGTTTGAACGACGGCGCGGCAAAGAAAAAAGCGGCCCCTTCCAGAGGCCGCCCTTGTTAAGTCTGGCCGCGATCTTACTCCGCTGCCATCGCATCCTCGATCTTTTCGACACGAATGGCCGAGAACTTGAACTCGGGGATCTTGCCGTAGGGGTCGATGGCCGAGTTCGTCAGGATGTTCGCCGCCGCTTCGACATAGGCAAACGGGATGAACACCATGTCTTCGGCAATGGCCCGGTCGGCGCGCACCATGATTTCAATCGAACCACGACGCGTGGTCAGGCGGATCATTTCGCCCGGTTCAATCCCCATCAGCTTCAGCGTGCGCGGGTTCATCGAGCAGTTGGCTTCTGGCTCGACCGCGTCAAGAACCTTTGCCCGGCGGGTCATTGAACCGGTATGCCAATGTTCCAGCTGACGGCCGGTGGTGGCAATCATCGGGTATTCATCATCGGGCGCTTCATCAGGCGGGATGACATTGGCCGGAGTGAACCTTGCTTTGCCCCCCGCGCGGGGGAAGCCATCGCCGAACACAATAGGCTGGCCGGGATCGGTTTCGCTGAGCGACGGATAGGTGATCGTCTCGTTTTCCAGCCGTTCCCACGTGATATTGTCAAGCGACTGCATGGTCAGTTTCATCTCGGCAAAGACCTCGGACACATCTGTGTAATCCCAGTTCAGCCCGATACGCTGCGCCAGTTCGACCGTGATCTTCCAATCCTCGCGTGCCTCACCCGGAGGCGCCACGGCCGGACGGACACGTTGCACCTGACGGTTGGTGTTCGAAACCGTGCCGTTCTTTTCATACAGCGCCGAGGCCGGCAGGATGATATCGGCATAGTTCGCGGTTTCGGTCAGGAAGATGTCCTGCACGATCATCAGGTCCAGCTTGGCCAGGGCCTCACGTGCGTGGCCAACATCCGGATCGGACATGGCCGGGTTTTCACCCTGAATGTACATGCCCTTGATGTTGCCTGCATAGGCTTGGTCAATGATCTCAGTGACGGTCAAACCCTTCTCGTTTGAGAAATCGTCCGATTTCCAGACCTCGGTGAACTGCGCGCGAATGCCGTCATCCGTCACCGTCTTGTAGTCCGGCAGGAACATCGGGATCAGCCCGGCGTCTGATGCGCCCTGCACGTTGTTCTGGCCCCGCAGAGGGTGCAGACCCGCGCCGGGTTTGCCGACATTCCCGGTCATCAGGGCCAGCGAGATCAGGCAGCGCGAATTGTCGGTGCCGTGGATATGCTGGCTGACGCCCATGCCCCAGAAGATCAGACCCGCCTTGGCATTGGCAAAGGTGCGCGCAACGCGACGCAGCTGATCCGGATCGATGCCGCAGATCGGTGCCATCGCCTCGGGCGTGAACTGGCGCAGGTGCTCTTTCTCGGCCTCCCAGTTCTCGGTCCAGCGGTGGATGTACTGGCTGTCATAAAGCTCTTCTTCGACGATCACGTTCATGATCGCGTTCAGCATCGAGACATCGGCACCGGGCCGGAACTGCAGCATTTCGTCCGCGAATTTGCGCATGCCGACGCCGCGCGGGTCCATCACGATCAGCTTGCCGCCGCGCTTGGCGAACTGCTTGAAATAGGTGGCCGCGACAGGGTGGTTTTCAATCGGGTTCGACCCGATGATGATGGCCACATCGGCATTCTCGATCTCGTTGAAGGTCGCCGTCACCGCGCCCGAGCCCACGTTCTCGATCAGAGCGGCAACGGACGACGCATGGCACAGACGGGTGCAGTGGTCGACATTGTTGTGTTTGAAACCCTGACGGATGAACTTCTGGAACAGATAGGCTTCCTCGTTGGTGCATTTGGCCGATCCAAAGCCCGCAACGCTGCGCGGGTCTTGGTCGCGCAGGGCCATCAGTCTGGTGGCCGCCAGATCCATCGCCTCTTCCCAGGTCGCTTCGCGGAAATGGGTCGACAGGTTGCCGGGATCAACGTTCAGACCTTTTGCCGGTGCATCCTCGCGCCGGATCAGCGGTTTGGTCAGGCGGTGCGGGTGGTGGATATAGTCGAACCCGAACCGGCCCTTGACGCACAGACGGCCTTCGTTGGCGGGGCCGTTGATGCCCTCGACATATTTGACCTTGCCGTCCTTGACCTTGAGGCTGACCTTGCAGCCCACCCCGCAGAAGGGGCAGACGCTTTCGGTTTCGGAATCGTAATCCTTGCTGTCGCCATGCTGCTGGTCGTCTAGGACGGTGGCGGGCATCAGCGCGCCGGTCGGGCAGGCCTGAACGCATTCGCCGCAGGCCACGCAGGTCGACTCGCCCATCGGGTCGTTCTGGTCGAACACCACCTGCGCGGTATGCCCGCGCCCGGCCATGCCGATCACGTCATTCACCTGAACGTCGCGGCAGGCGCGGACGCAGAGGTTGCAGTTGATGCAGGCATCCAGATTGACCCGCATCGCCACATGGCTGTCATCCAGCAACGGGATCTTCTCGGGCTCTTTCGCCGGAAAGCGGCTGTCGCTGACATCGTTCAGCTTGGCCATATCCCAGAAATGGCTCGATTTGTCATGCGGCTGCTCGGGCTGGTCGGCCACCAACAGTTCCATGACCATGGCGCGCGATTTCTCGGCGCGGTCGGTGTCGGTTTTCACCACCATCCCGTCAGCCGCCGGACGGATGCACGAGGCGACCAGCGTACGCTCGCCTTCCACCTCGACCATGCAGGCGCGGCAGTTGCCATCGGGTTTGTAGCCCGGCGCCGGTTTGTGACACAGATGCGGGATCACCAGTCCACGGCCGTTGGCCGCTTCCCAGATGGTGGTGCCTTCGGGCACGGTGACGTCATCGCCGTTCAGGTTGAAGGTGACGGTCTTGTTTGGGCTTGCATCAAGCATGGCTCTGTCTCCCTCAGATTTCTTCAGCGAAGTGTTTCATGACCAGGCGGATCGGGTTCGGGGCCGCCTGCCCCAGACCGCAGATCGAAGCGTCGCCCATCACCTGGCACAGATCTTCCAGCAGGTCGGTATCCCACTTCTCGGCCTGCATCAGCTTCACCGCCTTTTCGCAGCCCGCCCGGCAGGGCGTGCATTGGCCACAGCTTTCGTCCTCGAAGAACCGCAGCATGTTCAGCGCCGCATCGCGGGCCGTGTCCTGATCGGACAGAACCACAACCGCAGCGGATCCGATGAAGGTGCCCAGCGGCTGCAGGGTGTCAAAATCGAGCGGGACGTCGTCGATGCTGGAGGGGAGAAGACCTGACGACGGCCCGCCCGGTTGATACGCCTTGAACACATGACCTTCGGCCATGCCCCCGGCGGCATCAATCACGTCAAGAATGGTCGACCCTGCCGGCAGCAGGTAGACGCCGGGTTTCGCCACCCGGCCCGAGACCGAATAGCTGCGCAGCCCCTTGCGGCCATTCTTTTCAACTGAATTGAGGATCTCCGGACCTTCCCGGCAGATTTTGGACACCCAGTAGAGCGTTTCCACGTTGTGCACCAGCGTCGGGCGGCCGAATACGCCGACCTGCGCCACGAAGGGCGGGCGATGACGCGGCAGGCCCTTTTTACCCTCGATCGATTCGATCATTGCGGATTCTTCGCCGCAGATGTAAGCGCCCGCGCCGCGACGTAGGTCGATATAGCCCGGCTCGACGATTCCGGCCTGTTCCAGCGCGGTAATCTCGCGCCGCAGAATTTCCAGAACGGCTGGATATTCGTCGCGCATGTAGATGAAGCAGGTTTCCGCCTGAACCGCCCAGGCGGCGATCAGCATACCTTCGAGGAAAACATGCGGCGTGCGTTCCAGATAGTAGCGATCCTTGAAGGTGCCGGGTTCGCCCTCGTCCCCGTTCACGGCCAGATAGCGCGAGCCGTCATTCATGCGGACAAAGCCCCATTTCTTGCCCGACGGAAAACCGGCGCCGCCCAAACCGCGCAGGCCCGAGGCCAGAACCTGTTCCTGAACCACTTCCCAGTCGCCGCCCTCGCGCAGCTCTTTCAGCTTGGTATAGCCGTCATTGGCCTCGTAGGCCGCGAAGGTTTCGTAATCGGGTAGATGAGCATGGGTGTCATCGGCAGCAATAGCGGCCTGCACTTTTTCAGCGGTCGCGTGGTCGATATGGTTGTGACCAATCTCGAGCACCGGTGCCGTGTCGCAGCGCCCCATGCAGGGCGCGCGCAGAACGCGCACTTCGGACGGGTCCAGCCCATCCTCCAACGCTTTTTTCAACTGCTGCGCACCAGCCATTTCGCAGGACAGGGAATCACAGACACGAATGGTCAGCGCGGGGGGCTGTGTTTCACCTTCTTTCACCACGTCGAAATGGGCATAGAAGGTCGCGGTCTCGTAAATCTCGGCCTGCCCGATCCGCATCTCGACGGCCAGCGCGGCAATATGGTCGGCGCTGATATGGCCGTGCGTGTCCTGAATCAGATGCAAATACTCGATCAACAGGTCGCGGCGGCGTGGGCGGTCGCCCAGCAGGCGCGCAATTTCGGCCTGTGCTTCATCCGTAAACTGTCGGCCTTTGGGCGTGTGCCGCCCCTTGCCTTTACCTGACTTCCAGACGCCCTTGGGTGCGCCTGATGGCTTGGTGTCTAATGGTGCCATAATGCCCTCCGATTCAGGCCCCGTGTCTCATCAGGCTAGCATATCGTCAAATCGCTTTTTGCAATCGCACGATAACGACATCTTATCACCGTAAAGACGTCACCACAGCGCGCAGTGCCTGCACCGTTGGCAGTTCAGGATCTCGGCTCAGGGTGGCCAGACAGATCGGTTTGCTGACAATCGGATCGACCAGCGGCAGCACCTTTGTCCCCTGCAACTCGCCCAATGCCCGAATAAGGACACGTGGCACAACCGTGGCAGCCAGCCCCTCGCGTGCCATCACCATCGACGCGGTAAATCCGCTGGTTTCGGCAACCACGTCCGGGTGCAGCCCCTGTTCGGCAAAGATACGATCCAGAATACGCCGGTTTTGCATCTGCGGCTCGAGCAGGCTCAGCGGAAATTCAGCCACGCGCGCCCAAGGCATGGGGCCGTTTTCGTCCGTCATGTGTGACGGAACCAGCAGAACATAGGTTTCCTCGTACAAAGGTTGCACCTGTCGCAGATCGGTCCCGATGCTGTCGCCATATGTTATCCCGGCGTCCAGGCTTCCTTCGTCCAGCCGGTGTTGAATGGCGGTGGCAGACATGGTTTCGATGCGCGTAACGATGCGCGGATGCGCTTGCCGAAAGCGTTTGGTGAGGCGTCCGGTAAAGGCGATGGCCGTCGGAATCACGCCAAGGATCAGCGTACCGGTGATCTCGCCCTTGGTGGCCAGCACCTGCTGTTCCAGTGCTTTGGTGTCATCGAGAATGCGACGCGCCCGCTGGACGATCATCTCGCCCTCTTCGGTCAGACCCTGAAACCGGTTGGCGCGGCGGACGATAGAGACGCCCAATCGGTCTTCGAGGTTACGGATACGCATCGAGAACGCGGGTTGAGATATCCCGCATTCCTCTGCCGCCTTGGCAAAATGCCGATGCCGTGCCAAGGCACTGAGCAATTGCAGGTCGCGAATTTCGATCATCTCAGGGCATTCCTGTTGGCGGGTCGTTCGTCAGAGTATCGGATATTCGACGGCAGAGAAAAGAGCGCTTAAATTGCGCGGGCTGCGACTTGTGATTCCCGAACTCAAGGCATTTACCATGCAGGAACAGTGAATCGTATGACGTCTTCAACCAAGCGAAACAAAGCTGACAAAACCCGGAAATTACCTTAGCTTCCAGAGGCGGAGGTTTCAGGATGACGGAACGAATAACTGGTGGGTGCAAATGTGGCCTGGTTCGCTATGCAGGCACCCGACTTGATGTACCAATGTTTCGCTGTCACTGTCGCGACTGCCAGCACCTCACAGGTTCCGGGCATTCAGAGATGATGCCTTTGGTCCGTGACTCTTTTGAAATAAGTAGTGCTTGCAAAACGTACGAAATGCTGGGCGGGTCGGGCAACCCAACGTTCAGCGGCTTCTGCCCGAACTGTGGAGCGCAACTTACAAGGCGCAGCAGTCTTATGGATGATCGTATCTATGTTCACGCATCATCGCTAGATGATCCGCGAAAATACAACCCGGAAAAATCAATCTATCAAGAGTCTGCGCAATCTTGGGATGCAACCTCAGTCGTCGGACAGACTTAAAAGCACAGGACCGTTCATTTCCCGATTTGAGTTGGCGGGCCTCGATACGCCAATACGATTGCGGATTGTGGCGCAATTTCAGGTGTTGAACAAAAAGTGCATCACGTCGCCATCCTTGACGATATAGCTTTTCCCCTCTGCCCGCATCTTGCCTGCCTCTTTCGCCCCTTGCTCGCCGTTGCAGGCGACAAAGTCTTCATAGGCGATGGTCTCGGCGCGGATGAATCCCTTTTCGAAATCACCATGAATGACACCAGCCGCCTGCGGTGCAGCGGTACCGGTGCGGATGGTCCAGGCGCGGGCCTCTTTCGGGCCAACCGTAAAATAGGTTTCCAGTTTCAGCAGGTCGTAACCGGCGCGGATCAGACGGTCGAGACCGGGCTCTTCCAGACCCATTTCCTCAAGGAACATCTGTGCCTCGTCCGCTTCAAGCAGACTGATCTCTTCTTCGATCTTGGCGCTGATAATGACGTGAGAGTTGCCCTGGGCGGCAGCCATCTCGGCAACTTTCGCCGAGTATTCGTTGCCTTCAGCGGCTTCTTCCTCGGACACGTTGCAAACATAAAGAACCGGCTTGGTGGTCAGCAGTTGCAACATCTTCCAGGCCTTGGCGTCCTCGTCCGAAACCTCGACCAACCGTGCAGGTTTGCCGCCTTCCAGCATCTTTTGCGCTTCGGCAAGCAGGCGGTCCTGCTGTTGGGCCTCTTTGTCATTGCCTTTCAGCTTGCGCACCAGATTGGCGCGGCGCTTTTCGATGCTTTCCAGATCGGCGAGCATCAGCTCAGTCTCGATGGTGTCAGCATCAGCCACGGGGTCGATGCGGCCTTCTACATGGGTCACGTCGCCATCTTCGAAACAGCGCAAGACATGGGCGATGGCATCGACCTCGCGAATATTTGCCAGAAACTGGTTCCCGAGCCCCTCGCCTTTCGAGGCCCCCTTCACCAGTCCGGCGATATCAACGAATGTCATGCGCGTCGGGATGATCTGTTTTGACGATGCGATTGCGGCCAACTTGTCGAGCCGCTCATCCGGCACGGCCACATCGCCGACATTGGGCTCAATCGTGCAGAACGGGAAATTCGCGGCTTGCGCGGCAGCGGTTTTGGTCAACGCATTGAACAGGGTCGACTTGCCCACGTTCGGCAGACCCACGATTCCCATCTTAAAGCCCATAACGGCCTCCTGCATAGAATACGAACGCAGCTTCTATGCAGGTCCGCATCAATGCGCAAGTGATTGCCGGGCCACTTTGTTTGAGTCCCTTCGGCCACATCACGAAATTGTTCTCAAATCGTGTTCTTGTCGGCCCTGAAAACCGAAGGGTAGGATGAACAATTAACATAGCGCGATCAAATTAAATGGCAGAATATAATGGAAAAACTACTTCTTGCAGCCGTACTGACGGTCTCTACATTTGCTACAGCCCATGCTCAGACGGTTGTTCTTGGTGCCGGGTATTCAGATTTTTCCGAGGCGACGTCCGAAGATCAGGCACTGATCGCTCTCGAGTACCATCACACTCCTTTTCACCAGGCAACTCGGTTCAGTGCTGGCTGGGGTGCTGCGTTTTCTGTGAACGAAGACGGGGATACGCATATCGGTGTTGGGCTGGTCGGGCTGTATTCTCTGGGTGAGCGCTGGTTCGTCGAAGGCAGTGTCATGCCGGGATACTTCAATGCCAGCAACGACCAGAACGACCTGGGCGGAGACTTTCAGATCCGCAGCCTTTTGGGTCTTGGATATAACCTGAACAACGGCAACAGAATGTCAGTTGCGATCACGCACAAGTCGAACGCCAGCACCAACGATGAGAACCCTGGTGTAAACGCGGTTCTGCTGCGGTACCATCTGGGCTTCTGAGCTATTCCTGCGTTGGCGGGATTGATTTTCGGTCAAAGTTTCTGCACACGGGTCCAAACCCGATTGCAAGGACATCCGATGACCCGTATCGACGCTAAGTTTGCCGCCCTGAAAGCCGAAGGAAAGAAGGCTTTTGTTGCCTATGTGATGGCAGGGGACCCGGACTATGACACCTCGCTCGACGTGGTCAAAGGCCTGCCCGGCGCGGGTGTGGACATCATCGAACTTGGTTTGCCCTTCACTGATCCGATGGCGGATGGCCCCACAATTCAGGCAGCGGGTCAACGCGCGTTGGACGGCGGGATGACGTTGCAGCGCACATTGGATCTGGCGCGCGCGTTCAGGGAAACAGATGACACAACGCCAATTGTCCTGATGGGGTACTACAACCCGATTTACAGCCGGGGTGTAGAGGCTTTTCTGGCCGATGCCAAAGATGCCGGTATTGACGGGCTGATCGTTGTCGATCTGCCGCCCGAGGAAGACGAAGAGCTTTGCCTGCCTGCGCAGGCGGCCGGCCTGAACTTCATTCGTCTTGCAACACCTACCACGGATGACCAGCGCCTGCCGCGCGTTTTGCAAAACACCTCGGGCTTCGTGTATTACGTCTCAATCACTGGCATCACCGGCGCGGCCGAGGCGCAGGCAACGGATGTGGCCCCCGAGGTTGCCCGTATCCAGGCCGCAACCGAGCTGCCGGTGATCGTGGGCTTTGGCATCAATACGCCCGAGAAATCCCGCAATATCGCGTCCGTGGCAGATGGTGCCGTAGTCGGATCGGCGATCGTCAGCCAGATCGGTGCAGGCAAACCGGTCAATGAAGTGCTGGATTTTGTAAAGTCCCTGTCGGATGGCGCTCATAGCGCCTGATCCCGCAGATAACACAGACTGAAAAGCCTGCCGCAGACTGTTCTGGGGCAGGCTTTTTTGACTGCCCGACGCCGGGCCAGATCATTGCAGGCGTTGACATGCATTGGTAAGGAAAACGAACCAGTAAGTTCGGAGGTCTGAGTCATGCCTGTGATAACCAATATCGAAAACCTCAGGCGCATTTACGAGCGTCGCGTGCCGCGGATGTTCTACGATTACGCTGAAAGCGGCAGCTGGACGGAACAGACTTTCCGCGAAAACAGTTCCGATTTTGAAAAGATCCGCCTGCGTCAGCGGGTTGCCGTTGATATGTCCGGGCGTTCGACGGCCTCGGAAATGATCGGCCAGAAGGTGTCAATGCCGGTCGCGTTGGCCCCGGTCGGGTTGACGGGGATGCAGCATGCGGACGGAGAGATGAAGGCCGCCAAAGCCGCCGAGGATTTTGGTGTGCCCTTTACCCTTTCCACAATGTCGATCAACTCGATCGAAGACGTGGCCGAGCACACCGACAAGCCGTTCTGGTTTCAGCTCTACACGATGAAGGACGATGACTATGTCAGCCGTCTGATCCAGCGGGCCAAGGACGCCAAGTGTTCGGCGCTGGTGATTACGTTGGATCTGCAGATTCTGGGCCAACGGCACAAAGACCTGAAGAACGGCCTGTCCGCACCACCCAAGCTGACCGCAAAGACCATAGCGAACCTGATGACCAAATGGGCCTGGGGCATTGAAATGCTGGGTGCCAAACGGCGCGAGTTCGGCAATATAGTGGGACATGTGCAAGGTATCTCGGACGCGTCTTCACTGGGGGCCTGGACCGCTGAACAGTTCGACCCCACCCTCGACTGGAGCAAAGTCGAAAAACTGATGGAAAAGTGGGGCGGAAAAGTGATCCTGAAAGGGATACTCGACGCGGAAGATGCCAAAATGGCTGCCAAGCTGGGAGCGGATGCCATAGTCGTGTCGAACCATGGTGGGCGTCAGCTGGATGGTGCGCTCAGCTCGATTCGGGTATTGCCCGAGATCATGGACGCTGTCGGCAACGATGTCGAAGTGCATCTGGACAGTGGTATCCGCTCGGGTCAGGACGTGCTTAAGGCATTGGCACTGGGGGCTAGGGGGACGTATATCGGCCGCGCATTTATTTATGGGCTGGGCGCCATGGGCCAGAAAGGCGTCACCACCGCGCTGGAAGTGATTCAGAAGGAACTTGATACAACAATGGCGCTGTGCGGTGAAAAAACCGTTAGCGCGCTGGGGGCGCACAATCTTCTGGTACCAGAAGATTTTGGTGGTCGCTGGCAAGCCTGAGACCGCGGCAGATTTGGGGCTCTGCCCCCGCCGCCCGTTCCGGGCGTCTCCCCCGGGATACTTGTGGCCAGATGAAGCAGCGGACCCTTCACTCATTTGACGAAGAACACTCCGAAGCGCGCGGTTGGGCCATAGAGAACGACAAGCTGTGATTTCCCCCTTTCCAAACCGGATGAATCGAGATAAGGACGCGGCTTCACGCGGGTATACAGCCTTGGAGGATACCCGCCCTAACATTGGAGAATTATCATGGCTGGAGAGATTCCTGATCTCGTAGCTCTGGAACGGACGGGGACAGGCAAGGGCGCCGCTCGCAAAACGCGCCGCGAAGGCATGGTTCCGGGCGTAGTGTTTGGCGGCGACAAAGATCCGCTGCCGATTCAGATTCCGTTCAACGAACTGTTCAAGCGCCTGAAGGCCGGTCGCTTCAAGTCGACCCTGTGGAACCTGAAAGTCGAAGGCCATGAAGACGTTCGCGTCATCTGCCGCGACGTTCAGCGTGATGTCGTCAAAGACCTGCCGACCCACCTGGACCTGATGCGCCTGCGCCGGACCACCAAGATCGCACTGTACATTCCGGTTGAGTTCATCAACGAAGATGAAGCCCCCGGCATCAAGAAGGGCGGCGTGCTGACCGTTGTCCGCCCGGAAGTCGAGCTGTTGTGCACCGCAGGTGACATTCCTGAGAAGATCACCGTTGATGTGGCCGGAATGAACATCAACGACGTCGTCACCATTTCGTCGGTTGAACTGCCCGAAGGCACCAAGCCGACCATCGACCGCGACTTCGTGATCGCAAACGTCTCGGCACCGACCGGTCTGTCGACAAGTGACGACGAAGAAGGTGAAGAAGCAGAAGTTGCAGTCGATGAAGTCGAAGTCGTCGGCAAAGAAGAAGAATAAATTCGGATCAAACGTCTGATTTTTGAAACGGGGTTCTGACGAGCCCCGTTTTTTTGTGGTCATGACGCGCGGCGCCGGCTGGATTTCCATGGCAATTCCGGGCATCACATAGCCTCGAGGCTACAGAGGCGGAGCATGGTCATGAAACTCTTTGTCGGATTGGGAAACCCGGGGCAGAAATACGCCCGAAACCGGCACAACATCGGGTTCATGGCTGTGGAACGGATTGCGGAAGATCATGGGTTTGGCCCATGGAAGTCCAAGTTTCAGGGCGAAATCTCGGAAGGGCGGTTAGGGTCTGAAAAAATCCTTTTGCTGAAACCACAGACCTTCATGAACCGGTCCGGTCAATCCGTGGGTGAAGCGATGCGTTTCTACAAACTCGAGTCCACAGATGTTGTCGTGCTCCATGACGAGCTGGACCTCGCCCCGGGCAAAGTGCGGGTAAAGGCGGGCGGCGGACACGCTGGGCATAATGGTCTGCGTTCAATCCACGACCATATAGGCGCAGCCTATGACCGTGTCCGGCTTGGGATCGGACATCCGGGCCGCAAGGAGATGGTCTCGGCTTATGTTCTGAGCGACTTTGCGAAATCCGAGAGTGACTGGCTGGACGACGTTCTGCGGGGTGTTTCGGACGGCGCGCCCCATCTGGCCCAGAATGATGGTGGAAAATTCATGAACGCGGTGGCCCTGCGTACTGCTCCGCCCCGGTCGTCCAAGACGGCGGCTCCGAAAGCTGAAACCGCATCTAAGGCACCTCCGAAGCCACCAGCCGACGAACGGTCGGCCATGCAGAAACTGTTGGACAAGTTCAAATAGCGCCCCGCCCTCTTTCCGTTACGTCGGCGTTGCGAAAGCGGGATGTCCACGTTCCAATACACGCAAACAAGGGAGGCTATGCGATGCGGTCCATACTGAAGTGGGTTCTGCGCATTGTGCTGGCGCTGGCTTTGGCCGCCGCTGCCGTTGGGCTTTGGAAACGCGAAGAGTTACAGCGCCTGATGGCGGTGAACTCTCTGTTTTCCGAGGACAAGATCGTTCACAACTTTTCGCATATGGATGAAGCCTTTCTGACCGTGGATCTGCCGCGTGGAAACGCCCCAACATGGGAACTGCCTTACGGCGAAGGTTTCGATCTTCCGGAAGGCACCGACACTTGGATCAATGAACGCTCGGTCACTTCTTTGCTTATTATGCACAACGGCAAGATCCGGTTCGAGGAATACTATCTGGGCACCGGTCCCGATGATCGCCGGATTTCGTGGTCAGTGGCAAAAAGTTATCTGTCGGCGCTTTTCGGCATTCTCCTGCAAGAGGGCGCAATCGATTCATTGGATGATCCCGTCGTCAAATACGCCCCCAAACTTGCAGGCAGCGCATATGACAGGGCGACACTTCGGAACGTTCTGAACATGGCCAGCGGCGTCACGTTTGACGAAGATTATCTGGACCCGAAATCTGACATCAACAGGATGGGCCGTGTGATTGCCCTGGGCGGTGAACTGGACGATTTCGCGGCCTCATTGCAGGACAGTTTCGCGCCCCCCGGTGAAACCTGGCAATATGTTTCCATAGACACGCATGTATTGGGCATGGTGATACGCGGGGCGACCGGTCGCAGTGTCGCGGATCTATTGACGGAAAAAATCCTTCAGCCCCTGGGCCTTGAGCGGGACGGGTATTATGTCACTGACGGCGCTGGTGTCGCCTTCGTTTTGGGCGGATTGAACTTCACGACACGTGACTTTGCACGGTTCGGGCAAATGATCCTGCAAGATGGGTCATTGAACGGCCGGCAAGTGGTGCCCTCCGACTGGATTTTCGAGGCAACTCAACCCAGCGCCCCGACCGCTCAGGGGAAGATTGGATATGGGTACCAGTGGTGGATCCCGCGCGGCGCCCATGAGGGAGAGTTTCTGGCCCGGGGCGTGTATGGGCAATACATCTATTTCAACCAACCTCGCGGCGTTCTGATTGTGTCTACCGGCGCTGATCGGAAATTTCGCGACACTGGCGTAAACGACCAGAATATCGAAATGTTCCGCAAGATCGCAGAAAGCCTGTAAGGTGTGTTCATGCAGAAGCAAGACAGTATCAATGTACTCGGCGGCGTTCTGGCGCCCTGCTCACGCGATCCTCTGACCGGGTTCTTCCGCGACGGTGCGTGCAATACCTGCCCCGAGGATCAGGGAAGCCATACGGTTTGTGCCGTGATGACGGCCGAGTTTCTGGCATTCTCGAAATACGTCGGCAATGATCTGAGCACGGCTCGGCCCGAGTTCGATTTCCCGGGCCTCAAGCCCGGTGACAGCTGGTGTCTGTGTGCCGGCCGGTTCCTACAAGCCCATGACGAAGGATGCGCCCCAAAGGTTCACCTGGAGGCGACCCATCAACGCGCGCTCGAGATTGTGCCGCTTGATATCTTGCTTCAGAACAAGGCGAATGCCTAGACAGCCATTGCGCCTGGGGCGAGACCTGATCCGCGATCCAGTTTCGCCCCAAGGTCAGAACGCCATTTGCCAGATCAGGCTGATGCTGTAGTTTTCAAAACCGCTTTCACCAATGCCATCGTAGAACACGTTTGCTGCAAGCAAGCTGTTGTTTTCCAACCGATAGTCCAGGCCCAGATCCGCACGGGCTCGGGCGGTGTCGCCAATCGGAGTCACGCCCGGGGCGGTGCCAGTACCCGAAGTCGTGCTCCAAATCCCCGAAAGCCCGCCCGTCAGCATCATCTCTCCTCGTGACACTTGAAGCGGGTGGCTGAAATCCACACCCAGCCGTGCCGTCGTCAAACTGAAATCCTGCTGTGGAATCAGATTACCCAGGCTGTCGGTATAAGCTTTCTGATCGTCACTGGCATAACTTACGTCCAGCAAGGGCATCAATGTCAGGGCGCCACGCTTTATCTCACCTGTCACGCGCGACTGGACCAGCCAACGGTCACTGTCGAAACTGTCTTCGTAGGTGCCAAACGGAGAGATGTTGTTGTCGGCCTGGCCATAAAGTACCCGCCCTTCAAGAAACACCGAATGATTGGGCAATTTTGCCACCACATAAGGACCAACCAGCCAGCCCGTACCGTCCACGCTGGCCGGGCCGTTTTCCGTTTCGGCATAGTCGAACTGAAGCATGGCGCCGATCAACAGGTTCGAATTGATCTGGCGATGAGCCCCGACAACAGCCAGTGCATAGGAGTTGTCATAATCATCCTGAGAACTCCAGTTGCCGGTCACACTGAACCAGACGGGGCGCGCCGGATCACTGGCGAAATTCAGATACCCCGAGCCCTGCGTGACCGAAGCGTCCAGTACACCCGACCCCGAACCTTGCAGAAACTGGGTCAGTTTCGGCTGGTTCGACACAAGGCTGTTGGCCCGGGCGTTCTGGAACGCCTGAATCTGACGTTGAGCATTTGTCACGGCCTGAAGCGTGCTGACCCTGTTTGACTCAAGGTTCAGATTCCCAGCCGCGTCCGAGAACACCCCTGCCGGAATGAAAAGCTCGATGGTACCGTTGTTCTGGGGCGTCAAAGTGGCGACATAGCTGGTGCCGGACCCGGTCAGAGTGGTCGTTGCATTGGTGACGGACAGGTCGCCCACGGTGAAATCGGTGCTTGGTTCGCTGAGCGTAATGGTTGCTTGAAACGTTCCGCTGCCGGTCGGCGTCAGGGCCCCAATCGTTGCAGTTGGCTGTGTCGTATCCACCAGAACGCGCGTGTTGACGATTTGGGTGTTCGTTACACCGGACAACGCGATCTCATAGCGATAAAGCGGCCCTCCGACGGTTTCGCGCGCAGTGAACGTAATCCCCATATACCCGTCTGCCGCATATGTGGAATCCGCGCCATCCTGACTGAGAATGGTTGCGCCGAAATAGCCCAGGGAAGCAAGGCCGGCAGGCGTAATCGCACTCTGGTTCAGAATGCCGTTGTTGAAATAGAAACTACCGCCGGGAACCTGCCCCGACCCACCCAGCGAAACAAAGGCCGTTCCGGTAAGTGGGATATTGTTGAAAAAGATACTTCCCCCGTTCGGCGTCTGAACTGAGGTTATGAAGAAGCCGCCACCAAGGGCCGCACCCTCTTTCGCGCTTCCGATCATGAGTGCTGAAATCAGAAAACAGAGGCACAACAGCCTTGAAATAACGGACCTGACCATTTTACCTCCTACAACACCTCGAGGGCGCTAAACACCAGGGCGCCCGGGCAAAGACACTGTGCCCCGAGCCACGTCATCCATTGTCCCATCCATTGCAGAGACGTCCCCTGAACCGGCCGCAACCACGCCAGTTACCCAATAGTTAGTTCAAATTGGAGACACTGTATAGAATTGGAAACAACTCAACTTTGGCGTGCGGGCCACATGGCTGTGCACAAACCAAAAGACAAAGGCAAAAAATGTCGGAAAGCACTTCGAACCCCGGTGTTTTCAAGGAGTCTTCTCGGCAAGACGTCACAACAAGCCGTGACTTTGCAAGTCACGTGCTCAAAATATGCCGGTTACAGATTCTCGACCTTGACGGGATATTCGAAACAATCCCAGGCAGAGATCGCAACTGGCAGTTGTCGGGAAACAAATGCAGGCACAATGATCGAGGTTTCCCAGCAGCCGGCGATTCCTCGGGCCTCTGTGTTGTCCTTACATGCGCCTTGGCGGCGGCCCTTTTTTGCAGGGCAACCTGATTTGGGCGGACATGTCACATGTTTGACTATCCCGCCTGTCCTGCCCTGGAACGTCAGGACGTTTCGCCTTGAAAATAATGCTTTCAGGACCGCTTGAGCAAAGGACGCCATAACAGAGCAACCGGGACATGCCGCCCCGGTTCACACTCAACCCGCCGTACGGCCTTCGGTGTCTGACATATCGAAGTTTAGATATTTGGCCACGGTCTGAACGTCCTTGTCTCCACGGCCGCACATGTTCATGCAGATCAGGTGATCCTTGGGCAATTCCGGTGCGATCTTCATCACATGGGCCAATGCGTGGCTTGGTTCCAGCGCCGGGATGATCCCCTCGGTTGCGCAGCACAGCTGGAACGCCTCGAGCGCTTCCTTGTCAGTGATCGAGACGTAATTCGCGCGTCCAATTTCGTGCAACCAGGAATGCTCGGGCCCGATGCCCGGATAGTCCAGCCCGGCCGAGATTGAATAGCCTTCAAGAATCTGGCCATCGTCATCCTGCAACAGATAGGTCCGGTTGCCGTGCAGCACGCCCGGCCGTCCGCCGGTCAGCGAAGCGCAATGCTCCATTTTCTCGTTCACACCTTTTCCGCCCGCCTCGACGCCTATGATGTTGACGTCCTTGTCGTCGAGGAAAGGATAGAACAGACCCATCGCGTTCGAACCGCCGCCGATGGCCGCAATGATCGTGTCGGGCAAACGGCCTTCGGCCTTCATCATCTGCTCTTTCGCTTCCTTGCCGATGATCGACTGGAAATCGCGGACCATTGCCGGATAGGGGTGCGGCCCAGCCACGGTGCCGATGCAGTAGAACGTGTCGCGCACATTAGTCACCCAGTCGCGCAGCGCGTCATTCATCGCATCCTTGAGCGTCCCACGGCCCGAGGTCACAGGGATCACCTCGGCCCCCAGAAGACGCATGCGGAATACGTTCGGGGCCTGACGCTGCACGTCGTGCGCCCCCATATAGACAATGCATTTCAAGCCAAACTTGGCACATACGGTGGCGGTGGCCACGCCGTGTTGCCCTGCCCCGGTTTCAGCAATGATCCGGGTCTTGCCCATACGCCGCGCCAGAATGATCTGCCCCAGCACGTTGTTGATCTTGTGCGCGCCGGTGTGGTTCAGCTCGTCACGCTTCAGATAGATCTTGGCACCCCCCAGATGCTCGGTCAGGCGTTCCGCAAAATACAGCGGCGAAGGACGACCCACATAGTTTGCCCACAGGTCATCCATTTCGGCCCAGAACGTCGGATCATCTTTGGCCTTGTTGTATTCCTCTTCCAGTGACAGGATCAGCGGCATCAGAGTTTCACTGACAAAACGCCCGCCGAAGATGCCGAAACGTCCCTGTTCGTCAGGGCCGGACATGAAGGAATTGAAAAGATCGTTGGCCATGGGTGTCTCCCTCGTCGTATCTGTTGTTCATAGGTGGTGGCAGCGGGATTTGCCATGGGCAAAACGCATCATTCCACAACCTGCGTGTTTTGACGCCAGACCTGAACCGCCTGCGCCGAGCTGGGCACACCAATGCACGGAAAATGATGAAACCTGTTCACATCCGCCAAACGATCGGCCGCCAACAAGGCACGCCTGTGTGGGCCGGATTGGGAAAATGTCAGCATTGCTTCGATGTCTTGCCAGACACTGAATGAAAAATAGATGCCATCCTGCCTGAACAAGTCAGCGTGCAGGCACAATGGGTCGCCTTGCGCCTGCCGACAGGCCTGTCCCGCGCGCCAGAAAAACTCCGGCGCATGGTACCAGTGTTTCAAGGAAACGCCCCCGATTGCTGCGAGCATGCTCAACCCCTCTGTTTCGAGGGATACGCAGCAAGATCTTTATCAGATCACCTGAGAGCCGATGCAAAGTCGCGGATCAGGGCAGCATCTTTCACACCCGGCGCGCTTTCGACACCGGATGACACATCCACCTGCCGGGCACCTGTCATCCGGACTGCTTCGGCAACGTTTTGGGGTGTCAGGCCACCGGCCAGCATCCAAGGCCGGCGCCAGTATTTCCGTCCGGCCAACAGCCGCCAGTCAAAAGCCAACCCGTTGCCGCCCGGCAATTCGGCCTCTCTGGGCGGTTTCGCATCGATCAGCAGTTGATCGGCCACCTCCGAGTAAAGATCGACGGCCGCCAGATCCTCGGCCTCGGCCACTCCTATGGCTTTCATCACCGGCAAACCAAATCGCTCGCGAATTTCGGAAACCCGTTCGGGCGATTCCTTGCCATGCAGTTGGAGCATATCAAGCGGTACAGTCGAAACGATTCCGTCCAATTCGTCGTCAGTGGCATTCACCACCAAAGCCACCTTGGCAACGCCAACTGGGACCAGATGCGCCAGTTCTGCGGCCCGCAAAATATCCAGATTGCGTGGCGATTTCGGAAAGAAAACAAACCCAACATAGCCCGCCCCGGCTTCGGCCGCAGCGCGCACGTGATCCGGTGCGGTCAGACCGCAGATTTTGAACCGAACATCAGACATGACGATCAGGCTCAGCTCGCCTCATCCAGAATGGCAAGTACATCGTCCTTGCCTTGGTTTTGCTTTTTCTTGAGCTTCTTGACTTCGCGCTCAAGCTTGCGCACTTCGGTTTTCTTCACGGTCGCGTCGCGGCGGTGCTTGTGTTCCCGCAGCCATTCCCACAGGAAACCAATAACCAATCCTGCCGCAACACCCCCCAAAACCACCAGAAACAGCGGCAGTGACGCGCTGAGGTTAAAACCCAGAAGCTCGGCCAGAGCATCCGGCATCAGTTTCAGTTCTACGGACTGAACATTGGCAAGAGACACGGAAATCAGGATGATCCCGAGGGCCGCCAGAAAAGCATATCGAAGGTAACGCATCATGGTGTCAGGCTTTACCGTTCAATCGATCCCTGAGCAACTTGCCAGTTTTGAAAAACGGTACACATTTTTCTTCGACCTGCACCGTTTCGCCCGTGCGCGGGTTGCGCCCAACACGTGCGTCGCGTTTTTTCACGGAAAAGGCACCAAAGCCCCGCAGTTCGACACGGTCACCGCGCGCCATGGCGTCTGTGACTTCTTCGAATACGGTGTTCACGATCCGCTCGACATCACGCTGATAGAGATGCGGGTTTTCGTCAGCGATTTTCTGAATCAATTCTGAACGGATCATGCGTGATACCCTCCCAGGCAGCCGGTGTGACAGGTCTACTGTTTTGACAGTATAGGAAAAAACCCGGAAGGGGGGAACGGATACTCTGAGTTTTGAGGCTTTATTTTGCCACATTCTCGCGCGAAATTTTATCTGTCAGGCCAATTTCCACACTTAATGCGCGATCAATCCCCTAATTAACCCTGCGGTTCGGAACATATTGATTCGCAACAAAAACGGCCCCGCACTGTCGTGCGGGGCCGAAATTCATGCTTGGGATACTGCCTTGGCTCAGTCGCCCGACTTCAGCGCTGCACCCAGGATGTCGCCCAGCGACGCGCCCGAGTCGGAAGAACCGTACTGTTCCACGGCCTCTTTTTCTTCGGCGATCTCGCGCGCCTTGATCGACAGGCCCAGACGACGGGTCTTGCTGTCGACGTTGGTGACGCGGACGTCGACCTTGTCACCGACCGAGAAACGCTCGGGGCGCTGTTCGGCACGGTCACGCGACAGATCCGAACGACGGATGAAGGACTTCATGCCTTCGTATTCGACCTCGATGCCGCCATCTTCGATCGCGGTGACTTCGACGGTGATGACCGAGCCACGCTTCACGCCGCCCACGGCTTCGGCGAACTTGTCACCGCCCAGGGCTTTGATCGACAGCGAGATACGCTCTTTTTCGACGTCAACTTCCGAGACAACCGCCTGAACGACATCGCCCTTGCGGTAGTTCTGGATCGCATCCTCGCCACGCTCGTCCCAGGACAGGTCGGACAGGTGAACCATGCCGTCGATGTCGCCTTCGAGGCCAATGAACAGACCGAATTCGGTGATGTTCTTGACTTCGCCTTCGACCTCGGTGCCCTCGGGGTGAGTTTCTGCAAACACTTCCCACGGGTTGCGCTGAGTCTGCTTCAGGCCCAGAGACACGCGACGCTTGGCGCCGTCGATTTCCAGAACCATGACGTCGACTTCCTGGCTGGTCGAAACGATCTTGCCGGGGTGGACGTTTTTCTTGGTCCAGGACATCTCGGACACGTGCACCAGACCTTCGACACCGGCTTCCAGCTCGACGAACGCGCCGTAGTCGGTGATGTTGGTAACGCGACCCTGATGGACCGAGCCCAGCGGGTACTTGGCAGCAACCAGATCCCACGGATCTTCCTGCAGCTGCTTCATGCCCAGGCTGATGCGGTGGGTCTCTTTGTTGATCTTGATGACCTGAACCTTGATGGTTTCGCCGATCGTCAGGATCTCGGACGGGTGGTTCACACGGCGCCATGCCATGTCGGTGACGTGCAGCAGGCCGTCAACGCCGCCCAGGTCAACGAATGCACCGTATTCGGTGATGTTCTTGACAACACCCTCGACGGTCTGACCTTCGGACAGGTTGCCGATAACCTCGGCACGCTGTTCGGCACGCGATTCTTCCAGGATTGCGCGACGCGAAACAACGATGTTGCCACGGCGGCGGTCCATTTTCAGAATCTGGAACGGCTGCTTCAGACCCATCAGCGGGCCAGCGTCGCGCACGGGGCGCACGTCAACCTGCGAGCCGGGCAGAAACGCAACTGCGCCACCCAGATCGACGGTGAAACCACCTTTGACCCGACCAAAGATTGCACCTTCGACGCGCTGGTCGTCGGCATATGCTTTTTCCAGACGGTCCCATGCCTCTTCACGGCGGGCCATCTCGCGCGAGATGACGGCTTCGCCACGGGCGTTTTCTGCGGCACGCAGGTAAACTTCGACCTCGTCACCTACAGCGATTTCAGGGGCTTCGCCGGGATTTGCGAATTCTTTCAGATCAACGCGGCCTTCCATTTTGTAGCCGACGTCGATGATGGCCTGGCCGGCTTCGATCGCCAGAACCTTGCCTTTGACAACAGAACCCTCTTCGGGTGTGTCCATTTCGAAGCTTTCATTCAGGAGGGCTTCGAATTCCTCCATGGATGCGTTAGCCATGTGGCGTTGTTTTCCTTTACAATACGTTTTTGCTGGCCGAGCGGTTGTCTCCGCCGGTCTTGTTTCATGGTGCCATCGGACGTGACCCGGTGCGCCCCTGAGCAAACAAACACAAAGGGCCGAGGTAACCCGGCCCTGCTCAGAAACGTCATCCGGACGTTGACCGCCCTTGTATCGACAGCGCGCGTATAGGCGGATTCCCCGGTATGTGCAAGGGCAAAGCCCATATTTTCAAGGTTTGGCGGCTCTGTACCCAGGCGCGTTGCCGGTTTTGAAGGTCCAAACCCCGGCATCGCGCCGCAGCATGGCCTGTTCAATTGCGTCCAGTCGCATCAACGCTGCGGAAGGGTTGCGCGCGCCTCCGGCCCGGGTCCAAATTTTTTGCGCAGAAACGGGGCTCCACGGCAAACTTGCCGAGGCCAACCACTGGCGCAGCCCTGACGGCAGAGAGTCGTAAACCTGCATAGGCGCCGCCTGTCGTCTCCGACGTTTGAGGGTGCTCCGCAAGTTCCGACCCTTTGTTTGCCCTTGTTTCTTCTGTTGTCGCAATGCGGTCGCCTTTCACTATATATGTGATTACATTACATATTGATAAAACAGTTGGAAGTAAAAAAGACGGGGAGTTTGAACCCCGCCTTTCCTGCAAACATTCCCTGCGCGACGGGCAGGAAGCAGTCAGAACAGTTGCAAATCCTTTTTACCGCTTTGGATTTCAGCAAAGTTCGGCATGTTCTCGATGACCACAGGGGCTGGCGCCGTGCCCGGCATCGCCACTGTCGGCTTCATTGCCGCCGCCATTCCAAAGGCAGGTTGATCAAGTTCCCCCCGGATATCGCGCAACAGTGTTTTGTGATCCGGCATGGATTTAACGATCTTCGCCAGATCCATTTTCGCGTTCTTCATACCCTGGAACCAAATCGGTTTCTTCAACGGTCGAAGACGATCACGGATGCCTGAACCATAGCCCGTATCATAAACCTGTTTGCCCAAAAGAACGGTTTGATAAACGCGGCTGTCAAACAAAGTGGCGAACTCGATATCGTGATCCATCGGCAGGCGATACTGCCACAGTTCAAGATTTTCGGCCAACCGATCCGGTATCTTCATCTCAGTGCGCGCATCGATCCAGTATTGGTCATCGGTACGGTTGCCCAACCGATAGTGTAAACAGATGAATTCCAGTACCTCGTTATAAAGCTTGTCCATCTGCCGATTGTATCTGTCCCTCAGCGAAGGCTCGATGTCTCGCGTGGGCAAATGCTCGGCGAACCAGCGTATCGCATGGTCAATCATATGGATCGCCGTGCTTTCCAGCGGTTCAATGAACCCGCCGGACAGGCCTATGGCCACGCAATTCTTGACCCAGGCATTGCGCACGCGACCGACGCGCATCGGGATCACGCGCGGTGTCAAACCTTTGCCGCTGTCACCCAGCCACTCAAGGTACTCGTCCGCCGCCTGGTCATCCGTTCGGTGTGCCGACGAATAGACATATCCTGTGCCCACACGGTTAAAAAGCGGCACGCGCCACGTCCAACCTGCGCCCAAGGCAGTGGATCTGGTGGCGCTTTCGATCTTGTCAGGATCCGGATGCTCGATCTGCAACGCCATGGCCCTATCATTGGGCAGGTAGTCAGAGTAATCCAAAAATGGCTCACCGAGTGCCTTGTTGATGATCAGCCCACGAAACCCGGTGCAATCCACGACCATCTCAATATCATGGCGGCCTTTTGCCTCGAGCATGAGATGACTGACATTGCCCTGTTCATCCAGCTCGACCGTTTGCACCTCATCCCGGATATGTTCCACTCCGCGCTTCGTGCAGACCCTGGTCAGCATGCCTGCAAACTTTACGGCATCCAGATGATAGGCATAACCAAACCGTTGTTCGAATTCCGGCTGCCCCAACTGACGCGCGCCCTTGCACAAACGGGCCAGATCATCATGCGGCGAGATAGACTGCGTGAAATCCCTGTCGCCATTGCCGAAGCGCAGGAAATACTCGGCAGCCTCCAGTCCCTCAAGCATCTGGCCGTGCGCAAAGGGGTTCATGTAGTCGATGCGATTGCCCTTGGCGTCATTGTTCCAATTGCAGAACTTCACACCCAGCTTGAACGATGCGTTTGTCTCGCGGAAGAAACTCCGCTCTGAAATGCCCGCCTGACGCAGCGTGACAGGCATCCGCGGAACCGTGGCTTCACCCACCCCCACGGTCGAGATGTTCGGGCTTTCGATCAGACAGATTTGCGGTCGATCCTTGGGCGCTGACGTGCGGGAAAACACCATATCCAGGATCAGCGCGGTCATCCATCCAGCCGTACCGCCACCCACGATAGTGATTTTGTTCAAACGATTGTTCATGTAGTTTTGTCCCTGTTGGCTCGGGAATTTTTTGCTGCGCCCCTGCTTTTTGCGGGTTGTGTCGCAGCTTTCCCTTTTCGCTGGGAAGAAACTATAACAGCTTTCCTCAATCCATCTAGGGTCTATGAAGGCCCGGCCGCGCAACGTCGGCCAACCAGCAGGCGTCACGCCATTCCCATATTCACGGTGCAGGTCAGATCTCTTCGCCTTTCTTCAGCAGTTCTTCAATCAACTCACGTTGCAGATCGGTGCTGTCGCCGCCTCCGAACTCTGCCGCGCCACCGGAATACAGGGTGCCATATGTCCTGGCGATGTTCACAGTCTGGGCCAGCCCCGAGATCAGCTGGTCTTTTTCCAACAGGGACAACGGGTGGATAAACGCAGCCCACAAGGTGCCATTGGCGATCGCGTAACGGGCATCCAGAGTGCTGTCGAAATTGGCCTGCATCATTCGAATCAAGTCTTCCTCCGACAGCGCCTCGGCGCTGCGGATCGGGACCATGGCCCGCATCCGATCCGCATTGGTGTCGGTGATGACCAAGACCTGTACCCCTGCAATCGTCAATTGAAACCCAGGGCCGCTCGGCTCTGCTTCGGGGTCAAGCGCGAAAAGAATGTTGCCCAGCCGTTCGTACGTCATGGGCGGCTCGGCTTCGGGTGGGCTTTGCACGGGCTCTTGCGCGGCAAGGCTTCGGGCAATGAAAACAAGAATGAGGGCTAATCGGATCATGATGGCACTCCTGCAGGCATTCTTTCAGCATAGGTAAGCAAAACCACACTGACCAAACAAAGCTTGGTGAACGCGCCTTCTGGCCATTCAGATACTTGTACGATCTGCAATATTTGATGGCTTATCTGCGATTACACGTCCAACTTTCACCCCCTAACTATGTTTCACCGGTCGACGATCCGATCGACCCGAACCCAGAACCAAGAGGAAACGTGTAATGAAAACTATCGTCTTCACCGCCCTGGCGGCCGCCATCGCCCTGTCCACTCCGGCTCTTGCCGCGGACGAAATCAACGTGTCGAACGGCATCTCGGCCGCAGGTGCCCCGCTTGCCGCACATGGGGTCGATCTGGTTGCTTTGGTCAATGATGGCAACCCGGTCGAAGGCTTCGCCACCCACTCGGCGACATATGATGGCGCGTCCTACTACTTCACCACCGCCGCCAACCTCGAGGCGTTCATGGCGAACCCGGCGGCCTATCTGCCGCAGCATGGTGGGTTCTGTTCATTCGGCGTGTCGGTCGGCAAGAAGTTCGACGGAGACCCGGATCAGTACCTGGTCGCAGATGGAAAACTGTACCTGTTCCTGAACGCCGAAACCCGCGCGGCCTTCCTGAAGGACGTTCCCGCCACCACAAAAACGGCGGACGAACAGTGGGCAAATATCAAGAGCATCGCCGTAGGCGAGCTGTAAACTCCGCCCCTGCCTGCGACGTCAGCGCGTCGCGGGCAGTTTTGCGCTTATGATTTCAAGCGCTTTGGCCAATGCAGCCTCGATACTGAGGTCTGTTGTGTCCAGTCGCACTGCATCCTCGGCTGGCTTCATCGGCGCAGCGCTGCGCTCTGCGTCCCGCGCATCCCGCTCTTTGACATCTGCCAGAACCTGTTCGCGCGTCACGTCAGCACCTTTTGCGCTAAGCTCCAGAAACCGGCGTTCAGCTCGCACCTCTGGGCTGGCCGTTACAAACAGCTTCACCTCGGCATTGGGACAAATCACCGTCCCGATGTCGCGCCCATCCAAGACGGCACCGCCCGACCTTCGGGCAAAGGCGCGCTGAAAATCCACCAAGGCGGCGCGAACCTCGGGGATCACCGCCACTTTGGATGCGGCCTGCGCGATTTCAGCTGTGCGCAGATCACCCTGCTCAAGCTCTTCGGCGGTCAGGGCCTGCGCTGCTTCAAGCGCGCCAAACCCTTCAAGAGTACGCCGCCCAACGGCGCGATACAGCAAGCCGGTGTCCAGATGCGCGAACCCGAAATGCGCCGCAACGGCCTTGGAGATCGTGCCCTTGCCCGCAGCCGCAGGTCCGTCAATGGCGACAGTGAAGCTCACCTGCGCTCTACCTTTGCACCAAGCGACGCCATCAACGGCTCAAAAATCGGGAAGGATGTCGCGATCGGACCACCATCATCCACGCTTACCGGGTTCTGCGCGCCCATGCCCATCACCATGAAGGACATGGCAATGCGGTGATCCAGGAAGCTTTCGCACGTCCCGCCGCCACGAACCTTGCCGATACCCAACCCTTCGACCGACCACCAGTCGTCACCCTCGTTGACCGTGACGCCGTTGGCGCGCAGACCGCGCGCCATGGCATCGATGCGGTCGCTTTCCTTCACTCGGAGTTCCTTCACTCCGCCCATCATCGTGGTGCCCGTGGCGTTTGCGGCAACCACGGACAAAACAGGATATTCGTCAATCATCGAGGCCGCGCGTTCAGGCGGTACGTTAATACCCTTCATGTCTGGCGAGTATTTTGCGCGCAGATCGGCAACCGGCTCGCCGCCCTCTTCGCGCTCGTTTTCATAGGTCAGGTCGGCGCCCATCTCGCGCAGCGTCGTGAACAGGCCCGCGCGCGTGGGGTTCAGGCCGATACCCGGCACCAGAACGTCCGAACCGGGCGTGATCAGCGCCGCGCAAACCGGGAAGGCCGCGCTGGACGGGTCGCGTGGAACGGCGATGACTTGCGGCTTCAACTCCGGGCGCCCCGTCAAAGTGATGACCCGGCCTTCATCGGTGTCTTCCACCGTAATTTCGGCACCGAAACCGGACAACATCCGCTCGGAATGATCGCGGGTCGCCTCTTTCTCGATAACCACGGTTTCACCGGGGGCATTCAGACCCGCCAGCAGGACGGCGGATTTCACCTGGGCCGAGGGCACCGGAACTTCGTACCGGACCGGAGTCGGGTCTGCCGCACCGACGATCGTCATGGGCAAACGCCCCCCCGAGCGGCCCACGGCCTGCGCACCAAACAACGCAAGCGGATCCGTTACTCGCGCCATGGGACGCTTGTTCAGGCTGGCATCGCCGGTAAAAGTTGCCGTAATCGGCGAGGTCGCCATGGCACCCATGATCAGCCGGACTCCGGTGCCGGAATTGCCGCAGTCAATCACCTGATCCGGTTCGGCAAACCCGCCAACGCCCACGCCATGCACGGTCCATTCGCCGCCGCCATGATCTGTGACTTCTGCCCCGAAGGCCCGCATTGCCTTTGCGGTGTCCAAGACGTCCTCACCTTCGAGCAACCCCGATATCCTGGTCTCGCCTACAGCCATCGCGCCAAGGATCAGTGACCGGTGCGAAATCGACTTGTCGCCCGGCACCTCTGCCGTGCCGGTCAGCGGGCCGCAGGGATGCGAAGTCATCGGGATGGGCGTTCCGTGTCCGGACATGGGGGCTCCTTTTGCGCTATCAGTGCTCAAGCCGATTAGCGAATTGGCACCGGTTGGTCCAGCGGCAATCAGTCTTTGCGGCGGAAGGTCAGGTAATGGGGCGTGCGTCCTTCACGCAAGGCTTTCTGCTCGTAGCGTGTGGAAATCCAGTCGTCCCACGGCTCGCGCCAATCTGCGGGGCGTTCGGCCAGCCACTCGAACCCGGCGCGGGGGACTTCCTCCAGTGTCTGCCGCACATAGTCGGGGATGTCCGTGGCGACCCGGAAGATCGATCCAGGCTTCAAGACCTTTGCCAATGGTTCAAGATGTTCCGGCGTCACGAAACGGCGACGATGATGCCGGGTTTTCGGCCACGGGTCAGGATACAGAAGGAAGGCGCGCGATATACTGGCCTCTGGCAGCACGTCGAACAGGTCTCGGGCATCGCCGGGATGCACAGCAAGGTTATCAACCCCCGCCTGCCGAATTTTGCCCAGCAGCATGGCAACGCCGTTGATATAGGGCTCGGCCCCGATGATGCCGATGTCGGGGTTGCTTTGCGCCTGATGAACCAGATGCTCGCCGCCGCCAAAGCCGACTTCCAGCCAGACCGGTTTGCCGCTGAACAACGTGTTCAGGTCCAACGGCCTGCGTTCGGGGTTTGTATCCCAATCCACCGCACCGGGCGACAAAGCCGCCAGATCTTCGTTCAGATAGGTCTTTTGGCTGGGCTTCAGGGTCTTGCCTTTGAAGCGGCCATAGAAGTTTCTGCGCGGGCGTCGTGGGGTCTCGGTGCTCATGGCGGTCGCCATACTGCGCGCCAGAGAACGTTGCAAGGGCGCGCGGCACGCACAAGGAAAAAGCGCGCCCTCAAAGGCGCGCTTTGTGTTGTTCAGGTCAGACTGCGGATTTCAACGCATCGACCAGATCGGTGCGCTCCCAGCTGAAACCACCATCATCGCTCGGCTGGCGACCAAAGTGGCCGTATGCAGCTGTGCGCTGATAGATCGGCTTGTTCAGTTGCAGATGCTGGCGAATGCCGCGCGGTGTCAGATCCATGACCTCACCCACAGCTTTTTCGATAACCGCATCCGCTAATTGGCCGGTTCCATGTGTGTCGGCATAGATCGACAGCGGCTTGGACACGCCAATCGCATAGCTCAGCTGAATCGTGCAGCGTTCGGCCATGCCGGCCGCCACGACGTTTTTGGCCAGATAGCGTGCTGCGTATGCTGCCGAACGGTCAACCTTGGTCGGGTCTTTGCCCGAGAACGCGCCGCCGCCATGAGGGGCCGCACCGCCATAGGTGTCCACGATGATCTTGCGCCCGGTCAAGCCCGCGTCGCCATCCGGCCCGCCAATAACGAATTTGCCGGTCGGGTTGACGTGCCATTCGGTTTCGGTCGACAGCCAGCCGTCAGGCAGGGTTTCACGGATATAAGGCTCGACGATGGCGCGGATGTCATTCGAAGACAGCGCTTCATCCAGATGCTGCGTAGACAGAACGATCGAGCTGACGCCGACCGGCTTGCCGTCGCGATAAACGACTGACAGCTGCGACTTTGCATCGGGGCCCAAAGCAGGTTCGGTGCCGTTCTTGCGTACTTCCGCCAGACGCCGCAGGATAGCGTGCGAATACTGGATCGGTGCAGGCATCAGCGCCGGAGTTTCAGTCGTGGCATAACCAAACATGATGCCCTGGTCGCCGGCACCTTCGTCCTTGTCATCCGCCGCATCAACGCCCTGAGCGATATGGGCGGATTGTTCGTGCAGCAGGTTGGTTACTTCGACGGTTTCGTGGTGAAACTTGTCCTGCTCGTAACCGATGTCTTTCACACAATCACGAGCGATCTGTTCGATGCGCCCCATGTAATCGTGCAGCTTGTCTTGATCAGACAGGCCTACTTCGCCACCGATCACAACCCGGTTGGTTGTTGCAAAGGTTTCGCAGGCCACACGGGCTTCTGGTTCTTCGTTGAGAAATGCATCAAGGACAGCATCCGAGATACGGTCGCAGACCTTGTCAGGATGCCCTTCGGAAACGGATTCCGAAGTAAATGTATAGTTCTGTCGGGACATAAATGCGCTCCATTAGGGGTTTCTCCGCCACGCCAGGAAGCCGTTGTGACAGGTCACAGACGCATACGCGCGCTTCAAGATGGGGTCAATCTCTAATTATTTGGTCAGGCGACGGATGTTGAACCACGCCAATGCGGCAAGAAACAATAGCGCAGCAAGAACAGGGCTGTCCCCGATGCGGGAATAAACTGTTGGCCGTTGTGGCTGCGGCAGGATCGCATCCACGTATCCCGCCTTGCCCAAAGCCAATGAGGCCGTGATCTGACCCAGCGGGTCAATCATGGCCGATATGCCGGTATTGGCCGAACGGATCATCGGCAGACCCTGCTCAATCGCCCTCATCCGGGCCTGCGCCAGATGCTGAAACGGTCCGGAACGCGTTCCGAACCATGCGTCATTGGTGATCTGCAACAGAAAGTCTGCCCGGCCCGGCGCACCGTTCACATCCTGCGGGAACACGGCTTCGTAACAGATCAGAGGCAACGCCTTTCCCAATTCGCCAAGGTCCAAAAGATCAGGCCCCGGCCCCGCGCTGAATCCATGCCCCGTCGTGGCCGCCATCCCATAAATCCCAAAACGGCCCATCAACTCGCCAAAAGGCACATATTCCCCAAAAGGGGCCAGATGGTGTTTGTCATACAGACCGCCCTGCTGCCCGGCTTCATCCAGATAGACCATCGAGTTGAAGATCCTCGGGCCGTCTCCGCGCTGGATCCCCAAAACCACGGGCGTCCCCTGAGCTGCATCCGCGATGGCCGTCAAATACGGTTGTGCGCTGCCCAGCCAGGCTGGAACTGAGGTCTCGGGCCAGACGATCAGGTCCGGTCCGGGCAAAGCGGCTGAATACTCAATCTGACGGGCGAAAAACAAGGGCGCATATGCCGGATCCCACTTTTGGTGCTGCGGCGCGTTGGGCTGAACAACACGAACTGTGTGCGGGCTGTCCTGAACCGTTGGCCGCATCGACCCATAGCCAATCGCCAGCACCGCCGCCGCAACCGCAAATCCCAGCGGCCGGACCAGTGCACGCACGCGTCTTTCCTGAACCAGTGCCGCCCCTGTCGGAAACGCCACGGCAAATGTCAGCGCATTCAAGCCATACGGCCCCACCAGAGACAGCACTTGCGCCACGGGCGTATTCACCCAGATTTGTGCCACTCCGCCCCAGGGGAATCCGGTCAGCACATATCCCCGGGCCAGTTCGGCCAGCGACAGCGTTGCGATCAGCAAAACGCCTTGCTGCATGGCGGTCGCGCCAACATGCCGCGCAAGTCGAAACGCAATTGCCCAGAACAGGGCGAGCCCGCCAGCCATGAACACCAGCGCAAACGGTGCCATCCAGGCGTGACGCTCTGCATCCACCTGAAAGGGCTCGATGATCCAGCTGAGCGCATGGGCAAAATAGCCGGTGGCGAAGAACCAGCCGATCCACCCCGCGCGAGCACGGGTTTCACTGGCGAGGAACACCGGAACAATCAAAACCAGTGCAACAACCGTAGCGCCCCAATACCCATGCGGTGCCTGGCCAAAAGCGCCGAAGGCGCCCAGTGCGGCGGCGGCAAACAATCTCAACGATAACGGCCAGCCCCGGACAGGCGTCATGCAGCGACGTCCGGCAGCATGACGCGCAACCGTTTGATGCGTCGCGGGTCGGCTTCGATCACTTCGAATTCCGGCCCTTCCGGATGAATCACGACCTCACCCCGTGCCGGAACACGCCCGGACAGCATGAATACTAGCCCCCCCAGCGTGTCGATGTCTTCTTCATCCACATCCTCGTGGCTGGTCAAGGATCTGCCGATCTCGGCCTCGAAGTCCTCAAGCGGCACACGTGCCTGCACAACGTAACAGCCCGGCTTTTCCTGCACCCAAAGCTGATCTTCGTCTGCATCGTGTTCGTCCGCGATCTCACCCACGACCTGCTCGATCAAGTCTTCGATCGTCAGCAGCCCGTCGACGCCGCCATACTCATCAATCACCAACGCCATATGGCGACGTTCGGTCTGCATCTTGGTCAGCAGGACACCGATCGGCATTGAAGGCGGCACGAACAAAAGCGTGCGCAACATGGATTTCAGGTCAAACTTGTCCGCACCGCCATTGAAACCATGGGTCAGCGCTAAATCCTTGAGGTGAACGAAGCCCAACGGCGTATCCAGCGTTCCTTCATAGACCGGAATTCTGGACAACCCACTGTCCCGGAATACGTCAGCCAGCTCATCCTTGGTGATGTTAGAAGGAACCGCGATGATCTCGGCCGTGGGAATGGCCACGTCTTCGACGCGCATCCTGCGCAGGTTCATCATCCCGTGAGGCCGAGCTGCCGCTGCGCTCTGCCCGTTCATCCCCGGGTTTTGCTGAGTCTCCTGACTCGAAAACGCATCGAAAATTCGGGAAATAAACCCGCTTTTCTCTTCTGTATCATTGCCGCTGTCCTGAGGTTGCGCGCTTTGCGCCGCCCTAGAACTGCCGTCTGTTTCGCCCATTACCTTGTTCCAACTGATCGGGTCACATGACCCACCTTATACCTTATATGGGTCATCTATACCCAACTTGCCAAGTATCTCGACCTCAATCCCTTCCATCAAAGCGGCGTCGGGGTCACGAATGTGATCATATCCCAGCAAATGCAACGTTCCGTGAACAAGCAAATGGATGACGTGATCGTCAATGTCCTTGCCTGCCTCATCCGCCTCACGCGCGCAGGTGTCGAAGGAGATCGCAATATCGCCCAAAGGAATTTCACCAGTGAAATCCGGCTTTGGCGGATGGGGCGCTTGCCCGGCTTCCTCCGGGGCCAAATCTTCTGCCGGCCAGCTCAGAACATTGGTGGCGGCTGGTTTGCCGCGAAACTCGGCGTTCAGTTCCGAAATGCGTGCGTCATCGCATCCCAGAACGCTGATCTCGCAAAGTTCAGGGTCCAGTTCCGCATAGGACAGGACAGCGGATATCGCTTGCCGCGACAAAGCTTCAAGCCCTTGCCACCGGTCGTCTTCGACAGTGAGTTCCAGATTCATCTTATCGCACAAAAGCCCTGTGAATGAGCCTTGCAATCAAGTGGATTCCCGGCCCGCATCCGCCTCATACGCCTCGATGATCGCGGCCACAAGCGGGTGGCGAACCACGTCCTTGGACGTGAAATAGTTGAAACTGATGTTGGGGATCGTTTTCAACAGTCTTTCCGCATCCTGCAAACCCGACTGAACGCCGCGTGGCAAATCCACCTGAGACCTGTCGCCGGTGATTACCATGCGGCTGCCTTCGCCCAGACGAGTCAGGAACATCTTCATCTGCATCGTCGTAGCGTTTTGTGCTTCGTCCAGCACCACAAAAGCATTGGCCAACGTGCGTCCACGCATGAACGCCAGCGGCGCTATTTCGATTCGCTTTTCCTCAATCAACTTGGCCAGTTGCTTGCCGGGCAGAAAATCATTCAGCGCGTCGTACAGCGGCTGCATGTAGGGATCGACCTTGTCTTTCATGTCACCGGGCAGATAGCCCAATTTTTCACCCGCTTCGACCGCCGGGCGGCTGAGGATGATTCGATCCACATGCCCGCCAATGAACATCGACACGCCCACGGCAACAGCCAGATAGGTTTTCCCCGTGCCAGCAGGCCCAATGCCAAATGCAAGCTCATTTTGAAACAGTGACTGCACATAAGCTTTCTGGGCGTCCGTGCGCGGTTCCACCAGTTTCTTGCGGGTTTTGATCTCGACTGAACCGCCCTTGAACATTTCCAACTGATCGCCGTCGCGGCTGCCGGTCCCCTGTTCCGAACCACCCATCCGCAGTTCTCGGTCCACGTCCGCGGCCTCGACCTCGCGCCCGCCTTCCAATCGCGTGTAAAGCGATTGAAGCACCTCAATAGCCTGCTTCTGGGCGTCTTCATCGCCCATCACGACAAGCTGGTTGCCGCGGCGTACGATCTGGACGGAAAGCTTGCTTTCGATGTCGGTCAGATTGCGGTCGTATTCGCCGCACAGGTCAATCAACAATCGGTTGTCGGGAAACTCTAAAAACGCCTCGCGTTGGGGCATTTCGTCTTGCGGTGGGGTCAGGGCACCGATGGCCAATCCGTTCTCCTGTCTTGGCGGTTCACCCCGAGCGTAGACAACAAATCTCGGTGGGCGCAAGCCACAGTTTCAAAAATAAGCCCGCGGATGACAAAAGCGCCGATCATACAAAAGAAAAAAGCCTGTCAGACGCGCATCAGAACGTATAGTTCAGCCCGAATCTCAAGCCGCCGTATTTCGGTGTGGACTTCGTGGAAAAGCCCGAACCGAATTGAACGTCTTCGGATTTGAACTGGACGTATTCGTATTCGCCGGTGACCGACCAATTGTCGGTCAGCTTGTGTTCGGCACCGATGCTTGCGGTATATCCACCCCGCCGATCCGATGCCGAAAAGCTCTGTACTGTAGCTCCGGATGTGATGTTGTTGGTTGTTTCAACATCGCCCCACAGGTAACCGACGCTGAAAAAGTACAGAACCCGACCATTTCGGCTTGTCAGGCCGCTTCGATATTTGAGGGACAAAACGTCAGATATCTCTGCCCCACCCTCAACGTTCGAACCGCCGATCTGGGCCCTGACACTGTCGTCCAAGGATCCGAAATCATAACTGACTTCAAAACCATAGACGAAATCACGCCCCCACCTTGAAGGCAGAACACCACGCCAACCACCACGAAAGCCGCCGTATGCGCCGGATACGTTCAGGTCGCCAATATCAAACAGCCCGGCGGGCGTTCTCAGACCAAATCGATCGTCCCAGCCTGAGGCGTAGCCTCCAGCAATCCCCAGGTAAAATGCACTGACGTCACTGCTGAACTTCTTGGGGCTGATAACGACAGGATCGGTTGTCGTGCCCTTCAGGTCTCCGGCAATCGTCGCGCTGGCAAAAAAAGTAACAACCGAGGCCAAAGGCAAGGTTTTCACTAGGCTCAGGGTCCTGAAGCTGTTCAAGATTGGCACTCGTACCTCCATCACTCCGATCTTCAGATCGGCGTATAATCGTTTTTTGACGCAATAACGGCGCCTGAAAAACATGGCTCCTCTCGGAGCATAGTTCCAAGCAATAAATCAAGGGTAAATTTTGGAAACAAACACCAACTATGGTGTCTGAACGGCGGAATCTTACCGACTCAGAGCAGCTCACCCGCCAAAGAGTTGGCGCCCGAGTCGGTGATCCGGACCTCTTTCAGATCACCAACGGCAATCTCGGGCCCTTTCACATGCACCGAATGCAGATACTCGGATTTTCCGACCATCTGGCCCGGCAGGCGGCCCGGTTTTTCAAACAAAACGCGGACTGTACGACCGACCATACCGTCCTGAATTTCCCCTTGGTGCCGTGTGATGAGGGCCTGAAGGCGCTGCAATCGATCATCCGCCGCAGCCGGATCAACCTGAGCCCGCTCGGCCGCTGGTGTTCCCGGGCGTGTGGAATACTTGAAGGAATAGGCGTAGCCGTATTTGACCTCTTCAACCAAATCCATCGTTGCCTGAAAATCCTCTTCGGTTTCTTCTGGGAAGCCGACGATGAAGTCCCCCGACATCACAATATCCGGGCGCGCCGCACGAATGCGTTCGATCAGGCGCAGATAGCTTTCTGCCGTGTGGCTGCGATTCATTCGCTTGAGGATACGGTCCGAGCCCGACTGAACCGGCAGGTGCAGATACGGCATCAGTTTCTCACAGCTGCCATGTGCCTCGATCAGGTCGTCGGCCATGTCATTGGGGTGCGACGTGGTGAAACGAATACGTTCCAGCCCGTCAACCTTGTTCAGTTCCCAGATCAGCCCGGCCAGGGTCATGTCTCCGTCGGGGCCGGCCCCGTGATAGGCGTTCACGTTCTGACCCAACAGCGTGATCTCGCGCACGCCGCGTTCAACCAGATCATGGGCTTCGCGGATGATGCGATCAGCGGGGCGGCTGACTTCGGCCCCACGCGTATAAGGCACCACGCAGAAGGCGCAGAACTTGTCGCACCCTTCCTGAACGGTCAGAAACGCCGTCGGGCCGCGTTTGGCCTTGGGACGGTTTTTCAGTTTTTCAAACTTGTCTTCCTCGGGGAAATCGGTGTCCAGTGCCTTTTCGCCCGCACGGGTCTTGGCCTCCATCTCGGGCAGACGGTGATAGCTTTGCGGACCGACGACCAGATCGACCAGCGGTTGGCGGCGCATGATTTCTTCACCTTCGGCCTGCGCAACACAGCCTGCCACACCGATTTTCAGGTCAGGCTTTTCGGCTTTCAGACCCTTGAAGCGACCGAGTTCCGAATACACTTTCTCAGCCGCTTTTTCGCGGATGTGACAAGTGTTCAGCAGAATCATGTCGGCATCGTCAGGCGTTTTGGTTTCGACATAGCCCTGCCCGCCCAGCGCCTCGGACATGCGTTCACTGTCATAGACGTTCATCTGACAGCCATAAGTCTTGATAAACAGCTTCTTCGGTTCGGACATGGGACGGGCCTTTGCATTCGCTGGATCGGCGTCATCTATACGCTTCGAACGCCGCTTGCAATGCGGGCGCAATTACCCGAATTTGGCAGGACTTTCCAGCAAGGCCGGACCAAAAAGCACCCGATGACGTACGATTCCCTCGACCATTTCCTGAAATCGGGACAGGCCGCACTGGCCAAAGGCCCTGTAGCATTGATTTTTGCCGAGGACGACGTCGAGTTGGCCAGCACGCTGCACCATCATCTGAGGCTGGGTTTCAAATCCGTCATCGTCTTTGCACCGGACGAGTTTCATCTGACAGAGGACCTGTCCGCCAAGGTGCATCGGGTCAACTTGAAATGTGTTCCCCGGCTGGTCGTGTTCGAAACCATAAACAGGATCATTAAGGCCGCACCCGGCATCTGGATGTATTATTGCTACAACGCCGAATACCTGTTCTTTCCCTACTGCGAAACGCGCAGCGTGGGCGAGATGCTTGTCTTTCATGGTGAAGAGCGTCGCAATGCGATGCTCAGCTATGTCATTGACCTGTACGCCGAGGATCTGACCGCACATCCCAATGGCGTGGCCCCCGATCAGGCCATGTTCGACAGTGTTGGCTATTATGCCCATACCCGCCACGACCCAAGCGGCCAACCGCTGGACCGTCAGGTGGATCTTTCGGGCGGGTTGCGGTGGCGGTTCGAGGACCACATTCCCTACGAACGTCGCAGGATCGACCGCATCGCATTGTTCAAAGCACAAAAAAACCTGGTGCTGAGACCCGATCACACTTTCAACGAACCGGAATACAATACCTATTCCTGTCCCTGGCATCACAACCTGACGGCCGCCATTTGTTCTTTCCGTGCCGCGAAGGCGCTGAAATCCAATGCAGGGTCAACCTTTGACATCCGAAGCTTTCGCTGGCGCAACTCGGTGCCGTTTGAATGGCAGTCCCGCCAGCTGCTGGATCTCGGGCTGATCGAATCAGGTCAGTGGTTCTGAGCCGGCCTGGCGCTGCAACAAGATCGGAAACCAATCCTCGCGCAGGCGCTGTCCCGGCGTCATGTCATGACCGGGAAACGGGGGCGAGGTTCGGCCGGGGCGCTCTACATACCGGGCATCGTCGCCCACCAGCCGCAGTGAAAAGGCGCGGCGACGGCTGTCCGACTGGTTTCCGCGCGCACCGTGCAGCGTGCGATAGTTGAAAGCGACGGCATCGCCGGGCTCCATCTCGAATTCGATGACCTTCATACCTTCGGCATCCGGATCCGGCACGGGGATGTACTGACCTTCATCCGGGAAAAAGCCGTCCTCGGAAACCCATCGGGTCGGCAGAACTTCTTTATCCCATCGGTGCGACCCGGCAACACACCGCAGCGTCGCCTGTCTGACCGGATCAAGCGGAGACCAGAAGCTGATCGTCTGCTGACCCTCGACGAAATAATATGGGCCGTCCTGATGCCACGGTGTCGCCATCGACGTACCGGGCTCCTTGACCAGCACGTGATCGTGAAACATCTGAACGCGTTTCGATTGCATCAGATCCGCGGCAACCTCAGCTGCGGGAGACGTCTCGATCACGTCGCGGAACTGCGGAATCCGGGTCCAATTGCAGTAATCATCAAAGAAACGACCTGTTTCACCCGCCTTCTTGTTTTCCGAGGCATAGGGACCGGGATCGGCCATATTCGCGGCCACACCATCACGCAGTTGATCCACATGATCCGCAAACAGCCCTTTGACCAGTACGACGCCGTCGGCCTGATAAGTGTCGATCATCTGCTGAGTAACAAGACGGTGTGGCATCGGAAGCTCCTGAAGTTTTTTTGCTTTTGACCGGAAAAATGTATTCTGTTCAAATCATATCTTTCGAAGTTATTATTAATCTCATGTTATATATTTCGTTGCGCCAATATGAATATGTCTGTGCAGTCGGGCGTCACGGCAGTTTGTCGGCGGCAGCCCAGCATCTCAATGTTTCGCAACCGGCCTTGTCCACTGCGCTGACGCGTGTTGAAGCCCATTTGGGGTATCCGCTGTTCGTTCGCCGCCGGGGTGCAGCCATGGCACTGACACCTCAGGGACGTACGTTCATAGAGAACGCCGAGGTCTTGCTGAAAAATGCTGCGCGAATCGAAACGTCCGATACCTCCGCGCCGGGCACCTCCAGGCTGAGATTGGGCTGCTTTACGGACCTGGCCCCCTTCCTTTTGGCCTCGGCCCTGCAACTTCTCCGCAACACGTTCACCGATCTCAACCTTACCTATGTGGCCGGGTCCTTCGAAGGGCTGCTGAATGGATTGATGGATGGCCAGATTGACATCGCAATCACATACGACCTGACCATGGATGCGGGGTTCGCCCGTACAAAACTGTTCGACAGCAGACCGAAGGCCTTGATGTCCCCGGATCATCCATTGGCGACAACCACAGAAGTCACCCTTGCAGCGCTGGAAGGTCATCCGTTGATTCTGTCTTCGGAAGGATTATCCGCCCAACACATTCTCGGCCTGTTCCGACAAAACGGGCTGCGCCCTACCGTCGCGCACCGGGCGGCATCCCTTGAGATTCAACGCAGCCTTGCCGCCCATGGTGAGGGAATCGGGATCAGCTATGCCAGCCCACCCAGCAGCTTCAGCTATGACAACAAGCATCTGGTCAGCGTACCGATTGCCAATCCGGACACAGCAGAATCCGTCGTTCTGGCGCGGCACGGCACAGGACCCTCTGACACGACCACAGAAAAGGCCGAACGTGTTTTGGTGGCCGGGCTGACAGGCGTTTAAGGTCTGTTACTTCTTGCGCAAGCGAATGACGACATCGACAGAGGCGATTTCGACACCTTCCGGCGCCTCGGGAAGGCGCTGAATGACCAGCTGATCCGACGGCGCATCGCTTAGCCTTGCGTCGTCTTCCCAATAAAAGTGGGGATGATCATGCGTGTTCGTGTCGAAATAGCTTTTCGATCCGTCCACTGTGATTTCTTGCAGCACACCCGCATCGCAAAAAGCACGCAGGGTGTTGTAGACCGTTGCCAGAGACACCGCATCCCCATTCGCCTTTGCCGATTCAAAAAGGCTTTCTGCGGTGACATGGCGATGGCGGCCGTCGCCCACCAGAAGTTCGGCCAGCGCCACGCGCTGACGCGTCGGTCGCAAGCCCGCATTCACCAGCCAACCTGTTGCGATTTCGCGGCTCTGAGGTGTCATCGATCCGATACCCATTATTCCTGCCTTTATATATAGGGGCGCATCACCGGCAATTACAAATGAAATTCATTCGCAAGATAAGAACCAACACAACATGATGTGGCGCGCCGCTCTTGCAGGACCTTGCAAACGGGTGTTAGACGAAGCCAGATGTAAAGACAGACCCCCGGCAGGAAAGGTGGCAGAATGGCCCAGTTCCCTAGCAGTTTTGACAAAGATGATCTGCTGAAATGCGCTCGTGGTGAGTTATTTGGCCCCGGCAACGCACAATTGCCCGCCCCACCGATGCTGATGATGGACCGGATCACCGACATCTCTGCCGATGGTGGTCTGCACGGCAAGGGCCATGTGCTGGCCGAATTCGACATCACACCCGACCTTTGGTTCTTTGAGTGCCACTTTCCGGGCAACCCGATCATGCCGGGCTGTCTGGGGCTGGACGGGCTTTGGCAACTGACCGGTTTCAACCTTGGCTGGCGTGGATGGCAGGGGCGCGGCATGGCCGTCGGCGTCGGCGAAGTAAAGCTGACCGGCATGGTTCGCCCGGACCGCAAGATGCTGACGTATAAAATCGATTTCAAAAAAGCGATTCAAACGCGCCGCCTGACAATGGGTGTGGCGGATGGCATTGTCGAAGCCGATGGCGAGATGATTTATGATGTCAAGGACATGAAGGTCGTTCTATCCGAGGCCTGAGCCTGAACGGTCTGAAACAAGGAGTGCGCACATGCGTCGAGTAGTCGTCACCGGTCTGGGGGTTGTGTCCTCGATCGGGAACAATGCCGAAGAGGTTCTGACCTCGCTCAAAGCAGGTAAATCCGGGATCGTGGCCAGCGAGCAGATGGCAGAACATGGTTTTCGCAGCCAGATCGCGGGTACGCTCAAGATCGACGTGGCCCAGCATGTGGACAAGCGCACATTGCGCTTTATGGGTCCAGGGGCCGCCTATGCACATATCGCCATGAGCCAGGCGATTGCCGATTCCGGGCTGACCGAAGACCAGATCGTCAATCCACGCACCGGGCTGGTTGCGGGCTCTGGCGGACCTTCGACCAGCGCGATGCTGACGGCGCATCAAACCGTTCTGAAGACGGGCGCGACCAAGCGGATCGGGCCATTTGCCGTGCCAAAATGCATGTGCTCGACGATCTCGGCCAATCTGGCGACCGCGTTCAAGATCAAGGGCATCAACTATTCGATCACCTCGGCCTGCTCGACCTCGCTGCATTGCATCGGCAACGCGGCCGAACAGATCATGCTGGGCAAGCAGGACGTGATGTTCGCCGGCGGCGGTGAAGAACTGGACTGGACGCTTTCCTGCCTGTTCGACGCAATGGGCGCGATGTCGTCGAAATATAATGACACACCCGATAAAGCCTCGCGCGCGTTCGACGAAAACCGTGATGGTTTCGTGATTTCGGGCGGCGGTGGAATCGTTGTTCTGGAAGAGCTGGACCACGCTCTGGCCCGCGGCGCCAAAATTTATGCTGAAGTTACAGGTTATGCCGCAACTTCAGATGGTCACGACATGGTTGCTCCTTCAGGTGAGGGCGGCGAGCGCGCGATGCGACTAGCTCTGAGTACCCTGCCCGAGGGGCGCAAGGTCGGCTATATCAATGCTCACGGCACCTCGACCCCCGTCGGCGACGTGGGTGAGGTAGAGGCGGTGCGCCGCATCTTTGGCGAAGGCAATGTACCCCCCATCTCCTCGACGAAGTCGATGACAGGCCACGCTCAGGGCGCGGCGGGCGCGCTTGAGACGATTTTCTGCCTGCTGATGCTGGAAAATGATTTCATTACTCCATCGATCAATGTCGACACGCTTGCCGAAGGCATTCAGCCCGGTGAAATTGCAACTCAAGTGGTTGAAAACGCAGGACTGGACAGTGTCATGACCAACAGCTTCGGCTTTGGCGGCACGAACGGGTCCATGGTTCTTTCAAAGTATAACGGGTGAAAGTAATGTCGGATCTTCTCAAAGGTAAACGCGGCCTGATCATGGGCGTGGCCAATGACCGCTCGATTGCGTGGGGCATTGCCAAGGCCATGCACGAGGCTGGCGCCGAACTGGCATTCACCTATCAGGGCGAGGCATTCGGAAAGCGGCTGGAGCCGCTGGCTCAGAGCCTGGGCAGCGATTTCATGGTCGATGCGGATGTCACCGACGACGAGTCGCTGGATCGCGCTTTTGGCGAGCTGGCCGAACGTTGGCCCACCATAGATTTCCTGGTGCATGCTATCGCCTATTCGGACAAGTCCGAGCTGACAGGTCGGTTCCTGAATACCACACGTGCGAATTTCAAGCATTCGATGGATGTCTCGGCCTATTCCTTCATCGAGGTCGCGCGTCGCGCCTATCCGTTGATGAAAGACAATGGCGGTTCCCTGCTGACCCTGACGTATCAGGGCTCCAACCGGGTTGTGCCCAACTACAACGTGATGGGTGTCGCAAAGGCTGCGCTGGAATCGGCAACGCGCTATTTGGCCAACGATCTTGGCCCCGATGGCATCCGCGTGAACGCGATTTCCCCAGGGCCGATGAGAACCCTCGCCGGTGCAGCGATCGGCGGTGCCCGCAAGACCTACAAATTCTGCGATCAGAATGCACCGATGCGCTCTAACGCCACACTTGAAGCTGTCGGCGGAACGGCTGTGTACCTGACGTCAGATGCAGGTGCCTGCACGTCGGGTGAGATCATCCGCGTTGACGGTGGCTTCCACGTTCTGGGCATGCCTCAGCCCGAATCCATGTGACCATATCTTTCCCTGCCGCTGCCCAGATTTCACCATCATTAGGCGGCAGGTAATCGATATGAGCAAACTTGACCAAATCATTGCAAACAATGCACGCGCGACGCAAAGCCGGCGAAAGCCCGGCTTTCTCAGCCAACGGGCCAGGGTGCTATTGCTTACGTTGACTTCACTGTTGCTGGTGTTCGTCTTCTTTACGCAGCCACAGGTAAGGGCCGCGATTCACGCTCTGATAGGGTGAGATCCGGGCCGGACATCCGGCCCGAACCATGTCTCAGTTGACTGAAACGACTTCGATCTCGAAAACCAGATCCTGCCCTGCCAGCGGGTGATTTGCATCCAGAGTAACGGTGGCTTCGTTTGAATCCACAACCGTTACAGGCACGGCCTGACCTTCTGGCGTTTGCATCTGCAACTGTGTCCCGGGATCCAGGGGGATGTCGTCTGGAATGCCTTCACGGGGAATTTCCTGACGCATCGCAGGGTTGATCGGGCCGTAGGCGTCTGTACAGGCAATTTCCACCCGCGTCTTGTCCCCGGTGGACAGGCCCGGCATGGCACGGTCCAGCCCCGGGATGATCTGGCCCGACCCGACCACGAATTCCAACGGATCACGCCCGTCCGAGCTGTCAAAGACTTTGCCGTCCAGCAATGTCCCGGTGTAGTGGATGCGAACCGTGTCGCCTTGTTTGATTTCGGTCATCGTGGCCTCCGGCCGTTCCAAGGGGTTAAGCGGCCAACCCTATAGGTTGACACAATGTTGTAAACCCTCGGCTCTTTCACCCTCTGCGCCGATGTGCCAACCTGCGCGCAATCTAAGGAGGACCATATGCCGATCACGACCTGTGTGTTCGATGCCTACGGAACATTGTTCGATGTTGCCGCGGCTGCCCGGCAGGCGGCAGACGAGCCGGGTTTCGAAGCCCTGAAAGACAAATGGACCACCGTTGCGGGGCATTGGCGTCTGAAACAACTGCAATACACATGGCTGCGCGCCGTGGCGGATGCGCATGCGGATTTCTGGGACGTTACCCAGGACGGGCTGGATTGGGCTCTGGAGGCCGCAGGCCTGCAAGGCAACCCGGGGCTGCGCCAACGTCTGCTTGATCTCTATTGGGAATTGCAGGCCTATCCAGAAGTTCCGGCCATGCTGAAAGCCCTCAAGGATGGTGGGCTGCAAACGGCGATCCTGTCCAACGGGTCGCCCCCGATGCTGGACGGAGCCGTGAAGTCCGCCGGAATCGGCGATGTATTGGATGATGTGCTGTCGGTCGAAAGCGTCGGCGTCTTCAAACCCCACGCCCGTGTCTATGATCTGGTGCAAAACAGGTTTGGCTGCGCACGCGATGACGTTTTGTTCGTCAGTTCGAACGGCTGGGACGCTGCCGGGGCCAGCGGGTACGGTTTTGTGACCGCATGGGTCAATCGGATTGGTGAACCCATGGATCGCCTTCCCTGGACACCTGCGCATGTGCTGTCCGATCTGACCTCGATTCCCAAGCTGGCCGGTCTCTGATGTCAGAATTCATGACAACGGACGGCAGGCGCATCTATTTCAAAGAGTCCGGCACCGGCACGCCGCTTTTGTGCCTGGCCGGTCTGACCCGAAACAGCCGCGACTTTTCGTTTTTTGCGCCACATGCCTCGGGCCTGGGCATGATCGCCATGGATTACAGGGGGCGCGGGCGTTCGGAATACGACCCCGACTTTATGAATTACAATATCTTCCGCGAATCCCATGACGCGATTGAGCTGCTCGATCATCTGGGGATCGAGAAAGCAGTCATTCTGGGAACATCGCGCGGCGGGCTGATCGCCATGGCGCTGGCCGCAAGCCACCCCGAACGTCTGGCCGCCGTAATTCTGAATGACGTGGGTCCGGTTATCGAGCCGTCGGGCATCGCCAAGATCATGGCCTACGTGGGGGCGCAGCCCACCGCCAAAACCTATGATGAAGCAGCCGCCGCATTGAAACACGTAATGGAGCCGCAATTTCCCGGTGTTCCACTGGAGACCTGGCGCAAGCAGGCAGAATTTCAGTATGAAATGCGCAAAGACGGGCTGAAGCTGCGATATGATCCAGCCCTGCGCAAGGCGCTTCTTGAACAAGCTGCAAGCGCGGCAGCCCCTGATCTTTGGGTGTTCTTCGAAGCCTTGCGTGGCATTCCCACCGGTGTGATCCGGGGCGCGAATTCCGATGTTCTGGGCGCGGACACTCTGGCCGAGATGCGGCATCGACACCCGGAGCTGATCTCGGTCGAGGTACCGGATCGCGGGCATGTTCCGTTCCTGAACGAAGTCCAATCACTGGACCTGATACAGAAGGTATTGAAGAACGCCGCATGAGCACATTTGAGATGATCGAAGCCGCCGCAGAACGGCTGAAAGGACACGTTCGCGAAACGCCGATCCTGTCGTCGCCCTTTCTCGACACGCTTGCTGGCCGCCGCATTTGGGTCAAACCGGAATGCCTGCAACATACCGGCAGTTTCAAGTTTCGCGGCGCGTGGTCGGCCATTTCGGCGCTGGATGAAGGCATACGCCAGCGTGGTGTGATCGCATATTCATCGGGCAACCATGCGCAAGGTGTTGCGATGGCCGCTTCGAAACATGGGATTGCCTCGGTCATTGTCATGCCATCGGACGCGCCGCAGCTCAAGATCGACAACACCCGCGCGCTGGGCGGCGAAGTCGTTTTGTACGATCGCGCGAATGAAAAACGGGAGGAAATAGGCGAAGCCATCGCTGCTGAACGTGGTCTGACCCTGATCCGCCCCTATGACGAACCGCAAGTCATCGCGGGACAAGGCACAACCGGGCTGGAAATCGCGAGGCAGGCAGCGGGAATTGGGGTTTCGCAGTCGGATGTTCTGATCTGTTGCGGCGGCGGAGGTTTGACCTCGGGCATTGCGCTGGCGCTGGAGAAACACGCGCCGAATTTGCGGGCGCGCCCCTGTGAGCCGGAAGGGTTCGACGACGTCAAACGATCCTTGGCGTCAGGTCGCATTCAAAACAACAATGCGGCGTCGGGTAACATATGCGATGCGATCCTGACACCGCAGCCCGGCGACATCACCTTTCCGATCCTTCACCGTCTTTGCGGCCCCGGACTCTCTGTCACCGAAGACGAGGCATTGCAGGCCATGGCATATGCCTTTCTGCGCCTTAAAATCGTGTTGGAACCCGGCGGCGCCGTAGCACTGGCCGCGGCCCTTTTCCGGGGCGACGAGATCGAAGGCGACGACGTGATCGTCGTCACATCGGGCGGGAATGTCGATCCGGGAATATTTGCTAAGGCGTTGGAATTCCTGACCTGACATCGGTGCGAAAGCCGTGCAAATTACGTCAGGACGGCATGACGACAAGGACCTTTGTCATGATGATCGCTGATCTGGGCGACGTGAAACTGAACTATCGCATCGACGGCCCCACGGACGGTGCACCCATTGTGTTTGCCAATTCCCTGGGAACCGACCTGCATCTTTGGGACGCGGTGCTGCCATACATGCCCGACGGGCTGCGCATCATCCGGTATGACAAACGTGGGCACGGGCAATCCTCGGTGCCCCCTGCACCCTATTCGATGGGCGCTTTGGTGCGGGATGCCGAGGCGCTGCTGGATCACCTTCAGGTTCGCGATTGCGTCTTTGTCGGCCTCTCGATTGGCGGGATGATCGCGCAGGGGCTGGCGATCAAACGCATGGACCAGATTCGTGCGCTGGTGCTATCGAACACCGCTGCCAAGATCGCCACGCCTTCGATCTGGCAAGAGCGCATTCAGGCGGTGCGAAAGGGCGGGATCGAGGCTTTGGCCAATGCCACGATGGAGCGTTGGTTCTCGCGCGAATTCCGCCACGCCCAAAATTACCTGCCCTGGCGCGATATGATGGTCAGCCAACCAGTCGAAGGGTATCTGGGCTGCTGTGCCGCCATTGCCGGTACCGACTTTTATACCCCCACAAGCGGCCTGCGCCTGCCCACGCTTGGAATTGCGGGCAGCGAAGACGGATCGACCCCACCCGATCTGGTGCGGGAAACGATTGATCTTGTGCCCGGATCCCGATTTCGGCTGATCCGCCGCGTTGGACATTTGCCTTGCGTTGAGAATCCCGCGGAATACGCAGAAATCCTGACCGGATTTCTGACCGAGATCGGACATGTCTGAAGGAGAATGACAATGGCGTCCTTCCTGTTGGTCCATGGCTCGTGTCACGGCGCCTGGTGCTGGCGCGACCTGATCCCCGCTTCGGAAGCCCTGGGCCATACCGCCCGCGCCATCGACATGCCCAGCCACGGTGCAGACCCCACGCCGGTGGCCGACGTCACGCTGGACGGTTGCCGCGATGCCATTTTGAACGCCTGTACACCCGATACGATCGTCGTCGGCCATTCCTGGGCCGGCTTTCCGATCAGCGCAGCGGCCGAGGCCCGCCCGGATGCGATGCGCGCCTTGATTTACCTGTGTGCCTATGTCCCTCGGGATGGTCTTTCGATGGCGGAAATGCGCAGGCGCGGGCCACGGCAAACCATTGCGCACGCAGTGGAAAAATCTGCGGACGGGCTTTCCTATACCGTGTCAGTGGATGCGATCCCACAGCTGTTTTATCACGATTGCCCGGACGACGTCCTGCCATACGCATACGCGCGCCTGTGTCCGCAAGCCATCCTGCCACAAGAAACACCGCTGCCTGTCGGCCCACGCTTTGCCAAGGTCCCCAAGGCCTATATCCGAACAACCGACGACCACACGATACCGACCGAGTACCAGGCAGACATGAGCGCCTGCGTCCCCGAAAACCTTCGACGTACAATCAACAGCTCGCATTCGCCGTTTTTTTCACATCCGCAGGAATTGGCTGAGCTTTTGTCCGAACTGGCGGGCAAACTCTAACAACCTGCCGCAACGACATGGGGTGTCCCGCGGAACTGTCTCTTCCCTCATTCGTCGGGCATGACTAGGGTGCCGCTCACAACTCATGTGTTCAGGTCCCATGCGTCTGCCGTTTTTCTTTATCCTCTGCATCGTCATGATCGATGCTATGGGCATTGGTCTTGTGATGCCGATCATGCCGCAACTGATCGTCGAGGTTCAGGGCGGCACCTTGGCCAATGCCGCGATCTGGGGCGGTGTGCTGAGCACAGCCTTTGCCGCGATGCAATTCATCTTCGGCCCCATTCTGGGAAACCTTTCCGATGCTTACGGGCGCAGAACGGTATTGCTGGTGTCCTTGTTCGTCATGGCGCTGGACTACGTCGTCATGGCCTTGGCGGGCAGCATCTGGCTTTTGCTGGTCGGACGTATCGTCGGCGGCATAACGGCGGCCACCCATTCGACGGCGGCGGCTTTCATGGCCGATGTGTCCGACCCAAAAGACAAGGCCGCAAATTTCGGCCTTCTGGGCGCGGCATTTGGCGTGGGGTTCGTTCTGGGTCCGGTGATCGGCGGATTGCTAAGCGAATTTGGAACCCGCGCACCATTCTGGGCTGCTGCGGGTTTGGCGGCGCTGACCTTCTGCATCGGATATTTCGTGATGCCCGAAACGGTGACCGATGAAAACAGGCGTGCCTTCAACCTGCGGCGCGCGAACCCGGTGAACTCGCTTCGCGCCATAGCATCATTGCCCGGCATCCGGCCTATGCTGTGGGTCTATTTCCTGTATTCGGTTTCAATCTACGTCTATCCGGCCATCTGGTCCTATTTCACGACCGAGCGCTTCGGTTGGTCCGCGCAGATGATCGGCCTGTCGCTTGGAATCTATGGCATCGGCATGGCCGTCGTGCAAGGCGGTCTGATCCGCCCGGCCATCCGGCTTTTGGGCGAGCGGGCAACAATCATCTATGGCATGATCTTTGAAATCATAAGCTTCGCCATTCTGGCCTTTCTGACCAACGGCCTGATAGCACTGCTTCTCATTCCGATTACCGCCATTGGGGCGGTCATCACGCCCGCCCTTCAGGCGATGATGTCACGGGCCACACCAGATTCTCAGCAAGGTGAATTGCAGGGTGTCCTGACTGCGTTGCATGCGCTTTCGATGGTGATCTCACCGTTGGTGATGACCAGCGTATTCGCGCAGTTCATTCGACCTGACACCCCGCTCTACCTGCCTGGCGCCCCGTTTCTGCTGGCACTCTTGTTGATGCTGGCAGGGTTCCTACTGTTTAGACGGTCCCGGCCTGTCGTGGCGTAACAACGACACGCAAATGGCGGTTTCTGCCTTGCGAGCCGCCTTTTCCCGCGCCACCGTGAACCCAACGGGAGTGAGGGACAACATGCAAAAAATCAAAGCCGCAGTCTGCCGGGCATTTGGCGAGCCACTGGTGATCGAAGACGTTTATCTGGCCCCCCCCGGCACGGGCGAGGTCCAGGTGACACTGGATGCCGTGGCCATCTGCCATTCGGACATTTCCTATGCCGAAGGCGCATGGGGAGGGTTCCTGCCAGCGGTTTACGGGCACGAAGCCGCAGGCGTGATCACCGCAGTCGGAGACGCGGCCGGGGATTTCAAGGTCGGCGACCCTGTGGTGGTGACCCTGATCCGCGCCTGCGGGTCTTGCCCTGCCTGTGCAGGCGGGCAACCGACAATTTGCGAAACACCTTACGACACTGTCAAAGGTCCATTGAAAACAGGCGATGGCGGCGCGCTCGAACAGGCGATGGCATGCGGGGCCTTTGCCGAAAAGGTCGTGGTAAGCCACCGCCAGATTGTCAAAATCCCGGATGACCTGCCTAAGGAACTGGCCAGCCTGCTGTCCTGCGGCGTGATCACCGGGGTCGGCGCTGCGGTTAATGCGGCAGGCGTGCGCCCCGGTCAGGACGTGGTGGTCATTGGGGCGGGCGGGGTCGGCCTGAACGCAATTCAAGGCGCGCGGATTGCAGGCGCGCGGCGGATCGTGGCCGTGGACATGACCGAAGAAAAGCTTGAGATCGCCAAAGAGTTCGGCGCAACCCACGGCGTTTTGGCCAGCTTGGATCAACCTTGGAAAGCCGCATACAGGGCGCTGGGGGGGCGCGGTGCCGATGCCGTTCTGATCACCGTCGGCGCGATTCCCGCTTATGATCAGGCTCCGCGCTATCTTGGGCGCGGCGGCAAGGCGATCATGATCGGGATGCCACATTCCGGTGACATGGCCAGCTATGAACCCGTTGTATTGGCAGCCCTGGGTCAGGGTGTCGTCGGGTCGAAAATGGGCGACGTGGTCATTCAGCGCGACATACCCTGGATGGTGGACCTGTATAAGCAGGGACGGCTGAAACTGGACGAGCTGATCTCGGGCCGCTGGTCTCTGGATCAGATCAACGAGGCCATCGCCGACACCAAAACCGGATCGGCCAAGCGAAATGTGATCCTGTTCGACAGGACCTGACCCACCGAAAGGATTTGGGATGAAACTTCAGGATCTCGACGTCATCGTCACCGCCCCGCCCGCCCCGGGCTGGGGAGGGCGATACTGGATACTTGTCAAAGTGACGACCGATACCGGCATCACGGGATGGGGTGAGTGTTATGCCTCGTCCGTGGGCCCTGTAGCGATGCGTCATGTCATTCAGGACGTGTTCGACCGGCATATGTTGGGAGAAAACCCCGAAAACATTGAACTCATGTTCCGCCGCGCCTATTCCAGCGGCTTTACGCAGCGGCCGGACCTGACGGTGATAGGCGCATTCTCGGGGTTGGAAATTGCCTGCTGGGACATTCTGGGCAAAGATCGCGACAGGCCGGTGCATGCGCTGCTTGGCGGCAGGATGAATGACCGGATCCGGGCCTATACTTACCTGTACCCCCTGCCCCAGCACAACCTGAACGATTTCTGGACCTCTGCCGAACAGGCCGGTGAAACGGCGGCGGAAATGGTGAACCGTGGCTACACCGCCGTGAAATTCGACCCGGCCGGCCCCTATACCATCCGCGGCGGGCACATGCCCGCGATGAGCGACATTTCCATGTCCGTCGCCTTCTGCAAAGCGATCCGCGAGGCCGTGGGGGACAGGGCCGATCTGCTGTTCGGCACCCATGGCCAGTTCAACACAGCCGGTGCAATTCGGCTGGGGCAGGCGTTGGAACCATACCAACCCCTGTGGTTCGAGGAACCTACGCCGCCGGACAATATCGAAGACATGGCCCGCGTCGCGCGCAATGTACGCATTCCGGTTGCCACCGGAGAACGGATGACCACAAAGGCCGAATTCGGAGCCGTCCTGCGCGCCGGAGCCGCCGAAATCCTGCAACCGGCGCTGGGGCGTGCAGGCGGAATATGGGAGATGAAGAAAGTCGCCGCCATGGCCGAGGTCTTCAACGCGCAGATGGCACCGCACCTCTATGCGGGTCCGGTGGAATGGGCCGCCAATATTCATCTGGCGGCGTCCATTCCCAACCTGCTGCTTCTGGAAACCATCGAAACACCGTTCCACGATCTACTGATCAAGGGCTCGATCCGGGTCGAGAATGGCTTTGTCGCCGCCCCGGATGCTCCGGGCCTTGGGATCGATGTCGATGAAGACCTGGCCCGCGCGCACCCATATGACGGCGACGGGTTGCATCTGCAAATGCAGGAGGACCCATGCGATTACGTTGAAGGCAACGCTTTTCAAGGGGGCGCCCCGGCAACCGAGGGGTGACAATACAAATGGCCTTGATGCATATTGGCATCACGAAACGCGATATGACGGTCCGAAAGTGGCACTTAACGAAACCGAACCTCAGGCACACCCAACAGACGCTCCGCCGGACATGAAAGACAACGCTGCACGCGCGGCTGCATTTCTTAAAACACTGGCACATGAAGGGCGCCTGATGATCTTGTGCCATCTTGGCGGTGGTGAAAAATCCGTCGGCCAACTTGAAGAGCTGCTTCAGCTGCGGCAGGCTGCCGTCAGCCAGATGCTGGCACGCCTGCGCGAGGAAGAGTTGGTCTCGACGCGCCGGGAAGGCAAAACGGTCTATTATTCATTGCGCGACGGTGCCACGGAAAAAGTGATCCGCCTGCTTTATGATTTGTTCTGCAACACGGACTCTTGATCGCTAATTGGACACATAGCCGGCGATAACCTGCAACAGCTTGAATGCGGTCGCCGCGTCGTTTTCCACAACGGCAAGGAATTCTTCTTCACCGATCCGCAAGCAGGAAAGCTGGGTTTCCGCCACCATGCTCAGCGCACGTGGTTCTTTTCTGATCAGGCCCAACTCTCCGACCAAAGCACCAGGCCCGACTTTGGTGATCAATTGGTCAGGCCCCTGTTCTTGCGGCAGATACAAACCTGCTTCGCCCTCCAGCACCACATAGGCACCGTCGGTGGGTTGGTCATCTTTCAAGAACACCACCTGCCCCGGCGCGGCATCAAACCAGCGCGCACCAAAGGCCAGCAGGCGCAGCTGACGCCGGTCCAGACCCGAAAACAAGGGGGTTTGTTCCAGAGCGCGCAGTTTCCGCGTCAAATCCGCCGATGCTGCACTGTCTTCCTCCACCGCCACAGGCCCTCCGTCCGAGACCACACGACCTTGCCGGATTTCCACATACATATCGAATGCACCGGGGTTTTCAAACTGATCATTCAGATAGACGACGGTGGTGTCCGGCAGCAGTTCACGGAGCCGTTTATAGACCGCCACCTGCGTTTTCATGTCGTAGCTGGCCAGCGCGTTTTCCAGAATCAGGATGTCAGGTTTCTTGATCGTCGCTCGGGTAAAGGCCAAGGGTTCGGCAAACACCGCCGGAAGATTCTGACCGCCGAGAGCAACCTGGACATCATAGATCAGCTCTGTGACCAATGGGCGCGCGCCGTTTTCAGCCAACACATCCACTATCACCTTGCGGGCTTCGTCCGAACGGGAACCGCCAATCTGGCTGACTTTTCCGAACAGCGCATTTTCCATGACCGTCAATCCGGGCGCAAAGACGTTCGGATCCAATGGAACGAAGACGTCTTGCAAACGCTCCATCAGTTTCTCGGAATGGCTGTGCCGGAGTTCGAGGATGCGATCCTTCAGTTCATCCGTGAACGCAGGTCCGATCTGTTCGGCAGAGATCACAAATGGCACCGCCAACATGTTGGCAAGCTGTTCGTCATCCAGCCCGTCCGAACCTTCTTTGCGGGTCTGGTCCACCAGATCCACCGCAATTTCATAGGTTTTTGCATCAAGACCAAGCTTTTGGAATAACGGGTGGTCGGTTCCATCCATCCCGAAGATCTGGCGCAGCATGTCGATCACGTCGCGGGTCAACGCGATCAATGTCTCGTCCAGCCCCAGTTCACGCAATTGTCCGAGAAAGACCTTTTGTTGCGCAAGCAAAGCTTGTGTCACAGGAACACGTGGCGTTGCGAAAAGCAGATTTTCAGCCACGGGCAGGGCCGCGTTATAGGTGTTCCGGTCAAAGACAAGCGCCTGTTGTTCCAGCCCGGCATCCCGAACGGCCTGCTGCACGACCGGGCGCAGCTCGATCAGTTTCTTTGCCAGTTCACAATGCTCGGCCGCATCGAAGCTTTGTTCGGCGCCCCGTTGGAACAGCGCTGCGCCAAACCCCATTCCATCAATCAACTGCAACCACCAGGCACGCAGTTCTGTGGCGTCCTGAAAGCCGGCCAGAGTTGGGTCCAGCCATTCCGCCCCAAACGGATCGGCACTGTTGCCTGCCCTCAAGGTTTCGAGAAAATCCGGGTCGTCCGGCGGGTCAGTCAGCGGTTTGAACCGCATCGGCATCATCACGTTGTCGCCCAGCGTACCCTGGAACATGACAGGGCGTGATGTGACATACCCGATACGCGCGGCGACAACCACCTGATGCAACTCGGCCAGTTTCAGATCTCCGATCCGAACCTGGCCAGCACTGGGGCGTATTTCCCGTGTCAGCAATTCGCCGATGGCGCGTCGATCTTCCTCGCTGGGGGCGGCGATCCCAATTGTCTTTCCGGCAGGAAAACTGAGGTCCAGATCATCAAGCACCTGATTGCCATCCATGTCACGCACCGAAACGTGGTCCAGCACGATGTCGCCGTTCAGGTGTGGCCACTCGGAGGGTTCACTTTCGAACAAGGTTTCATCATGCATTCCGGCCGGGGCAAAACGGTCAATGACCACATCCCAGCGCAGCGACATGTCCTGGGTCTGGTTGTAATAGGTCAGCAGTTCCTTCCAAGGTGAGCTGAGATCCTTGTACGCAGCCAATGCGGCAACCAGCGCCCCCAGCGAAACCGAGCCCTGAAGCACCAACAGACCACCAACCAGATAGAACATGAACGGTGTAAGCTGCGAGATGAAGTTGTTCAGGAATTTCATGAAAAACTTCTTTTGATAGATCTCGAAACGGATGCCGAACAGGCGTCCCAATTGCTCTGAGATCATCGACCGGCGAAAACGCCAGCCGCCATTGGTCCGCAGGGTGGACGCGCCCGCCGCGTTCTCGCCAATCTGCGCCGCCAGAACTCGAACCTCCTGAATGCGTTTCTTGTTCAGCAGGTTGATCTGGCGTTGCAGCTTGGGGATCAACCAGGCCTGCAAGGGTATCAGCGCCACGGCGGCCAGCCCGAACCAGACGCTTTGTAGGAACAGGAAGGAAAGTATGGTGATCATTTGGCCAGCCTGAAGAACCGGCTGGCTGATCGCGTCGCCCATCAGGCCGCCCATCGGCTCGCTTTCGGCGGTGATCATTGACACCATTTCACCCTGGCTGACACGCTCGAAATAGGGTTGAGGAAAGCGCAGCGCCCGGCTGATCAACTGATAGCGAAAGCGCCGCAGCATCCGTTCACTCAGCACGCCCTTCATGGTATTGATGCGCATTTTCATCAGGCCATGGCACAGCACGGCCGCCAGAAAGGCAAAGCACAGAGCAACCAGAAAATTGGTCTGCGACATGGAATAGCCCCAGATCGTCACCTCAGAGGTGGACGACCCGATCGCGTCATTGATTATTCGTTTTGGCAACTCAAGTGTGAGATACAGCAAAGGAAACAGCGTCGCCGTCACGGCCAGCAGGACCAGCTGTTCGCGCTTGGAGTATTTCCAGATAAAGCGGAAAATTGTGCGTTCTATGGAACCTGCCCCTGCTGCTGACCTTCGACGTGGATTAAACGCAATGCATGCAATTTCAACAGCATGAATCAAATATCATCCAGACAGGATAAGCAAATTTTTCCCTTTTGGAAAATTTCTTGACCGAATGTGAACTAGTTCATTTACGCGTGCCCGTTTTATTGCCTAATGTTGGCGTCAGAACGATATCGGGAGGGTTCTTTTGACTGCCAGTATTGGCGCAGTGTTTCTTATGCTTTGTCTTTTGCTGATCAAGCATATGTTCGCTGACTACTACCTCCAGACACCGAAGATGCTTTCCGGTCGGGGTGAGTATTTTCACTTGGGACGCGCGCAACATGCCGCTGTGCATGTTGTGGGTTCTATCGTCGTTTTTTTGGTGTTCGGCGCGCCGCTGGTTTTTATTCTGATTGTCGGGGCGCTGGAATGGTTCATCCATTTCAATATCGATTTCATCAAGGCCAGCTATTCAGACAAAAAGCGACTTGAGCCAACGCAACCCGCTTTTTGGCGCGCCGCAGGTTTGGATCAGTTGATGCACAACCTGACTTATGTTGCGATGGTTTGGGCCTGGGTTACCTTCGCCGCCGCCTGAACGGTGTCAGGCCGCGTTCTCCGATACGGCAAGCCGATAGGCCCTAAGCCACATCCGATCCAATGCGTCAATCGCAGCAGGGTCGAACCGGTGCTCAACTTCCCAATACCGACCCGAGGCTACATAATAGCCAAGATCATCTTCCATTCGCTGCACACTGTGCATGGCTGCAATATCGGGAAGCGGTGCGGCTGTCAGGTCAGATAGGTTGACGGATGGAAACACCAGCCGGCTTGGCGCGCCGGATAACCGTACGGTTCTGCACCCCTGAGCGGCTGCAAAAAGCCCCAGTCGGGCGGCCTTCGCTTCAAGCGAACGCAGTGTCACGTCCTTTCGCAAAGGGTCCGCAGTGCCATTTCCATAAAAATGTGTTCGCCCCGATCCTGAATACATCATGTCGCAACCGGAAAAAGCCAGAACATCCGGCTTCAAGACTGACAAGGCCCAATAGCCTGCCGTGAAAGCCATCGTTCCGCCGGCATAAACGAACCCGCCATAGTCATTCTGTCTTGGGACGTATTCGTCGGCAGTGACTATGTGTTGAGTGCCAAGAACTTTTCCAGGGAGGCGCTCTGCCGGGAAGTCTTCGGGGTGGATCAGGTAATCCCAGTCTTCTCGGATGCGCCATGCGTTGTTGATGGCGACGATATGCGTGAAAGGCGCGCGCGACCATGCCCGCGCCTCCAGCGCCGATGGGGCGCTGCCAAGGATCAATACGGTTGTCTTTCGGTCGGTCATGTCAGGGCCGGGCTTGTTGACAGCCACACACGACATAGACCGTTTGCGAAACGCGACTAGCCCAGAACCGAGAAACTGCTTTCCTCATTGATCGGTCGTTTGCGCGAGTAGAAGCCCACGTCGATTGTCCGCTTGATGTATGGCAATTCGAACTGCAACGGTTTCGCGTCGTGATCGGCGCCACCTTCACAGTAATCGATCAGTGCCGCCATCATCTTGCCCGCAATGGGCGCATTCTTGTATTGGTTTCCGCTTGAACCACAGGCCATGTAGAACCCCGGCAGGCTGGATTTGTCATAGATCGGAATCCAGTCGGTAGACGCATCATAAAGGTCAACCACGCCCCGCGTTTTCGATGGAATACCAAGGCTGGGCACACGCTGCGCATACCGCATGGCCTGCGTGGTCCATTGATCGGTGAATTCACGATTGTAGTTCACATCGTCCTCGCACCACTGATGCGGATCACATTCCGGATCCTCAGATCCGACAAGGATGTGATTGCCGTGTTCCGGGCGGCAATAGCAGGCAATGTCACTGTCCGAAACGATGGTTCCGTCGTGTTCAAAATCGAACCCTTCAGGGGCTGGAACGTGCACGACCTCTTGCCGCAAGGGTCGGGTTTTGATGGTCATATCGTCCAGAACGCCGGCCATCTTGTTGATGATGGACGAACCAGGTCCTGCCACATTGACCACAACCTTGGCGTGGATTTCCTCGCCCGAGGCCAGCTTGACGCCGGAAACGCGCCCGCCCTCGGTCAGGATTTCCGTGACTTCAGCGCCGGTGCGCAGCTCGGCCCCATGCTGTTTCGCGGCATCCATCAGGTTCTGAGCCGACAGGGCCGGGTCGGTGACATAACCCGCCTGAGGCCAGTACACCCCGCCCGTCATTTTACGCCCGTTGGGTTGGCCGAATTCAGGATCGTCCATACGGCGCGCGGGGGCAAAGCTGTCCAGCGAATAGACCGGCAAGCGTTCCAGCACTTTTTCATCTGACCATTCTTCGAACGGGCAATTCAGCTCGGACGAATTGCGCATGTGTTTTTCCAGCATCCCGTTCGCCTCGGTTTTCATGACCAGACAGCCGGTTTCGCGGAACTGAGCAAGGTTGGCGTCTTTCGGCAAGCCAAGGTACTCGGCCCAGTCGCGCCAGTAGTGGTAGCCTTCCCAGGCAAACGCGGTTCCATCGAATGTGGAATAATGCATCCGGATAATCGCGCAGGACCCCGCGGTAGAACCGTGCCCGACCTGAGAATTCCGGTCCAACGACAGGGTTTTCCGTCCCGCCTTGGACATCTCGAACGCAATGGCCGCGCCGATCACGCCGGTTCCGATGATGATTGCGTCTGGTTGGCTCATGTCTGGTTTCCTTTCCAAAAGCGCAGGGAATACGCGCTGAATTCTTCAACTTCCTCGGGTTTCGGCTCGACACCTGTGAAGGCGTAAAGGTAATGCGGCACCATCGACAGCCGCATCTCGATAGGTTCGTTCAATTGCGCCAGATCATAACCGATCTGCATGTAATACAGCACGCGCGCCCGGGTTTCGGCTTCGATCTCGGAATAGCCGTAGCGGGCGAACATGGCGTGCAGCGCTTTCAGCCTGCGGGCGTCCGACTGATCCAGCATACGCCGCACCTTGCCCGATTTTCGCGCCCAGTCACGTACGGCAAAATCCAACGCAGTATCGAACAGATCGGTGTTCACTACGCACCGATGAACGTTGCAGACGGCCGCTGTTATCGTCTCGGCCGGTGCTTCGGCCTGCGCGACCAAGGCGGCGGTGTTGGTGGCCTGCCAGCGCGCCAGCAATGCATCCAGCAACTCTTGCCGGGATTTGAAGTACCAATAGAACGACGACCGCGATACTGCCATCCGTTCGGCAAGGTTCAGGACCTTGATCTGGTCCACCCCGTCCGAAATCAGCACATCCATCGCCACGTTCAGCCAGTCGTCACGCGTGACCTTGATGTTGCCGATCAATGGTTCGGCCTCGGGGTCATCGCGATGAAGGATCGGTTTCGGGCTCATTCAACTCTCCGGTGGGGCACCGCCCTCGGCGGTACGACGGGCAATGAAGTCATGTAAATCACCTGTCCGATCATTGTCGACAGCGGGCGCCCGGAAGTCGTTCAGAATGCCTTTCCAAACATCCGTTGCCCGATGGTTCGCGTCCACCGAACCACGCTCGGCCCACGTGCCGAAATTGGCGTAGTCATGGACATGCGGTTGATAGAATTCAGTATTATAGCGCTCCATCGTCTGGCTTGATGCGAAGAAGTGGCCACTGGGTTCAACCTCACTCAATGCAGTTTCAAACCCGATCTCGGACGGCCCCGCCTGCGCACCTGCGCACAGTTCGGCGACCATATTCAGCACTTCCGCGTCGCAGACCAGCTTTTCGAAGGAAACCGTCAACCCGCCTTCCAACCAGCCTGCGGAGTGGATGATCACCGTTGCCCCGGCCATAAGGCATCCCCAAAGCCCAAACTGGTTTTCGTTCGCGGCTTGTACATCGTTGGTGTTTGACGCCGATCCGGCAGCCGACCGCCAGGGCAAACCAAGATGCCGCGCCAGTTGGCCCGCAGCCAGTGATGCCTGAAAGTGCGACGGCGTCCCAAAAGCGGGCGCGCCGGACTTCATGTCCACGTTACTGGTGAACGTGCCATAGCAGACCGGCGCTCCAGGATTGGCAAGTTGGGTCAAAGTCAGCGCGGCAAGGGCCTCGGCATGAGACAAGGTGATCGCCCCGGCCACAGTAATCGGCGCCATCGCGCCCATCAGGGTAAACGGCGTGATGATCGACATCTGGCCGTGGCGGGCAAAGTCGATCAGACCTTGCGCCATCGGGATGTCCAAGGTGCGCGGGCTGTTGGTGTTGATGATCGTATAGCAATGCGCATGGCCCCGGAACGCATCATCCGAAAGACCGCGGGCCGTGGTCAGCATCTCAAAGCAGTCCATCACCTGCGGGGTTCCGCGCGAAAAGAAGAACGGAAACTTGTCTGTCAGTTCCATCTGGGCCCGAGTCGTGAAGTAATGACGCAGATGGGTCGGCAAATCTTGCGGCTCGACCTGTGGCGAAATCATCTGGAACACGTCGAAATGATGCGTGAGCTTCAAAAACTCCAGATAATCCTGACCTGTCGCCGGGCGCCGACCACGCTCAAGGTCGGTTGCGTTCGGCGCACCGGCTCCGGGTTGAAACACCAGCGAGCCCAGTTCGAGAGTAAAATCGCGACGCCGCGAGCCGGCGCGGCAGGCGATGGATTTGGGCGCTGACGCGACTGCGGCTTCAACCATCTCGCGCCCGATAAACACCATCTCAGTGTCTTCATCCACCCGCGCGCCGCCCTGTTTGAACAGTTTCCGCGCCTCGGGCAGCAGGGTCTTTACCCCCAACTCTTCCAGTGTCCGCAAGGCGGTGTCATGCATATCCGCGATTTGATCGGCCGGGAACACTTCCATCTGTGGGAAAGGGTTCCTGAGCTGGCGATAGTTCACATCGCGACCGGGCTGCGGGGCGGCTTCAGCCCCCCGCCCCCGCCGTCGGCGCCCGCGCTCTGCAGCAGTCATGATCAGCCTCGCATCGCTTTGCCTTTGGGGTCATAAGGTGACGGCGCGATCACACGCGCCGGACGTTCAACCCCCACCACGTGAACGGACAGTTCCGTGCCCGGTTCCGCCTTGTCCCGATCGATCAGGGCCATCGCCAGTGACTTACCGGTATAGTGCCCGTAGCCGCCCGAGGTTACGAACCCAACGCGTTCGCCATTGGCCCAGACCGGTTCGTATCCGCTGGCATCTGCGTCCAGAGCATCAATTTCCAGTGTCGCCTGAATTTGCGCGGGGCCGTTGCCGTCACGTTCGGCAAGCGCGCCCGCCTTTCCAACAAAGTCCTTGTCCCAGTCGATCCAGCGGTCCATTCCGGTCATGCCCGGTGTGTAGGCCTGCGTGAACTCCGCCGACCAGATGCCAAAGCTTTTCTCAAGCCGCGTGGACAGCATCGCGTTGAAACCGCATTCGCGGATGCCTTCCTCGGCCCCCGCTTCCAGCAGGAGACGGCGCAGCTTGATATGGTCGCCATAGCGGCAGTTGATCTCGTAGCCCTTTTCTCCGGTCACCGACATGCGGGCGACGCGGGCGCGCACGAGGCCGATATCGAAATCGCCGCACCCCATGAACTTCAAGCCCGAGATATCCTGTTCCGCCAGTTTTTCCACAACCGCCTGTGACTTCGGCCCGACCACGGCAAAGCCGCAATATTCCTCGCCCAAATCACGGATATTGACGCCATCCATCATGTGATCGTCGAACCAGCGCATATGCCAGGCCCGCAGGTAATAGCTGCCCATGATCCACCAGGTCCCGTCGCCCCAATTCAGCACCGTCAGATCACCCTTCAGGCGTCCATCCTCACCCAACATCGGGGCCAGTTTCGCACGACCCGGGCCGGGGAGCTTGGAGGCCATGACATTGTCCAGCCAAGCTTCTGCGTTCGGACCGGAAACCTCGAACCGCGAAAAGCCCGAAATATCCAGCAGGCCCGCACCTTCGCGGATCACTTTGCATTCCTCGGCCACGATGTCATGCGCGTTCGAACGCTTGAGCGTCGGGGTTTCCTCGAACCCTTTCGGCGCGAAATAAAGCGGTACTTCGAGATCCCAGCTGACGCCCCATTTGCACCCTGCCTCGGTCATCGCATCATGCGCCGGTGCCATTTTCAGCGGCCGTCCGGCGGGCAGTTGCTCGTTCGGATAGGTCATCACGAAGCGGCGGGAATAGAACTGGCCCGTCGTCTCGCGGATGTAGCGCTTGTTCTGTGCAAAATCGCCATAGCGCGCCACATCCATCGGCCACGCGTCGGCCTCGGGTTCGCCATGGATCATCCATTCGGCCAGCGTCTTGCCGACGCCGCCGCCTTGCAGGAACCCGGCCATCACCGCGCAGGCGGTCCAATAGCCCCGCTTGCCCGGCACCGGACCGACCAGAGGGTTGCCGTCGGGCGAGAAGGTGAACGCACCGTTCACCCATGTCTTGATGCCCACGTTCTGGATCGCCGGATAGCGTTCGAACCCCAGCGTCAGTTCGTTTTCGATACGGTCCAGCTGCTCCTGGAACAGCTCTTCGCCATAATTCCACGGCGCGCCGTCCATGGCCCAGTGTTCGTGATCGACCTCGTAGATTCCGACCAGAACACCCTTCTGATCCTGCCGCATATAGGTGAAGCCCTCGAGATCCACGGTCATCGGCATCTCGAAATCGGCCGCGGCGACCTCGGGCACCGTGTCGGTGATCAGGTAATGGTGTTTCAGCGGAGAAACCGGCAGTTCGACCCCTGCCATGCGTCCCACCTGCTTGGCCCACAGGCCGGCGGCGTTGACCACATGTTCGCAGGTGATCGTGCCCCTGTCGGTCACCACCTGCCAGCCATCCGCCGTCTGGATCAGTTCCTCGACCTTGGTTTCCTCGTAGTATTCGGCACCGCGCTTTTTCGCGGCGGTGGCATAGGCCTGCACGGTGCCTGTGGTGTCGATATAGCCTTCGCGGTCGGCCCACATCGCGCCCAGAATGCCGTCGGTGGACATGATCGGGCAGCGTTTCTGCGCCTCTTCCGGGCTCAGCAATTCACAATCGTCAATGCCTATGGACTGGAAGATGCGGTAATTGGCCTGCAACCACTCCCACCGCTCGGGGGTTCCCGCCAGCGTCAGACCACCGGTCATGTGCAGGCCGATATTCTGGCCTGATTCCTTCTCGATCTCGCTGAGCAGATCAATGGTATAGGCCTGCAAAGACGCCATGTTCGGATCGGCATTCAAAGCATGAATGCCTCCCGCTGCGTGCCAGGACGACCCAGACGCCAGCCGCCGCCGTTCCAACATGACGACATCCGACCAGCCAAACTTGGCCAGGTGATACAGAACCGAGGCCCCGACAACGCCTCCTCCGATGACCACGACGCGATATTGGGATTTCATCCCGACCTCCCCTGAACAGAATCTGAGGAGACGCTAGTGGCACTGTTCACATCTGTCTAGACATTTCTGTACAGTGCTGATCACAACGCAACCCGGCACGGTTCAGCAGGTTTACAGACTTGCGCTTGGACGAGATTGGATGGCTTGAAACCACGCAAGGGTGGCCGCGTTGTCTTCCGGGATACGCATCTTGATGACGCGGGCGAAATCGACAAAAACGAAAGCCGAGATATCCGCCAGGGAAAACACGTCACCGGCCACAAACGGGCTTTCCGTCAGACGTGTTTCCAGCATTTCAAAGAAGGACGCCACACGCTCGCGCCCGCGCTGTGCAAGTTCGGGAATCTGCGCATGATTGGAAGGGCCCGGAATGGCGCGATCCTTGAAGGCGGGATGTCCATTGCGCAATGCCTCGGCAATCGGTGCCCCGCCCTGATGTTCGACGATCGCGTTCCACATCAGAACCAAACCTTTTTCCTTGGGGGTTCGGCCCATCAAAGGCGGTTCCGGAAACTGTGCCTCCAGAAAAGCCGCAATGCCCAGATTTTCTGTCAGAACGGTTCCGTCATCCGTTACCAGAACCGGGATCGTGGCCCGTGGGTTCACAGCGCGAAAGGCTTCGCTCAACTGTTCACCTTTCGCAATCGAGACCTCACGCGTTTCGATATCCAATCCTTTTTCGGCAATGAACATCCGCGCACGACGAGGGTTTGGAGCAGTGGAGCAATCGTAGAAAATCATGCCGTTACTCCTTTTCGGTCAGCGGCGATATATGAAACAGCGCCCTTCGACGGCGCCTTCGGGCAACGGCATCTCGGTCAGCCCTTCGAAATACATCCGATCACTCGAGACCATCAGCCCGCCCGGAGCAAGCAAAGGCTCGATGAGCGGAGATACAAACCGCGCGAATTTGTCATTCTTTTCGCGATTGTGCCCGCCAAGATCCGCGTGGATCAGGCTGGCTGACGCACCGAACCGTTCAACCGATGCAGGTAGGGTATCCCGCACATCACCCAGAATCACGCGATCTTCGGGCGGGGTCGAGTCGGGGTGCGAGGCCACCGCGCGTTCGAACACATAGACCGGGCGACCATCCATGTGCTGCACAAGATGGTGATACGTACGCCCGTTGCCCAAACCCAATTCGAACACCGGACCTGTCATGCCCGCAGTGTGCCGGATTGCGTGATCCAGACAAGCGCGCTGAGACACCATGCGATCGATGAACAGATCCAGACGGCTTTGATTCTCGGACACCGGAAAATATCTCCTTGATACCATTCGAGAGCATAAATGCGCCCGATGCCGTCCTTGATGGCAAAATCTCAAGACTTTGTGTAGCGACGAAGCCCATAGTTTCACGATTTCGCGACATTTCGGCCCAAGAACGGGTTTGACTAGTCGGGCGGAACCGCGCGACACTGAACAAAAAATCACGGGGAGTTGAAGTAACCGATGTCATCGAACGGTCAAACGGGTGGAAAACCCGCATGAGCGCGTTGTTGTCCGTAAGAGACCTCAGCATCGGCTTTGGTACGGGCAATTCCGTGGTCACGGATGTGAACTTCGATGTCGAAGCCGGACAGACGCTTGCCCTTGTCGGAGAATCGGGATCGGGAAAAACAATCACATGCCGCGCAGCCTTACGTATCCTGCCCCGCACGGCACAAATTCGAAGCGGCACGATTACCCTGAACGATTCCAAGGGCATGTGCGAGCTCACCACGGTTTCCGAACGTGAGCTGCGCGACATCCGCGGCAATCGGGTTTCAATGATCTTTCAGGAGCCCATGAGATCGCTGTCCCCGCTGCACAAGATCGGCAATCAGGTCAGCGAGGTTTTGTGGCTGCATCGTGGGCTGTCCGAGTCCGCGGCGCGCAAAAAGGTCCTGACGCAATTCGAACGCGTCGGTTTCCCTGATCCACAGCGTGCCTATGACTCCTACCCATTCGAGTTGTCCGGCGGTATGCGCCAACGTGCCATGATCGCCATGGCAATGGTGTCCAAACCCGAATTGCTGATCGCGGACGAACCGACCACCGCACTGGATGTGACCACGCAGGCGCAGGTTCTGGGCCTGATCAAGGAATTGCAGCGTGAAACCGGCATGGCGCTTATTCTGGTGACTCATGACCTGGGTGTCGTCGCCAACATGGCCGAGCAGGTCGTCGTCATGCACAAGGGACGTATCATGGAGGCCGGCCCCGCCGCCCCGATCCTGACCGCGCCCGCACACCCGTATACCAAGCAGCTTTTTGATGCCGCGCCGGAAATACCGGATCAGGATGCGGTGGGTATACCGATGCCCGACACGGATCTGATCCTGCAGATGAAGGATGTGTCCAAGACCTATACCATGCGGTCCAGCAAAGGATGGCAATCCGACAAAGCAATCTATGCCTGCCGAGGAGTCGACCTGAACCTGGCGCGCGGCAAGACTTTGGCAATTGTCGGTGAAAGCGGATCTGGAAAGACAACGGCGGCCCGCATCGCCTTGGGGGCTGAATTGCCCGACCCCGGTGGTGAAGTCCTGTTTCGTACCGCCCCCGACGCCGACCCGATCACGGTGCACAAAATGACCCGAGCCCAGCGCACAGCGTTTCAGCGCAAGGCGCAGATGGTGTTTCAGGACCCTTACAGTTCGCTCAGCCCGCGGATGCGCATCCAGGACGCCATGACCGAGCCACTGGAAATCCATCGCATCGGCACAACAGCCGAACAGCGTGACAAAGCCGCCGAGATGTTGCAGCGCGTCGGCCTGACGGGTGATATGCTCAAACGCTATCCGCACGCGTTTTCCGGAGGGCAGCGACAACGCCTTTCAGTGGCGCGGGCCATGATGCTGGACCCGCAGTTGATCGTGTGCGACGAACCGACCTCGGCATTGGATGTGTCTGTTCAGGAACAAATCCTGACTTTGCTGGAAAACCTGCAAGACAGCCTGAACCTGTCCTACCTGTTCATCTCACATGATCTGGCCGTTGTTGCACGGATCGCTGACGAAGTTGCCGTCATGAGGCGGGGTCTGATCGTCGAACAGGCACCGCCCGAAACTCTTTTCTACAATCCGCGCCATCCATACACCAAGGCGCTGATTGCCGCTCAACCCGAACCCGACATCAATCGCCCGATTGACCTTCAATTGGTTTCTCTGGGTGCCGGCGCGCCGGACAGTTGGGATGAAGCCTTTCGTTTCTCGGACACCGTGATACCCTCATTGGTGGAATTGGAACCGGGCCATAAGGTACGTTGCCATGTTTAATACCATTCGCCCTCTGCTGCTGGCCGCAATGCTGGCGTTTTCAGGGACCCTGCCCGCCGCGGCAGAGACAATCCCGACACCTCAGGAAAGCGCATTCTGGAGCGCCGAGGTTGAAAGCGGCAATCTTCCGCCAGTGCAGGAGCGTTTGCCCAAGGACCCTCTGATTGTGGATCTGGCCGCAAAAGGAAGAGAATTCGGGAAACCGGGTGGCACTCTGCGCACCATGGTCACACGATCCAAAGATATCCGGCAGATGGTTGTCTACGGCTATGCAAGGTTGGTCGGGTTCAACCAAGATTACGAATTGGTACCCGACCTGCTGGCCTCGTATGAAAACGAGGGCAATCGCAAATTCACCCTGAAACTGCGCGAAGGACACAAGTGGTCGGACGGCTCACCCTTTACCTCGGAAGACTTCCGCTATTGGTGGGAAGACGTCGCCAACAACGAGTTGCTCAGCCCGTCAGGCCCACCCGATTTTCTGATCGTCGAAGGCAAATTGCCCACGGTCACGTTTCCTGATGAGACCACGGTGATCTTCGAATGGGATGATCCCAACCCGAACTTTCTGCAATCTCTGGCACAAGCACGACCGCCTTTTATTTACCGGCCGGCCGCCTTTCTGAAACAATATCACGAGAAATACGCAGATGCGGAAGAGCTTGCCTTTCAGGTTGAAGATGCCCGGGTCAAAAGTTGGGCAGCGCTGCACAACAAGCTGGATAATCTTTACAAGTTCGACAACCACGAACTTCCCACGTTGCAGCCATGGCTGAACGCCAGCTCGGGCAAGAAAATCCGTCACAGCTTTGTGCGCAATCCCTATTATCACCGCATCGACAGCAAGGGGGTGCAGCTTCCCTATATTGACGTGGTCGAGATGGAGATCGTCGCCCCCGGTCTTGTTGCCGCCAAGACCAACGCCGGTGAAAGCGACCTGCAAGGCCGTGGCCTTGCCTTCCGAGACGCGTCGATCCTCAAGAAAGGCGAAGCACAGGGCGGATACAAAACGCTGTTGTGGAAAACCGGCGTGGCCTCGCAGGTCGCGATCTACCCGAACCTGAACTTCTCTGATGAAGTCTGGCGCAATGTATTGAGGGACGCTCGTGTTCGGCGCGCCTTGTCGCTGGCCATCGACCGGCAGACCATCAACCAGGCGCTTTACTTCAAACTCGCACACCCTGCCGCGAACTCGGTTCTTCCCGCCTCGCCCTTCTACAGTGAAGAAAACGCTGCGGCCTGGGCACAATACGATATTGATCAGGCCAATGCACTTTTGGATGAGGCTGGTCTGGATCAGCGCGACAAGAACGGCATTCGCCTTTTGCCTGACGGCCGTCCGATGGAGCTGGTTATCGAAACCGCAGGTGAGCGGCAGGAAGTCGAAAACGCGCTTCAGATCGTAACCGATACCTGGCGTGAAATCGGCGTCAAACTGGTCATGCGCCCGCTGGACAGGGACATCCTGCGCAACCGCGTTTTCGCGGGCAATTCCATGGCGTCCGTCTGGTTCGGTTGGGATGACGGTATTCCACAGGCGCATACATCTCCGGCTTATCTGGCCCCGACAGATCAGGTGTTTCTGGCCTGGCCAAAATGGGGGCAGCACTATCAGACCGGTGGCGAAGCGGGTGAGGCCCCCGACATGCCAGAGGCGCAGCGCCTGATGGAATTGGCGCATGAATGGCAAATCGCCGCGACCGATGAAGAACGCGCAGCTGTCTGGACCGAGATGTTGAAAATCCATGCCGATCAGGTCTATGCGATTGGCATCCTGAACGGCGCCCCCCAGCCCATTGTGGTGTCAAACCGCCTGCGCAATGTTCCGGAACAGGCTATGTGGGCTTGGGAACCCGGTGCACATTTCGGCATTCACCGCCCGGACGAATTCTTTTTCGCCGACTGAGCAGGAGCAGCTAAATGATCATGCTGCGCTACGTGGTGTATCGCTTTTTCACGATGCTGCTGACTTTGTTGGTGGTCTCGGTTCTGGTTTTTGTAATCATCAACCTTCCGCCCGGCGACTATCTGAGCAACCAGATCGCTGAACTTCAGGCCTCGGGCCAGTCCGCAGGTGTCGCAAAGGCAGAGTTTCTGCGCGCTGAATACGCTCTGGACCGTCCGATGTGGGAACAATACCTGATCTGGATGGGATTCTGGCCCGGACCGCACGGGTTTTCCGGGTTGATTCAGGGCAATTACGGGTGGTCCTTTGAATTCGACCGTCCCGTTTCCGAAATCGTCGGTGACACGCTTTGGTTGACGGTTGTGGTCAATCTGGCTGCAATCCTGTTTGTGTATGCCGTCGCATTGCCACTGGGCGTTATCGCCGCCGCGCGGTCCCGGACATGGATCGACTATACCTCGGCCTTCGTCGGATATCTGGGGCTAGCAACGCCGAACTTTTTGCTGGCGCTGATCCTGTTCTATTATGGCCACCAGTATTTCAACCTGCCGATCGGGGGCTTGATGGATCCGAGTTTCGAAGGCCAGCCGATGAGTTGGGAGAAACTGAAGTCCATCCTCATCCACCTGATCGTACCGACCTTCGTCATCGGTACTTCAGGGGCATCGGCGATGATGCAGCGTCTGCGCGCGAACATGCTGGACGAACTCGGCAAACCCTATGTGGAAACCGCCATCGCGAAGGGCATGGCCCCGTCACGAATGCTGACCAAGTATCCCCTGCGGGTGGCCTTCAACCCCTTTGTCGCCGATATCGGCAACCTGCTGCCGTCGATGGTGTCCGGCTCGGTTCTGGTATCGGTCGTTCTGGGCCTACAAACCATCGGCCCCACACTGCTGACTGCTTTGAAGACGCAGGATCAGTTCTTGTCGGCGTTCATCCTGATGTTCGTCGCCCTGCTGACGCTGATCGGCACGATGATTTCGGATATCCTGCTGGTGATGCTGGATCCGCGCATTCGGTATGAGGGGCGCGAGGCATGACTGATCGTCCTGACAACCGCTATGTCGATGACGCGCCGTTTGATCCGCAGGCCTCGATTCAGCAGCTGGAACGCGCCGATCTGGATGCCCCCAACTGGGTTCTGGTCTGGCGCAAGTTCAAAACCCACAAGCTGGGCCTAATCTCGGGCATTTTCCTGCTGTTTTGTTATCTAATGCTGCCCTTTGCCGGGTTTATTGCGCCTTACGGGCCAAATGACCGAAACGGAGAGCACCTGTACGCGCCGCCACAATCGGTAAACTGGTTTCACGAGGGCGAGTTCATCGGCCCACATGTCTATCCGATCGTCGCCGAGGCGGACCTTGAAACCTTCCAATGGAAGTTCGTCCCCGACACCGAAGACCCGCGCCCAATCCGGTTCTTCTGCGAAGGCTCTGAATACAAGCTGGCCGGTTTCGTACCGTCGGACACACACCTGTTCTGCCCGCCAGAGGGGACAACGCTGTTCCTGTGGGGATCCGACCGGCTGGGCCGAGACATCTTCAGCCGTATTCTCTATGGCGCACAGCTGTCTTTGACGGTGGGGCTGATCGGCATCTCGGTGTCCTTCTTTCTTGGCATCCTGTTCGGTTCGATGGCCGGCTATTTCGGCGGACGTATCGACTGGACCATCAACCGTGTCATCGAAATCCTGCGTTCGTTGCCGGAACTGCCTCTGTGGCTGGCCCTTTCCGCCGCCGTGCCTTCGAACTGGAGCCCGGTCGCGGTGTTCTTCATCATTTCGATCATTCTGGGCATCCTCGACTGGCCGGGCCTGGCGCGCTCGGTTCGCGCAAAATTCCTGTCTTTGCGGGAAGAGGAATATGTCCGGGCCGCAGAGATGATGGGGGCAAGTTCGGGCCGTGTGATCCGCAAGCACCTGCTGCCCAACTTCATGTCGCACCTGATCGCGTCGGCCACTTTGTCGATCCCGGCCATGATCCTTGGGGAAACAGCGCTCAGCTTTCTTGGCCTCGGCCTGCGCGCACCTGCGGTCAGTTGGGGCGTGATGCTGAATGACGCGCAGAACCTCGCGTCGATCGAGATCTATCCCTGGACGGCAATCCCGATGCTGCCGATCATTGTCGTGGTCTTGGCGTTCAACTTCCTTGGTGACGGGCTGCGCGACAGTCTCGACCCCTATCAGCAATGAGTCTGCTGGCCACTCTTCCCGCTGCCGGCAGCTATCACAGGGTCGGTGCCGGTATGCTGCCAAGCGCCTTTGCCGTTTCCGAACTGGCCACCGCCAGTTTCGCAGCCGTGGGGCGGGAAATGGCCCAGCTGATCCAGGCGCTCAACCTGTCCACGAAGGCACCCGAAGTCTCGATCGATCATCGGCTGGCATCTCTGTGGTTCGGCTATTCCTTCAAGCCGGATGGTTGGGACATGCCCAGTTTGTGGGATGCGGTCGCGGGCGACTACAAAGCCGCTGATGGCTGGATCAGGCTGCACACAAACCTGCCCCGCCATCGCTCTGCCGCGTTGAAAGTCCTTGGCACCCGGCCAGAGCGTGAAGCCGTGGCAAAAGCCGTCAGATCTTGGTCAGTATCGGATCTGGAAACGGCGGTTGTTGCCGAAGGTGGGGTGGCCGCTGCCATGCGCAGCCGGACGGAATGGCTTGATCACCCACAAGGCCGCGCCGTGTCGCGCGACCCTTTGATCGGTTGGCAGGGACCGCGCTATGTCAACCTGCGCGACAGACCTCGGGCCACCGCTGATCGGCCTTTGGCCGGGTTGCGGGTGCTGGATCTGACGCGCGTTCTGGCCGGCCCGGTTTCTACGCGAACGCTTGCAGGGTTCGGAGCCGAGGTCTTGCGCATCGACCCACCTGGCTGGGATGAACCGGGGGTGATCCCCGACATATCTCTGGGAAAGCGCTGCGCCTATCTTGATTTGAAATCCGAAACCGGCCTTGAACGATTGCATGGGTTGCTGGCTCAGGCGGATGTGTTCGTACACGGGTATCGACCCGGCGCGCTGGAGGCACTGGGTCTGACCCGGGCCAAACGTGACGAGCTGGCTCCGAACCGGATCGAAGTCACGCTGGATGCCTATGGCTGGCAAGGTCCATGGTCGACCCGGCGCGGGTTTGACAGCCTTGTCCAGATGAGCGCGGGTATCGCCCATGCCGGGATGGAGTGGGCGAACGCGGACAAGCCGACCCCGTTGCCTGTTCAGGCTCTGGACCACGCGACCGGCTATCTGATGGCGGCTGCCGTCCTGTCCGCACTGGCCGAGGCCGCGTCAGGCAATTCCATCATGCACGCGCATCTCTCTCTGGCGCGCACCGCCGAACTTCTGGCCGTGCTCGGCAAAGACGACGCAGAAGCTTCACCCATCAGCCCGGCAACACCGGATTACGGCACGGCGACAGAGGCGTCCGGCTGGGGGCCGGGCCATCGCCTCAACCCTGCGCTGAGGGTCGGCGAAGCGACGATGCGCTGGGATTTGCCTGCGTCGAAACTGGGCAGTTCAGAACCTGTCTGGCCGCTCGACGCCTACTGACCATCCGGTACGCAGCCGCGCCCCTATCGATCATCGCCCCCAGGGCCGATATCGTCCAGGTAATCCTCATCGATCGCTGCCTGCACCGCGCCTGTTACCGCCTCACGCTGTTTCGGCGTCAGGTCATCGGCGTCTTTGCCGTCTGCCAACCTCACGGTGACTTCGCGATGCGCGAATTTGATGCCTTCCCGCGCGAACAATTCGCGAATTTCCTGATAGACCTTCTTGCGCACCAGCCACTGATCGCCCGGTTTGGTCATGAACTTGACCCGGATGATCATCGCTGAATCCTGCATTTCGATCACGCCCTGGGACTTCAGCGGCTGTATGAAGTTTTCGCCGATCACAGGATCGCTCAGCAACTCCTGCCCCAGCTTCTTGATCAGCTTTCGCACCTTTTCCACGTCAGTGTCATAGGTCACGCGCAGCGGCAGTTTCATGATCACCCAGTCACGGGAATAGTTCGTCAGAACCTTGATTTCGCCAAAAGGAATCGTGTTCAACGCGCCAAGATGGTGACGCAGCTGGAAGGACCGGACCGAGATCTTCTCGACCGTTCCCTTGACGTCTCCGATATCGATGTACTCACCCTTCCGAAAGGCATCATCCATCAGGAAAAACGCCCCGGAAAAGATGTCTCGCACCAGTGTTTGAGATCCGAAACCGACAGCCAGACCAACCACACCGGCACCCGCAAACAGCGGGCTGACATTGATACCAAGTTCCATGAGAACGATCAGCATGATGGTCACGACCACAACGGCCAGAATTGCGCCGCGGAACAATGGCAGCAGCGTCGCCAGCCGGCTTTGTCCGCCTTCCCCGCCCTCATCGCCCAGTTCGGCCTCGGTGCCATCATCGACTTCTTCCGCTATCTTGCTGTCGATCCAGATGCGAAAGAAATGAAACAGGATGTAGCCGATGAAGATGATGACCATTACATCCAGCACGCGTGCAACCGGCAGGTCCTCGCTCCATTCCGCATCGGGATACCAAATCACCACAAGGGCATAGACACCGATCACAAAGGCCAGAATTCCAGCCACCCGACGCGCCAGATCCTCATAGGTCAGAAGATACTGTTTGCGCTGTTCTGCCTCGGGCGCTTCCACGGGCTCGGCATCCGCTTCGGCAGCGGCGGTTTCTTCGTTTATCTCGTTGATCTTGCGCGAACGGTCAAAATACCGCTCCAGCACGTAGTTCATCGCACCATAGGCAACGACGACAGACATGAAGATCATATAGCTGCTTGCGATCAGCGGCAGCGGCGTTGGGTTCTCCAGTGCAAGATCAACCGCCAGACGGAACCAGCTGAACACGACATAGACGATCAGTGCAGGTGCCCAGCCGAAGGAGACGAACCGCAACAACCACGAGACCTGATCCGGCGCTCTTCCGCCCCGGATGGCATTTGAAATGGCCCGGGCATTGAACAGGATCATCAGAATATTGCCGAAAGCGCCCACCATTGTCAGGCAACCATAGACCATGGCGTAGACGTTGTAGTTCAGCCCGAAATCCGCAACCCAGGTCGAAAACAGGACAACCGTGATGTCATAGGTCGCGAGGGCCGAAGCCCACAGATACAGCCGCTTGGCGTCCCGGTCCGAGAACGGCGGCAGCCGGTATTGACTCAGGTAAGGTGACAAAACCATCCGCCACAGATCGGACACCGTGCGCGACAGGAAGAACGCCGTGAAGATCGCCGTGACCGTAAACTGGATCGAGATATCGTCCGCCTCGCCAAAAAACAGGTATCCGACGATCAGGGCCATGAGCATGGCAAATATCGTCGCTCCGATCCCCATCAGGAACCGGAACAGAAGGAAGGGCATCTTTTCTCGGTAACCCTGCGGTTCATCCTTGATCCGCGCCACGACCCAGCGACGCGCGATGCGTTTCCCGTATATCTCGATAGACAGCCAGCGGCCCAACAACAGGAACAGGATGTTCCAGCCCAGAACTTCCACATAGGTCTGAATGCGACCGTCCGGACTGGTCTGGCGCAGGATATACTTCACTTCGAACACCGAATACGGCAGCGCCTCAAGCCGTGACTGCATGGACTCACGGAATTTCGAGAACCGCTCCTGCGCCTTCATCAGCTGCGATCCCTCACCCATGGGATTGTTCGAATCGCCCGCCGCATCATTCGTACCCGCATCCGTGCCGCCTGCCGTTGTCACAACCTGCCCGGCGCTGTCGATGACGATCACACTGGCCCCGGCTTCGCTGGCGGCGCGAATTGCGGCAGCCAGGTCACTTTCCGGCGAGGACGCAGACGAACTGTCCGCGTTGTATCCCGGAATCAAGGATGTTTGCGCTGAAACGCTTACCGGAAGCGCCAGTACAAAAGCCCACAAAGCCAGAAGTGTTGCGGCCAGAAAGGTATGTTTCATGGGGTTTTGCATCCAGTTTTTCCGATAGCGATCAGATTACAGAAGGGTTTTAGGCAGTTCAAACACTCGGGTGCACCCTGCTCAATATCGTGTTCGGGCGTGTTCTTGGCGCACTGCGTAATTCCGGATGTTTTCAATCTGGCGAAAATTGAATATGAACGGCAGTTGAAGGCCCTGCCCCTTTGCCAGTTCATCGGTTCTTTTGCGATCCCTCTCAAGCTTTGGTGCGACATGACGCGAAACCGTCAATATGCTGTTGCCAAATCGCAATGCTTGGAACATTTGCTGAAGAGCAATTCCTCCTTTGGCAAGCGCGACGGGGATATATACAGTAACGCTTGCAAACGCGCGGATTTCGAACCGGGATCAAGAAGACAGGCAACACTATGAGCCTAGGCAAAACCAATTCCAAACCGGGCCGCGCACCGCGTATCCTGTTTTACAGTCACGATACGTTCGGGCTGGGCCATCTTCGCCGGTCTCGGGCTTTGGCGGCCGCGATCACGCAGGCGGACCAAAGCGCATCCGCGCTGATCCTGACGGGATCACCCGTGGCCGGACGGTTTACCTTTCCCCGTCGCGTTGACCACGTGCGCCTGCCCGGTGTCACCAAACGCGCAGACGGGTCTTATGCTGCACGCACGATCGGGATGGGCATCGAAGAAGTGACCGAGTTGCGGTCAGGTCTTATTCAAACCGCCGTTCAGCAGTTCGACCCTGACGTGTTGATCGTAGACAAGGAACCGACGGGGTTTCGGGGTGAGCTGCTACCGACACTGAACCATCTGCAAAAGAACTGCGGAACCAAAATGGTGCTTGGGTTGCGCGATGTTCTGGATGAACCCGAAGTCCTGGCCGCCGAGTGGGCGCGCAAGGAGGCCGTTGAAGCCACCGAACGGTTTTATCACGAAATCTGGGTTTACGGCTTGCAGTCGATTTATGACCCGACGCAGGGGTTGCCGCTGAGCGCTTCGGCGCAGTCCCGCATCCACTGGACGGGATATCTGCGCCGCGATCTTGGTCCGGTCGGCGAGCCTCCGCAACAACCCTACATCCTGATCACGCCCGGCGGTGGCGGCGACGGCAAGGCGATGGTCAACCTCGTCCTGTCCGCATATGAAAAAGACCCGGATCTGTCGCCGCGCGCGGTTTTGGTCTATGGCCCCTTCCTGTCCGGTGAGTTGCGCGAAGATTTCGAAACCCGCGTTGCCGCGTTGAACGGCCGCGTCACTGCCGTTGGGTTCGAATCCCAGATCGAAACGCTGTTTGCAGGGGCCGAAGGCGTCGTCTGCATGGGCGGCTACAACACGTTCTGCGAGGTTCTTTCCTTTGACAAACGCGCTGTCATCGTTCCGCGCACCACGCCCCGTCTGGAACAGTGGATACGGGCCTCGCGCGCAGAAGGGCTGGGCCTTGTCCGAATGCTGGATGAAAACCGGGATGGCCTGACGCCGGACGCGATGATCCGCGCCATTCGGGAATTACCGCACCAGTCCCTACCGTCGCAGGCGATACAAAGCGGATTGCTGGACGGGCTGGATTATGTCACCGACCGCATCGAGAGCCTGCTGACCTGGGAACAGGAACGAGCCACCGGATGACCTCAGATTCTCCTCGATTGGCGGTTGTGGTCAAAGGTTGGCCACGACTGTCCGAAACGTTCATTGCGCAGGAACTTGTCGCCTTGCAGGAGGCCGGGCATCGCTTTGACATCTGGTCTTTGCGGCACCCGACCGATACGAAACGCCATCCCTTGCATGACCGGTTCACAGGACAGGTCCGATACCTGCCCGAGTATCTTCATGATGAACCCAAACGGGTCTGGGCGGCACGGGCCCTTGCCCAAACGCTTCCCGGTTACGACAGGGCCTATCGGACCTGGCGTCAGGACTTGAAGCGCGACCCGACGCCCAATCGCATCCGACGGTTTGGGCAAGCCTGCGTTCTGGCCGCAGAATTGCCTGCCCGGACGCAAGGGTTGTACGCTCATTTCATGCACACGCCGTCATCCGTTGCCCGTTACGCCGCCATCATGCGCGCATTGCCGTGGAGTTTTTCGGCTCATGCCAAGGATATCTGGACGTCGCCGGATTGGGAAAAACGTGAAAAGCTGCAAGCCGCCTCCTACGGGGCCACGTTTGGCGCCACCTGCACAGCCATCGGAGCGGAACATCTGCGCAGCCTGGCCGATGACCCCAAGCGCGTGGACCTGATCTATCACGGTTTGGACCTGTCTCGCTTTCCCAAGCCCCCAACGCGACAGCTGCGTGCTGTGAATGATCCTTTTCACATGATTTCTGTCGGGCGGCTGGTCGAGAAAAAAGGCTTCGATCGTCTGATCGCGGCTTTCGCATTGCTGCCCGAAGACCTGAACTGGCACTGGACCCATATCGGCGGCGGCGCATTGGATGACGTTTTGAGGGCACAGGCGAACGCAGCCGGTATTGCGAACCGGATCACCTGGAAAGGGGCTTGCGACCAGCCCGAGGTCATCGCAGCAATGCGTGATGCCGACCTGTTCGTTCTGCCCAGCCGTATCGCGAAGGACGGAGACCGCGACGGGTTGCCGAATGTGCTGATGGAGGCCGCGTCTCAGTTGTTGCCAATCCTGTCGACACCGGTCTCGGCGATCCCCGAGTTTATCGAAACCGGAACACATGGGGTTTTGTCCGATGACGCCCCATCTGCACTTGCGGAAGCCGTCGAACGTTTGTCAGCCAATCCGCAGCAAGCGTCACAGATGGCGCATGCGGCCTATGACCGCCTGATCGCTGAGTTCCGGATGGCTCCCGGCATCGCACGGCTGTCGGAACGACTCAACTCCATGTGCATGGAAAACGCCTAATGGCGCGGGTCGCGTTTTATGCCCCGATGAAATCTCCTGACAGCCCGAAACCTTCGGGCGACCGTGAAATGGCCCGGAACCTGATGCAGGCGCTGACCGCCGAGGGTGATACGGTCGATCTGGCGACCGACTTGCGCATTTATGACAAAAGCGGCGACGAAGACCTGCAACAAGCCCTGAGGCGCGCGGCAGAAGATGAAGCGAAGCGACTTGTCTCTGACATGCCTTCAGATACCGATTTGTGGGTGACCTACCACAACTATTACAAGGCACCTGACCTGCTGGGCCCTCGGGTTTGCAAGGCGCGCGGCATTCCCTATGTGCAACTGGAAAGCACCCGCGCATCCAGTCGGTTAAACGGACCGTGGGCTGAGTTCGCCAAGGCGGCGCATCAGGCCTGCGATGCAGCGGATGTGATCTTTTATCATACGGCCAACGACCTGATCACTTTGCAGCGGGATCGCTTTGGCGATCAGGCTTTGGTCGAATTGCCTCCGTTCCTTCCCATCTCGGAACTGCCTCCGGCCGCCAAAGGTGGCGTACCCATGCTGACCGTCGGCATGATGCGGCATGGGGACAAGCTGGCGTCCTATCAGATATTGTCCGAGGCCCTGGCGCATTTGACCGGGGACTGGCACCTGAACATCGCAGGAGACGGACCGGCGCGCAGGCAGGTTGAGGCGCTGATGGCGCCGTTCGGACAGCGGGTGCGTTTTTTGGGTCAGCTTGACCGGGAAGAACTGCAACGCGTCTATCAACAATCATCTCTGCTCGCATGGCCCGGAGTGAATGAGGCTTACGGCATGATTTACCTCGAGGCGCAGGTTGCGGGATTGCCTGTGGTCGCTCAGGATCGGCCCGGTGTACGCGATGTTCTATCCCCGGCGGCCTATCCATCCGTCGAAAGCGGCGCCAGGGGATTTGCGGATGGCATGCAGGCCCTTTTGTCGGATTCCACGCTGCGCCACACTCTGGGCGCTGCGGCACGCAACTACGTGGCAGAGCGCCACCTGATGCCACAGGCGACCGAGCGCTTGTGGGCAACCCTCCGACCCCTGCTGAAGGACGTATCATGACCCGGCTTGCACTGCTCCGCCACGGGCACACCCATTGGAACCGCGCGGGACGAATCCAGGGGCGCAGCGACATACCGCTGGACGATGACGCCCGAGCCGAATTGGCGGGCTATGGATTGCCGCAGGACTGGGCCAAGGCTGACATCTGGTCCAGCCCCCTGCACCGCGCCAGTGAGACGGCGCAAATCGTGACCGGTCGCGACCCGAACACCTCGGACGCGTTGACCGAGATGAACTGGGGCGATTGGGAAGGTCAGCGCGGGGTCGACCTGATCGCGGACGCATCCAGCGGATATCGTCATATCGAGCATTGGGGCTGGGATTTCCGCCCACCAAACGGAGAAAGCCCGGCCGAGGTTCGGGACAGGCTTCGCCCCTGGCTGTCCGCGCTGCGGCAGGATACGGTCGCAGTCTGTCATATCGGTATCATGCGGGTCATTCTGGCTTGGGCATGGGGTTGGAATTTCGAAGGACCTGCCCCCTTTAAGATCAAACGCAATCGGCTGTATATCGTCGACATCAAGACCATGACCGCCGACGCCGACCCCGTTCGCCTGATCAAATACGAGGCCCCGCAATGAAGGTGATGATCATCGTCACGCACCTGTTGGGCACCGGGCATCTCAGCCGGGCGCTGACATTGGGGCGGGCCTTTCGGGATGATGGCCACGACGTCATGGTCGTGACGGGTGGCATGCCCGCGCCGCAATTGGACAGCACGGGCATGACCCTGTTCGGCTTGCCGCCGCTCAGGTCAGACGGAACCAACTTCACCCGTTTGCTGACCGAAAGCGGCGACGAGGCTGACGCGGCCTATCACGCCACGCGCGAGGCCGCCCTGGTGCAGGCGGTGAACAGCTTCCAGCCGCAGATCCTGATCACCGAGCTTTACCCCTTTGGTCGCCGATCACTGTCGGCCGAGTTCGATGCGGCCTTGAATGCGGCAAGCGCGTTGCCTAAGCGTCCCGTCATTCTCGGATCCATCCGCGACATTCTGGCTCCGCCCTCCAAACGCGCCAAGGCCGAGCGCGCGGATGAAATCGTGTCTCGGCATTATGACGGCATTCTGGTGCATTCCACCGAAAGCGTTACACCCCTGTCGGTCAGCTGGCCGGTGTCGGACCGATTGGCCAAGCGACTTCACTACACCGGCTTTGTGGCGCCTGCATTGCCCCAACCTCACCCCGACGCAGCGGGCCAGGATGAAATCCTGGTCAGCGCTGGCGGCGGATCCGTCGGGCAACCGATCTTTCGCGCGGCCATCGAGGCCGCCCGAAAGATGCCCAACAGGCGCTGGCGCCTGCTGGTCGGTGGAACGGATGCAAAGGCACGGATCGCGGAATTGTCCCGGATGGTCGAAGGTGCTTCGGTTGTTCTGGAACCTGTGCGGCCGGATTTCCGCCAGATGCTGCCCCTGGCAGCGGCATCGGTAAGCATGTGCGGCTACAACACTGCCATGGATATCCTTCAAAGTGGCACCCCCGCCGTGTTTGTACCTTTCGACGACGGCAAAGAGGTGGAACAAGGGCTGCGCGGGCAGAGCCTGTCCGATCTGCCCGCAATCGAAGTTCTGGAAAGCCGAGCGTTGAGCGGGGCGACATTGGCTCGGGCGGTGGAGCGTGTCGTGGCCGACGGCCCCCGTGTACAACAGGATTTCGGTTTTGACGGGGCCATCCAATCCGTCCACATCGCCAAGCGCCTGCTGGAGCAACGCACATGAACCCCGACTGGCGCCCACTTGACGTCGAGTTGAATCATTGGCGCGCCGAAAGCTTGCCCTTGCCTGTGTGGTGGCGCGATGATGATGCCATTGCGCCAACACCGCAATTGGACCGCCTTTCCGAGCTGGCCGACAAACTGGGCCTGCCCGTGCATCTGGCCGTCATTCCACGCGACGCGACGCCCGCGCTGGCGGAATACGTCGCCGCGCGCGCGTCTCTTGTTCCGGTCGTACACGGGTGGGCGCATACAAACCATGCGCCCCGCGGCGAGAAGAAGGCCGAGTTTCGGCTCGACCGTCCGCTGGACATGATGGTGACGGATGCGGAGGCCGGGATGGTGCGTCTTCGGTCCCTGTTTGGTGACAATATGCGACAAATGTTCGTGCCCCCCTGGAATCGCATTGCACCCGAAATGGCCAAACAGTTGCCAAAGCTGGGATACCGCATCCTGTCCACCGCAACGCCCCGCAAATCATGCCTGGCCGCACCGGGTCTTGAGCAGATCAATACCCACCTTGATCCGATCGACTGGCGCGGGTCGCGTGGCTTGATCTCAGCCGACGCCCTGGTCGCGCAGACTGCTGGTCTTCTGCGAGACCGACGCGAAGGCCGTTCAGACAACACCGAGCCCTTTGGCATATTGACCCATCATCTGGTCCATGATCAGGACATCTGGACCTTTACCGAGGCCCTTCTGAGCAAACTGCTGAGCGGGCCCGCCACAGCCTGGGTCGCGCCAGAGAACGAATGAGGACATCACCATGAGCCGATTGGATTCCATGCTGCGCCGACTGACGGCCCAACGCGACGGATTGAACTGGGCGGCCGAGCGGATCAGCGGCCAGCCGGGGGATGTGCTGGATATGGGCCTGGGCAATGGCCGCACCTATGACCACCTGCGTGAAATCCTGCCAGAGCGCCGGATCTGGGTGATGGACCGGATCCTGCAATGCCATCCGGACAGCACCCCCCCGGCCGAGGATTTCCTGCAAGGTGAGGCCGAACCGATGCTGCTCAGACTGGCGGCCGACGGGCATAGAATCGCGCTGGCGCATTACGATTTCGGACGCGGCATCAAGCACGAGGACGTCGCCGAAGCAGAGCGTCTCAGCCCGCTGATCGCAAAAGTCATGCAGCCCGGCGGGTTGTTGATTTCAGGTCAGCCCCTGGTCGGCTTTGCCCAGATCCAGGGGCCCAAGACAATCGCCCCGGACCGTTACCTGTTCTACACGGCCTGATCACGCCACGCGTCGACCGCGCGCCCAAACCGAACTCGGGACGGGTACACCCGCGCGCATCCGGAAGCGGATGACATCGGCGCGGGCGTCGACGCGCAACTCGCCCCGCTCCTCCAACCCTGCGGCCCGAGCCGGTGCCAGCGTAACCGTCTTCATCCCCCGCGCCAGGTCGCCCCAAATCTCGCCCAGCCTAACCGCCGACAGCAACAAGGCCGACGGCACATAATCCGAAGACAGGATGTCCAGATACCCAAGCTGAGCCAGCTCGTAGGCAGCAACATTGCCTGAATGCGACCCCCCGCGGATTATGTTCGGCGCGCCCATCATGACCCGAATGTCGTTCTTGTGGCAGGCGCGTGCCGCTTCGACGGTTGTGGGGAACTCGGCCAGACGGATGCCGTGACCTACGGACACTTTCACCTGATCTTCAGTCGTGTCGTCATGGCTGGCCAATACTGCTCCGAAACGGCGGGCAGCTTTGACAGCTTCGACCTCGTGCAGTACGCCATTGCGATCTCGAAGCCCTTTCAATTGCGCCACGTGCTGAAAGAACGTGTCATCATCCATGGCATATTTGCCCTTCAGAAAGGTCTCCAGCTTGCCCATATCGCGAAACTGACGCTGACCGGGTGTGTGATCCATTATGGACACAATGCCAACCCTGTCTTCCGGTCCAAATTCGCTCAGCTCTTCAACCAGAGTTTCCGAACACACCTCGGCCCGCAAGTGCAGAAAGTGGCTGATCTTGAGCGCATCCTGTTCGTGCAGATCCCACAACTCCTGCGACAGGCCGCGGGCGTATTTCCCATACCGCCGGGCGCCCGACGGGATCGATCCAACCCGCATGGCATCGAACACTGTCGTGATCCCGGCGCCGGCCAATTCCGCATCATGCGCAAGAATTGCGGCGGCATGGGGCCAGTTCACCTGTGGGCGCGGTTGTATGTGACGTTCAAGGTTGTCCGTGTGCAACTCGACAAGGCCGGGGCTGACATAGTCGCCTTCGCAATCTATCGCGCCCGCGGGGACCCCGTTTCCGGTGTCGATTTCAGCGATGGCCTCACCCACAATCCGGACACTGCCGGTTACGGTTTCATTCGGCAAAACAAGCGTGGCATTGGCAAGGATCAACTCTTCTGTCATCTGAACTTCACGCATGTTGAGACCGAGGAAGGCCACGCAAGAGGAGGCCGACATGACATTCACGCGATACGCGATCTATTTTGCGCCGCCTGCGGGAAAGGAATGGGCGAAATTTGCAACCAGTTGGCTGGGTTGGGACATGGAGGCGGGAAAGCCTGTTGCCCATCCGATTGTCGAAGGCATCGACGTTGCCGCTGTCACGGAAGTACCGCGCAAGTACGGGCTGCACGCGACGCTGAAGCCACCGTTCAGACTGCGCGACAGCAAAACACTCGAAGCCCTGCAAGAGGCGTGCAGCTCGCTCGCCTCCCGCCAACCACCTGTGTCGCTGGATGGCCTCGAGATCGCCCGGTTTGGGCGCTTTCTGGCCCTGCGTCCGTTGGGTGAGACGCGGGCACTGAATGCGCTTGCCGCGGCCTGTGTTCGGGAACTGGACAGCTTTCGTGCGCCTACCTCCAAGGCCGAACTGGCCCGCCGTCGCGCCGCCGGGTTGACCCCAGAGCAAGACGCCAACCTGGTTCAGTGGGGCTATCCTTACGTACTGGACGCGTTCCGCTTTCACATCACGCTGAGCGGCAAGCTGGACAAACCAACCCTGAAAGCAACTCGGAACGCGCTGCAAACCGATCTGGTCCCACTGCTGCCGCAGCCCTTCCAGATCACGGATCTGGCCCTTACGGGCGAGGCTGAGGACGGGCGCTTCTACCTTATCCATCGCTACGGGCTTTCCGGTTGAAGGTGCGACAGGATTTCGGCAACCGTATCTTCCATCGCACCGGAGTTGTCGAATTCCAGGACCTGATTCAAACCGTTGGGCAAAGACGTTTGGGCCCGGTCCAGACGCCGCGTCTGTTCCGCCTTGCTTTCCCGCCCTCTTAAGGACAAGCGTTCGGACAGAACCTCGGGCTTGGCCGTCAGGGAAATCACGATCAGATCACCAAACACCTCCTGCGCCTCAATCAACACCGTTCGTGACAGGTTGACCAGAACGGCCACGGCCACCTGCCGCTGCCGCGTGATCGTCTTCGGCACGCCGTAACACAGCCCATGCGCATGCCAACTCAGCGCAAACGCACCATCCCGTTCCATTCGCTGAAATGTATCGACCGAGACCCGGTCGAAATCTTCGCCGTCTTCGCCTTCGGGACGGGTAATCACCCGCCGCTGCCGCTGAACACCCGGCGCCCGGGCCACCAACGCGTTCATTACGCTGTCCTTTCCGACCCCCGAAGGACCCACGACCGCTATGACCGGAGCAAGCGTCATGCAGCCATCCCCGGCGTGAAGTCGGAAACATCGACCTCGCGGTCACAGACCCGTTCGCGTGCGTCGAGATCGTGAAAAATCCCGACAATCGTCACGCCCTTGTTCTTGGCCTCTTCGATCAGGGACAAAACCGTTTCCCGGTTCTGCGCATCCAGGCTTGCGGTCGGTTCATCCAACAGCATTGCCGGATATTCATGCGCAAAGCCCCGCGCAATGTTCACTCTCTGCTTTTCGCCGCCCGAGAAAGTCGTCGGGCTGAGGGTCCACAGACGTTCGGGAATATTCAGCCGTTTCAGCAATCCGGCTGCCCTGTCCATTGCCACTTGCCTGTCACAGCCCGCTGCCAGCAGCGGCTCTGCCACAACGTCCAGCGTCGGCACCCGAGGCACGACCCGCAGGAACTGGCTGACATAGCCCAACGTGTCACGACGCAGCAACAGGATCTGCCGCGGTTCAGCCCGGGCCACGTCCAACCCTGCGACCAGCACCTGACCAGTGGCCGCCAGATAGTTGCCGTAGATCACCCGCATCAGCGTGGATTTGCCTGCACCCGACGGCCCGGTCAGGGCGACGCACTCACCCGGTTCCACTTTCAGAGACGCGCCTTTCACCACCGGGATCGCGGCGCCGCCCTGATTGTGCAGGGTGAAGCTTTTGCTGACATCGACAAGTTCAATCATCGCTTTATCTTTCCCCAAAGCCTCAAACCTGCAAAACGCTGGACACCAGCAACTGCGTATAGGCATGTTGCGGGTCGTCCAGTACCTGATCCGTCAGCCCGGCCTCGACCACGCGACCGCTTTTCATCACCATCAACCGATCCGCCAGCAGACGCACCACGGCAAGATCATGGGTGACGATGATCGCACTCAACCTCATCTCACGCACAAGTCCGCGCAACAAATCCAGTAAACGCGCCTGTACCGACACATCCAGACCACCGGTCGGTTCGTCCATGAACACCAGCCGAGGACCTGTCACCAGATTGCGCGCGATCTGCAAACGCTGCTGCATCCCGCCCGAAAACGCGCTTGGGCGGTCATCGACGCGGCTCTCGTCAATCTCGACCCGGCCCAACCAGTCAATGGCCTTGCCCCGAATGCTGCCATAGTGGCGTCCGCCGACGGCCATCAGCCGCTCGCCAATGTTGCCTCCGGCGCTGACAGACATCCGCAACCCGTCGCGCGCATGTTGATGGACAAAGGCCCAATCGGTGCGGCTCAGCATCCGGCGCTCTGGCTCGGACATTGTGACCGTATCGACCGGGCCGTCTGCACGGGTATCAAAGATCACCTGCCCGGCATCCGGCTTCAGAAGGCCGGCCATACAGTTGAGCAAGGTCGACTTGCCCGACCCACTTTCACCAACGATTCCCATTACTTCTCCGGGGAAGAGATCAAAATTCACATCCGCGCATCCGATCCGGCGGCCATAGCTTTTTTCAATGCCTTTGACTTGCAACAGAGGGGTCATTGCGCGTTCTTTCCGGCCAATTGGCCTGCATGCCCCGCCTCACGCCGTGACCGGCAGTAATCCGTGTCAGAACAGACAAACATCCGGTTGCCCGCGTCATCCATGATAACCTCGTCCAGATAGCTGTCTTCGGCCCCGCACAGATCGCAGGGATGATCGGCCTTGGTGGCCTCGAACGGATAATCCTCGAAATCGAGGCTCACGACTTTGGTATGCGGAGGCACCGCATAAATACGCTGCTCGCGCCCGGCTCCAAACAGCTGGATCGCGTCCATCTCAAGCTTTGGATTGTCGAATTTCGGAATCGGGGACGGGTCCATGACATAGCGTCCAGCCACGTTCACCGGATAGGCATAAGCGGTCGAAATCGCCCCGTGCTGGCTGATATCCTCGTACAGTTTCACATGCATCAGCCCGTATTCCTCAAGACTGTGCATCTTGCGCGTCTCAGTCTCGCGCGGTTCCAAAAAGCGCAGAGGTTCGGGAATCGGCACCTGATAAACGATGATCTGGTCTTCGCGCAGTTTTGCTTCGGGGATGCGGTGGCGGGTCTGAATGATTGTGGCCTGTTCCGTCTTTTCCGTGGTGGCGACGCCTGCGGTGTTTTCAAAGAACTTGCGGATGGATACGGCGTTGGTCGTGTCGTCTGCGCCCTGATCGATCACCTTGAACGTATCCTCGGGCGTCAACGTCGCGGCTGAAACCTGTACGCCCCCGGTACCCCAGCCATAGGGCATCGGCATCTCGCGGCTGGCGAACGGCACCTGATACCCCGGTATGGCCAGACCTTTGAGGATCGCCCGCCGGATCATCCGCTTGGTTTGTTCGTCCAGATAGGCGAAGTTGTACGCGCTCATAAGCAGCCTCTTTCTGCAAGAGCGCGTTCAAGCGCGTGCGGCGCGGTGAAGTGGATCCCATCCATGCCCACCGCACGCGCGCCTTCGACATTGTGCAGCCCGTCATCGATGAAAATGCAGTTCTCGGGTGAAAGCCCGGCCCGCTTGCACAACAGATGGAAAATCTCTGGCTGAGGCTTCAAAAGCTTCTCCTGCCCCGACACGACGGTGACACCAAACACTTCGCCCAATTCGGGATGTGCCCCCACGCCGACAGGCCAGGTTTCCGCTGACCAATTGGTGATCGCGTGAACCGGAGTGCCTTTCTCTTTCAGGCGGTAAAGCAGGCGCCAGCTTCCCTCGATCTTTTGCGGAACGGTTCTGGCATAACGTTCAACGTAAACACTGAGGCGCTGCCGATCTTCCGCATTTTCCAGTTCAGCGGCCAGATCGGCGAACATCTCTCCTCCATCGGCCCGCAGGTTGCGTTCGGGGAAATTGATGCGCGTCAGGAACTCTGCCACCACCTCACGGCTACCCATCTCCTCCAGCCATGCCAGATGCGGATCCCACTTGACCAGAACGTTTCCGATATCAAAAACGACGGCTTTCATTCCATGGCCTCCTCTGACATGCGCTCTTGGGCCTTTCGGCGCAGTTTGCGGACCAGTTCCAGCTCGGACTGGAAATCGACATAATGCGGCAGCTTGATATGTTCGAGAAAGCCGGTAGCCTGAATGTTGTCCGCATGGCTCAGAACAAATTCTTCATCCTGCGCGGGCGCGCCCACGTTGTCTTCACCCAACTCTTCCCACCGCAAGGCCCGATCGACCAGCGCCATCGCGATGGACTTTCGTTCAGACTGGCCAAAGACCAGCCCATAGCCCCGCGTGAACTGTGGCGGTTCCGTTTTCGAACCGGTGAACTGGTTCACCGTCTCACATTCGGTCAGCTCGACCTCGCCGATATCGATGGCAAAGCCCAGCTCGGGGATGTCCAGCTCAACCACGACCTTGCCGATACGCAATTCTCCGACAAAGGCGTGGTTGCGGGCGTAACCGCGCTGGGTCGAATAAGCCATGCCCAGCACAAATCCCTCGTCCGCACGGGTCAGCGACTGAAGGCGCACCGGGCGGGTGGACGGGAACTCCATCGGTTCACGGGTCAGATCGCCCGGAACGTCATCGCGGGCCGGTTCATCCTGAATGATACCCTCATCCTTCAGGAATGCGGTAACATGTGGCGTTGATTCCAGCCGCACAGGGCCTTCAGGCGCCTTTGGAACTTCGCTCTCGGCCGCCAGCTTGAAGTCCAGCAATCGGTGGGTGTAGTCGAAGGATGGCCCCAGAACCTGACCACCGGGGGCATCTTTGAACGTGGCCGAGATCCGGCGATCACAGGCCATGTCGCCGGTTTTGACGGGGTTGGAATAGCCGAAACGAGGCAGGGTCGTGCGGTAAGCGCGGACGAGGAAAATCGCCTCGATCAGATCGCCGCGCGCCTGTTTGATTGCCAGCGCAGCAAGGTCGGGATCGTATAACGACCCCTCAGCCATGACCCGGTTCATCGCAAGGCCCAACTGTTCACGGATCTGCGCGAAGCTCAGTTCCGCGACATCTGTCGCACCGCGGCGTTCTTCGGCAAGCCACGCATGGGCGTTTTCGATAGCTTTTTCGCCCCCTTTGACAGCGACATACATGGCTTACCCCCTGGACCTGATTTGCGTGCTACGCGGCAGGGCCGCGACCGCCTCACCGCAGGTGAAGAAAAAATCACACCCCAAAGGGTAAAGCAGCGCATTGTTCTGAAGAGCCGGAATATCCGGCAGAGAAAGCCGCGCCGTGTGCCGGATGCCGGGGCCGCTCAGAACTGCTCCGTTCTGCTCCAGCCGCTTGCATTCCACAACAAGTGTCGCGGACCGGTCCGGGTATTCCGGCGTCCCGATACAATAGGTGTTGAGCGGCGCCAGTGCATCCCACGTACCAAGGGCGAAATCAGCCTCTTCCGCCGCCACTATCGGTGCACCCGTGTGAAAGGTCAGCCATTCGCGCACCACATCGGTGTCGGCTTCACCCGCCAGATGAACGTTTGTCTCGGCGTCGCAAAGCGTCAGGAGCAGCGTGCCAGCCGCGACGGACAAGGGCGCAGGTGGTGCGCAGCCAGTCAGGGTGCGGAGTTCACCCGGGCGTGCCATGGCGGTCATGGCCGCGCGGAATGCATGTGCCGCGTCGACAGGTGCGTCTTGAAAGCCCCCCGAGTACCGCATTTGAACAGGCATCAGTCTTCCCCCCGAGCCAGCGTGAAAAACTCGACCTTGGTGGCCGCTGCCTTTGCGGCGCGCGCTGTCTTGATGGACTGCATTTGCAGCCTCAGCGGATCAAGCAGCCGTTCCTGCAAATCACCAGCAGCGGCCGTCTGCATCATCGCATCAATCAATGCCGCCGCTTCTGCCTTGGATTTCGACCTGCCCTGAACATATCCGTGACCGACCGTACCATCCTGCAACACGACCGAGCAGCGCGTAACGGTCATTTCACCCAGGTTGAACAAAGCGCCGGTTCCTCCGATGCGGCCACGCACCATGACACCACCCACTTCGGGCCTGCGCAGCCATTCGAAACTCGGGCAGTCCTGAATGCCGTCCCACAGCGCCACTAGGGCAGTGTCCGGCGCGCGCGCCAGCAGACCCATCCATTCCTTCCGTGCCTTGATCCCGATTTTCGTCTGGTTTGCCATCAAAGCCTCTTGGATAGGTTGTCTACATGAACTATACAACTAGACAAATGTTAACCGACAGGTTGTCAAAACGCAATCTGCGACCGTTTGAAGGTTTGGTGGAATGAGCAAAACGCCGATCTGGAAAAGTATTGCCCTGCGCCTGACCTCGGACATCGCCGAGGGGCGCTATCAAACCGGAGATCGCCTGCCGACCGAAACCCAGCTGGCCGCCGCCCATGGCGTCAACCGCCACACGGTACGGCGCGCTTTGGCTGACATGTCTGATCAGGGGCTGGTGCACGCTCGGCGCGGTGCGGGCGTTTTTGTTGCGGCACGGCCAACGGATTATCCGATCGGCAAAAGGGTGCGCTATCACAAGAACATCTCGGCCAGCGGCAAGATACCGGGTAAGAAAATCCTAGCTTTGACCACGCGCGTCGCCGATGAAGCCGAAGCCGAAGCTCTGGGCCTTAACAAGGGTGATCCAGTGCACGTCTATGACGGATTATCCCTGGCGGACGGGCAGCCCATAGCCCTGTTTCAAAGCGTTTTCCCCGCGGAACGATTTCCGGATATCTTGCAGACATTGACCGAAACCCAATCCGTCACCAAAGCGCTGCAAGCCTGCGGCATCAGGGATTACGTCCGCGTCTCGACTCGCCTGACCGCGCGCGGGGCGACCGCAACGCAGGCGCTGCAACTTCAATTGTCAGAAGGTGCTCCTGTTCTCTTTTCGGTCGGCGTCAATGCCGACCCGGATGGACGGCCAGTCGAGTACGGCCGCACGGTTTTCGCGGGTGAGCGTGTAACGCTGACCCTGAACGAGGCATCAGCGAACTAGGATTCTCAGCCGCATCCGACCTCCGGGCCGAGGCCTCAACCCATTGCGTCAGATGCTACGCGGTAAGAGTTTTGTGGCGGCACAGCGTTTGCGGGGGCTATCCATCCCACCGGCTCAGGGGTATACGCATCCGCGACTCTTCAGCTGATACGAGGCCACCATGAGCTTTGACCGCACCATCAAGATCGCGCCGTCTATCCTGTCCGCCGATTTCGCCAATTTTGGGCAGGAAATTCAGGCCATCGAAGCGCAGGGCGCCGACTGGGTTCATGTTGACGTGATGGATGGCCATTTCGTTCCAAACCTGACCTTTGGCCCTCCGGCCGTGAAAGCCTTTCGCCCGCATGTGAAAACGGTGATGGACGTTCACCTGATGATCACGCCGGTCGATCCCTACATCCAGGCCTATGCCGATGCCGGAGCGGACATTCTGACCGCACATATCGAGGCTGGCCCACATACCCATCGCACCTTGCAGGCCATTCGCGGCGCCGGAATGAAAGCCGGCGTTGCCCTGAACCCCGGCACCCCTGCCGAAGCGGTCGAGCATCTGCTGGACCTCACGGATCTGGTTTGCGTGATGACCGTGAACCCCGGCTTTGGGGGCCAGAAATTCATCGACATGACTGGCAAGGTCAAAAAACTGCGTCAGATGATCGGTGATCGTCCGGTGCATATTGAGATTGACGGTGGCGTCGACCCGAATACCGCCCCGCTGGTGGCAGCGGCGGGTGCGGATGTGCTGGTGGCCGGTTCGGCTGTATTCAAAGGCGGTTCGGTTTCAACCCCACAGGTCTACGGAAACAACATCCGCGCTGTCCGGGCGGCGGCTGAATCAGCACTGTCCTGATTTGCAATCACCAGCGGCTGACGGCAAGACCGTCAGCCGCCGGTATGGATCACAGCCCTTGTCAAGTAAGGGCTTCAGTCCGTGCGGACCGCGCCCACATGAGACGCTCTGCCCGTTTCCTTGACGTCGCAGTAGGGAGGAGGACAGACGCGCATCGCCAATCCACGTCACGCCTCAAAAGCTGGGATCACCCCGCCGTGACGTTCTTGTTGAGAACGCGCGTAAAGTGGGGTTGGCGGGGTTTGGCAAGGGGGAATCCATGCTCTGCAAACGGAATCATCGCGCGTTAAAGTTGCTTTCGGTATTGGGATTTCTCCATATGGATTATACCAACCGTCGACTAGCGTCATTCGAAGGAAACAACATGAAACACCTATTAGGTGCCTCCATTCTAATCATCGTAGCTTGTCGCGCGGTTTTAGCTGGCGAAGCCGACTATGAGAGCCTGACTCACAAAATCGCCAAGATGTCTTTGACATCACAGCCGCAGGCAGCCGGACGAAAGAAAACCCAGCAGATCTCCTTTCCACAGAAATGTATATTTTTGATCGGCACGGAAGCTTCAGATCAAAACGGTATCTTGCATCAGGGAACCTATTTGAAAACTCCGATTGTAGACCTCCGCATCCTGAGAGCGGATGACCATTACGTTGTATTTAGTGGTGGGGGTGACAATGCAGAAAACTACTCGATTGCGTTCATGGAAACCTACAACAACGATGAAGCTCTTCAGCCTGCTGGCCAGCTCATTCGGGAGACAGCCATCGAATGCAATGAAACGCATTGCACGAGTGATTTGGGTAACTCACACGCCGAACACTACAATTCAACAGATAACAATTCACCTCTGTTAGAAGCGCTGGAAGAATTGGTTAATATTTGTAAATAGCCAAGGTCTTCACACAAAACAAAAAAAGGCCGCCCCGGTGTGGAGCGGCCTTCTTTGGTTCGACGGTGTGGGCTCTCATTGCTCTTTCAGAGCAACTGCCGCCCACCAGTCGGCAAAGC